>CAYFTL010000014.1:0-46401 GCA_964346145.1 uncultured Oscillospiraceae bacterium | reverse complement strand
ATTATGGCCTTCATAGAGTCCACATTCATTTGGAATAATGCTTCGCCACAAGCTCTTGGGAAGAACCCCTGTCTCGTATAAAAAACCAGCAGATCCAATGATCCGCTGGTTTTTTATACATTTAAACGAATATTATTTGTCGGTTTCCGTGTCTTCCGCAACTTCCTGCGTTGCTTCGACTTCGCCTTCCGTCGCGGGTTGCTCTTCCGCCGCAGGCTCTTCTGCCTCGGTCGCTTGTGCACCTTCTACCGAAAATACGGGAAACACGCCACCCTGGAATTCTTCGCTGGTAGTAATATAGTCGTATACCTTTTGAGACTGCATTACCTCTTTAAGCGCAGCGATCCATTCGGCCTCCGCGTTGTCTGCACGAACCGCCACCATGTTGGTGTAGGTTTTTCCAGCTTCGCCGTCGGCAGGCTCAATGAATACAGCGTCCTTGCTGGGGTTGAGTCCGGCATCGAGCGCGAAGTTTCCGTTGATAACCGCAAAATCCACATCCGGCAGGGTGCGCGCCAACTGAGCCGCATCAATTTCCTGAATGTCCAGGTTCTTGGGATTTTCAACGATGTCCAGCTTGGTCGCATTCAATCCGGCTTCAGGATTCAATTTTATCAATCCCGCAGACTCCAGCAACAGAAGTGCGCGCGCCTCGTTGGAGGGATCGTTGGTCACCGAGATGGTCGCGCCATCTTGCAGCTCTTCCAAGGTTTTGGTTTTCCCCGGGTACAACGCATAGGGTTCATAGTGCATATCGATTACACCGATGAGCTGATCGGCTTCCGCCGCCGATGCATTGTACTCTTCCAAATAAGGATAGTGCTGGAAATAGTTGCCGTCCAGGCTGCCGTCGGCTACCGCCGGATTTACCAACGGGTAATCGGTATAAATTACGATCTCCAGATTGTAACCTTTGGCCGCCATATCTTCCTTGACCAATTCCAGAATCTGAGCATGAGGTACCGGGGTAGCGCCAATTTTGATGGTCTGATTGCCTTCTGCAGAAGCCATGAAGGGAACCGAACACAGCAAAACCAGAGCAACAAACAACGACAGTGTCTTTTTCATGGGAATTCACTCCTTTTTTTGTCCCATTTCGTTATATTACCCTGCACAATCGCACAGGAGAGGATAACGAGTCGCCGAATGAAAGCGCCTCCATTATTTCGAGATTATTTTTTGCGGTGATCCACCCATTGGGCCGCTTTGGTGCCGATCACCTGCATGACCTGTACCAATATGACCAGCGCTACGCTGGCCACGTAGAGCACGTCCATTTTGTTTCGGTTGAGTCCATAGTCAATGGCAATCTTGCCCAGTCCTCCACCACCCACAGCACCCGCCATGGCTGTATAGCCCAAGATGGTGGTTATGGAAATCGCCAAGCCGTTCAGCAGGGAAGGGAAAGCTTCCGGCAGCAACACTTTCCAAATGATCTGGAAGGTGCTGGCGCCCATCGATTGGGCTGCCTCCACTACGCCACCGTCAACTTCCTTAATAGACGACTCGACTATACGTGCCACATACGGAAAGGCGCCAACCACCAGGGGCAATATGGTAGCCTTCGAGCCGATGGCACTGCCCATAACCAACCGAGTAAATGGGAAAAGCATCACCATCAAAATCAAGAACGGCACTGAACGTAAAAGGTTGACCAGCGTGCCCAGAATGGAGCTCAAGGGGGCATTCTCACGTATACCGCCCTTTTGAGTAATCACCAACAATACACCCAGCGGTAACCCTAACAAATATGCAAAAGCGGTAGCAATCAAAGTCATGTAGAGCGTTTCGCCCGCTCCCGCAAGGATAAGGTTCGCCAAATCCTTGACGGGCATGCTCAAATTCGGTTCAATCATCTGAATCAACTGGCTCACAACTCTGCCACCTCCTCCACGATTACACCCTTTCCGCTCAAATACTCGACCGCCATGGTGCCATTGGCATCGGCCGGCAGTTCAAGCACCATTTGTCCGCGCGCTTCTCCATGCACCGTGTGGGTTTGAGCGCTCACGATGCTCACCGGAACCCCAATTTTCAAAATCATTTGGGAAATCACCGGCTCAAAAGTGCTGGTTCCATCGAAAACTAGGCGAATAAAACGGCCCCCCTTAGCCTCCTGAGTAGGAGCATTGATGTGGAACAATTTTTTGCCCGCAGCCGATTGGGGGCGCGCAAACAGCTCGCTCACCGCACCCGATTCGGCAATCTTTCCATCGTCTATAATGGAAACCTGGGAACAAATCTGGCGGATAATTTCCATCTCGTGAGTGATCACTACGATAGTTATGCCCAGCCGTGAGTTTATATCTTTAAGGAGCTGAAGGATCGAGGTCGTCGTCATCGGGTCCAACGCCGAGGTCGCTTCGTCACACAGCAATACTTTGGGATCCATGCTCAGCGCCCGGGCTATAGCTACCCGTTGCTTTTGTCCGCCAGACAGCTGAGCCGGATAGGCTTTGAGCTTGTCAGACAAACCTACCACATCCAAAAGTTCTCTGGCTCGCTTTACGGCTTGAGCTTTAGGCATGCCGCTCAACTCTAGCGGAAAGCGCACATTTTTTTCTACACTGCGCTGCATTAATAAATTAAACTGCTGAAACACCATGCCAATTTCCCGGCGCATTTGCCTGAGTTTGGCTCCGCTTAGATTGGTCACGTCTTTCCCATCTATTTTAATGCTGCCGGTGGTCGGCGGATCCAATAGATTAATGCAACGGATCAGCGTAGACTTTCCCGCTCCGCTCATACCGATTATGCCGTGTATTTCCGATTTTCGAATGGTCAAATCAACGTTTGACAGCGCGGTCACAGCGCTTTCCCCGGTGCCATACACCTTGCTCAACCCGGAAATTTGGATCATAGGTTCATGCAACATAATATATCCTTTCCGGAATCGTACTTCCTAAATATTCGATTCTATATTATAGCACAGTTTGTTTAAAAAACTAGGCGTTTGGGCAAGGTTTACGCCGATTTTCTCTAATCGCCTCCTTTTACAGGACTTCAACACATTAGAAAAATTCACTTGCATGCTCGTATGCAGGTCGCTATAATGTACAAGGATTGTGCAAAATTGTACGGTCGAAATTTTGGCATAACTTAAATAAACGAGAACAGCGAGGGAAATGATCATGGATTTCAAGAAAAATGACGAGGCCATTTGCGCACATTTGAGCGATTCCAAAACTCAGTTTTTGGGCGCCGTGGTGCCCCCCATCTTTTTGAATTCGTTGCACGTGTTTGAATCGATGGAGGCCAAGGATGCCCTTAAGGATGAATATGTATACGGCCGGGTTGCAAACCCCACCGTGGTTCTTGCAGAAGAAAAAATTGCCGCCATGGAGCACGCTGAAGAGGCAGCCATATTCGCATCCGGAATGGGTGCTTTAACCGCTGCAATTCTGCATTTTGTGCAAGCGGGCGATCACGTGATCACGCTGCGCAACGTATACGGCCCCAGCAAAAGCTTCCTCACCGATTATATGGATCGTTTCGGCATTGAAACCAGTTTTGTGCGCGGCACCTCGCTGGAGGAATTTGAGCAGGCCATCCGCCCCAACACCCGGCTGATTTATTTGGAAAGCCCGCTGTCCATGATCTTTACCTTGCAGGATTTGCGCGCGCTGTCAAAGCTGGCCAAGGAACGCGGCATCAACACCATGATCGACAACTCCTGGTGTTCACCGATTTTCCAAAAGCCGATCGATTTTGGAATTGACCTGGTTTGCCACACCATAAGCAAATATTTGGGCGGCCATAGCGACATCATCGGCGGCGTCGTGTGCGGCAGCCACGAAGCCATTTCTTCAATCAAACGGCGCGAACGTGAGCTACTAGGTGGAATTATGGGACCGATGGAGGCATCCTTGCTGGTACGCTCTTTAAGAACGCTGCCCGTACGCATGAAGCAACATAACGAAACCGGCTTAAAGGTAGCCCGTTGGCTGGAAAACCATCCCAAAGTGCGCAGGGTCTCCCACCCTGGCCTAGAATCTCACCCGCAGCACGAGCTGGCTTTGACCCAGATGACTGGCTACGCGGGCGTATTTGGAGCCGACCTGGACGCCACTCCGGAGCAGACGCGTGCTTTTGTAAACGCGCTTAAAGTGTTCCAGATCGGCGTGAGCTGGGGCGGTTTCGAAAGCCTATGCCTGGCTTCTTCCACCAACGCCAGCGACGAAGATTTGGAGTATTTTGGAACAACCCGCAGCTGGATCCGCGTGGTAACCGGGCTTGAAGACGCCGATGACTTGATCGCCGATATGGATCAGGCTTTCCGCGTTGCCGGCATCGTTGAATAAGTTCCGATTTATTTTCAAACTTGCTTTTTCTCAGCAGAAGATTAGTTCGCTTAATCTTCTGCTGAGTTGTATCAGCCCTACATAGACAAAGGAGCAATTGTACATGTACGCACAAAGATTGGACAAAGTACGCAAAAACTTGGCAGCACAAGGATTGGCCCATACCCTGGTTTCCGATTTGGCATCCATATCGTACCTCATCGGGCGCAGCGTTGCTCACGTCGGAGAGCGCCTGTTGGCTTTGTATGTGCCGGTAAACGGAAAGGCGATTCTTTACGTCAACGAGCTGTTTCCTATTGAGCCTGGCGAGGATTTCGACATCGTCTACCATAAGGATGGCGACATCTCCACCGCACAAATGGCAAGAAATTTGCCTGCAGGAAATTTGGGCATAGATAATTTCTGGTACTGCCAGTTTTTGATGGAGCTGCAGCAACAGCGGCCCGATATCTCCGCCGTTCCAGGTTCCTTCGCTGTAAACAACGCACGCATGATCAAAGATCCATTCGAAATTGATGCGATGCGCAAAGCTTCGGCCATCAACGATCAAGTCTTTGCCCACGTGCCTGAACTGATCGAAGAAGGGATCAGCGAGACACAGCTGGCGCAACGTATCGGCGCGCTGTTCGAACGCTACGGCGACCCGGAAAATCCCTCTATTCCCCTGGTTTGTTTTGGTGCCAACGCCGCCGAGCCTCACCACGCCAACGATTCTACAGTGCTAAAGGCCGGAGACGCTATCGTCGTCGACGGCGGCCAGTGCTCCTTCGGCTACTGCTCCGATATGACCCGCACCTATTTTTACAAATCCATCACCGACAAGCAGAGGCAAGCGTATGAAATCGTGTGCGAAGCCAACCGCCGGGCACGTGAATTTGCCAAGCCTGGCGTTACCTTTGCCCAGGTAGATGCCGTAGCCCGGGATTACATCACCCAATGTGGCTTCGGCAAGTACTTCACCCACCGCACCGGCCACGGAATCGGGCGCACCGGCCACGAGCACCCCTATGTTGCCGCCGGAAACCACGATTCACTCAAAGCCGGTATGTGCTTTACCGTAGAGCCGGGCATTTATATCCCCGGTGAATTTGGAGTACGCATTGAGGACGTGGTTCTGGTAACCGAAAACGGACTGGACACGCTGAATACCTGCCCCAAAGAGATTATGATTCTAGGGTGAAAGCTGTCTGCCTGATTCACTAAAATTTATCATCTTATATTGAAAACGACTGTACATCTGCAACTCCGATTGATATAATGAAGCTGCTATAAATCGTTATACATCAGCTTATTACAAAGGAGTGTATGGACCATGGACAAACTTCGTATCGGCATTATCGGTACCGGCGGTATCGCCCATTCCCACATCCGTTCCTATTTGGAAATGGAAGATGTGGAAATTATCGGCGCATCGGACATTGTTCCCGGAAAAGCCCGTAAATTCTTAGATGAATTTAATTTGACAGATGTACCCGCTTTTGAGGACAACGATCAGCTGCTTGCGTTAAAACCCGATGGCGTCAGCATTTGTACCTACAACAGCACCCACAGGGATTGTACGGTTGCGGCGCTCAATGCCGGCTGCCATGTACTGTGCGAAAAGCCCATGTCGGTTACCTTGGACGAAGCGGTTGATATGTGCAAAGCACAAAAAGAAACCGGAAAGATATTGACTATAGGCTTCCAACCCCGGTATGACCCCAACATGGAAATGGTAAAAGACATTGTGCGCTCCGGCGAACTGGGACATGTATATTATATTCAAACCGGTGGCGGCCGTCGCCGCGGGATTCCCGGCGGCACCTTCGTGCAAAAAGAGCTGGCCGGCGTCGGCTGCCTGGCAGACATCGGATGCTACGGGCTAGACATGGCCCTAAATTCCATCGGCTACCGTAAGCCGGTGACGGTTTCTGCCTACGCTTCCGATTACTTCGGCAAAAACCCCAAGTATTTTGCTGGCGCCGACAAATTTGATGTGGATGATTTCACCTGCGCCCTGATCCGTTTTGAGGATGGCCTGGTGATCGATTTTAGGATGAGCTGGGCAATGCATATGGACACGATGGGCGACACTCTCTTCTTAGGTACCGATGCTGGCTTGAAAGTCAAGAGCCCCCACCCCGAACTTAACTGGGGAGGCGCCTGGGACGGCACCATCGGCGACGTCTATATGTACCACGACGTGCAGGGTAACCAGGTGGAAACCAAAATCCCCCTCAAACCCAACGCCAACGATCGTTTCTATCGCAAGTGCCGTTCCTTCTGCGATGCGATCAAAAACGGTGGACCGGCCCCCATTCCATGGCAAGAAATTATCTACAACCAAGCCATCATCGACGGAATTTACCGTTCCAGCCAAGCTAAGCGCGAAGTTGAAATCATTATCCCCGAAATTTAAGCAACAGAAAAGAGCGTCCACTACACAAAAGTGGAACGCTCTTTTTATAATATAATCAAATTAATAAGATAGAATCGTTAAACTTTGAGCGTCGGCATCCAACCTTACCTGGGCGCCTATCGGTACGGTGAGCATAGGATGAGTATGGGAACAATCAAATTCTGTCAAAACCGGAAAATCCACATCGCCCATGACTTCTTGCAAAATTTGGTACGGTTTTCTTCCAGTGCCCAAATCGTCAAACTGCTCATGCTTGCCTAAGATCAGGCCGCCGAGCTTGTCCAAAACGCCATCGAGCTTGAGCAGTGCAAAACTTCTCTCTATCGTGGCGGCATCCCACAAAGCATCCTCTATGAGCAGTATATCACCTTGCATAATTGGGGGCATGTACTTGCTACCCCAAATTCCGTGCATGGTGTTCAGATTGCCAGCAATCAATCGTCCCGTTACCTGTCCGCCGCTTAAAGTGAGCAGTTCGTTGGCTGTGCCTACTTTCGCACGGTCTTGAGCTGCCCAATCAATCCGCTCATCGGTCCAGAATTCCGGAGTAGGAAGCGTAAACGGCAACGGCACTTTCCTGCCCACAATGTTTTCAAAGTATTCAAAAGTCTGATCCACATACGGAGGCAACTCGCCAAAGGAAGCCACCACCGTCGGCCCATAGAAAGTAGTAACGCCGGTTTGCGCATAAATGCCTAGCAACAGCGCGGTTACGTCGGAGTACCCCACGATAATTTTGGGCTTCTCCTTCAGCGCAGCGTAATCTATATAGGGCAGCAGTGAGTTGGAGTTCATGCCTCCAATTGCGGAAATAATGCATTTGATTTCCGGATCGCGCAACAGCGCGTTCAACTCCGCTGCCCGCTGAGCAATGCTGCCCGATCGGTAACCGTCTTGCTTTCCGGTCAAAGTGCCTTCCACAAAGCGATATCCTTTGGCTTCCAGGTATTGTTTACCGCGCTGGTAACGCTTTGACGCGGTAGCCGTCGCCGGCGATGACGGAGAGAATACGGCAATCGTATCCCCCCGTTTTAGCCCTGCAAGCTTCATATCATACTCCCTTCCATTTCAACACATGCTTTTATCCTGTACATTAGAACGGACGATCGTCTGGGTTCGGCGTGGGCCCACACACTTCGCCCAGTTCGGCCACCAGTTTTACGTCTTCTTGAGTCAACTCAAAATCAAACACTAGGGCGTTTTCGCGGATGCGCGATTCTGTCACAGATTTGGGCAACGGTAAGAATCCCATTTGCAGGCTCCAACGAATACAGATTTGAGCGATGCTCCTGCCGTATTTTCGGGCCAATTCTTTCATTTCCGGCACGTCGAATATTTTTCCGGTTCCCATAGGGCTATAGGCCTGCAGCAAAATGTTTCGATCACGGCAGTATTGAACCAATTCGGGTTCTGCACTGCCAGGGCACAAGCGAATTTGGTTGACCATGGGCGCTATTTTTGCAGTTTCCATCAACGCATCGATGTGATGTTGGCGGAAATTGCTAATGCCGATGGAGCGAATCTTGCCGGCGTTGTACAACTCTTCAAATGCGCGCCAAGTGTCGGCGTTGGCTTTTTGCCAACAATCCCGGAACTTTATGGGGTTGGGCCAATGAATCAAATATAGATCCAGATAATCCAGCCCCAGCTTGTCCATAGATTCGTCGAAGGCTTTTAATGTGGTTTCGTATCCGTGTTCGGTGTTCCAAAGTTTGGTTGTAACAAACAATTCTTTTCGATCAATTCCGCTTTCGCGAACCGCCTTGCCTACACTAACTTCATTTCCATAAACCGCAGCCGTATCAATATGACGATACCCGGCATCCAATGCAACACGCACTGCGTTGGTAGCTTCTTCCCCATCCGGTGCTTGCCATGTGCCAAATCCCACACACGGAATCTCCACCCCATTGCTGAGCACAAAACTATCGGTTAGTTTTTTCATTTTTCTTTGCCTCCCACTTTGTAAGATTAGGGGCATTGCATCCACGCCCTCTTTATTAATCATTATACCAACTTCCTGTCAAAATAACTGCCTTTTCAGCCAATTTCTCAAAACAAACTTTTTTTCTAAACTTTTGCCTTTCTGATCCGGCTAATGCCATCCAAAATAAAAAAACAACGGCGGCAAAACTGCAGCCGTTGTTTTTTCAATGCTAGTCCAAATGATAAATGCGCTTATATTCGTCAGTCGGCCTTCCATCTGGCTGGTGCAAAACCAATGGCGGCAGCCAGTGTAGCATGGAACCTCCATCCCTAACCGCCTCCAGCAGCACCAATTTGCACGCTCTATCCGCCCGTGAATGGATCGTTCGAATACGCTTGGGTTGTAGCCTATTGGCTGCTAAAATACTCATCAATTCATAGGCGCGCGGCGCCGGATAGATCATCGCCATACGCCCACCTGTTTTTAATATGGCCGAGCTCGCTTGGGCTATTTCCTCCAGCGTAGAAGCGCCCTCATGCCTGGCTACGCGTATATTGTGCTGTTTGCTTAGCAACACGGTCCCTTCCCGCCCATAAGGCGGATTACACACGACCAAAGTGTATTTTTGCCGTCCAAGAATGCTGGGAGCATCCCGCAAATCTGCGTGATGAATGCGAATCTTATTTTCAAGTCCGTTCAATTCCACACTGCGCCTGGCCATGTCGGCCATATCAGCCTGAATTTCCAGTCCATCATAACTACTTCTGGGTTGCCTAGCTACCATCAACAGCGGCAACACACCGGTTCCCGTTCCAAAATCGACCACCTTATCGTTAATGCGTGGCGCAGCGAAATCGGCCAGCAGCACCGCGTCAGTTCCAAAGCGAAAAGAATCCGGACGTTGAATGATCTGCAGCCCATAGAGCTGCAGATCATCTATCCGTTCATTCGGATGTATTTGCATTACCAGACGCACCTTCCCCAAGAGAAGTTGGTGG
This sequence comes from uncultured Oscillospiraceae bacterium, assembly GCA_964346145.1. GTDB lineage: Bacteria > Bacillota > Clostridia > Christensenellales > Aristaeellaceae > CAYFTL01. Next base: position 36,777 of record CAYFTL010000014.1, on the reverse strand, counting down.
AATAGTATCCGGTCAAGGAACTAATCATAACTTTTCCACCGCCCGAGGACGCATGAATAAATTCGTTTCCGCCCAGGTAAATGCCGACATGGTCGCAAAGGTCGTTGTCCGAAATGGTGTTAAAGAACACCAAGTCACCGCGTTTCAGCTGACTCTTGCTGATCTTCTTTCCGTGGTTGTAACCTTGGGTGTAGGCAGTTCTGCCCAAACTGATTCCAGCTTGTCGGAAGGCGTACACCGTCAATCCGGAACAGTCAAACGTGCTCGGTCCGTTGGCACCCCATACATAGCGTTTGCCCAACTGTGCCTTTGCCGCAGAAATCACCTTTTCAACCTTGGATGAGTTATGGCTCGGATGGCTGCTCGAATTACCGGAAGAAGAGCCTTCCTTCTGCTTTTTGTCGTATTCCGACTTGCTTATGCCCTTACCCGAATTGAGCAATTTGCGCGTATCGGTTCCGGCAATTCCGTCGGCCGACAGACCATTAGCCTTTTGGAAGTTCTTCACTGCAGTTACCGTGGTGCTGCCATAGTTTCCGCCTACCGATCCGGTAAAGAAGCCCAATTTTTTCAGTTGCTGCTGAAGTTTTTTGACTTGCTCTCCCTTGTCGCCCTTTTTGAGTTCGGCAACAGCTTGTTGTTCTTCATACTTTTTCTTGGACAATCCTTTACCATCATTCAAAAGCTTGCGGGTCGCGGCATTAGCTACACCGTTAGCTGTTAATTTGTTGGCCTTTTGGAAATTCTTTACAGCCGTCTTGGTTGCGGAACCAAAGTTCCCACCGACTGTTCCGGTAAAGAATCCTAAATCCTTCAGCTGTTTTTGCAGCAACTTAACCTGGGTTCCGCTATTTCCTTGTTTAAGAGTCTTGGTATTAGGCTTTTCGTCGCCCTTCTTAACGCCTTTACCGCTGTTGAGCAACCTGCGCGTGGCAGTGTTGGCCGTCCCATTGGCTGTTAAGTCGTTGGCCTTCTGAAAAGCCTTAACCGCAGATTTAGTGGAGCTACCGTATGTACCGTTTACAGATCCGTTAAAGAAATTTAGCTCCTTCAGCTGTTGCTGCAGTTTTTTAACCTGGGCACCCTTATCGCCCTGTTTTAAGGGTCTAATTAAGTCGTATTCCGACTTTTTAACGCCCTTACCGCTGTTGAGCAATTCCCTAGTCTTCTTGCCGGCAATTCCGTCGGCAGATATGCCGTTGGCCTTCTGGAAATTTTTAACCGCAGATTTGGTCTGGCTCAGGTAATTGCCAGCCACCTTACCGTTGAAATAACCCAAATCCTTCAGCTGCTTTTGCAAGATTTTCACCTGCGCGCCGCTGCTACCGCTTTTCAGCGTCTTGGTGTTGGCCTTCGAATCTTCCTTATCGGCCTTGTTGGCATCGGATTTCTTGATGCCCTTACCGCTATTAAGCAGCTCACGGGTCTTCTGGTTAGCTATGCCGTTGGCCGTCAAACCATTGGCCTTTTGAAAATCCTTAACAGCGGACTTGGTAATGCCATAATAATTTCCTTTAACCACACCGCTAAAATAGCCCAAATCCTTCAGCTGTTGCTGTAAAATCTTAACCTGGGCGCCAGTGTTACCCGGTTTAAGCGTTTTGGTCGTAACTTTGGCAGAACCGGAAACACTTCCCTTGGCATCCGACTTTTTAACGCCCTTTCCGCTGTTGAGCAGCTCGCGGGTCTTCTTGCCGGCTATACCGTCAGCGCTCAACCCGTTCGCCTTTTGGAAGGCCTTTACGGCTGACTTCGTAGTGCTGCCAAAGGTACCCGTCACCGATCCCGCAAAATAGCCCAGCTTCTTCAGTTGGTTCTGCAGGGTTTTTACCTGGGTTCCTTTGCTGCCCTGCTTTAATGTTTTGGTTTTGTTTTGCTCTTTTGTGTACTCCGACTTGCTAATAGCCTTGTTGCTCTTCAGCTTTTCCTGGGTTTTAGCATTCAAAGTACCCGTTTGGCTCAAACCATTGGCCTTCTGGAAAGCTTTCACCGCACTTTTCATTTTTGAACTGAAAGTGGATGTGGTGCTGCCTGTATAATACCCCAATTTTTTCAGGCGATTCTGCATTTGCCTAACCGTAGATCCCTTGTCGCCTTGCTTTAATGTTTTGACTGCAGCGTGTGCCACAGACTGTACTTGTACTTGGGGAACCGCCGATATCAACATCACCGCAGCAACGATAGCCACAAAGAAGCGTTTAACAAAGGCTTTTGCTTGTAATTGCATTGTTCCTGTTATCTCCTCTCGTCCTGGCTATACTAGGAAATCACCTTTAGATAACCCTTTTTCACATAGCCCGTTTTACTGTTCGCCTTGATCTTCCACCAGGTTTTTCCCTTGGAAAGCACCTGAACCTTTGCATTATGCTTTACCTTGGTCACAACCGCAGCGGATATGCTGGCTTTCTTACGTACCTTTAATGTACTGGAAGAATATTTCAGCTTCACGCGAGCGTAAATTTTGTCTTCGTTCTTATTGTCCTTGTCGTTCTTAGAACTGGACGAACTGCCACTTTTGCCTTTTGCGGCAAATATCTTTTTTTGCAGCGAGGCCGTTGCAATTCCATCCTGCTTTATTCCGTTGGCCTTCTGGAATCTCTTAACCGCTGCAACCGTCAGCTTGCCGTAGTTGCCGGCTGGCGTTCCTGTAAAGTAACCCAACTCTTTGAGTTTCTTTTGCAGCGCCTTCACGTCGTTGCCCTTGCTGCCCTTCTTTAGTTTTCTATAGTCTGATGTCGAGCTGCCGGGCTTGGGTGTCGCCGTCGGTTTGGCGGTCGCTCCTGTTGAAAATAGCTTTTCCTGCAGGGCAGCCGTCGCAATTCCGTCTTGCTTCAATCCTTTTGCCTTCTGGAAACGTTTAACCGCCGCAACGGTCAAACTTCCATAGTTGCCTGCCGGATTCCCAGTAAAATAGCCTAATTCTTTGAGTTTCTTCTGTAGCTTCTTTACCTCGCTGCCCTTGCTGCCTTTCTTCAAGGTTTTATACTTGCTGCTAGGCTTAGGGGTAGCTGTCGGCTTTGGCGTTGCCTTGGACAACGGATCCGAAGAAAATAGTTGTTTTTGTAACTCAACGCTTGCTATACCGTCTTGCTTCAATCCCAGCGCTTTCTGGTATCTCTTGACCGCACTAACGGTTAACGTCCCATAGTTGCCGGCTGGTGATCCGGTGAAAAATCCCAACTTTTTAAGCTGCTGCTGCAACTTCTTTACGTCGTCGCCCTTGTTGCCTTTTTTAAGAAGCTTGTACTGGTTGGGCGCTGTAGTGGGTTTTTCCACCACGCCATTGTTTTCAAAAAGCTTTTTCTGCAGGCTTACGCTGGCTATGCCATCTTGTTTTTCGCCCAAGGCTTTTTGGAACCTCTTTACTGCAGCAACCGTCAAATCTCCATAGTTGCCCGCTGGCGTTCCAGTAAAATACCCTAGCTCTTTAAGCTTTTGCTGCAGATTCTTAACCGCGTCGCCCTTGTCGCCTTTTTTGAGCTGCACATATCCCGTCTGTCCGGTAGGCGGATTTACGTTTCCGCTGCCGCCGTTGCCGCTGGTATCTTTTAGGCTTAGCGTGCTGACCGACGTGCCCGGATAATAAAAACTCAAAATATTCTTATAGTTCTTTCCTTGCTTAGCCATCTGCTGGGCACCGCGTTGGCTCATGCCCACACCATGCCCCCATCTGCGGAAATTTAAAACAAATGCCGATGAGGTATTGTCTACCGTGACAATTTCATTTTTGCCACTATTCAGGCTCAGTCCCAGTTGACTTTCCAAACCGCCGTACGTATCCACATCCACCGCTATGGTGCCGGGTACATTTTCTGTTTTGTCGGTAGATAAGTTCTTGCTAGCTACTTTGAGGCTAAACTTAAGTTTGGTGTAGGTCTTGCTCGGAGCCTTAAACCTGGGTGTATGCGGTTGCACATTGACCAGTTCCTTGATTACCACATCCGAAACGCTGCCGCTATATCCCTTGCTCTTAAGCTGGCCTGCCATAGCGTTTACCAACGTTGAATTCAATTTGCTGTTGAGCGGGTTAGAAGCCGTAGGTTTCTTCACCATCTTGTGAGATTTCACCTTGCTGCTCGGATTAGCCAAATCGTATGGATCGTCCTTCACCTGCAGGTAGGAGTAGTTGGTGCCTCCCCAAGCGTTTGCCGAACTTTCGGTTTGCCCTCCGTTGCTGGACGTATAGTAGGTGCGGGCGTAACTCCCTCCATATTTAAGGCAGACGCCCTTGGTTCCCTTTACCGCGTTAATCACGTTTCCGTAGCTTGAGTTGTATCCTTTAAAGACTTGAGCGTTAGCGTTGTCTACCAAATCGTAACTGCCGCCAGATCTTTTTGCCCGCATTGCGTAGGTCCTTGCAACTACCGCCTGCGCCTTAAGCGCTTCTAATGGGAAACTGTTGGACATTTCATAAGCCACAACGCCGTACAAATAATCTTCAATGTAGATCTTCAACACCGGCATGAGCGAACCCGAGGATATGGACAGCTGCAAGTCTCCACAAAACAAGTTGGAAAACGAAGGACTTTTGAATCGAACGCCACTTCCGCTACCCGATCCATTTCGCGTTAAGGATAGTGTGCTGCCCGTCGTCTGCTTTGTACCGTTTACATACAAATGTATTTTCCCACCTTCTATGGCTGCCTTTACCGTAGCACCGCTGCCAATCTTGTGGGACGAACTTCCATTGATTGAATAAGATCCTGCCGTAGTAAGGGTGATGGATTTTAGCCCGCTGCCGAGCCTTGTCAGTCGCACCCTTATCATTCCATCACTAGCCGCGTCAACATTTTGCGGAAAAAATGCCGGAAAAGCGATGACCATCACCATAATCGCTATCAGTACGCGGGTTAAGCCGGCCCGCACCCAACAATGGGGTTTGCCATCCGCGCTATGTTCTTTCATAAGTCAATTTCCTCCCTTTGATGTTCAACCGTCCATATAAGCTGAGCACATCGGTAAAGTTCAAAAATTTGCCAACACTTATATATATTACGACATTGATTCGAGAATCCCTTTAATTATTGAGTATATATTACAACAATTTACCAAAAAGTGAAATACTTTTGAAATAATCCGCGGATTTTTTTGTGTTCGCACATGTTTTTCGCTTAATTTGCGCCGCTTTTTTGAATTTAAAAAGAATTGTAACATACCAACATGAATTTCTATGTCATATTTTCGAAATAAATATTCGGTTTTGTCAAAAATCAAAACAAAAAACAGCACATCAATCTTTTTGACTGACGCACTGCTTTTTCAACGACTCAAATATGAATACCATTTCAAATTAGCGTATGCAATCCTGCCCACCCATATAAGGCCTGAGCGCTTCTGGAATTGCAATAGATCCATCTTTGTGATAATTGTTTTCCAAGAACGCGATCAACATACGCGGCGGCGCAACCACGGTGTTGTTAAGGGTGTGCGGAAAATACCGCCCGCGCTCTCCTTTCACGCGAATGCCCAACCGGCGCGCTTGCGCTTCGCCCAAGTTGGAGCAGCTGCCCACCTCAAAATATTTTTGCTGGCGCGGTGACCATGCTTCCACGTCGCAGCTCTTAACCTTCAAATCGGCCAAATCCCCCGAGCAGCATTCAAGCGTGCGGACCGGAATATCTAGTGTGCGGAAGAATTCCACCGTGTATTGCCACATTTTGTTGTACCAGTCCATGCTGTCCTCTGGATTGCACAGCACAACCATCTCTTGCTTTTCAAACTGGTGTATCCGGTACACACCCCGCTCTTCAATTCCGTGGGCGCCCACTTCCTTGCGGAAACACGGCGAATAGCTGGTCAAAGTTTGAGGCAGCTGCTTTTCCTCCAAAATCGTGTCGATAAACTTGCCGATCATGGAGTGCTCGCTGGTTCCAATCAGGTACAAGTCTTCCCCTTCGATCTTGTACATCATATTTTCCATCTCGGCAAAGCTCATTACACCCGTTACTACTTCGCTGCGAATCATAAAGGGGGGTATATAATAAGTAAAGCCTTTGCCAATCATAAAGTCGCGGGCATAGGAAAGTATGGCAGAATGCAGCCTCGCAATATCCCCTTTAAAGTAGTAGAAACCGTTGCCGCTGGTTTTGCGAGCGCTGTCCAGATCGATTCCATCCACGCTTTCCATGATTTCCACATGGTATGGAATTTCGTATTCGGGCACTATCGGCTCGCCAAAGCGCTCAAGCTCAACATTTTCGCTGTCATCCTTGCCGATCGGAACCGATGGATCAATGATGTTGGGAATCAACATCATATCTTCTCGAATCTGTTGGGCCAGAATCTGCTCTTCCTGCTCCAATTCAGCCAGCTGGCGGGCGATGTCCGCCACGTCTTTTTTGCGCTCTTCAGCCTTTTCTTTTTCACCCTTGCCCATCAGCATGCCGATTTCTTTGCTGATCACATTGCGTTGATTGCGCAAACCATCAGCTTGTTGCATAACTTCTCGATTGCGCTTGTCCTGCTCAATCACCTTGTCCACCAACGGCAATTTCTCATTCTGGAATTTTTTACGAATATTTTCTTTCACCAGTTCAGGCTCTTTGCGCAACAAATTAATATCCAACATGCTCTTATCCCCTCTATAATCTCATCAGTATTTTGCGAAAAAAACACATCAGCACTCATTGAAGTTTGAATGTGTTATTTTAAGTTCTCAGGATTTAATCCATCCAGTTCAGGCAACATAAAACGCCCATCCTTGCGCACCAGCACACCATCGAAATACATTTCCCCGCCGCCATATTCAAGCGTTTGAATGCAAACCAAATCCCAGTGTATGGCCGAATGGTTGCCGTTGCTGGCTTCATCGTAGCATCTACCCGGGGTAAAGTGGAAGGATCCAGCTATTTTTTCATCAAACAGCGTATCCTTCATTGCCTGGGTAATGTAAGGATTCACGCCGATTGCAAATTCTCCTACGTAGCGGGCGCCTTCATCAGTGTCCAGCACCTTGTTAATCCGCTCGGTGTCGTTGGCCGCCGCCTTGACAATTTTCCCATTTTCAAAGGTAAATTCAATATTTTCGAATGTAAAGCCTTGATATACGGCTGGCGTGTTGTATTTGAGCACGCCGTTGATCGAATCACGTACCGGCGCAGTGTAAATTTCGCCGTCAGGGATATTGCACTCCCCTGCACAAGGAATAACCGGGATCCCTTGGATCGAAAAGCTCAAATCGGTGCCTTGTCCTACAATGCGAACCCGGTCTGTTTTTTCCATAAGCCTGATTAAAGGCTTCATCGCTTCGCCCATCTTTGCGTAATCCAAGCAACACACGTTGAAGTAATAATCTTCAAAGGCCTCGGTGGACATGGCTGCCTGCTGCGCCATGGACGGACTTGGGTAGCGCAAAACCACCCAATTGGTCTGGGGAACACGGATTCCGCTGTGCACCTTGGAAGATACCCGTTTTGCATACAGTTCATGCTGTTCGGCGGGCACATCGCTCTGTTCGTAGCTGTTGTGCGCACCTCGGATACCGATATAGGCCTGCATCTGTTTCATCAATTGGGACTCGTGCTCTGCCAACACATCGGCTTGCTCTTCCCCCATTTCCATCAACAATGCACGGTTAACCATGGTATCGCGCATCCAGACAAAAGGTTGTCCTCCTACCGCATACGCTTCTTTTATCAGAGCGCTGGCCAAATCGGCACCTACATCATAACTTTCTATCAATACCTTATCACCCGGTTTTACTTTGCAGGAATAATTGATTAAGTTTTTGGCCAACGTTTGAATTCTTGGATCTTTCATTGATTTTCCCCTTTCCCATCAATATATGCCGATTGTAGTTCTCCGGCTTCACCTTGTAACATTATACGATGAAAACCTGCTAAATACAATTTTAAACCGCTTGATGTCGCTTCGGCAGCCGCGCAAATATGTTCATCCCCATATTATTCCGATGCCGCGTTTTTACATATGCCCTTCAGCCCCTGAAGCGCCAAAACGTAACCCGTCTTGCCCAGCCCGCAGATTTGCCCTATACAGGCCGCAGCGATCACCGATTTATGTCTGAACTCCTCACGAGCATGAATGTTAGATAGATGCACCTCAACCGTGGGCAAGCCCACCGAGGATATTGCATCCCGCAATGCATAGCTGTAGTGGGTTAGCGCCCCCGGGTTGATTACAATCCCATCGTACCCATCAAAGTATGCGCTGTGTATCCAGTCTACTAACTGTCCTTCCCAGTTGCTGTGCATGAAACAAACTTCGATCCCCATATCCTTTGCTCGACTGCAAACAAAGTTTTGAATCGCCGTATAATCTTCTCTTCCGTACACTTCAGGCTCTCGAATGCCCGTCATGTTCAAGTTAGTCCCATTAAGCACCATCACTTTCATTTCATTCACCCTCCATCTGCAATTTGCAAATACTCTCCATCAATCTGTCAAGCGCCTGTTGTTGGGTTCCTTCGTTTAACACCACTAGATCTGCTGCTGCCATATACAACGGATGGCGCGCTTTTTCCAGCGCGTACAGCTCCTGCACTCCGCCTTCAAGAAGCGGACGATGGTCTGTTTTTATGTCCCGTACAATCAAATTCACCGGTCTTCTGTTGTATATGACGACTCCATTCTCCTTCATACACAAAACATTGCGCTTTCGAAGGGGCACCCCGCCGCCCGTGGCGACAACCAATTTATCTTCCCGAGCTAAAACCGCACATGTTTCACTTTCAATATCCCGGAAGTATTCTTCGCCCAATTCAAATAGTTGAGCAACGGTTTTGCCCGTCTCCCGTTCAATATACTGATCCATATCCACAAATCGGTAATTTAGCCGCTCAGCCAGCAAAGCTCCCAAAGTGGTTTTGCCACTCCCCATCAGCCCAATCAGAAAAATCAATTTACGTTTCATCGAATGCCTCTCAGCTTCTTGTCCATTTCCCAAAATATTTGTTCCGTAATGGATGGGTCCACAGAAGTTCCTTGCCAGATTTGTTGGGCACCCATGGCCTGTGCCACCAGCATATAAAGTCCATTTGCATGCTGTTTGCCCACCTGGGCGCTTAATCTCAAAAATTCAGTTTGAACCGGGTTATATATCGTGTCTACCACCATGTCATAGCGCTCAATAATGTTTTCCCCAACCACCGAAGAGTTGATATCAGGATACATACCAACCGGCGTGCAATTAATAATCAAATCGCCCGACATATCTGTAAGCTGCTCATAATCTATAAGCCTTACCCCTGAAACCCGACTGTCGCTCTCCTTTAAATTTCTGCTTACCATATAAATGATTCCGGCTTCTTCTTTTTTGAGTGCTGCGACCGCTGCCCGCGCTGCGCCTCCGCTGCCCAGCACCACGGCCACCTTACCCGCGACTAACATTTCCTCTCTTTTTAGCAATCCTCTTATACCTTCCACATCGGTATTAAAACCATGCAGCTTTCTATCTTCCAACAAAACAGTGTTCACCGCGCCGACTTCGACTGCATCCGCATCGATCCAATCCAAATAATCCATAATCGTACGCTTATACGGTATTGTTACGTTGATACCCCGCACACCGATCAGACGCAGGGCTTCGGGCAGTCGGCATAAATAATCAGGCGTTATTTCGATCAATTTATATGCCCCGAGAATTCCTGTCAGTTCAAAAAACAACCGGTGGATCGGTTCCGATAGGCTGTGTCCTAACTTTTCACCTATCAAACCATAAAAGTTCATATCATCGCACCGCCTTTTTATATACACCCAATACAGTGCAATTCGTCGTATATTCTCGAATCTGCGCAATTGCAGCATTCAAGTTATTGAGGGCCAATTCTCCCTCCATATCAATATAAAACTTATACGCCCACGGTTTTTCCCGAACCGGCCGGGATTCTATTTTGGACAAGTCAATCCCTTTTTCGGCAAAACACTGAACGATAGGCGCCAAGCCACCTACCTTGTTAAAAAGCGATAGACAAACACTGGCTTTGTCAGCGTCCGCATTTTGAACAGCTTGGGCAGAAACGATGACGAACCGGGTGCTGTTCTGGTCGCTGGTATTTATATTGCTTGCAAGCACGCTCAATCCATATAACTGCGCTGCGCGCTTGCTAGCGATCGCTGCCTTGCTTATATCCCCAGACTTTTCTATAAACTCGGCGCTGTTCGCCGTGTTCACATATGGAATGAGCCTCCAATCGGGGTATTGGGCCAAAAAGTTCATGCTTTGGGATATCGCTTGGGGATGGGAATAAACTTCTCGTATATCTTCGATGCACGTTCCCGGCAAGCCCAAAAGATATTGCTCAACTTTAATCACCTGTTCCCCTACAATATATAGCTTGTATTTATCCAATAAGTCGTAAGTATCGCCTACGGCACCCGTCGAAGAGTTCTCAATAGGCAACAAACCGTAGTCTGCTTTCCCCGTAAATACCTCTACACAAACGCGCTCAAAAGTTTCCTCGCTTTGAAATCGCGTTTGTGAAAATTCCTTAAAGAAATCATGGGCTGCCTGTTCGGAAAAAGAGCCCTTCACCCCTGGATAAACAACTTTGGGCTTTAAAACCCAACTCGATTGTCGGTCATCTTGTTTTTTCGCAGCATCTTTTTCGGCAATCAACCGTTGTTGATATTTCCGGCTTTCGTACATAATCCCATCGTATAAATGGCGAAGTGCTTCGCCGTATTCGGGATTTTGCAATTTGGATACTACTTTTTGTATTACAGCCTGCTCCCGCTCGGGTTGCAGCACTTCCATCCCTTTTTCGATCTTATACCTGGCCACATCGCCTACCATATCCATCCGTTGTTCAAACAACGCGGCAATCTTGGAATCAATCGAATCAATCTTTTCTCTATACTTCTCTAGTCTAGGCATGCCTTGTGCTCCTTCCACAAATCCGCCAGGCCGATAGCCGACACCGCTTCTATAACCGGAACCGCCCTTGGCAGAATGCAAGGATCGTGCCTGCCCTTAATTTCCACAAACGTATTGATCCTCTTTTTCAAGGAAACCGTATTCTGCCTTTGAGCAATTGACGGGGTCGGCCGGACGACTGCCCGAAAAACGATGGGCATTCCTGTGCTGATCCCGCCCAGCAACCCGCCACTCTTGTTGGTGCGCGTTCTGATGCATCCGTCCTCATCATAATAAAATTCGTCGTTGCACTCGCTGCCCAACATGTCTGCACTAGCAAATCCCGCCCCAAATTCCACACCCTTTATAGCCGGAACCGAAAAAAGCAGCTGAGACAACACCGACTCCACCGAATCAAAAAACGGATCCCCTACCCCTGCCGGTACTCCCCATATGCCACATTCAATGATGCCGCCCACCGAATCCTTTTGCTTTTTCGCCCGCAAAATACTTTGTTCCATGGGTTCCAAACATTCTGTGTTCAACAATGGAATTCGTTGCCCTTTTAGCTGCCTAGCCGTATCAAAGCTCAGATCGCCGTATTCCAAAAAGCTGCGATCGCCGATTCCGGCCAGCCGCTGCACATGGGCCGCTATATTTATGTTGTAGTTGGCCAAATACTGTTTGCATACCGCGCCGGCAAACACCAACGCCGCGGTCAATCTGCCCGAAAAATGCCCGCCTCCCCGGTAATCGTTGAAGCCTCTATAACGCATATGCCCCGTATAATCGGCATGTCCGGGTCGCATCCGATCTTTTAGTTGCGCGTAATCTTTGGAACGGACATCCCCATTGTAAACAAAGGCGCACAAAGGCGCACCCGTCGTGTGTCCTTCAAAATATCCGCTCAAAATCTGCGGCGCATCCTCTTCCCTTCGGGCGGTGGAGAGCTCATCCTGCCCGGGTGCACGCCGATTCATTTCCACCTGTATATGCTCCATATCCAGCTTCAGCCCTGCCGGCAGGCCGTCCACCACCACGCCCACGCCTGCTCCGTGGGATTCTCCAAATATGGTAAATTTTATATTTTTCCCAAACGTCGCGCCCATTCAAGCTGTCCTCCCAGTCTTACAAATTCCCCGAAAAATTCGGGATAACTTTTTCTTACACAGCCCGGATCGGATATCGCCGCCCCTTTTTCGCTGTGCGCTGCTGCGACGCTCAGCATCATCGCCATCCTGTGGTCCGAAAAACTGTCCACCTCAACGCCGCCTTTCAACTTTTCTACCCCTTCAATATGAATGCTATCACCTTTTTCCAAAAGCTTCGCCCCCATCTTGTTAAGTTCCTGCACGATGGCATGCAACCGATCACACTCTTTCATGCGCAATCGCGTCGCACCTGAAATCACGTTCTTTCCGTTGGCCACAGCCAACAATAGCGCTATCTCCGGGGCAATATCCGGACATTGGCTCACGTTGACATTGATGGCCTGCAACTGCTCAGGCGCTAACACCTTTAGCGCGCCTTGCCTCCAGACAACCTTCGCGCCCATATCTTGCAGCACCGTAATCATCGCCTTGTCCCCTTGGGCAGAGGCTTTGTGCAGATTGCATACTTCTATCTGCGAACCCAACGCTGCCGCTGCCAAGAAAAACGCAGCTTGGGAGTAATCGGCTTCCACATTGTATTGACACGGCTTATAGCGCTGATTACCCATTACGTTGTACTTGTGCGAACCCTTCCGTTCCACAATCACTCCAAACTCCTTCATTACATCTATCGTCAAATCAATATAACCTTGAGATTCTAACTCCCCAATAATCTCAATTTGCGAACTTTCTTTCAACAGAGGCAACGCCATCAAGAGACCCGTGATAAACTGGGAGCTAACATCCCCCGGTAATCGAAACACGCCGCCGCGCAATTTGCCCTTCAATTCGAGCGACAGATCCTTCCCATCGCTTTGCGCAAAATCAATGCCTTGCTGTCTGCAAATTTGCCGATATGGTTCCAGCGGCCGCGTAGACAGGTTACCCTTCCCTATAAAACGCATCTGTCCACCGTATACCAAAGCTATAGGAATCATAAAGCGTAGCGTTGAACCCGACTCGTTACATCCAAAAATCGAACCTTGCAGCACATCAAAACCTGTTCTGCCCTCTACCATCAGTCCTTGTTCCGATCGCTGCACCTTAGCGCCCAGCTCCTGAACACAATCCAGTGTGGCCTGTATATCATCGGATAGCTGCCTGATCCCCCGTTCACTACCTATAACGCTTTGTCCCTCCGCCAATGCAGCGCACAGCAACGCGCGATGAACTAAACTCTTTGAGGGCGGCGGGCTCACGCAGCCGTTTAGCCTACCTGGGGAAATCTTCACGAAACCCATTGCTCCACCTCTCTTAAGAACTCAGCATTCACCTTATGCAAAATACAGCTTCCAATCCGGTCCAGCAGCACCAAAGTAAGTCGACCATCCAAATTTTTTTTATCCATCTCGAGCGCCTTCATCGCTCGTCTTGGATGTTGCAATTTGATTTTCGAAGGTAGACCATGCTTAAATATCAACCGTTCTAGTCGGCCGTACGTGCCTGCTTCGGTAATTCCCCGGTTTTCGCTTAACCGGGTTATCCAATACATTCCTACAGCCACGGCTTCGCCGTGGCTCAATCCGGCATATGCTTGAGCGACTTCAATCGCATGTCCTAAAGTGTGCCCAAAATTCAGTTTCATACGCTCGCCCAGATCTCGTTCATCTTGCTCAACGATTCTAGCCTTAATCTCGCAACACCGCTGCACGATTTGGTCGATCTTGCCCATTACGCACTCGCGCCCCGGCATGTGCTCCAACACTTCAAACAGACCTTCATCGAATGTCGCCGCGTATTTGATGACTTCTCCCATTCCGTCTGCCCAATACCGGTCGGGCAATGTGCGCAAAACCTCCACATCGATCAGCACCAGTTTCGGTTGGTAAAAGCTGCCCACCAAATTTTTTCCTTCAGGCAAATCCACCGCCACCTTGCCCCCCACCGAGCTGTCCACCTGGGCCAAAAGGGAGGTTGGCAATTGCACAAGTGGGATTCCCCGTAAATAGGTCGCCGCGGCAAATCCGCCCAAATCGCCTATGACACCACCCCCCAGCGCCACGAACACATCGCTCCGGTTAATTCCAAATCCTGCCAGTTGTCCATACAAATCCGGCAAAACCTCCAGGCTCTTGGTTTTTTCTCCAGCGGGCAGCGCGCAAAGTTTCACCTCATATCCTGCCTGCTGCAGAGCATTGCACACCCGTGCACCGTAGTGCTTGCTCACATTGCGATCAGTCAGCACATACGCCTTGGCTCCGCCGACCGCATTTCGGATCAGCTCGCCCGCCCTATCCAGGACCCCACGTTCCAGCACGATATCGTAGCTGTCGGCAGCCAAGTCTATATGAATTCTGTTTTGCATTTTGCTTTCTCCCGTCCATCAAATTTTTCGTCCAACTGCCTGCGCGATAACACTTATATCTTTCATCATCTGTTCAAAAAGTGTAGGTTTTATCGACTGTTGTCCATCGCATTTGGCGTTCTCGGGATCGTTGTGCACCTCAATCATCACGCCATCCGCCCCAACCGCAACTGCCGCCTTGGACAGCGAGTCTACCATCCACCATTTGCCAGTGGCATGGCTAGGATCTACAATTACCGGCAGATGGCTTAGCTTCTTCACCGCCGGAATTGCGCTTAAATCCAGTGTGTTCCGGGTGAATGTCTCAAACGTACGAATACCGCGCTCGCACAACACAACCTTGTCGTTTCCGCCCGCCATAATATATTCAGCCGACATCAGCCACTCCCCTATGGTAGCCGATAGCCCCCGTTTGAGCAATATAGGCTTTGCGCTTTGCCCCAATTCGCGCAGCAAATCGAAGTTTTGCATATTGCGCGCCCCCACCTGAATCATATCCACCTTCTCCTCAAATACCTCTAAATCGTAAGGCGACATGATCTCGGACACAATGGGCAATCCGGTTTCTTCTCGGGCGCGCACCAACAGCTCCAATCCCTCATGCTTCATCCCCTGAAATGCGTAGGGCGATGTGCGCGGTTTAAAAGCGCCGCCCCGAAGGATGTGTGCACCAGCTCCTTTTACTGCCTGCGCCACCCGAACAATCTGCTCACTGCTTTCTACGGAACAGGGACCTGCAACAATCGTTAGCTTATCGCCACCTATCTCACATCCTCCCACCTCAACCACCGTGTTTTCGGGATGGAAAGCGCGATTCGCCTTTTTAAAGGGTTCGGCCACGGACATAATGCGCTCTACGCTGGCATCTGCCTCTATCTGTCCCGCATCTACTTTAGTGGTATCGCCTACCAGCCCTAGGATAACCAACTCTTTCCCCACAACCGGATTGACTTCCACACCCTGTTTTTCTATGTTGCGTATGAGCCTGTCTACAACCTCCAAGGCAATTCCTTTCTTTAAAACTACGATCATTTTATGTATCCTCCCAAGCTGTATTATTTTTTGTGACAAAAAAGAGAGCCCATCCGAGCTCTCTCTTGCTGCTTTTCACTTTTGTATCCGGTTTTTTCGCTATACTTTCCCGAACACTATAGTTTTACACAACAGAAAGAGCCGAAGCCGCTAAAGCTCCGGGAAAAAAAGCAAAAAAACGCCGCAACGTTTTGTACTTTATCCGTTCTTTCTGCTAACATTCTTTAACCGATCCTCGCAAATTTATTTCCTGTATCATATATCAGCTTTGTTGGCTCCGTCAATCCCTATAACCGTTTTTTTACATTTCACCAGTCTTTTGGAATGGTTTGTGGTCAACAGGATACCCTTGTTAAATGGCAAATCTGCCAAAACAATGTCACCCGAAGTTTACTTACCGTAAACAAACACCCCTTTAAGCTTGTTGCCTTTCGTGCGATAATATTATAGTATTAATAAGTATAGATATAAACCATCTCTGATGGATTATGTATAAATTGTTATTCTGAATAGGCGGAGAATATATGAAAATCGGTATAGACGTGGGTTCCACCACCATCAAATGTGTTGCCCTGGATCAAGACAACCAAATTATCCATAAATCCTATGAGCGCCATTTTTCACTGATTATAGAAAAAACCCGCGAGTTGCTTCAAACCGTACTCAAGCTGATTCCAGAGGGAGAGCATGTCCAAATCGCAGTATCTGGTTCTGCAGGCATGGGCATGGCCGAAAACACAGGCTTGCCGTTTGTGCAGGAGGTTTTCTCTACCCGGGAAGCCATACGTCGACGCTTGCCCGAAACCGATGTCGCCATAGAGCTCGGCGGTGAAGACGCCAAAATCTTGTTCCTCAAAAACGGGTTAGAAGTGCGCATGAATGGTTCTTGTGCCGGCGGTACCGGTGCGTTTATCGACCAGATGGCCACCTTGCTCAACATCACACCGGAAAAAATGAACGAATTGGCAAGCCATGCCACCCGGCAATACACGGTGGCCTCCCGATGTGGCGTTTTTGCCAAATCCGATATCCAGCCCTTGCTCAACCAAGGTGCTCAAAAAACCGATATTTCCTCCAGCATCTTCTATGCGGTGGTCAACCAAACCATCGCTGGGCTGGCCCAAGGGCGCCCCATTGAAGGCCAAGTAGTCTACCTCGGCGGGCCCCTTACCTTCCTGCCCGAACTTCGGAAAGCCTTTGACCACACCTTAAATCTCAATGGCATTTGCCCGGAGGATTCTCTGTATTTTGTCGCACTGGGCGCCGCATACTCGGCCGATACCAATGTGAACCTAAGAACCGTCATCGAAAAGTTCGAAAATTTTAACGATGCCGGTAGCTATAATTTTATCGCGCCCTTGTTCGAAAACCAACAGCAGTACAAGGTTTTTGCTCAGCGCCATGCGCAGGCTTCGGTAGATTCCTTCGACCCCACCCTCTACAGCGGCGATGCATATTTGGGAATCGATGCAGGTTCCACCACCGTTAAGATGGTACTCATCACTCCAGACGGCAAAATCCTGCTTCAGGATTATCAATCCAACAACGGCAATCCGATACCTATCATCCGCCGATTTTTGCTCAACATCGCCCAAGAGTACCCCTCCATCCGCGTGCAGAGCGCCTATGCCACCGGTTACGGCGAGGAGCTGGTTAAAAATGCCTTTCGCCTAGATGGCGGAATCGTAGAAACCGTGGCCCACTTTACCGCCGCAAAGAAATTCATGCCCGACGTAGAATTTATCATAGATATCGGCGGACAGGACATCAAGTGTTTTCAGATTGCCAACGGCGTTATCGACAGCATATTCCTGAACGAAGCTTGTTCTTCTGGTTGCGGTTCGTTCCTGCAGACCTTTGCAAACGCGCTGGATTATTCCATTGAAGATTTTGCAAAGCTGGGGCTGTTTGCCGACAAGCCTGTGGACTTGGGATCCCGCTGCACCGTGTTTATGAACTCTTCGGTCAAACAGGCACAAAAAGATGGCGCCTCCATCCAAAATATTTCGGCAGGTCTTTCCATCAGCGTTGTAAAAAATGCGCTTTATAAGGTTATCCGCGCCACCACGCCGGAGGAACTTGGCCGCCGCATTGTGGTGCAAGGCGGCACCTTCTTAAACGATGCCGTGCTGCGTGCTTTTGAACAAGAGCTTGACACCGAAGTCATCCGCCCGACCATCGCCGGCCTTATGGGCGCTTATGGTGCTGCGCTCTACGCCCAAGAGCACCAAAATGACGCGTCTACAATTTTGAGCACACACGAATTGGAGCATTTTGAGCACACCGTGCGCGATGCCCGCTGCGGCCTATGTTCTAACAACTGTTTGCTCACCATCAATCAATTCGGCAACAACAGGAAGTTTATCAGCGGGAACCGTTGCGAGCGGCCGATTACCCACAAAAAGCCCGATACGTCTTTAAACATTTACGAATTCAAATACAAACTCTTAAAGCAATACAAGCCTGTCTCCGGCACCCGGGGAAAAATCGGCATTCCTATGGGGCTTAACCTGTATGAAATGTTGCCCT
Source organism: uncultured Oscillospiraceae bacterium (assembly GCA_964346145.1). Taxonomy (GTDB): domain Bacteria; phylum Bacillota; class Clostridia; order Christensenellales; family Aristaeellaceae; genus CAYFTL01. Next base: position 18,951 of record CAYFTL010000014.1, on the reverse strand, counting down.
TCTGGCACGCGCTGTTTACAAAGCTTGGTTTTGAAGTCGTTGTCTCCCCCGAATCGGACCGAGAATTGTATCTGCTGGGCCAAAGCACCATTCCATCGGACACGGTGTGTTTCCCGGCCAAGTTGATGCATGGCCACGTGCAAAAGCTGATTGATACCGGCGTGGAAACCATCTTCTACCCCTGTTTGAGCTATAATTTTGACGAAGGCTTGGGCGACAACCACTACAACTGCCCCGTGGTGGCCTATTATCCTGAAGTGATCTTAAACAATATGCCCGACATTAAGAAGGTGCGTTTCATAAAGGATTACCTAGGCGTACATCGCAAAAAAGACTTTCCGCGCAAACTGTACGATGTGCTCTTGCGCGAGTTTTGCGACATCTCTTACAGAGAAGTCAAGGCTGCTAGTGCGACTGCCTACGCAGAGTATGAGCATTATATGAATCAGGTTCACCAGCGTGGCAAAAAAATCATCGCCGAAGCGCGCCGCCAAGGCAAGCAGATTATCGTGCTCGCCGGCCGTCCCTACCACATTGATCCTGAAATCAACCACGGGATTGACCAGCTGATTACCAGTTTTGACGCCGCCATCATATCTGAGGATGTGATCGGCGAAGAGGCCGAAGCGGTGAGAACCAACGTGCTCAACCAGTGGACTTATCACGCCCGGCTCTATTCAGCTGCCCGCTATATCAAAACCCAGAAAGACATGAACCTAGTGCAGCTGGTGTCCTTTGGTTGCGGTATAGACGCCATCACCACCGACGAAATTCGTGAGCTCCTTGAGGCCGAGGACAAAATATATACCCAAATTAAGATCGACGAAATTACCAACCTAGGTGCAGTCAAAATCCGCTTAAGGAGTTTGTTTGCTGCGATCCAACAATAAAAGTAGGTGACTTGAATGCCAAATAGCGCTCTCAAAACCCCAGAACAGCAAGGCCGCGTGCTTTTTACTCAGGAAATGCGCAAGGACTATACCATTTTGATTCCCAACATGGCCCCCATCCATTTCGGGTTGATTAAAAACGTATTTATCAATGAATGCTATAAAATGGAGCTTTTAACCAATAACGGCCCGCAAGTTGTGCAAGAAGGGCTTAAATATGTGCACAACGATACCTGTTACCCAGCATTGTTGGTCATTGGTCAAATGATTGATGCCCTCAACAGCGGAAAATACGATGTGCACAAGACCGCTTTGGTCATCACCCAAACCGGCGGCGGTTGTCGCGCCTCGAACTATATCCATCTTTTGCGCAAAGCCCTCATAAAAGCTGGATATGGCCACGTACCCGTAATTTCGGTCAACCTATCGGGCCTGGAAAGCAATCCCGGGTTTAAATTGACATTGCCCATCCTTCGCAAGGCCATCGCCGCACTCGTCTATGGTGATATGCTCATGCTCCTGTCTAATCAGGTTAGGCCCTACGAGCTCAACCGGGGCGAAGCTCAGCAGCTGGTGCAGCACTGGATTGATACCCTTTCCAATCAGTTTTTGCAGGAGCATGGCCTGAACTCCCGAGATATTAAAAACAACCTTAGACAAATCGCCGATACTTTTGCCCGCATCCCGATTCACCATGTGCCTAAGGTGCGGGTCGGCATCGTCGGCGAAATCTATGTGAAATATTCCGCCCTTGCCAACAACGACTTGGAAGCCTTCCTAGCCTCTCAGGATTGTGAAGTTATGGTACCGGGCATCATGGCTTTCATGCTCTTTAAAGTGGACAACCGCCTGGAAGACATTAAGCTTTATGGCGGCAATAAACTAAAATACGCAGTGGTCAACACTTTGATGAACTTCTTTTTGCGCATGGAATCCATCATGCTGAATGTGCTCAAAGATTATCCACAGTTTGTAGCACCCTCTCCTTACCCACACACCAAATCTCTGGTGAAGGACATCATCGGCTATGGCAGCAAGATGGGTGAAGGTTGGCTGCTGACCGCCGAAATGATGGAACTGTGCGAACAGGGCTATGAAAACATCGTTTGCGCGCAGCCTTTCGGCTGCTTGCCCAACCACATCAACGGCAAAGGCATGATTCGGCGCATTCGCGAGATGCATGAAAACGCAAACATCGTAGCCATAGACTACGACCCGAGCGCCACCAAGGTCAACCAAGAAAACCGAATCAAACTCATGCTGGCAGTCGGACGCGAAGCCTTGGAACAGCGCGCCACACCCGTGGTTCACGAAACAACCGCCGTGCCGGAATCTGAACCCAGCCAAATTCCCATCAAAAATGTGGGGGTAGCCCATAGCGACTGAAACTTCTATGAAAAAAACGTAGCAACCGACCATGTGTTGCTATGTTTTTTATTGTTTGTTTTGATCGCGTTTTCGCGCCCCGCCTGCGCAAAATCAAACGATAATCTTCAATACCCCCCCAACTCATTTTAAGGTATATAAATGGTGCCAGATAATAGGCGTTGAATCATACAAAAAAACGGGCGAAGCTTTTTAGCTTCGCCCGTTCACTGCTTATCTTCCGTTCTGTTCTTCAATCGACTAAAATAGACAGATAGCCTTTGATTCTATAGCGACTTTATTTTACTTTGTCGTAAGCAGCGTTGTAGATCTCCATCATCTGACTGAGACCCATCTTTTCCAGCGTTGCTACGTAATTATCCCACGAGCTGTCCAGATCCTGCTGGCCGGTAACAACCTGAGCAGCATACTGAAGCAGGTAAGGGTTAATATCGGTAGTAATTGCGCTTAGCGTCTTGTTGTCCGCATCGCTATAGCTCAGCGCCGGGAACGGCTCTGAGCCCTGCTCCACCAGGCGGTCACGGATCGAGTTCAGCAGCTTTTCATCCTCATCTGTCATGCCGGTGAACCACAGGCTCGGCTGAATGGATGGATGATTTGCCGCACCTTGAATTGCAGCAGCAGGACGGAGGGTGGACGCATCGGGGAAATCGCCCAATATCCATTCCCATGTTCCATCTTCGTTCACCTTATAGGTTTCTCCTTCGACGCCCAACCAAGACAAGATTCCGCCCTCTTCGCTGTAGTTGTAATCTGCCCAGGCTACAACCAAGTTGGGGTCGGGGCAACTGTCGGTAATCACCAGCGTACCGACCGATGCGCCAACACTAGTAGGCAGAACACCGGGCTCAAACGGATCCATTCCATCCCATTCGTGGTCGCGATCGCGTCCAACGGACAGGAAGATACCCATCTCAAACATGAAACCCAGGGTGTCTCCGCTCATGCCGATGGCCCGGCGTTGGTCGTTGGTGGTCGAGAAGGAGTTGGCATACATGAGCCCTTCGTCATACAGCTTTTTGTTCCAGGCCAGATATTCTTTGTAAACATCGGACGTCATCACGTATTCCAGTTTGCCATCTTTTCGAACCGTCTTGGTGCCGTAATCGATATTTACTCCGAAATAAGGCAACAAATAGTAAAAAGTATTGGTGTTCTGATCACCGCCGGTGAATATATAGGGGATTTCGTCGCTAGCATCCCCATTGCCGTTAGCGTCCATCTCTTTGAATGCAACCAACACATCATACAGCTCATCCAAATTGGTAGGCATGGTCTTGCCAACGCTGTTGAGCCAGGTGGTGTTCATGTAAGCAATGTTATCAACCGGCAGCTGCTGGCTGACTTCCGGCAAGGAATAGATGCCGCCATCTCCGGAGGTAATCGCCTGACGAATCGCCGGACGACTTTCGAGGATAGCACTGAAGTTGGGTGCATATTTCTCAATCGCCTCAGTCATGTCTATAAAAATGCCTTGCGGTCCATAGCGATCCAGGTCGGCTGCAGGCATCCCCGCCTTGAAAAATACATCGGGATACTGGTTGCTTGCCAACAATAGATTGCGTTTCTCGGTCATATCAACGCCCATTGCCGATTGTATCTCCCAATGCACATTAGTCATTTCCTCATACTTTTTGAAACCGATGTTGTCCTTGAGATCCACCTCGTTATTGAGGATCGCAAACATCGTCATGGTAACCGGTTCTTCCAGCGGGAAGGAGTATGTGGCCTCAGCCCCATCTGCGTTATCGCCTTCAGCCATAACGCCTCCCAGACCGCCGAATGCGCTCATGCACATAATCATGCACAATAAAGCAACGATCAATCTTTTACCCATGTCATCTTCTCCTTTTTGATTGTTGTTCTTTCAGGCGGTAAGCCGCCCTCACTCTATCAACACTGCGTTCCGATCTTTTAAACTGTAATCCCTTGCCCTAAAAAGATCTATCGCAGTTTTGATTCCTTTAATCCGGCTTAACCTTGCTATCCCTTGATCGCCCCGATCATTACACCCTTGACAAAATATTTTTGCACAAAGGGGTAAACACAGAGCACCGGTACCGTCGCGACGATAATCATTGAGTACTTCATCGTCTCGCCCAGTTGCTTTTTTGCCTCCGCCTGCACCGGATCCAAGCCTGACATCTCTAGCTGCATTTTGTTCTGAATCAGAATATCGCGCAAAAACATCTGCAGCGGATACATTTCCTTGTTGTTCAAATAAATCAGCGCATCGAAATATGAGTTCCAACGGCCCACACCGTAATACAACGCCATAACGGCTAAAATCGGCCCGGACAACGGCAATACAATCCGCAAGAGGAACTGCAGCGTATTCGCACCATCCAGCTCCGCAGCCTCCCGAAGCGAATCGGGGATATTGTTCTCAAAAAATGTGCGCGTTATAATCACATTGTAAATGGACACCGCGCTGGGAATAATGATCGCCCACGGAGTATTGATCAGTCCCATCTTCTGCACAATCAAATACGTCGGAATCAGACCGCCGCTAAAATACATCGTAAACATGAATATTAAAAGAAGCGGGCGGCGCAACATCATGTCCTTGCGCGAAAGTGGATATGCCGCGCAGATCGTCATGAGCAGATTCACGACGGTTCCAACCACCGTATAAAATAGCGTGTTGCGATACCCGACCCAGATGTCAGAATACTGCAGGATTTCTTTGTAACCGTTTATATTGAACCCTTTTGGCAACAATATGACCTGCCCCATCCAAACCGCACTCGGATCGCTAAAAGACGCACTCAACACAAAAATAAGCGGCCAAGCAAATACGCCGAACAAAATTACCATCAAAACGGTGTTAACCACATCAAAAACCTTATCTGATGCGCTCTGAGCCGAAAATCTATTGTTGCCACCGACTGTCGTATCTTTTGCCATTTCGCCGCTCCTTACCACAAACTTGTCTTGGATACGCGCTTGCTAATCTGGTTTACCGTCACAAGCAGTATCACGTTAATCAGCGAATTAAACAAACCCACCGCTGTTGAATAGCCATAATCGCTGTTGATCAACCCCATCCGGTAAACATAGGTTGATATCACCTCGGAATGGGACATGTTCATCGGATTCTGAAGCAAGTAAATTTTTTCAAATCCAACGTTCATCAGCTGGCCAATCTGCAAAATCAACAAAACAATGACTGTGGATTTAATAGACGGAAGGTCAATATGCCATATGCGCTTTAGCTTGGTAGCCCCGTCGATAATCGCCGCCTCGTGCATCTCAAAATCCACGCCGGACAATGCCGATATGTAAATGATAGAACTCCAACCCATACCTTGCCACACGCCGCTCCACACATAAATACTTTTGAACATTGTCGGCTCAGATAAAAACGCGATAGAATCCAAACCAAACCAGCTGCGCACGACGTTAAATATTCCGGTCTGAGGCGCCATAAAAATTACCAGCATGCCGCACATAACCACCATTGATATAAAATACGGCGCATAAGAAACCATTTGCACTGTCTTTTTCAGTTTCCCAAACCGCACATAGTTTAAAAACAACGCAAAAATAATCGGCATTGGAAAACCAACCAACAGGCTATAGATGCTAATCTGCAATGTGTTTTTCAAAATATCCATGAACAGATAACTGTTGAAAAAACGTTGGAAATTTTCCATCCCTATCCAGGGGCTTCCGGTAATGCCCAACTTCGGCATAAAATCGCGAAACGCCAATTGCACGCCGTACATCGGCGCATACGCAAAAATAGCATAGTATGCAATGACCGGCAACAGCATCAAGTATAAGATATAATTGCGTTTCAAATCTTTACCCAGCCGATAAAAGTAATTTTGCTTGCGGGGGAGCGTCTTTGCAGCTCTTCCTTCAGTCTTCCCTACCAATGTTGGGCTCACCCTTTTCTGTGTATTTTTGTCGATCATGGCCCTCCCATTCATTCATCAATGGCCACATAACCATTATCTTCTAATGTGTAGACGAAGACAACGATCACTTTTTTCGATGTCCAATCAACAATAACGCACCATAAAAGCAGTTCAAATTCAGCATTCCCTTGCGGTTCACGCTCCCTATCCATAGAATATACCGTACAATATTTTTCCTCAAAAACAAAAAAATAGTTCTTGCACTCTGCACAATTCATAAGGGCGCCGGCCAATATTTGACACCTTCCGGCAGCGAATGATATAGTAAACGGTAGTGCTCGAATGCGCTTTTCCTAATATACTCTCAAACTATTTGTATTGGTAAGGGACTCACAATGAGAAATAAATTGCGTGCCAGAAGCACATTCTATACCTATTTGTTATCCTATGTGCTGATTCTGGTTTTTTCTTTGACCGGAATGGGCTTCGTTATAAACACTCAACTGCGTCGGCAATTCCACCAAAGCAAAATTGACCAGAACATGCGGGATCTTGAAAATCGAATACAATTGATCAACGGCCGCATGATCGAGCTGAATCGGCTAAACTACGCCATCCGAAACGATCTTTCCACCATCATGGCCCGTTACGACAGTTCGCCTCCGATGCACAACCAAGCTGTTCAAGAAATGAGCAAGTACATCTCCGGCAATACCCTCGTGCGGGATGTTTTTTATGTCGATATCGAACAGGAGTTTATTTTCTCAACAAAACTGCTAACAAAGCTTCACAACCAACAAGTCAAAATACATATATCCCAAAATCAATATACGTTTGACTTAAATGTAGTAGGAGATGTGGAACATACCAGTCGATTGATTCGCCTAGATGAACCATTCGGTTCATTATATCTATATATTCCTCAGCAGGATAAAATCCGTTGCCAGATCATCTTCCTACTGGAAGAAACAGAGTTGCAGCTGCTGCTCAACAGCTGTCTTTCCAACACTGTGCGTGCCGCCGCAATTGCGAACAGCAACTTGGAGCTTATCCATGCGCTTGACGAACAACTGTTGCTTGAAAAGCTGAACAGTGCTCCGTTAGACAGCTTGCAAGAGCGTATGAACGCCGCCGGACTGGTTGTTTACTCTACAGTATCGCCCGATATCAACATATTGGCGTATGCCGATATGGAAATCATGGAGCAGATGGTAAGCGATGCATTTCGAAGCTCTTATTCCATTATGTTCTTAATCGCAGCGGTTGGATGCCTTTTTATTCTCTTGGCCATGCGCATGACTTATAAGCCCATCGCCAAAGTTATTCGCAGAATCACCGGCGAATCCCAAAAGAAATCGGACAGCCTACAAAACATCATTGATGCGTTTGACGATAACCGCCTCCAAAGTCAGCAGCTGCAAGAAAAAATCGATAATTACCGGTTGTCCATACAACGTTCACTGCTCGATTCGACCATAAAATATCCGCAATCCGGCTCTTCCCAAGAGCTGGCCCAAATTGACCGCCTCTTTGAGGCTAGTCTGGACAACTGCTTGCTGATTGTGGATATTTATTACCCCTCCTCCCTTTCCTCGGCGGCTGTCTTGGAATTCTTACATCACCCCGACACCCCTTGCGATCTGTGTTTCCTGATGACCGAAGACAAAAATGCTTTGCGCATTTTGCTAAACTACCCCGGCAAACTTCCGATGGAAGAGAAAGAAAGCGTGTACCGCGAACACCTATATTCCCTCGTGCAACACTTAAACTGTCAGGTCGCTGCGAGCGATTGTTCCACAAATCCGCTAGACATCGCGCGCCTATACGAAAATATAGACGTTGCAACCCATCTGTCGAGCGTTGAGCGCCCCCTTGTTCTGTTTCAAGATCTGGAAAACAATGAAACTAACCGCAGCCAGAGTTATCCCTACCTTATTCTTGATAACCTGCTCGACCGCTTGGAGGAAAGCGATTTTGACGGCGCTTTTGCTGCTTTGGATGGCCTGATGAATTTGCTTGAGAAAGACAATCTGCCCGAATTTTACGTGCGGTGCGTTTTGATTGACGCAATTACGCTGCTAATCGGTGCTATGAATCGCGCCAATATTCGTTTCGAAAAGTTTAGCCAAGCATATTTTCAAGCACTCTTCCTGTGCCGTAGCAGCAACTACCGTCAAACCGGCTCCGAAATTCGCGAGGCAATGATTGAACTGCTGGAAATATATAATATGGAATCGGAAAATAGCTCGATCAAGTTTTCGGCCGTGCGCGCCTACATACACGAACATTACCTCTCCAGTGACTTCACTGTGACCTCGCTGGCAAACGCCTTTCACACCAGCACCGCATACATGAGTTTTCTCTTCAAAAAGCGCACCGATATGAATCTAAGCGATTACATTTGGCAGCTTCGAATGGAAAAAGCAAAGGAGCTACTTCTTCACACCGATTACCTTATCGACAAGGTCAGCGACATGGTGGGCTACGACAAGGCTTCCAGCTTCCGTCGAAAATTTAAGGAAGCTACCGGCCTTCCTCCTTCTCAGTTCCGCAAAAATGGTAAGGATATTGATACAAAATGACACAAAAAATCCGGCGCTATGCCAGATTTTTTGTGTCATTCTGATATGATCGTAGCCATTACTATTACTGTCCCGGTCAAGGATAAATTTCAACTAAAAAAGCACAAACATTTTCTAAAAAGTAGCCCTTCAAATGCATCAAAGACAAGCAAAAACACCCACTAGAGTGCATATTTGCAGTTGCAAATTACATTTTTCTTCTCTTCTTCACCCATTGATAATATCTTTTCCAGCGTTAGCTGTGATAACTTGTTTTCCAAGTCCGCTTGAATAGATTGATATACGCTGCGTACATTGCAGTAAGCAATCGCATTTCTACTACAGTAATGGTCATCCTCCAAGCAACGATTGATTCTCATCGTGCTTTCCATTTCTTCCAAAATGTGCCAAAGGGAAAGATCATTCGGTTTTATAGCCAAATAATAGCCTCCAGTAGCCCCTTCCGCCGATTTGACCCAACCTCTTTTCTTGAGCTTCTGCATAATTTTCATAATATATGCTTTGCTTACGCTGGTGTTTTCTTCAATCTCACCCGCAGTGTATTGCCTGTTTTCAGATGCCAAACACAACAATATCCGTATAGCATAGTCCGAAGTAACTGTTATCTGCATATCTTTTCAACGAGCGTGTATTAGCTGTATAAGGGGCACACTAATTCCAGCACGCTCACTCACACCTCCTTGATGCACTCAAAATATATTATATAGGTATGCATCAACAATTTCCAGCCCAATCAAACATTTGTCAGCATTAAATTGTACAAAGAGTGTGCTTTTTTAGCATACCCATCAACACCTTCAATACATTCATGCCCTATAACCCACAAAAATAAATTTGACATTTATATATGATTGTGCTATAGTACACAAAACCGTTAAAAAAGTGTGAGTAGTTTTAGTTCCCTTCGTCAAAGAGAGCCGCAGGCGGTGAAATTGCGGCACAAACAGCTAAAATGAATGGGCTTTTTAGGGCAATCCGAACTTTTAGTAGGTGCGCCGGAGTAACTCCTCCGTTACAAAAGAGCGGCGCATGATTGTGCGCGCAGAGTTGAACGCATTTTTTGCGTTAAGCCGGGTGGCATCGCAGGATATTATAGCTCCTGTCCCAGCATTTGTTGGGACAGGAGTTTTTTTATTTTTATTTTATTGATAGGGAGGAACACAACAATGGCCAACAACACAATTCCTTACAAAATTTATCTAGAAGAATACGAAATGCCCAAAGCTTGGTATAACGTGCGCGCCCATATGAAGAATAAGCCCGCACCCCTCTTGAACCCTGAAACCCTAAAGCCGGTTACTGTAGATGAGCTATCCAAGGTTTTCTGCAGAGAACTGGCAGAGCAAGAACTGGACGACCAAACCGCTTACATCGACATTCCCGAAGAAATCCAAAATTTCTATAAAATGTTTCGTCCTTCACCTTTGGTGCGCGCTTACTGCTTGGAAGAAAAGTTGCAAACGCCCGCTAAAATCTATTATAAGTTCGAAGGAAACAACACAAGCGGTAGCCATAAGCTAAATTCGGCCGTGGCGCAAGCGTATTATGCAAAAAAACAGGGTTTAAAGGGTGTAACCACCGAAACCGGTGCGGGCCAATGGGGCACCGCTTTGTCCATGGCTTGTGCGTATTTTGACTTGGATTGCAAGGTGTATATGGTCAAGGTTTCCTACGACCAGAAACCTTTCCGACGCGAAGTCATGCGCACTTACGGGGCATCCGTAACCCCGTCTCCATCCAATGAAACACAGGTTGGCCGCCAAATCCTGGAACAATTCCCAGGCACCGGCGGAAGTCTGGGTTGTGCTATCTCCGAAGCCGTAGAAAAAGCCACTTCCATGGATGGATACCGCTATGTTTTGGGCAGCGTACTAACCCAGGTACTGTTGCATCAGTCCATTATCGGCCTTGAAACCAAAGCCGCGCTGGACAAGTACAACATCAAACCGGATATCATAATCGGCTGCGCAGGCGGCGGCTCCAACTTAGGTGGACTTATTTCCCCCTTCATGGGCGAAAAACTGCAAAACAAAGCAGATTATCACTTCATTGCAGTCGAACCCGCTTCCTGTCCCAGTTTGACCCGCGGGCAATACAAATACGATTTCTGCGATACGGGCAAGGTAACCCCTTTGGCCAAAATGTACACGCTGGGTAGCGGATTCATGCCTGCACCCGGACACGCCGGCGGACTGCGTTATCACGGCATGAGCTCGGTTTTATCTCAGCTGTACGACGATGGCTTAATGGAAGCCCGATCGGTGCAACAAACCGAAGTTTTTGAGGCCGCGGAATATTTTGCACGCATTGAGGGAATCTTACCTGCGCCAGAAAGCAGCCATGCCATCAAAGTAGCGCTAGACGAAGCGATTAAATGCAAAGAAACCGGAGAAGAAAAGACCATCGTATTTGGTCTAACCGGTACGGGATATTTTGATATGGCCGGCTATCAGCGTTACAACGACGGAAAGATGGACGATTATATTCCCAGCGATGCCGACCTGACAATCGGCCTTGACGGCCTACCCGACATCCCTCAAAATAGATAATAAACTCACTAAAAAAGCTGGAATGATCAGTGCTCATTCCAGCTTTTTTAGTTCTAGGCTATGCTAAATGCAGGCCAATATTCGACCAACAGCCAACACATAATACTCATAATGAGGATCACAAAGAAAGACAGCACCACACCCCGCTTAAACATGTACTTCGGTTCCAAGCCGTAACCCACGGGAATTGCGCGGATTGATGTGGGCAACGAATAAGAAATGTTGATGCCCACCGTAGCCGCATAGATGTAGGGAATAGGATTTAAGTTTAGCGCAGTCGTCAAACTGACGACGATGGGCAGAGTAATGGCCGCCGTCGCCGTATTGCTGCTAATATCCGACAGGATCAACGTAAGCGCAATAATTATCAAAACCAACGGAAACGTGCCCGACACCCCACTGTTTTGAAGCAGAGAACCAAGGATGGCATCGACACCGCTACCGGTGATCAATTCGCCGATTGCCAAGCCCCCGGCAAACATATAAATCAGTCCCCATTCAACCTTGCGTTGCGCTTCGGACCAGTTCAGCATCGGCTGTCCTTTGACTACCCCGGGAACAAAGCTCAAAATCCCGCAGATGATAAACACATAGGCCGGTTTAAGCCCGGGCAACCACTCAGCATACAGCTGCCGGGAAAAAGCTAACAAGCTGGCCAGAGCAAACAACGCTAGGCTGATGACTTCCTCGGCAGACATTTTACCCAACTTTTTTTGAAGTTCTTTAAAATACTCTTTAGAACCCGGCAAGTCTGAATCCTTTGGCTTAATAAGCATCAAGAACGCCAAATTGCTTACCACCAATACCAGCATGATCGGCGCAAAGCGCACTACCCAATCCACATACATAAACTCTTGCCCGGTAACTTTTTCCAGATACTGGACCACCACCAGGTTCATAGCACCACCCAGCGGCGTAGCCAACCCGCCCAATCCGGCGCCCCACACGATGGTGAGCAAAATCAACGAGGCCGACGGGCTGTTTTTCACATCCTCCTGACCGGCATGCTTCAACATGGACACCGCAATCGGCACCAAAGTGGCCGCAACCACCGCATTGGGCAACAGCGCCGACAATGCAGCAGACAATAAAAACCAAAATATCACCTGAGTTGTAAGAGATATGCCCACCCAGCGCAAGAATATTGTGGATATGCGCTTGTCCAGCCCTGTTTTTTCCCAGGAAGCCGTCAGTATGGAAGCACCCAACAGCAACAGAATTGTCTCGCTCGCATATTGGCTGATGATTCCCTCCATAGGCGCAATCTGTACAACCGCGTTAATACCGATCGGCAACAAAGCGGTTACGGCATAATCCACCGGACCGGTAATCCACGAATAAGCCATCCACAGCAGGCTTCCCACAGCTGCCCGGGCTTGCAAGCTTAAGAATACCGATGCTGGCAAGAAAAATATGCTCGCAAAAAATAGCACCGGCCCTACCAGCAAGTGAATCAGCTTGTTTTTTGTCTTCAATCGCTTTCCTTCTTTCAATTTTGGTATTTCCTTATACCGTTGACTACCAAAGTTTTCAGATTGTCAAATCAATTGCTTTCTATCGAGCTTTCCGTTATACGTACGGGGCAATGCCTCTATCTGCTCAATCCAACGCGGTAATTTGTAAGGTTCTAAACGCTGCGCCATGTAGGTGCGTAAATTTTGAGTATCGACTGCCTCATCAGCCACATAATAAAGCACAGTGTGTGTGCCCACCGCCTGATCTTGCCTAGGCGCACAAGCGCACTCTAAGATGCCGGGATAGCTTTCCACCACGTTTTCCACTTCGCTGGGAGATACCTTCATCCCCCCGACGTTGATCACATCGTCCGCACGGCCAAGCATATAAACGCGCCCGGCGTCGTCTACATAGCCGATATCCCGCGTATGTATATAGCCGTTACGCATGGTTTGCGCGGTCAAATCCGGATCGGCATAATATCCATCCATCAGCATACCACCACCCCAGATCAAAAATCCGGTTTTCCTTTCAGAAGACTGAATTTCATGACCCTCTTCATCCACCACCGCAACACGCGAATTCTTGGTGGGCCAGCCGATGCTGTAAGGGCGGTCGGCCTCGCTGTTAAAATCCAAAATACAGGCACAGCCAGCCTCGGTCGATCCATACAAATTATACAGGCGGCTGCCGGGCAACAGTTCTAGTATTTTTGCCTTGTCGGTCTCGGGCAACGGCGCCGAACCGAATTGCATATAATCAATCTGATCCGCATATTTCGCAATCTCGTTTTGCGACAGCTTCAACATGATGGAAAGAGCCGAAGGCGCCATCGCAATCGACGTGGCTCTAAAGTTTTTTAGCATATCAAAGAACACCCGTATATTCATCATGCCATCCAGCAGTATACAACAGCTCCCGTTAAGCATGCTGGAAAAGTAACGCCGAAGCGCATAGGAATGATTCAGCGGCATCGGCAGTACCTCCACGTTGGTCGGCTTCATTTCAACGCCATACTGGACGTTTTCGGCCACCGCCACATCTGCAGCATGGCACAGCTGTATCCCCTTGGAGCTACCAGTCGTTCCAGTGGTGAACAGAATCAACGATGTGTCCTGCCCGCCGGGCAACGGAGCCTCGTGAGTACAGCGCTGCGCTTCCTCGGGCGCTTTGGCCCGATCTTCCCCGGAAAGGACCATAATAGCCCGAGTCTTCTGAGCAATCTCCTCCACCCGCTGCTCCCCACAATTTTTTTCGAGGGGAACGGGAATCCCTCCCGCCAACTGCACTGCGTGCAAAACCGTCAAATAGGCAATGCTTTGGGTGGTGCGAATCGCTACCGCATCCCCCTTTTTAAGCCCGTGTTGTTCGAGCTTTTTACATGTATACACAATATCATTCCAGTATTGCAGATAAGTAATCTCTTGCCCCGGCTCACGCAAACAAACCACAGCCGGGGAATGATCGGCGTGATCGCGAATCGCTTCCAATATAGAAGAATAACCGTATTGTTGCTGCATCTTGTCCATCTCTCCTATTGCAGCTTTTCTACCAGCGCCGCAATATTGTCTATAGAATTAAAATTTTCGTTTGTAATTTCTTCAAAGGGAACCTGTATGCCAAACTCCATCGACAATTCGGCAATAATATTCACAACTGCTATCGAATCGATCTGGCCGCTATCCGCCAAATCGATTGCGCCTTCCAATTCTACACCCGGCACTATGTCCGAAACAATTTGTTTGATTTGATCTTTCATAAATCATTCTCCTTAAAAATTCTGATAAATAAACGGACTGTATCCACTGCTCAACACCAGCGCTACGCTAATAATCATGAGCATAGCAATTGTCACCATATAGCCTACGCCGTAAGCGTTACGGGCCCAAGGCTTTCGATTGTTCTCCAGCCTACTTTGTAGCCGCTTGAAAGTCGGGAATGCGAACAAGGTACCAACGGCCAAGTATAGCGCACTTTCCCGCAGCCAGAACAAGGTGCCGGCATCCACAAGGGCATTCCCCATCAACCCAAACATGGCTGCGTAATAGTTGATGGCTGTAGGCAAACTACTCGCCACCACCAGCGGCTTGGTGAGCAGCGCCACCAAAAAAGTGTATGCCCAGCCCAGAGCCTTGTGTTTCGCATTCTCTTCAATAGGTTTACGCAACGTCTCCCAAAGGATGAATGCGAAATTGATTAGCCCCCACAACAAATAGTTGACGGTATTCCCATGCCAAATCCCGGTCAATGACCAAATAATCAACAAAGTAAATACATTCTGGGCCACCATGCCGGCCTTGCGCGAAAACTTGTTTGTGAAAACCTTGCGCATTTTTATTGCAGGGCCAAGGGTCAATGGGTAATATACATAGTCCCGAAACCAGGCGCCCAGCGTCATGTGCCAGCGGCGCCAGTATTCGCCTACGCTTTTGGCAATATAAGGATAATTAAAGTTCTCCGGAACATCAAACCCAAACATCAGTCCCAAACCTATGGCCATGTCGGTGTAGCCGGAAAAGTCAAAATATATTTGAAGCAAATATCCAAATGCTCCCGCCCAAGCTAATACCACAGACAGTTCTCCCGGAGCAGCTCCAAACGCCTCACTCACCAAGGTAGACAGGGCACTGGCCAATATCGTCTTCTTGGCTGCCCCTACCGCAAATCGACAAACGCCCTGGGAAAATCGATCAATCGAATGTACCCGGTCATGCATCTGGCGCTCAAACTCATGATACTTTACCAAAGGCCCTTGCACCAATTTTATAAACAGCGCCAAGTACAACCCGGTGCCCAAAACATTGCGCTGAGCGGGCGCTTTGCGCCTGTAAATATCAACCAGATAAGATATCGCCTGGAAGGTATAATACGATATCCCCAAAGGCAAAACAATGTTTAGGGAAGAAAAGTCGTGCCGAATCACATAGCCTATGCCGCTCAATATCGCCTGCCCATATTTGAATATGCATAACGTTACCACATTCAGGGCTACACCTAGAGCGACCAGCCCTTTCCCTTTCTTGCTGCCCGCATATTTTTCTATCCACAGACCCATGAAATAATTGACCACAATGGATGCCAGCAGCAACAATACATACACCGGCTCTCCCCAAGCGTAAAAGCCCAAGCTTGTAAGCAACAACCAAGTGTTGCGCAACCCCGTCTTTTGTTTGGGGATAATATAATATACGATCGCTGTAATCGGCAAAAACAAAAACAAAAACGCAAGCGAAGTAAAATTCATATATGCTCCTTCATTTATTCAGAGAGTTGGCTAACCTTTTATGCCACCCTAGAACCCTGTATCTGAGCCCTCCATGACCTTTCTGCGGCCAACGCTGATAATGACATAATCCGGTTGATACTCTTTAACATAATCATATATATTCACGGAAACTTCCTCGTTGCCAATGTCAATATTGTGCACTTCCAAGAAAAACGGTGCCAGAAAGCACGAGTATGGACGCGTGAAAGAAGCACCCAGCACCAATAGTTTTTTGCCTTCCTTGTTGTCCAAATTTCGAATGCTCTTTACCGTGTTTCCATAACCCAAGTAACTGGTGTAACACTTGATCGCATAACCAAAATCCAGATCTACTTCCGTGATCATTTCATCATATACCAGCGCCTGCTCAAAGCTGCCCGATCGGGTGTGCAGTATTTCCCCATCCAGAATCTGTGTCAGAAAATAGTTTCCCTTTTCTTTGGGCATCACAGACACAAAATCATCTACACCTGAAAAATCCTCATAGGTTTGCCTGCCATAGCCTCCTAAAAAGTGATCCTCATACCTCTGATAGGTGTAGTTTTCATAATCCATGTAAGCTTCGTTGCCCGAAATATCCAGTCCCATATCGGCATTCATCTTGGCCACCGTTTGAAGGGCTGCCCACAAGGAGGCCGGTATGGTCCAGTGCGCATCCGTTTTGTAAAACATTTGGTCTATTCCCATCGGGAACTCGCCCTGTTTTTCTCGCAAGTCCAACATCGGAAGGTCGACCTGATCTACAAATCCATCCAGAATTTCATTGCTCATGTCTTCCAACCCGTAAGGCAGCTGCGTCTCTCCCTTTACATTGCGGTTAAGTGGCAATACATACAAGCAATCAATGCCAAGTCCCTCACAAAACTCCACGAATTGGTTTACCTGATTGGCGGGCAAATCGCTTGCGGGCGCGTTATAAATCGGTTGTTGAAGCCAACCGCGATTATCCTTTACATATTTATTGATCATTTGCTTGCCAGCCACATGTTTTTCCGCCCAAAATGCGCCGCTGATCAAATTAGAACGAACCGGAAATTTTTCGCCCAATGCCCGTTCCGCTTTCTCGGTCGTGGTCTTTACCAGTTTTGTCCATCTATCGCTCAAAGACTGAGGACCCTTCGCTGAGCGAACCACGGATGCCCCACCGTTTTCTTTATCGACTCTTTCGCTCTTCTGCGTTCTGGTAATATATTTTAGCGTTTGGGGCGCTATATCTAAGGCAAGCATCCCCGAACAGCACAATATTCCAAGCATCAAACCGATGGCAACAACTCTCTGATAAGCCTTCATAATCGCTTTTATTCCCTCACCATTATATTAAAAATATAGCTTATATCCCATTCGAACACTGGGTTGCTGCATAAACAACCGCAGCAATATTTGCAAATAACAAAATGCTACTCAACTCAAAATCCAGCATCCACGCCGCGCATAATGCGAAGTCGCCCCAAGCTCACAATCACATAATCAGGGTCGAACTCATCAATAAGTTGATATATATTTTGTTGTGACTCCCCTTTGCGCGGATCGATATTGCACACTTGCGAAAAAAAGGGAGCCAAAAAGCAAGAATATGAGCGCGTATTCGAGGCGCCGACCACCAGAAGCTTTTGTCCGCTCTGATTGTTGTGGTTTTGTATATACTTTACCGTATTGCCGTATCCCGAATAACAAGCGTAAGGCTCGGTTGCATAACCGTACTCCGGATTGATTTGGGTGATCATTTCTTTGTAAACCAAAGATTCTCCAAATTCGTCTGTGCGCATTTCCAGTATCTGCCCGTCGGCCACTTGAGTCAAGGTGTAGTTGCCCACCTTTTCGGGTTCCATATACACAAAATCATCAATCCCAGTAAACTCTGCCAACGTATTTTGACCATAAGACCCTAGAAAAATCTTTTCGTACTTTAGCCGTTCATAATTTTGATAGTCAAGGTATCCGCTGTTTTCCGCCAAATCCAAACCCATATGCTCTTGCATATATTCGGTCGTTTCAATCGCCGCCCAAAGCGCTGTCGGGATCGTCCAATGATGATCCGAAGCATAAAATAGCTCTTCAGGTGGAAATGGATAGCTATCCAGCTCTGACCCCAGATCCAGCACGCGCGCGTCAATTTGAGATTTTAACCCGGATAAAATTTCATTGCTTTGGTCGACAACCCCTTCCGGAAGCTGATTGATGCCGTTCATAATCCTATTGGGCGGAAACATATATAAAAAATTAATTCCGCGCTCATTGCAGTACGCCGAAAGCGCGTTGATAGATGCCGCTATATTGCTCGTATCGCTCTCTTGGCTGATTAGCTCCTGGGTCCAGCCCATACTGTCTTGAGCATAATTGTTGATAATACGCTTGTGTGCCAAGTTTTTTTCCAACCAAAATGCGCTGCTCACCAAACGCTTGCGCTGAGGAAATCGCCCCCCCAACTCCTCCTCAGCTTTCGCCGTAAGTTGAGCAACCGTTTTGTTTAGTTTTTCCATTATGCCCATGTTGCTCCCTGCCACCTTAGCTTCCGGTATATTAGCCTTTGTGGCGGCAGGAGTAATTGTTTTTTTATTAATATATTTTAGCGCGGCAGGCATCAGGTTAAACAGTAGTAGCAACATGCTAACGACCGTAAACGCGGCCAGTATCATCATTACTAACCTTTTATAATATTTCACAGCATTCCACACCACGCCTCTTTTATGACATTGTATGTATATTCTATTACGATATTGATTAGAATCGATTACATTTAGATATTATAGCATACTTTATCCGCTTATCCATTCAGGAAATTTGGCAGTTCTGTTAACTTACGCTCATATCTCAACCCAGAAGCAAGCTATCCGCCCCAATAAATTAGATTTACCTAAAAATATGATATGGATCCCGTACGATTATTCAATTTTTATACACAGCTGCACAGATTTTCAAACCCAAAACGAAAGAAGCATGACAAGCTTCGCTGTCATGCTT
>CAYFTL010000013.1:10349-48657 GCA_964346145.1 uncultured Oscillospiraceae bacterium | reverse complement strand
TCCGGCCTCTTGAACCCCATTCAAGCACGCTACCAAACTGCGCCACACCCAGATATCTGATTTGCGAACCGAAATTTATTATACTATACAACGAACAAAAATGCAATATGTTTTGTGCAAATTTCTGCCGTATGCTTTAGTGCCTCAAAAGATAAGTATTGGGCGGTGATTTCTTGAATGCTGTAGTATAAAACGTTATAATGTATTTAATATTTTCGATAAGGCATCGAATGTTGACAGATGGCACAACCGCGTATCATTTTACACTAAAGCGATATGAAAAGGTGGGATATCTATGAAACTGTTGGTGGGTACATACACTACAAACACAGCGTCCGAAGGAATGTATCAGGTGGAGTTGGATGAGAAAACGGGCCTATTTTCTGGCGTTACCTCCGTGTTGAAGCTCAGGGATCCATCGTACTTGTGCGTGCGCAATGGCCTTTCGTATGCTGCGCTGGAGTGTAGCGAGTTTGAGGGCAAGCCCCAAGGCGCCATGGCTTGTGCCCGGCAAACGGCAAGCGGCCAATGGGAAACGTTGTGTGTGTACGGCACCGGCGGCTCTTCCCCTTGCCATGTTGCGGTTGCCGACGATCTTTCGGTGGCGGCGGTTGCCAATTACGGCGATGGAGTCGTAAGTGTGTATGCGCTGGATCAACATGGGGTGCCCACGGGGAATATACAGCGCATACAGTTGACCGGGAAGAGCATAAACGCCCAGCGCCAGGAAGGTCCGCACGCGCATCAATGTAGTTTTGTGGGGGGGGCGCTGTGGGTGTGTGATTTGGGTAGCGACAAGGTGTGGAAACTTGTGCCGGGAGCACAAGGCTATGAAGTGCAGGGTGCAATTTCAACCCCGGCGGGTGCGGGTCCGCGCCATATGGCGGTTGATCCGGATGGCAGAACAGCCTACGTGGTCGGTGAGTTGTCCAACGAGGTGTACGTGGTCGATTTGCAAGAGAAGAGCCTCATAAGCAGTGCGGGAATTTCGACTTTGCCTGCAGACTTCACCGGAAGTTCTTCCTGCGCCGCAATCCGGTTGGGCGCGGACCGAAGGCTGTACGCATCCAACCGATGGCATGACAGCGTTGCGATTTTTGACTTGAGCGAAAAAACACTGCCGGTTCTTCAAAATGTGGTTGCTTGCGGCGGGAAAACGCCCCGGGATATGGTGGTTGTAGGGGACTATATTCTGTGCGCTTGCCAAGACAGTGGTGAAGTCACCGCGGTCGTCAAAGCCGACGGAACTATAAAATCAAAACTGAACATTCCTGCAGCAACCTGTATATTGCCTTTGGATGAATAAACATTGTCGACCGAAGCCATGCATTTGGCAGCGAGGAGATGTTTTTATGGAGCAAAAAAAACGGGCCTTGGTAACCGGAGCCAGCAGCGGCATAGGGCAGGGGACGGCCATCGTGCTCGCCCGGGAAGGGTGGGATGTGGCGATCACCTACTCCACCAATCGAGAGGGTGCAGAGCAAACCCGAGCGCAAATTGAGGCTTTGGGGCGCAGGTGTATTGTGTTGCAGGCCTCACTTCAGGCGGATGACGCGCCGGAGCGCATGGTGCTGGAGGCATATCACGCATTAGGCGGATTGGAACTGCTGGTCAACAACGCCGGGGTGGATAGGCGCAACAGCGTGTTAACCGTTACCCGCGCACAAATTGATGAGGTTTTTGATGCCAACTTTGCGGGTTCTTTCCTGGCGGCGGGACAGGCGGCTCGGCTTATGGTCAGGGACGGAATCAAAGGGTGTATCATCTTTGTTACATCTACGCGGGCTTCCTGCGCTCACCCCGACGATTTTGTGTATGGCGGGTCAAAGGCGGCCATCCGCAGGGCAGTCCAATCGGCGGCGCTGGATTTGGCTCCCTACGGAATCCGAGTGAACTGCGTGGCCCCCGGCGCTACACAGGTACGCGAACCCAAACCACGCCCCAAGGCGGAGGAGGGCGCAAAGCGCTATTATCCACTGGAAGAGAATATTCCGCTGGGCAGGATGGGCTTGCCTCAAGACAATGGCGAGCTAATCGCCTACTTGGCCAGTGATAAGGCTTCCTACATAACGGGTATCGAAATTCAGGTAGATGGCGGTTTGGCTCTGCCTTCCGTGCCTGAGGGGTTTGCAGACATGAAATGGGCGCCGGACGGCTATTATGAGACCCTTAGGGCGCAGGCGATGGAAATGCTAAAAGCTCAAGAAGGGGCAAGATAATGCTTGTCGTTAAATTGTGCTTTTCGATTTGAAACGCAAAAGGATCCCGCCCGGCGCGTTGACAAAATGCCCGGCGGGCTTTTGTTTTGTGGTTTCAAAACTCGAGCATGTTTCAATATAAGTGTAAGCACCAGCGATGATCCGCCTACCAGGTCAGCTGCACAATGGGGGAATGCAAATGAGCGCATCAGCTCTGTACCAAATCACTTCGCCGGCCGATATTTTAGCCGTGTCAGATATGGCGGGAATCATTTGGCGGGAGCACTATGGGTCCATACTCTGTGCGCAGCAGATTGAGTATATGCTCAAAAAGTTTCAATCGCCCGACGCCATAACTCAAGCTGTGGACGATGGCTATGAATACTATTTTATAGATCACGAAAACATCCATGTCGGATATTTGGCCATAAAAATCGATCACATAAAACAGGAGATGTTTTTGAGCAAAATATATTTGCTGGCGGCGCATAGGGGAAAGGGCTATGCTTTTTCGGCAATGGATCGCTTGGCCGATATTTGTAAGCTGCACCGGCTTAACTTGATTTGGCTAACGGTCAACAAAGACAATCCTTCGATTGCCGCCTACAAAAAGATGGGGTTTGCCATCGCCGGTTCCATGGTAACCGACATCGGCAACGGATTTGTAATGGATGACTACCGCATGGAAAAACTCATATAACAAAAACCCTGACGCCTGAAGAAATTGGCGTCAGGGTTTTTGTTATATGAATTTACCTATTTAGGGGCGTGCCAGCGTGCCGTCGGGGCGCCGGGTGTTGGTCCACTCAGGCAGCTTAAATTCGCAAGGGAATTTTGCTGCCAGCTTTTCGTCGATGTCGATGCCCAGGCCGGGCTTGTCGTTGGCGTACACATAGCCGCCGCGAAGCTCGGGACACCCAGGGAACACATCCAGGCTGGCCTGGTTGAAGCCGCTCCATTCTTGAATGCCAAAATTCCAAGAGCTTAAATCCAAGTGAATGTTGGCGGCGTGGCCCACCGGCGAAACGTCACCCGGGCCGTGCCAGGCGGTGCGTACGCTGAAAGCCTCACACAAAATCGCCAGCTTGCGGGCGGGGGTGATGCCGCCGATCTGGGAAATGTGGCAACGGATAAAGTCAATTAGCTTTTCGGAAATCAGCGGAACGTACTCCCGGGGGTTGTTGAACAGTTCACCCATGGCGATGGGGGTGTGAGTTTGGGTGCGCATCAGCTGGAACCAATCGCCTTGCTCGGGCGCCAGTGCATCCTCCAGAAAAAATGGCCGGTACGCCTCCAAATCCTTGGCTAAGCCGATGGCTTCTATGGGTTCTAAGTGCTCGTGCACATCGTGGCAAAATTCGGGTTGGTTGCCGAAGCGTTCGCGCATGTAAGCGAAAAGCGCCACCGTGTCCTGCCGGTATGCGGTCGGGTCGTAATAGTTGCCGGGGCAGGCTACCTCGGGCTTCATTTCCTCTAAGGTCTGGCGGCCTTCAGCGTTGCCGCCGTACCCGCCGTACTGAATGCGTACAACCTGCACGCCCTCTTCCAAATACGCCTGCACCCGGTCGCCAACCTCTTCAAAGGTCTTTCCGTCGGCGTGGCGGTATACGCGCACCCCTTCCCGGACTTTTCCGCCCAGCAGATCATAAACCGGCATTCCGGCCAGTTTGCCCTTAATGTCCCACAGCGCCATGTCCACGCCCGAAAGGGCGTTGCCCAGCACCGGTCCGTTGCGCCAGTAGGGGTTCACCATGGTCATCTGCCAAATGTCCTCTATTCGGGCAACACCTTTGCCCATCAGGAGCGGCTTTATATGGGTTTCTACTTCGTAAGCCACTGTTTGGTAGCGCTGGGTATAGGTGGCGCAGCCCAGGCCGTACAGTTCAGGTTCGGTGGTTTCAATTTTCACTACCACCAGCGGGATGCCTTGGGGTGCGGTGACGATGGCGCGTATGTCGCGGATTTGAATAGCCATACCAAAACCTCTCTTCCGTCGCGTTGAATACATCTACAGCCTGATTATAGCACACAATCCCTGGGTTGTATCCGCTTATTCCACGGTTTTGAGGGATTCGGCCATGTTCACCTTCTTCAGTTTGGAACGCATGAAAAAGTTGACAAAAAAGGTGAATACAAAGGTGAGCACCACCGCCCAAACGTAGCTCATAGGCGCAATCCTGGCTGAAAAATGCACCATGTTCACTTTGATTTGGGAGATCACGAAGGAATGCAGCCAAATACCCAGCGGTGCTCCGGCCAAAATACCCAGGAAGGTGAGGACGATGTTCTCAGAAAACACGTAAGCGCTGACCTCTTTTGGATAAAAGCCCAGCACCTTCAGCGTAGCGATTTCGCGCACGCGTTCAGTAATATTGATGTTGGTCAGGTTGTACAGCACGATAAAGGCCAGCGCTCCCGCACAAGCCACGATTACAAGCACGATGGTGTTCATGCTAGAAATCATATCGGTAAACACGCCGCGCATCTCGCTGTTGACGATAATGTTGGCCACGCTCTCGTCGCCGGAGATGATCGTGGCCGCCGCATGGGGGTCGGCTTCCGGCGGGATATTGATGTAGGCCGAATTTACTTCGGGTTTATATCCCCACCCGTTTCGTGCGGTTTGGTTGCCTACGTACACGTAGTCGCCGATATAGTTGTCGAACACGCCGCTCACCGTCAGTTTCATCTGGCGCATATCCGAATCGTACAGCAACAGCTCCTTGCCCGGGCTTAAATTTAGGTCGGCTGCCAACCCTTGGCTGATCACAGCCTCCCCGGCCTGGGGAGTAGCGATAGGATTTTGCCCGCGGTGCATGTCGATAAAGTTAGAAATATCACTTTGATCGCTGGAGATGATTGTGGCTGATTTGGTGCTCGATGTGCTGGAGACATCTACACTTCCCTCGTGCAGGAACAGCGCACCTTCAACCGAGTCGCCCCATTGGCTGAGCAAAGTTTCTTGGGCCGATGCGTCCAGCGGGTCGGTAAAAGTCGCCTTGATATCGTAGGTCGTAATTTCGTTAAACTGGTGGTTGACAATGTTGGTGACCGAATCGCCTACGCCCAATCCGGTGATTAGCAACGCAGTACAGCCGCCTATGCCCACAACCATCATAAACATACGTTTTTTGTAGCGCATAATATTGCGTAGGGTTACCTTGTGCATAAATTTCAATCGGTTCCAAACAAAGCTTATGCGCTCCAATATTGTGCGCTTGCCCGCCTTGGGTGTTTGGGGGCGTATGAGCTGGGCGGGCACCACAGCCATCTCCCGGCGTACGGAGGCCCAGGTGGCGCCCACCGAGCACAGCAACGAAGCGCCCAGCGATATAATCCCCAGCCGCCAGTCCATTAGGTAGGTGATGGAATCAGCAAAGCTGTACATGATGTGGTAGGCTTGCCAAATTACGGCGGGAAACATGTACGATCCGCCAAAGAAACCGATCAGGCAGCCGATTAGGGCCGCGCTGCCCGAATACACCATATATTTGCCCATGATGGCGTAGCGGGAATAGCCGATGGCTTTCAGCACGCCAATCTGGGTACGCTGCTCTTCCACCATACGGGTCATGGTGGTCATGCACACCAGAGCTGCCACCATAAAAAAGAATAGGGGAAAGACCTTGGCAATTCCCTGAACAATCTGTGAGTCGTTCTGGAAAAAAATATATCCGGCGTTTGTGCTCCGGTCCAATGTATACACGGTGGGGGCTTCAATCTCGTCAATCTTTTGCTGTCCGTCCTCTAGCTCGGCCTCGGCATCCCCAAGCTCGGCA
This sequence comes from uncultured Oscillospiraceae bacterium, assembly GCA_964346145.1. Taxonomy (GTDB): domain Bacteria; phylum Bacillota; class Clostridia; order Christensenellales; family Aristaeellaceae; genus CAYFTL01. The sequence continues at coordinate 42,680 of CAYFTL010000013.1, read as the reverse complement.
TCGGCTTTGGCAAATTCGGCGTTGGCCTCCTCCACACCTTCTTGGTAGGCGGTCAACCCTTCTTCCAGTTCGGTTTTGCCCTCTTCTAACTGCTTCAAACCGTCGCTTAACTCCGCTTGCGCATCTTCCAGCTGTGCCTTTGCTTCGGCCAGCGAGATTTCGCCCGATTTGATTTTTCTTTCGGCTGCCCCAAATTGCGCTTTGGCGCTCTCGCGTTGCTTGCCCAATTGCTCTAGTCCGGCTTCCAGCTTGGGCAGTGCATCCTGCAGCTGCGCATATTGTGCCAAAACCTGGCTATCCTCAATCTGCCTTAGCCCATCTCTGGCTTGGGTCAACTGTCCATTCAAATCGCTCAGCTGGCTGTCTATAGTCTGCAAAGTTTGCTCTTTGGAAGCAGTGTATTGGTCTAGTTGCTCCTTTAGGGATGCTTCCTGCGCTTGTAGCGGGCGCAGCTGTTCGTCAAAAGTTTGATTAATGTTTGCCAGTTGGCCTTGTAGCTGTTTTTTTTGTTCGGTTTTCTCGGCGATAAGAGCTTTTAGCTGGGCGATGCGCTCATCATCCCCCTCTGCGGAAAGGCCGGAGAGTTCCTCTTGTGCATCGTTGATTGTTTGGGTCAGCGCAGCACTTTGTGCTTTGAGTTTCTCCATTTGCGATTCTTTTTCGGAAATGTTAGCCGATATGCTGTCCAAACGCGCTTGACATTGGGCAATTTTGCCCTCCCAATCGGTGATCAGCTGGTGCAGTTCAGCAATCTTTTCTGCATCGTTTTGCGGATCCAGTGAATTGATTTCAGCCTGTACGTCAGCAATCTCTTGCCGGTAAAGCGAAATTTCTGACTCTACTGACGATTTTTTGGCTTCCAAATCAGCTTTTTCCCCTTGACGCGCGGCGAGCTGTCCTTCAATCTCGCTCAATTCATTGTGCCACGCGCTTATGGCTTCTTCCAATTCTTTGATTTGCGGGGCATCACTGGGGGTGAGGGAGCCCAGTTCGCGCTCGGCTTCTTCTATGGCCTTGTCAAGGTCTGAAACCTGCTCGTTTAGCGGCTTGCCGGCTGCGGCTTTGGCCTGCTCAACTTGGCCTATTCCTGCCCGCACCTGCTCCAAACTTGCTTGCAACTGGTCTCCGGCTTCAAGAAACTCCTGGCGCTTGCTTTCGAGAATATCTATCCCCCCCTGCAATCGGGGAATAGCATCTACCAGCTGAGCGTGTTGTTCTAGCACGCCGGAATCTTCAATTTTTTGTTTGCCGTCTTTCGCCCCATCCAGTTGATCCTTCAACTGCTTTTCGGCATCGTTTAATTTTTTGATGGCGGCTTTCTTTTGTGCGTTAAACAGTTTTCTAGAATCTTCCAGCTCTTGCTTTCCCAAGTTGTACTGTTTGCGGCCGTCGGCCAGCTCCCTTTGTCCATCTTTTAATTTTTGCTCGTTTTCGAGCAGGGTGGTTTCGCCCTCTTCCAATTCGGCCCGGGCATCGCGCAGTTCTTTTTCGGCCTTGGCGCGCTCGGTCAAGTATTCCTGCCTTGCATCTTCCAACTTGGCTCGGCCATCTTTCAGTTCCGCTTTGGCTTCGTTTACGATGGTGGTGTAGCGCACATCAGCCCGGGTCTCCCCAAGCTGGGTAATCGAATCGGTGATGGCGTCGATTGCCTCTTCGTATTCGTCGGAATAAATGCTGCCTTGGGCATCGGTCAACAAATAAATTTCGGTAAAATAATCCACGTAAAAACCGCCGGGCATCAAAAACATAAAGGCGCTAACCGATCCGTTGCCCAGGGAGGTGGTGCCCCGGTCGTACTTCAAATATAGGGGAGAGTCGATCAGCCCGACCACCGTATAGTTCTCATGGGCAAACATGTCCAGTTTATCCTGGTCGTTGGAAGGCGAAATTTTGATCTGGCTACCCAGCCTGTCTTCGGAAAACCATCTGCAATCCACCAATATTTCGTTTGCGCTCTGGGGCATTCGTCCGGCGGTCAGCTTGGGCAGGTTGATAAACTCGTTTAGGGTATGGGCTTTGAGCACGAGGTCGGCCCCGTCGTCGCTGATGCACAACACGTCGGTGGATACCGATCCTTCCGCTTCGCGCACGTGTTGGGCATTGCCAATAAAATCCACGTCGTCTGGGGTAAAACCCAACGTGGAAATCAACTGAAAATCAAAAAGGCGTTGTTCGCTCAAGTAAGCATCGCCCATGGCGACCATCACATCCCGGCTCACACCCAAACCGGCAAAGAAGCCCACGCCGAGGGCGACTATGGCAAGGATTGCCATGTATCGACCTAAGCTGGACTTGATTTCGCGAAATGTGCTTTTGTGCAGTGCTTTCATAATCGCTCTACCACTCAATCTCTTCAATCGGAACGACGTGGTCGTTCAGGCGCATCGAACTAATGGTGCCGCTGCGGACCTTGATGATGCGGTCTGCCATGGCGGTAAGGGCCTGGTTGTGGGTGATGATGACCACGGTCATGCCGCGCTTGCGGCTTTCATCCTGCAACAATTGGAGCACCGACTTGCCGGTCTTATAATCCAGCGCGCCGGTCGGTTCATCGCACAACAAAAGCTTTGGGTTTTTAACCATGGCGCGGGCGATGGCCACGCGCTGCTGTTCGCCGCCCGAAAGCTGCGCCGGAAAATTGTCGGCCCGGTCGCCGAGGCCCACCTGGTCCAAAACGCGCCTAACATCCAGCGGATCCCGGCTGATTTGTGCGGCCAGCTCCACGTTTTCAAACGCGGTCAAATTGGGCACCAAATTATAAAACTGAAAAACAAAGCCGATGTCAAATCGGCGGTAATCGGTGAGCTGGCGAGTGTTGTATTTGGATATATCGGTTCCATCGAGCAGCACGGTGCCGCTGCTGAGCGTGTCCATGCCCCCCAAAATGTTGAGCAATGTGGTTTTGCCCGCGCCCGATGCGCCTACGATGACGCATATTTCGCCTTTTTCTATTTTGAAATTCGCATTGCGCAATGCTTCAATAGTGATTTCGCCCATCTTGTATTGCTTGCTGACGTTTTGAAACTCTACAAATGAGGCCATGGGGTTCCCTCCTCAATTAGCCTTACTTATCCAGATTTATGGTAGCAAACAAATGTTGACGATATGTGGCGCTCAGGAGAAAATTTGTCGAACAATTTTAGGTTGATGTAATTTAGGGGGATTTCGGAAAACATTATCGGGAGTGCAATCTGGTGATTCGATGTTCACCACAAGGAGAAGTGCCACCCCCGAAGTATTGGGGTTGGCACTTTTAAAAGCGGTTATATGAAAACCGTCAAACGATTATTTTTGCCAATGTTTGAGCTTGGGCAGTTGCTCCTCAAGCCCCTTGCGCACGTCCTCTTCGCGCATATGGTGTGTGCTGGCCATGCTAGGCGCCAAAAAGTCGATCAAGTCCTCCATGGACGGATAGACAAATTCGCCGTTTGTGTAGCACCACTTACAATAGTCTTCGTTGAAAAATTCATCGACATCCTTGCTGATGACAGAATCCTCATACAACGGCATGCCGCAACATTGGCAAATGAGCTTACGGGGGCTGCCCAACAGTGTGTTGATGGACACGTCAAATTCTTTGGAGATAATTCTGAGGGTGTCTACACCAGGAACCGTTTCTCCGTTTTCCCATCGGCTTACCGCTTGCCTCGTCACCATAATGCGTTCGGCCATTTGTTCTTGGGATAGTCCACTTTGTTTGCGCAAATTTAATAAAATGTCTTTGGTTTCCAATGTTGCTCCCTCCTTGTGTCGCGTTCTGCATATAGTATAATGCATATTTGATTTTTAAAAAAGCAACTCGCTGTTGCGCATTTGCTTCTGGCTTGCTCTTGCTACATAGAAAAAAGAATGATAGCATAAATATATTGAATTTTTATGGAGGAGGGTACAAAATCATGTTTGAAATATTAAACCGAAGCTTTGAACGCCTGGATCCGATTGAAAAAGGCTGGTCGGGCGATCAAAAATATTGTGCCCTCTGCACAGATGGCAGCAAAATGTTGCTGCGCGTTTCTCCGGCCGATCAATATACGGCCAAGCTTCATGAATATGAAATGATGAAAAGGGTGGCCCAACTGGGCATCCCAATGTGTCAACCCATCGATTTTGGCCTGTGCGGGTGGAGCGTGTGTTCCCTGCAGCGCTGGGTGGAGGGCGAAGATGCCGAATTGTTGCTGCCCATGCTGTCCGATACTCAGCAATATGTTTATGGGCTGGATGCGGGCAGAATTTTAAGGCGAATTCATTCGATCTCTGCTCCCGAAGAGCAGCAAGACTGGAGCCAACGTTTTAGCAAAAAGGCAAACAGCAAGGTTGAACTTTACAAGCAAAGTCCGATTTCCTTTGAAGGTGCCCCAAACATGATCGACTGCATTCAAAGTAAAATGCATCTGCTGGAAGGGCGTCCCCAGTGCTTTCAACATGGGGATTACCACGTGGGCAATATGCTGATCGAAAATGGTACGCTGGTCATTATAGATTTCAACCGCTGGGACTACGGGGATCCATGGGAAGAGTTTAACCGCATCGTTTGGTCGGCACAAGTCAGCCCGCTGTTTGCTTCCGGCCTTGTGAACGGTTACTTTGAGGGCCAGGTTCCCGTAGAATTTTGGGAGCTGTTGGCGTTTTATATATCCTCCAACACCTTGGGCTCGGTTCCGTGGGCTGTTGCCTTTGGGCAAAAGGAAGTGGATGTAATGCTGGGCCAAGCCAAAGAGGTGCTCGACTGGTACGATGGCATGAAGAAAATCGTACCCGGCTGGTATTTTCCGGCTTACCATATTCAATACATAGACGGCCTTCCCTTTAAGTTAAAGGGAAGCTTTGATTTTGGTTTTTTGGCTGAATACGGGCGGGTATTTAAAGTGTTCGACGATCAGGATTCGGGCAACATCAACTTTGGCATTGAGACCGAAGGCAAAGAACGCTTGTTTATGAAATTCGCCGGAGCACCCGCCGAACGATACGATGGTACTGCGGAAGATGCGATAACCCGGCTCAAGGATTCGATTGCAGCGTACCAAGTCCTGGCCCATCCCAACTTGGTACGCCTTCTTGAAACCAAAGAGGTGGGTGGCGGTTACGCCGCGATATTTAAATGGGCTCCGGGAGAGTGTATGGGCAGAATGTACCTTCAATCCCGGCAAGCATTCATGTCGGTTAGCTTGGAAGAAAAACTAAATATATTCGAGGCGATATTGGTTTTTCATCGGCACGTAGCCGATTGCGGTTATGTAGCCATGGATTTTTATGACGGCAGCATTCTTTACGATGCCCAAACGCAGAAAATCACCATTTGCGATATCGATTTTTATGCCAAAGCACCCTATTGGAACACCATGGGACGCATGTGGGGGAGCCATAGCTTTATGTCCCCGGAGGAGTTTGAGCTGGGTGCACAGATTGACGAACGCAGCAATGTATATACCATGGGGGCGACCGCGCTTCAACTTTTTATGGACGTATCTAGAGGAACAAAACGCTGGCCGCTGAGCGACGCTTCCTATAGGGTCATTCAAAAAGCGACAAGCCCGAAGCGCAGCCTGCGCCAATCTTCAATCGACGAATTGATACGGGAATGGAGAGAGAGCTTATGATTACGCGGGTGAATTTTCACGAATTTTACGGAGTCGAAGATTCAAAAATAGAATTTTCAGTAATCGTTGCCCGGCATAAGGATAAATGGGTTTTTGTTCAGCACAAGCAGCGCACTACCTGGGAAATTCCGGGTGGCCATAGGGAACTCGGGGAAAGCCCTTTGCAAACCGCGCGGCGCGAACTGCAGGAGGAAACCGGAGCATTGGAAATTGCGGCGCTGCATCCGGTCTGCATTTACTCGGTGGAACGGGATGATGGCTCGATAAGCTATGGCGGTTTGTATTTTGCCCAAGTGGCATCGCTGGGCTGCTTAGATGAAAAAACAGAAATTGGAACCGTTGCCTTGTTTGATCAGCTTCCCCAAGATTTGACCTATCCGGAAATTCAGCCATTGCTGCATAACCAAGTTTGCAACTGCTTAGATATTAAGTAGCCATATATGAGCCTTAATGGGTACTCAATTGCAACCGATCACGCGGCATCGCGCAACAACAAAAAAACCAGGCTAGGGTTTTATCCTTCAGCTTGGTTTTTTTGTTTTCATTCAATGGTTTATTTTTCAATCTTGGTTTCGCGCTTGTACTGCATAAATTCGGGAATATATAAAAGTGCAGCGATGATCGCGCATATGGTGGCTATGCTCAGCAGGGCAAGGAAGATCCATTGGGGCATGGAATGAAAGAACACAATCAAGATCATCGCGATGTAGTACACCACTGTAGAAATCTTTCCGAACCATCTGGATCCCTGCAGCTTGGCGCCTTTTTTTAGCAAATAACCGCCCAGCACCAGCATGATCAAGTCCTTGGCTACCATGATCGCGAAAAAATACCAGTATTCGCGCAGTTGAAATGCCAAAGTAATGGAAACGGTGAACTGGGTCAGCTTGTCGGCAACCGGATCCAAAATTTTGCCCAAATCGGTAATCCAATTGTAGCGCCTGGCTAGTTTTCCGTCCAAGGTGTCGGTCAACCCGGAGGCGACCAGGATTATGCCGGAGCCTACAGCGTTGCCTTGCATCATTTGCATCACAAAAAACGGGAGCAACAAAATTCTAATCACCGATAGTATATTGGGAATGTTTTTCATGCATATTCACCTCATAGCAGAAATTGGAACGGGCGCAAAACGGTATATACGATCGCCATCAGCGCGCGCTTGCCTACCGATTTGGGCTGGGGCGACATAAATTCGGACGGCATATATTCGTTGTCGGTGCCGACTTGTAGCGACGAGTTTTGGATATTATGGACCACATCGGACAGTTGGGTCGCAAATTCGACGCTGTCGATCACCAACATGGTCTCGGTGTCCAAGTATATGCTACGGTCGTCCATATTAAAAGAACCCACGGCAGAAATTCTCTCGTCAACGATCATGGATTTGGCATGGATAGAATCCTGCAGCTGGTATTCATAAATAGCGAATCCGGTGTCAACAAATTTTTGGCGGCTGCCATAGTAATTGGAAAAAGCCGGAAAGTTAGGGGAAGACTCCAGCGAATTTGTAATCATGGTTGCTTGGACTCTGTCGGCTACCGTGGCCATTGTTTGCAACAGTTCTGTGTTTTTTGTGGCATACGGGGTTTGTAGTACCACGGATTTTTGGGCGCTCAATGCCAATTGCTGCAATTGATAGGCGACCCAGGGCTCTTTTTTGGATACGTTTAGCGGGTTATAAATTAACGTAATTCGGCGGGTGGGTACCGTCGTGCGCTTAAAATCCTCAAACGATTTGGCATAAAACTTGGGGTCCGTGCGCTTAAAATCTTGGGCGGCTTGGGCAAAAGCGTTCAAATAGGGCGCTGCCTTAGCGGTGTGCAGCGGTTGATCGGTTATCGGCTTTGTATCCTCAAACGTCCACAGCGCATTCATATAAGCGATCGTTTGATCGACTGCGCTTGGGTTTTGTGGGCTGTCTTGCCGGGTTTTCCATACAAACACATCTCTATCGTGGGTGATGGGGCGGTCAAATCCGCTGGGATTGTAATGGCGTTCGTCTACATTTCTGCCGCCCAGCAGCAACGTCTGCCCGTCGGCAATCATAAACTTGTCGTGCAGAAAAATATGGAATTGCCAAGCCTTCAAGGGCTGTAGCGGTGCATATACCTTACAGGAGATGTTGGGGTGCGAATCCAACGCTTCAAGCATGTGGGTCATGGTTCCGTTTAGCCAAGTGATTTTGCCATCGGCTATAATGCGCACTTGAACTCCGCGGTTGGCCGCCGCCAGAATTTCTCCTAAAAATGCGCGGCTGGATGGGCTGTCTTTCATAATATGTGTGGCAAGGTCCAGTGATTTTTTGGCGCTTCGAATCATCTGGAGGCGAACGCCCAAGGCGTCGGTAGGTGTTTCAATTACGCAGGCATGGTCGGGTCCAGGTGCATCCCCTCCATAAAACACCGTTTGCTTAAACTCGGTTTTTTTTGTTCGGAGACATGCTTTGGCAATGCGCAGGAGAGCGTGGATACAATGAGCGCATAGATAAACCAAACAGCCAAAAACCAACCGGCAATCTTGCACAATAAACCGGCGATTTTTAAAATAGGCATTGTATCCCTCCTGTTTATTTTGAAGATGGCTGTGTAAAATGCATATTGGGATATATTTCTTTGAGCATGTTATCGGTATATACTCCATCCAGCCACTGTTCCGTATTGTTTTGCGCGGGAATCCCCGATATGCGCTCAGACCACCGATTTACCGCGAGGGCGCTGATCAACAAGTTTGCGGCAAGAAAAACGATAATCACCCATGTAAAGAAGCGCTTGGGAGGCTTTGGAATGAGGTCAATTAACGAGGTCATACGTGGATAAATGTATGTCATATAGATTACGCCCAACAATCCCCACGCGATCATGGGCAATACCCCGGTTCTAGCTCCCAGCAGCGGGAACCTGTGAGCAGAATAGTTCCAGGAAACGCTGCCGAATACAAACTCTTGAACGACGCTGCACAACGCCTCAAACAATCCACCCACGATTCCGCTTCCGAAAAACAGGCACAGCCAGTTTTTCTTTGTAAACGGCGAAAGCAGTAGCACCATGGCAACTGCGCCCAATCCGTATACCTGGTTAAACGGTCCATAGATCATCCCTTGGCGGCTTTCGATTCGGCCAGTGGTAGCGAAGAAGAAAGCGGTTTCTACGATATAACCGATTACGCTGCCGATCAGAAAAACCCAGACCATACGAGTCAACGTAATTCCTTTGTAAGAATCTACGGCTGCGGCAAACTCTTTTTGGCAATTTGCCTTCAACATGCGCCACAATTTTGGAAGGCGGCTGCGCTCCGGGTGGAGGATTCCCCATTTATCCAGCAACGCCTCAAATTCAGCAGTCAAATGATTCGGACTGAATTTTGGGAAAGCGCGGGCGATGCGGGCGCTTCCTAGGTTTAGGTGCATTGCACTGTCAATGCGTTCCAGCGCAGATACAATCGCAGTGTTTTCCGGTTGCTGTTGGCAAATTGCGCGCAATCGTTCAACACTGCCGGTTAAATCCTTGCGGTTGTACCACCCGTAATCTTGCTGGTATTGTTCCAGGTCGGCGAGGGCCGAGCGCAGAATGTTGAGTTTTTCTTGCAAAAGCGAGGTGGCTGCCAGCGACTTTACCAAATCAAAAAATAAGGCCGCAACTATCGCGGAAGCGGATATCCGTTGTAGGTTGGAATCAAGCCTGGCAACGGCTTGGCTGAACAGGGGATGCAGAAAATAAACCACAGCCACCCCCAACACGCCAAACAAAACGGAATTGCGCAGGCAAACCCGGCCCTTAATCTGAAAACGCTCCTTGGAATAATCCCACCAGCGGGCTTTAAACAAAGTCTCCAGCAACCATCCGGTAAAGTATTCCAGCCCGCTGGTCAATGCCATGGCGGCCAAAAACACCAGCGGCGGGTAAGCGCGAAAGGGAGAAACTGTAAGCAGCACGATTATAGCACCAAATCCATATACAGGGCACCAGGGGCCGGTTAGGAATCCCCGATTTATAAGCTTTTGTGCTCCGATGGAGCACCAGATACTCTCACAAATCCAACCGATAAAGCTGTAAATTGCAAAATATAACACCCATTCTGAGAAAGAAATTAACAACATATAAAAATCCTTTCCATCATAGCGTACTTATGCCTAGAATAGCATGATGATCCATTGTACCCTAATATAGCATTAAAGTTATTCCTTATAACAAAATCAGAATTAATATTTTATAAATGTTCGCAATACGTTCATATTATCAAACACCGTGCGCTGCACGCAAGTTGCAACGGATAAAGCTTCTGAAAAAGAAATGTTTATTTCACGTGCTTTAATTTAAATGCAGGAATCACATAGAGTATACTTTGCTGCCCGGGTTGTCTTTATAGGGAATGAATCAATAGTTGAATTTATGGAGGATGGCATTGACAAAACAAAAACTATAGGCAGCCGTTGGCTTTGCAGGCTGCTCATAGCTTTCGTTTTTCAATACAATGAACAGTTATTGGGTGGCTAAGCGCCGAATTTACTCAACCCAAGCGCTAAACTGGAAATGCCGGATAGTAGCAAGTAGAAAGCTGCAATATACACCAACGTCGTCAAGGAGACGAAGGGGTTAACCATCAGTAATATGCCCAGCACCAATCCCAGCACGTTTAGAATGAGGGATATCCAGTACTGCGCATTTCCGGCTACAACGCGGGTAAAGTTTAAATTGCCAAGCCGGGAAACGCAGTGAATGATAAACCATATGGGAAACAGTACGGCCAGCACGATCTTCATCGTGAACGGATTAAACAAAATGATGATTCCGACAATCGCGCTGAGTATACCGCTGATGAGCGCGGCCACCGGGCCCAATCCGTACCGTTTTTGCAGCTTGATGTACAGGGTGATATCCGCAATTCCGCTGATGATGGCAAAAAATCCATAGATATACACGAACGTCGTTAGCGCCGTATTAGGGTTTGCCAAGGTGAAAATCCCAAGGATGATGAGCAACGTGCCAAGCACAAGCTCAACCCATCCGAATTTTGATCTGCGCGTCATTTGAATTCCTCCTTAATTTCTCCTGAATTCAATCGTTGAAACTCTTTAATCATCCTGCCGGCTTGTATGGAGCAAGTCCATAAACTCCTCACCTGTAATATTTTCTTTTTCCAGCAGAAATTCAGCGATCATGGTTAGTGGTTTGGTGTTTTCTTTTAGCAGGTTGATCGCCTGCTCCTGGCAATTCAGCAATATGTTTCGAATTTCGTCGTCCACCTGTTTTTCGGTTTCGGGGGATACGTTGGATACCGCTTGACCGCTTAGATATTGGTTTTGTACGCTTTCAATTCCCATCGGGCCGAAGGTGTCGCTCATGCCGTATTGGGTAACCATACTGCGCGCAAGCTTAGTGGCGCGCTCAATGTCGTTGGAAGCGCCGGTGGTGACCTGTCCGAACTGAATTATTTCGGCTGCGCGTCCGCCCAACAAAGTGCTGATCTGTGCCAGCATTTCATCGCGCGTCATCAGATAACGGTCTTCCTCTGGCATGTTCATGGTGTACCCTAGGCTGCCCATGGTGCGGGGCACAATGGTGATCTTTTGAACCGGTTGGCTGTTTTTTTGCAGCGCACTTACCAAGGCATGGCCAACCTCGTGGTAGGCAACAGTCTTGCGTTCGGTGGGGTTCATCACTCGGTCCTTCATTTCTTTTCCTGCAATCACCACTTCTACCGCTTCCATAAAGTCTGCCTGGGCAACGGTTTGCCGGCCTTGACGGACCGCTAAGAGTGCGGCTTCGTTCACCATGTTGGCCAGGTCGGCACCCGTGGCGCCCGATGTGGCCAGAGCGATGGCGTGCAGGTCCACATCGTCATCCAATCGAACCTTTTTGGCGTGCACTTTCAAAATGGCTTCGCGTCCAATCAAGTCGGGTTTTTCCACAACGATGCGCCGGTCAAAGCGGCCTGGGCGCAGCAGCGCCTTATCCAGCACTTCGGGGCGGTTGGTCGCTGCGAGCACCACTATGCCCTTGCTGCTGTCGAATCCATCCATCTCGGCCAACAACTGGTTCAAGGTCTGCTCGCGCTCATCGTTGCTGACCATTTGGTTATCGCGGCTCTTGCCGATGGCATCAATTTCGTCGATAAAAATAATGCAAGGGGCGTTTTTGTTGGCTTGCTCAAACAAGTCGCGCACTCGGCTTGCGCCCACGCCGACAAACATCTCCACGAATTCGCTGCCCGAAATCGAATAAAACGCTACCTTTGCCTCTCCGGCCACCGCTTTGGCCAGCATGGTTTTTCCCGTCCCTGGAGGACCTACCAGCAGCGCGCCTTTGGGCTGTTTGGCGCCAATTTCCTGATATTTTTTAGGATTGTGCAGGTAGTCCACCATTTCCATAAGGCTTTCCTTGGCTTCATCCTGCCCGGCCACATCGGCAAAGGTAACGCCCGTATTTTTTTCGATGTTGTATTCCTTGGCCTTGCTTTTGCCTATGCCGAACATGCCGCCTGCTCCACTGGCGTTTTTATTTATTTTGCTCATCATCTTGCGAATAAAGAAGAAATAAATCAAGTAAATGAGCACGGTCGGCACGATGAACGTCAACAAGAAACTCATAAACGGCGAGCCGCTGTCGTCTACATATACCTGGGAGAATTCGACGTTGTGCTCACTCAGGCGCGAAACCAGATCGGGATCTTCCACCCGGACTACGGTAAACGCCATATTTTGAAGCACTTCCGGATCAAGCTTTGATAATGCCTCGTCTGTTTTTTCGTCGACTTGCGGCAAAAGAATTTCTTTTACCACGTCCATGTTCGCCTTGTCGCTGATGGAAAACTGTATTTCCTGCTCGCTCATGACCACCGCGTCAACCGCTTCATTGTCCACCAGCTTTAAAAACTGGCTGTAGCTGGTTTCGGGTGTGTTGCGAGCAGAACGCCCACCAAACAACAAATTTAAAAGGGTAATCGCCAAAAAAATAATCAATAGAATATTGAAAATATTCGGTCCTTTGGGTTGCGATGGCTGATCGGGTGGTTGATTCTGTTTTTTGTAAGGATCCTGGTTGTTGGGTTGCCCGGTAGAATCCATTTTGGGGTCGCTTAAGTCTTTTCTCGGTTCTGCATTCATAAAGCCTTGTGCCCTCCTCCTTGCAATGGTTGCGGTTCAATCGTCCAGTTTTTGTCCACAATGCTTGCAATATTTGCTGTCTGCAGCATTGTGCACCATACACTGGGCGCACTGTTTTTCGTTTCGAATATCCGATAGCTGCCGTTTCTTTTCAATAATTTGATCGGCCAGTTGATTTATGGACAGCCGTTCACAGTCCATCATCTCCAAAATTTGTTTGCCAATCCTGCTGTACCGGAGTTGAAGCTCCGCTTCCATTAGCAAAAGCTCTTTCTCCAACCCATCTTTCTCCTTTGAATGTTTGACTTCGGTTGTCATAATTCACCTCCGAGCCGATTATTTTCCTTCTAAATTCATGATAGACCAATTATTTAGTGCAAACCATCCGCAAAAATGCTAAAATGTATGGTAACTTACAAAAATAGAAATTTGTCCATTTTGGCAGTGCAATGTGAATGCTTCCTGTGAACTATTGCGGGTGCAGATTTGCGGAGGAGATCGTGGAGAAAAAAGACATTCGGGTCATCAAAACCCAAAAGGCGTTGGCGTCGGCTATGTTGGTGTTGCTGGAAAAACGGGATTTTGCCAGCATAACGGTAAACGACCTGTGCATGGAAGCGCTGGTAAGTCGTAGCACTTTCTATGTGCATTTTGAAGATAAATATGCGCTCCTTCGCTTGTGTATGGAACAGTTCAACGATCAAATTTTCGAAAAAAACGCGGAATTAATTTTACAGGACAGGATTAAGAGTGTGTTGGAGCGAATTAAATCCAACGTCAAGGTGTTTAAAAATCTTATGCTGGCCAGGCCGGATATGGAAATGCTGGGGATGATGCGCGTCGTGTTTCAGGAAGATTTGGAACGCGTGCTGAGCCAACCCGAAAACCGCGGAGTAACGCTTCCGGGTCCTATCGAAATCGTTTCCGCTTTCTACGCGGCAGGGATCACCAACACCATCGCTTTGTGGGTCAACAAAGATATGATTTACTCTACCGATGAAATGGCTGCCTTCCTGGATGCCCTCCTGCCCAAGAGGTAAGGGAGATGGATGTCCGGCTTGAGCGATTACAAAGCGGATGCAATCCAAATCTCTTAATAAAAGGGCGATGTTTCGTCAATTGGCAACGCGGATGCTGTTTCAAAGAAAACAAAAAGGTTTACTATGACTTATAAAGAAGGTTTGATCCTCCGCAAGCACTGTTGTGGATTCCATTTCCCTTGCGTGCTTTAAGGCGAAGCAGTGCGTGCGCTGGTGTGGGCGAGAAAACATTGAATACTTTTTATAAACATATTTGCTTACAATGTCTGCAAGCAGTTGCATAAAAGGAGAATAACAATGAAGCGCTGGAAATGTATGGTGTGCGGCCAAGTCTTTGAAGGGGACGAGCCCCCGGTGCCTTGCCCGATTTGCGGTGCAGGTAGGGATGCTTTCGAGTTGTTGGATGCACCTAGGGCCTGCAAGTGGAAGTGCAGTGTGTGCAAGCAAGTGTTTGAGGGGGATGAACCTCCGGTGCCCTGCCCGGTTTGCGGCGCCGGTACGGATGCATTTTCCGAAGTGGATGAAGGCTCCCAAAGTTACCGCAAAGATACCGATGAATCCTTCGTAATCATCGGCGGCGGAATCGCCGGTTTGGAGGCCGCCAAAGCGATCCGCGAACGCAATGCCACTGCATCGATCACCATCGTAAGCGATGAGCAGGTGTTGCCTTACAATCGCCCTGGCCTTTCGGATATGATTGCCGATGGCTGCAGCATTCAGGCTTTGCAAATAGAGGACGAACGGTTTTATTCCGGTGAAAAAATTGCCGTGCGCTGCGGCATCAAGGCCGAACGCATTGATCCACAAACCAAGACAGTGTTTTTGTCCAATGGAGAAACGATTGCTTACGACAAATTGTTGCTGGCCACCGGCGCCCGCGCCTTTAACCCGGTTCCCGGGATTGACGGCGGCGTGTGTTGCCAAACCCTTCGCAGCTATGAAGACGCCCAAAGCATTCTGCGCCATTGCCACGGCAAGCGCGTAGTGGTAGTGGGTGGAGGTATTTTGGGTATTGAGGCCGCTTTGGCTTTGTGGGAACAACAAGCAACGGTAACCATCGTAGAGATGAGCGATAGAATTATGTCCATACAGGCAGACGCCGAAGTTTCCGAACGGATCCGCAAGGAACTCGAAGAACGCGGAATTCGCGCCTTTACCGGAAATACGGTGCAGGCGCTCAAACCTGACGGCGTGCTTCTGGGCAGCGGACAACAAATCGAAGCCGACTTCGTGCTGGTCAGCGCCGGAGTGCGCAGCAATTTGGATTTGGCAAAAGCGTTGGGGCTGTCGATCAACCGGGGAATCCTGGTGGATCAGGCAATGCACACCAGCATGGCTGACATATACGCCGCTGGGGATTGCGCCGAGGCCAACGGAAGGGTGGAGGGGCTGTGGGGCGCTTCCAGCCTGCAAGGGCAAGTGGCGGGGGCGCAAATGGCCGGGGATGTAGACCGATTGTATAAGTCCATGGTTCCGGCTACCGCCTTTGAATCGGGCGACGTGAAAATGTTTTCTGCGGGTGTTGTCAACGATTCCAGCCTGGACGTTGTCCTCAGCCAAAGCGCATCCGGCGATGTGTATAAAAAGCTGCTCTTCAAATCTGGTAAGCTGGTAGGCGTCTTGCTGTATGGCGATACGCACGGTTCAGGCCGGGCGCTTTCGCTGATTGAACAGGGCGCCGGAATGGAGCAGGCGGCTCAACTGCTGGTCTTGTAAAAGTTTTTGTTTGTCTCCCTGCATTGCGGGGTTTCAATAAATTATATTTTAGTAAGGAGAGTTTTGTTATGGAAAAGTATGTATGCAGCGTTTGTGGATATGTTTATGACCCGGCCGAGGGAGATCCCGACAACGGCATCGCACCCGGCACTTCCTTTGCCGACCTTCCCGAAGACTGGACCTGCCCCATGTGCGGTGTAGGCAAAGACATGTTCGAAGAAGCCTAATCTAACCCGACAATATCAAGAGAGCAACTTCTGTTTTTCAACGAAGTTGCTCTCTCTTTGATATCATTTTATGCTCTGGTTGAATTTCGCCTTAAACTTGTAACAAGTGCGACTTGTAGGAAGAGCTATCCAAAGGCTTTCCGGAATTGCTCGCAGTAGTATTGCACCAGCTCGAATTTTGCATCAGGGGCAATGCGGTGGTCGGGGCAGGGAATGTATCCGCCCAGATCAACCAGCGGCTTGAGCCGTTTAATTTCGGCATCGATTGCATTCTTGTCGTGGGCAAACACGCGCTTGTCCATACCGCCTACGCCGCGCAGCTCCTTGCCGTACTGTTGGCGCCAGGGTGCAATGCTGGCATTCCAGGTGCCCACCTCAATGGGGAACATGGTGTTTACACCGTTTTCCAGCCAAATGGGCACTAGTTTGTCGATCCAGCCGTCACAATCCAGTGAAATGATTTTGATCCCATGCTGGTGGAGCAGCTGACTCATCTTCCGGTAATGAGGGCCTACCAATTCGGCAAACACTTCAGGTCGAATCAACGGGCCGTTTTTAAAGCAAATATCTTCCCAGTAGTGCGCATAGTCGAAGTCGATTCCGGCCTTGAGCACATCTTCCACAACCTGGTAACACAAGTTGGCGTTGGTGTCTATGATTTCTGCGTACAAGTCTTCGTCATCTACGGCCAGGTAGCTCAAGGTTTCCACGCCGATCATGTCGCGGATGCGGCCGTACAAGCTGCCGCAGTGCAGACCTAGGGGGATTGTACGCGCATCGTCGTCCGCTTTAATCGTGGCCAAATGCTCCTGACTCACCCGTTCCTTGGCATATTGAAGCTTGGGCAGGTAAAGTTCTTCCCAGGCTTCCCGGTCGGTCAGCGTGGTTCCGATTTCGGCAGGTATGCTGACTACATCGGGTTTTACGCGCACGATCAGCCCGTTGGTGTCGCGAATAATTTGGCTTCCGTCGCTCTTTTCTTCCAAAATCTCATGCTCGAACGGAGGGAGCAGGCCGTTGTTGCCGCCCACGCATGCGTTCCAGTTAAAATCAAAACCCAATTTGGCCATGATGCTTTGGTCGGCAGGAGAATTATCGCCGTGCTGGGCATAGCCAAGGCTTTCTTCTTGGGTGATGTGTCCTTCTGCCTGCCATTTTTCCAGGGTCTCGTTCCAGTAGCCGAAGGCGACTACGGGGATCCGGTCTACCGACTGGTAGTTCAAAATGGCGGTGGTGCGCTGTCTGTTGTTCATGAACATCCTCCTTAATTTACAAGCAAATATGCTTGGTTGCGTTGACATTGGAATAACCGGCGTGCTACCATTTCGGTAGTAGAACTATTTTTGATTATAAAATTCGCATTCCGGTTATCAATAAACCGGATCACGGTCTATACAAATTACTTTCCGAGGAGATATCAATGGAGAGAGCAATCAATAAAAAGGTGAAGGAATCATACACCGAACAAATACATATCCTAATGCCTGCCCACATCAATGGTTACAAGCGCCTTTTTGGCGGCAAGCTGATGGAGTGGATCGATGTGGTAGCTGGTGTCGTAGCGCGCCGGCACTCCAATTGCGAAGTAACCACGGCCGCAATCGATAATTTACAGTTTCAGTTGCCGGCTTACGTGAACGACACGGTGCTGTTGGTGGGTCGCATGACCCACGTGGGGCGTACTTCCATGGAAGTGCGCGTGGACACCTTTGTGGAAGAATTGTCCGGGGAGCGCAGGCGTATTAACCGCGCTTATTTGGTGTTTGTCGCGCTGGACAAAGATGAAAAGCCAACCCAAGTTCCGGGTCTTATTCTGGAAACGGAAGAGGACCGCATGGAGTGGGATGCTGGAAAGCGCCGGCAAAATTTGCGCAAACAGCGCAAGCTGGAAGCCTTTTAATCCGCATTGGAGCCGGTTGTTTCTGCCAGTATGGTGCGCAGCGCAGTTGCAAATGCAGCATCTTGGTTTTGGGTGCGCGGGGCTGGTCCCCGCAGTCTGCCGCCGGCGCGGCGGATTTTTTTGGCTTCATGGCGCTGAAAAAGCAGCAAATCAATGTTGTTTTCGCCAAATTCCATCCCGTTTTGGTTGAGTGCACGGCAGCCGCGCGCCAGGCACATCGCGGCCAGGCCATAGTCCTGTGTGACCACCACATCCCCTTTTTTGGCCAGATTGACAAGATAGAAATCGGCGCTGTCGGCCCCCTTGGATACATAATGGGTGGTCGCCCCTTCCCGGTCCATCTGGTGGGACGAGTCGCACACCAGCGCCACCGGAACGCCGTATTCCTGGGCTATCAGGATGGATATATCTACCACTGGGCAGCCATCCGCGTCAATCAACAACTGCATAGTGTCTCCTTTATATTCTTCCGGCGTGGCTGTTTTGCACGCCGCTTTTGTTTTTGGGCTTGTCGATAAACCTTGCGCTAAGCCGTTTGGCGATGGGCTGCTCGAATGCGTAGGTGAGCAAGCTCGAAATCCCCAGTGTTGCCGCCAGCCAAATCAGCACGTATTGAGTCTGCCAGGGCTGTTCACTTACCTGGTTTGGGGTAGGGGAAACCGATGGCGGAAATCCCCGGCTGATCATCTGGGCAGCAATGTATTGATGCCAAATATAAAATTGGAAGGAAATTCCGGCGCACCAGCGCATCAGTTTGTTGCTCAATACCCACCGCATTAGCCCGACACTAAATGCGCTACATAAGATAAACAGAGAGCCCAGTGCTGAAAATGCAAACCGGCGTTGCAATTGGCCTATGCGCACCTTGGCTATTGGGGAGAGCGCAGCTTGCCCCTTGAGCAAGTAATAAATCAAAACGGCGCAAACCACCGCACCGAGGGTCCAGAGTATGCCCTGCCAAACCGGTTTATCCTTTTTCTTGGCGATCTTTAGATAGATTAGGCATGCCAGCATGCCGTTGGCATACACGTCCAACATGGCGGGCAACCGGTTGACCCACACGGCGGTGTCGGCTTGGTTCATCACCCAAAGCTGCCTGTAGGCAAACGCCGCACCCACCATCAGCAAATATGTGGGGAGGGG
This sequence comes from uncultured Oscillospiraceae bacterium, assembly GCA_964346145.1. Lineage (GTDB taxonomy): Bacteria > Bacillota > Clostridia > Christensenellales > Aristaeellaceae > CAYFTL01. The sequence continues at coordinate 23,955 of CAYFTL010000013.1, read as the reverse complement.
GCGCTTTACAAACCATCGGCCAATCAACGGAAACAGCAGGTAAAACTGCACCTCAACCGCCAACGTCCATAGCACACCGTTGAGCGGGGTACTCAGGGTGTCTGGGAACAGGTTGTGGGTGAAGGTCAGGTGGGCGGCAATGTCTTTAAACATCTGTCTGGCGCTCGGGTAGGTGTTGCCGGTCGTCAGAAGGACGATCAGCACGACGGCCAAGCTTAGCCAGTAGCTGGGCAATATGCGCGCCATCCGCTTTTTATAAAAGGTGGCCGTGCTTGGAAAACTGCCATCCTTTTCGTATTGCAATGCGTATTGGAGCAGCAACAAAAATCCGCTGAGCAACAGCATAAAATCCACAAACATATAGCCGGTGCGCACCGGCGCGTTAAAGTTCAGCCTTAGGCTGCCGATCTTTAGTACCGGCGCCATCCAGGAAAGCTGCCAAATATGGAACCATCCTACCAGCAGCACACATATGCTTCGAAACCCATCAGCGGTTGAGATCCTGCGCATATCCGCATTTTGTGGGCGATACCAGGCGAGTATTTTTTGCTTAAACTGCATACCCTAGCCCCTCCAAATCACAGGCTTCATCAGTGAATAAATCTTGTACTGCCTATCAAACATTCATAATTCTATAGGAATATGGGCAAAAGGGCAAGGGCAAATCTGTAGCTCATTTGTCGTGCGTCAACGCATATTTTCCATAGAATACAAATCTACTTTCCATTTAGCAAAACTCCACCAAAAGGCTTATCCCTTTTGGTGGAGTTGCATCATTTGTAAAATAATTTTCCGTAATTCCTGAAAATTTGGTGAGCGGCTTCCAGGAGAGAAATATTTTTTATTTCAGATAAAATCTGCAAAGAGTCGGTTATCACGCCGGGCAGTTGCTCGGCGGTCACTTCTTCCTTCAGCGCCCAACTGACCGCGCTCAGCCCGTCGGTTTCAACCAGCAGTCGGTCTAGCGGCACGTATTGGGCAACCTGCTGCACCGCCGGATTGGCCTTCAAATCCGGTCCCACTGTAAAATAATAATCTTCAGCAAGGTAATCTGCCAAATAATCCTCACAAGAGAACCAGTGCACCAATACGGGCACCTTTAATCCGCGAATATGCCGGACAATTTCCCGTTCGCAGCCCTTGGTATGCAGCACAACAGGCAAATTCAGTTCTTCGGCGATCTCCAGCTGCGCCAGAAAAGTGCGGCGTTGTATTTCCAAAGGGACATCGCACCACACCGAATCCATACCGATTTCGCCGATTGCCGAGGCCATGGCGTAGTAAGGTTTCATCTCCTCAATCGAATAGGTGGCGCTGTGCCATGGGTGCAGACCGTAGCACCCGTCAAATGCCGAATGTGCAGTACAAAGGGTTTGCACTTCTATTGCTGAAATAGGGTCGGTTGCGCACAGCATGGTCTGAATGTTTTGTGCTCGGCGGACTACTCGTTCCAGCGCATCGCCCAGGTGGGCGTGGGCATCGCACAAAGGGAGCATCTTTATGCCCCTCCTTTAATTTGGTTCAAAATCCGGGTGCGCAGCTGGGTTTGATCGTATAGCCATTCTCGGGATTTATCAGGATGGCTAACGTCTATATCGTTGACGATCCGGGTGGGCATGCCGCCCAGTACCAGAATGCGGTCGGCCAGGTAGATGGCTTCGTCCACATCGTGGGTAACCAATAGGGCGGTTCGCTTTAGGCCGCGCCGCATGATGGACAGCAGCCAGTCCTGCATATCGCCTCTGGAAATCACGTCCAGCGCGCCAAAGGGCTCATCCAGCAGCAGTATGTCTGCGCTGCACAGCGCCGTGCGCAAAAACGCAGCGCGTTGGCGCATTCCGCCGGACAATTGGTCGGGGTAGGCGTTCTGGTAGCCTTCCAATCCGAAAGCCGGAAAATTGTCCAGCGCATTTTTTTTGGCCTGCTCAAGCCCGCCGTGAATCTTGGCATACAGGCATACGTTGTCCAGCACCGTCTTCCACGGAAACAGCAGATCGTCCTGGGGCATGTAGGCAAAGTGGTCGGACAGCCCCTTTACCTGCTGTCCATCGACAAATACACTCCCACTCTTAGGCTTTAAAAGCCCTGACAGCAGGTTGAGCAGCGTGGATTTGCCGCAGCCCGAAGGCCCGAGCAGGCTTACAAACTGCCCCTGGGCAACTTGAAAGTTGATTCTATCCAGTATCGGCTTGCCCTCGTAGTCGGCGCACAGTTCGTTGACTTCAAGCTTCACAGATTAGTCCAGCTCCTTTTCGGGGAGAAAATCGTTGGTGTAGCATTCCTCGGCAGCAATTGGCTGTTCAATCACGCCGTATTCGGTCAGAAAACCGGTGTATGCGTCCCATACTTCGGCCTTCATCTCGCCCCAGCGCGGTGCGTCTTCCGTATATTTTTCGGCCAGATACATTTGGGATTTGGTAAGCAATTCAATGTCATTGTCGGGCGCAAACTTGTGCAAAATTTGTGCGCTGTCTTCAGGATTTTCAATGGCGTATGCATAGCCTCGGGCAGTGGCTTCCAGGAACTTCTTGGCAAGCTCTGGATTGTCGCTTAAGCTTTGCTCGTTGGCGATAATGACCGGGGTGTAGTAGTCCAGCCGCGCATCCAATTGACGCAGTTCCATATAGTGAATATCCAATCCGTTCAGGGCACATTTTATATTGTCCCAGCCTTCGTAAAACCACATGATGTCCACCCGGTCGCGCAGTGATTCAAAGCCCAACCCGTCAGAAATCACCATCTCCAGCTTGCTAAAATCGGCGCCGGCGTTTTTCATAACCGCCTTCAGTGCGGCCTCTTCTCCCGGACCGCCCCAGCCTGAGTAGGTTTTCCCCTCGAAATCCTTTACCGTGGTAATGTTCTTTTCTTTGGCGGTGGCAAAGCCCGATGTGTTATGTTGAATGATGGCGGCAATGGCCTTGATGGGCAGCGGATCAGCGCTGGCTTTGGCCATGGTTACATCCTCCTGGTAGCTGATGCCGAAATCGCCCTTGCCAACTGAAATCAAGGTTGCGGTGGCGCCCTCGGTGGGTTCTATAATCTCCACCGACAGGCCCACTTGGTCGTAATATCCCTTGTCCAGTGCCACATACATTCCCGTGTGGTTGGTGTTGGCCACATAGTCCAGGATAACGGTGACCTTTTGTTTTTCGCCTTCAGCCATGCCGGGCAGCCCAAGGGCAAGGAGCAGGGCGAGAAGGGTAATCCATGCAAACAGTTTTTTCATAATATAACAACCTCCATTTTTTTGTTTAAAATTGAACCTGGCGGGTTTTGGGTTTGAATAGCCGTTGCACCAGCGCTATGGCGCCGTTCATCAGCAGGCTGAGCAGCACAATCATCAGCACGCAGGCAAATACTTTGTCCAGCATGTAGCTGTTTTTTACCCGGATCAAATAGTAGCCCAGTCCCCTTTGGGCGGCTACCCATTCGCCGACCACCGCGCCGGATATGCTGTAGGTTGCCGCTACTTTCAGTCCCGAAATGAGGGAGGGGACGGCGGCGGGAATCTTAACCAGGGTGTACAGCTTGGCCTTGGAAGCGCCGTAGGAGCGCATAAGGTTGATGTATCCCGGATTGATCTGTTCCATTCCATCGGCAAAACTTACCGCGATTGGAAAAAAACACATCAGTACCACCGTGACAATTTTGGGGGCCATGCCAAATCCAAGATAGATAATAAATATGGGCGCCAGCACCACCATGGGCACGGTTTGCGTAACCACCAGCACGGGGTAGATGCATTGCTTCAGCAGCGGGAAGGCATCCATCAAAATGCCCAGCATCAGCGCCAACCCCAGGGCGATCACAATTCCGGTCAAAGCCTCTGATGTGGTGATGGCTGCGTGGCGCAACAATACGGGAAAGTCGCTAAATAATGCCAATACAACTTGGCTTGGCGCGGGCAGCACATACAGCGGAATACGGGCAACGCGCACAGCCGCTTCCCACAGGCCGCATATCAGCAGCACTGTGAAAACGGGCAATGCGCGCCGAACAGTTTTTCTCAATTTTACCTCTCCTTTTTGTATAAAAATACCGCGACATACTGGATATGTCGCGGCAAAACAAAAAAGCCATCCAATATGTTCCCTGCGTTGGCATGATCCAAATCAGGTTATATGGGTCGAAGCTCACAGCTTCCTCTCAGCCTATCGGTATTAGACTCCCCAATTTTCAAAATCAATTATAGAACTATTGTTTACCATTGTCAAGGAAGGCCTCGCAGGCCCAGGTTTACATTTTTTTATGTGCAGTGCCTTTTTTGTTCCTTGATAGGGTTTGGTGTAAGCCCTTAAGGCCGTGCTGCCAGGCGCCTTGAGCGTTTTAAACAATCGTTCGGGCGGCGCTTTTTTCATCATACTTCCGTCGAGCAATCTGTCCGAATTGTGTACCAGATAGGTATATTATTTGTTAAATATTCGCTCATATTCAGACCCGGGGAAGCGCCTGTATAACCCAGCAAAGTCTGCATAGATTCTAAAGAAAAATCCAATCAAAAACCTTATCAAACCGTAAAAACGCGTTTTCTTTGCCGCACAAATGTGATAACATAAGGTTAATAAAGATAATGCATATGCGCAAAGGAGAATCATTATGCTAAACCCAATCCCCAAATGGATGTGGTATCCGGGTGACTACGAAATTTATCATTCCATGATGTTGCACGGACGGCGAGAAGAAAAGAGCTGGCCCTATCCGGTGGTCTGGCGGCTGGACAGCTGTTGGTGCAACGTGGCCTTCGTACGCACGGTGGAGGTGCCCGAAGATACGACGATAGACGTGCGCATAAACGGCATAGGCCACGTGCTGGTGGACGGCGTGCCTTCGCCCTGCGGCCTGGTGCAGGTGCCGGCAGGCACCAAACGCATTCAAATTCTGGTCTACAAGAGCGATGGGCTGCCCTGCGCCTATGTGGATGGGGGGGCTCTTTCCAGCGGCGCCGGTTGGCTGGTGGATTGCCAGGACAAGAATTTCAAGCCGGTCGGCTTTTCGGATGATTACATTCGCCCCAGCGACAACCCCGAAATATTTCCGTTTTGCTACAAAGCCATAGAGCCTGCATCCATTAAGGATGTAAACGATGGCGTGCTGTACGACTTTGGCCAGCAAACCTTCGCCCGGCTTACGGTGGAAACCGGCAGCCAGCCGGTTCGAATTTGTTACGGCGAATCGCTGGAAGAGGCGCTGGATGAACCCGAGTGTATTGTGCGCGACCGGGTGACCGAAGGGACCAAGGCCGAGCTGCCGGCGCGGGCTTTTCGTTACATTTGGCTATCCGGACAGGCTCAAGTCGCCGCCGAATACGAATACCTGCCCCTCGAATACAAAGGCTCGTTCAAATGTGCTGATGAACTCATTAACAAAATCTGGAAGGTTTGTGCCCACACCTTCCATTTGAACAGCCGCGAATTTTTCCTGGATGGAATCAAGCGCGACCGCTGGGTTTGGTCGGGGGACGCCTACCAAAGCTATCTGGTAAACGACTATCTGTTCCGGGATGAGCCCATCAACGAGCGCACCATCATCGCGCTGCGCGGCAAAGACCCGATGACCATCCACTTAAACACCATCATGGACTACTCCTTCTATTGGGTGATCAGCATCGGCGAGCGTTTTGCTCAAACCGGCAACTTGAGCTTTGTGCGGCAAATGTGGCCGCTAATGGAGAGCCTTGTGCACTTTTGCCTGTCCCGAACCGATGGGGAAGGGCTGGCAGTGCCCCGGGAGGGCGACTGGATATTCATCGACTGGGCCGATCTTGATAAGGAAGGCGCCAACTGTGCCGAGCAGTTTTTGTTCGTAAAATGCCTGGAAACCATGGCCGATTGTGCCCGGCTTCTGGGCGAAAAGCCCGATCAATATGCGCAGGCGGCCGGCGCGCTGCGCGCCAAGGTGGAAACGCTTTTCTGGGATGAAGCCAAAGGAGCCTATATCGACTCCTTTGTCTCGGGCAAGCGCTATGTTACCCGCCACACCAACCTGTTCGCGCTGCGCTTCGGCTTTGACGGCAATGGCCGCCGGGATAAGATTATCCACAATGTGCTGCTCAACGATGCCGTTTCGCCCATCACCACCCCTTATTTTAAGTTCTACGAAATGGAAGCTTGGTGCGAAATGGGCAAGTTGGATCACGTGCGCCAGCAAATTCTGGATTACTGGGGCGGCATGATCAAGCTGGGCGCCACCAGTATTTGGGAAGAATACGATCCGCGTAAAGAGGGTGCACAACATTACGCCATGTACGGCCTGCCCTACGGCAAAAGCTTGTGCCACGCGTGGGGTGCAAGCCCCATCTATCTGCTGGGCAAATATTTCCTGGGCGTATCCGCCGATAAGGATGGCTTTACCGTGCAGCCCGATTTGGGCGGCCTTGATTGGATGGAGGGAACCGTGCCCCTCGCTCAAGGCAGCGTGCGCGTATCCTGCGATGGCAGCACGCTCAAGGTTTTGGCCGATGTAAGCGGTGGCAAGCTCATTTGGCAGGGGCAGGAATACACCCTCACGCCCAACGAGGAGCTTAACATCGTAATCAACTAGCATTCAATCCATAAACCTTGTAAGTTATAAAAAGGACATCGGATAGCTATCCGATGTCCTTTTGGTTTTCGATAATTTAGCGGTTGCTCAGTTCGCTCTTCTCGTACGCTTTGATTTGTGCAATCCAGCTGTCGCCTACGGGCACGTTCTGTTTGGCACAATAGGCATCCCAAACGGCGGTGAAGGGCAAAGTCTTGGCCTCTTCCATCAGCGCCAGACGGCTGGTATAATCGCCTTCGTACTCGGCGGCGCGAATGGCGGAAATGGGTTCAAGTAGCGCCTTGAGCAATGCCTTCTGGGCATTGCGCACGCCGATGACCCAAGCGGCCACCCGGTTGATCGATGCGTCGAAGTAGTCCAGCGCAATCGCCACGCGGTTGGTATACTGGTTGCGAACGATTTCGTGCATGATGTTTTGCAGTTCGTCGTCCCAGGTAATGACGTGGTCGCTATCCCAGCGAACCCCGCGGGACACGTGTAGCACTACATCATCCAGATATTGCAGGCAGGCCGACAGCTTGGCGCTGATCACTTCGGTGGGGTGGAAGTGGCCGGCGTCCAACGTGTAGGAGATGCCGCGGCTGATGGCGTAACCCATCATCAGCTCGTGGGAGCCGACGGTGTAGCTTTCAACGCCCAAGCCGAACAGCTTGCTTTCAACCGAGTCAAGCACTTTGCTCTTGTCAATTTTCTTGCCTGCGAATATGGCGTCCAACGACTCGATCATGCGCTGGCGGGGTGCTGCCGTGTCGGCGGCAATGTCCTTGTAGCCGTCGGGCATCCAGTAGTTGATGGCGCATTGTTCGCCCAGCGCGTCGGCAAAGGCTTCGCCGATCTCGCGGCAGCGGCGGCCGTGCTCAATCCAGAAATCGCGGATCTTTTTGTCGGGGCTGGATAGCGTGAATCCGTCTTCCGCATAAGGGTGGGAGAAGTTGGTGGTGTTAAAATCCAAGCCGACCTTGGCACCCTTTGCCCAATCCACCCAGTTGACAAACTGATCGATGGTGTATGCGTCGCGGTCGATCTTCTTGCCATTCAGCTCGGCGTAGCTGGCGTGCAAATTCAGCTTCTTTTTGCCCGGGATGAGGCTCAGCGCCAAATCCAGGTCCTTGCGCAGTTCGTTTGCGTTGCGCGCGCGGCCCGGGTAGTTGCCGGTGGTGGCGATACCGCCGGATGCGCCGCCGCCTTCGCCTTCGGTGCCCACAACGTCGTCGCCCTGCCAGCAGTGGATGGAAATCGCAATCTGAGCGCACAGTTCCATCGCCTTGTCGATGTCTACGCCTTTTTCGGCGTAAACCGCCTTGGCGTAATCATAGCCTTGTTGAATTCGGGTGTCGTTTGCTTGCATGGTATAGAGTCCTCCTTATGGTGATGCAATAATTATTTTTCGCAAGCCGCCTTGCGTTTGTTGATTTTTGCAATGAGCGCCGGGTCAAACTTGGGTTCGCGCTCGTAGGTGTACAGGCCGTTAACCTCCTGCTCCACGTCGGTCAGCTGGGTGTAGCAAAACGCAAAGTGGTCCGGGTTGTCTAAAAGCACGTCGGTCAGCGCCTTGTAGCGCGCCAAAAACTCCTCTTCGGATTGAGGGCGCACGCCGTAGCCCCAGCCCTCCTCATCGCCCGGTTTCCACCAAATCCCGCCGTATTCGCTGACAAACACCGGCTGGCCACCATAGCTTTGGCGGTCGGCAAAGCGGTCGTAAATAGGTTTGGTGCCGGCTCGGTAACGCTCGGCAAATATTTCTGGATTCTGTTCATAATCGTGCACGTCAAAAATATCGGTTTCCACGTGGTAATTGCCGCTGGTGTCGATGACCGGCCGGGTGGGGTCGATGGCTTTGGTGGCGCGGTACACGCAGCGCAGCACATCGTCATCTTGCGGGCGTTTTTCTACGTCCCAGGTTTCGTTAAACGGGCACCAGCCCACGATGCTGGGGGCGCTGTAGTCGCGCTCCACCGATTGCAGCCACTCCTTCAGGAAGCTGGGCAGTGTGGAAATGTCGGAATGATCCAGACCCCAATTGCCCATTTCGCCCCAGCACAGGTAACCCATGTGGTCGGCCCAATATAAAAAGCGGGGCTCGAACACTTTTTCGTGCAGTCGTGCGCCGTTAAAACCCATCGCCATGGACAACTCAATGTCCTTTTTGAGGGCCGCGTCGCTGGGCGCGGTGTAAATGCCATCGGGATAAAATCCCTGATCCAACACCAAGCGCTGGAATACAGGCCTGCCGTTAATGGTAAAGGTTTTGCCTTCAAATCCCAATGTGCGCAGGCCGAAATAACTGTCTAGCGTGTCTACCACCTGGCCGCCGTTGTGTAGCTCTAGTTTTAAATCGTACAGGTTGGGCTCGCCCACGTTCCAATAATGGGCTTCGCTCAAGGGCAAAGTGGCATACACCCGGTTGTTTTGAACCTTGGCATTCACACTGCCGCATGCTTTGCCGTTAAAGGCGGCGGTGGCGGTCAGGGTGAGGTTTGCTGCATTGCCTTCGATTTGTGCCTCAATCATCAGCTGATCGTTGGCGGCATCGGGCGTGAGCTTAACGGATTTCATGCATTCATGATTGGACCACTCCAGCCATACCGTCTGCCAAATGCCGGTGGTGCGGGTGTAAAAGCATCCGTGGGAATCGTAGGTGGTCGATTGCTTGCCGGTGGGCTGGTAAGGGCTGCGCGTGTCGTCCTCGGCGCACACCGTAATTTGGTTTTCGCCGGTTTTGACTGCGTCTGTAATATCGAAGGAGAAGGAAACGTATCCGCCTTCGTGGGTGCCCACGCTCTGGCCGTTAATCCACACTTCGGTTTTGTAATCCACCGCGCCAAAGTGCAGCACAACGCGTTTGCCTTGGGCTGCTTGGGGCAGGGTAAAGCTGCGCTTGTACCAGACGCAAGCCATAAAATCGGTGTACCCTACGCCGGATAGCTTGCTTTCCGGGCAAAAGGGGACCAAAATCTCGGAGTCCAGCTTGCTTTTTTCCAGAAGGCCGCGTTTGCGTCCTGTCGCTCCGTGGTCAATCTCGAACTGCCACTTTCCGTTCAAGTTCAACCAACCTTCGCGCACAAACTGGGGACGTGGGTATTCAGGGCGTGGTATAGACGTCATGTGATTAGTCCTCCTGTTAAGATGCTTTTGTTGTTTTTTTTGGTTTTGGCTGTGTTATGGTGTTATTATACTGAAGTTTGTTGGTGAAGTAAATCAGTTCTGTATTAAATCGTGAAATTTATGCGTTTCATACATTTTTTTGTGCGGAAAAAGTGCGAAAAATGCGGTGAAAGTGCGCAAAAAACATAGATTTTAGAACGGGTTTTAGGTTGCTATTCATGTGGCGCTATGCTATAATATGAATTGCTCTAAATACAGAGGGGGATTAATTCATGCAAGCATTATCGGTTATCATAAATATCTTCTTGATCATTTCCGCATTAATTCTGATCGTCACTGTGCTGATGCAACAAGGCCGCACCCAAGGCTTGGGAGCGATCAGCGGTGGGGCAGAAACCTTTTTGGGCAAGGAAAAGGCCAAGACCTACGAAGGCAAACTGGAGTTGGCGACCAAGATTTCTGCCGGTGTTTTCATTGTGCTGTCCATTTTGATGACGGTGCTGAAGTAACAGCGGGGCAATCGTGTGTCGATGTATTGAATAAGTAAGACCGAGGCGTGTGCTTTCGGTCTTTTTTTGTTATATGTAGAAAGTAGAAACGTTTTAGATTTTAAATCATGCAAAGGAGAGGTTGTGTTGAAAGAATTGAAAGAGAAAATAATGGGCTGGATGGAAAATAGAAAAAAGCCGGTTGAAGCCGGACAAATTGCAAACGGGATACAGGCGAATGTGGACGATGTACAAACCGGGTTGGAGGAACTGGAAATGGCAGGGCAGCTAGTGACCAACAAAAAGCAGCAGTTCGCATTGCCGTCTTGGCTGGGGATGGCGGCCGGATATGCTATGTCTACCAGCAAAGGCGGCGCTTTTGTTCGCAAGCTTAACGCCGACGGCGAAAAAGATGTTTTTCTAAATATGCCGGGGGAAATCGCAATGAATGGCGATTTGGTGCTGATGTGCATGGTGAATGAGGGAGAAAGGCCGCGCGCCGACCTGGTTCGCATCTTAAAACGCGCTCACGAAACCATCGTGGGCACCGTGGTCATTGAAAAAGCTTACGTAGTCAAGAAAAGGCCCCAAAGTAAAAAGAAGGGCAAAAAGGCCAAGAAGGGCAAAAAAAGAGAAGGCAGGGAGCTCATAGTCACCATTCGTCTCAGCGATCGACACATCGCCCAGCGGATTGAGGTGGTTGGATCGCTGCAAGGGGCTGTTGCAGGAGATTTGGTGGTGCTTAAAATCGTGCGTTGGCCCGAAAAGCACAAGGCCATACGGGGCGAGATACAAAAGGTATTAGGTGCTTCTACGGACATTAATGTGCGGTTGCGTTCGCTGGCCGACCAACACGGCTTGCCCGACAAGTTCAGCATCCAGGCGCTTAACCAGGCGCAGCAAATGCCGGCAGAAGTTGAACAAAAGGATTTGGACGGCCGGCAAGACTTGCGCGGTCTGCTGGCCTGTACCATTGACGGTGCGGATGCGAAGGATTTTGACGATGCGATATCCCTCGAGCAGAAAGAGGACAATAGCTTTGTGTTGGGTGTACACATTGCCGATGTGTCCCATTACGTAAAGCCGGGCAGCGCCATCGATAAAGACGCGCTGGAACGGGGAACATCTGTTTACTTGCCTAGACTCACCCTGCCTATGTTACCGGAGGCCTTGTCCAACAATCTGTGCTCTCTAATGCCCAATGTGGATCGATTGACCTTGTCTTGCATTATGTATGTACGCGACGGCCAAGTGCAGGATTATGAAATTACCCCCTCGGTCATTCGATCTAGCGCACGGTTGATATACGAGGATGTAAATAAGATGCTGGATGGGCATCCCAGCGACGTTCCAGCCCAAATGCAGGAGATGTTAAGGCAGATGGCGGCGTTGTCGGAACAAATTCGGGCGCATCGCAGAAGCCGCGGCTCCATAGACTTTGATTTGCCCGAACCCGAAATCATTTTGGATGGCAAGGGTACGCCTGTGGATATATTTGCGCGGGAGAGAGGCGTATCCCACAGAATGATTGAGGATTTTATGCTGCTGGCTAATGAAACCGTAGCCAAGCATACAAAGGGGAAAGATATTCCGATTTTGTACCGGGTACATGAGGAGCCCGATCAGGAGAAGGTTGCCGAACTGGAACAGTTTTTAAACAATTTGAATATTCGAATAAAGCTTGGAGAGAATCCGAAGCCCATCGAATTTCAACACTTGCTTAGCCAGGTGGAAGGCGGGCAGGAAGCTGAAGTGATAGCGCGGGTGATGCTGCGTTCCTTCAAACGTGCGGCCTATTCGGAATTGCCCAAAGGCCATTTCGGTCTGGCAGCGGAGGATTACTGTCACTTCACATCGCCCATTCGCCGTTATCCGGACTTGGTGGTGCACCGTATGCTCAAGCTGCGTCTGCAGGAAGGCAAAAATCGTAAAGCCGAAACGTCTTGGCGGGAGAGGATGCCGGAGCTAGCTGCCAGCTGCTCCCAGCTGGAACAGCGCGCTACTCAGGCCGAACGCGATGGCGATGATTTAATGTGCGCTTATTACATGTCAGAACATATCGGAGAAAAGTTTGAAGGTACCGTTTCCGGTGTAAACAGCTGGGGATTCTATGTCGCGCTTAAAAATACGGTGGAAGGTATGGTGCCCATCGCTTCGTTGCAGGATATCTATATACTGGACGAAGCCCATTGTTGCCTGATCGGCGAACACAGCCGTAGGGTGATCCGCTTGGGGGACAATGTAAAGGTGCGGGTGGAAAAGGTGGATTTAGAGGCAGCTCAAATAGAATTTTCATTGATCGAAAACGACAAATCTGCTGCCGGCGCACCCAAGAGCCGCTAGAGGATAGCGTTGGCGTGCTTTCTAACAAGCTGAAAGCCTTTAGGCCGCGGGCTTATGGATCTGCCAAGATATATTTGGTACGGAAAAGCGAACGCAGCACACACTACCGGGTAGCTATTCTCCAGCGAATCACGAGGATAGAAATAAAGAAACTTTGCGGCATTTAACAAATAATAATAAAGCCATTCTATTTTAGAATGGCTTTATTATTATTTTGCGTTGTGCTTTTGAATACGGTTTTCGATAAGTTTGGCTAAATCGTAAGCGTCTTTTTCGATTTCGGATTGATTTTCTCCCTCGATCATTACGCGGATCAGCGGCTCCGTGCCCGATGGGCGAACCAGTAACCGGCCACTATTGCCCAGCTTTTTCTCCAGCAGCTGCATGCGATTTTGGATTTCTGAATCTTCGCTGTAGGCATGTTGTTGGCCGTTTGGAACGCGGGCATTGATGAGCACCTGGGGCAATTCGGTCATAATCTGGGTTAATCGGGATAAGGATTGCTGCTCATTCGCCATAATTTCCAGCAGCTTTAACGCGGACAACAGTCCATCTCCGGTGGTATTGTGATCCAAAAAAATCATGTGACCCGACTGTTCGCCGCCTAGATTGTAACCATGTTCGCGCATGGTTTCCAGCACGTAGCGATCCCCTACGGCAGCGCGTACGTTGGTAATCTCCAGCGTCTGCAGCGCATGATCCAGCCCAAGGTTGCTCATTACGGTGGACACGATGGTATCTTTGTTGAGACGCCCGCTGCTTTTTAAATGTTTGGCATACACGCACAAAAGTTGGTCGCCGCTGACCAACTTTCCCCTGTCGTCAACCGCGATCAATCGGTCGGCATCCCCATCGAAAGCCAAGCCGATGTCTGCGCCCAGCTCGGACACCAGTTGCTGCAGGCGCTGCGGGTGGGTGGAGCCGCAGCGGTAATTGATGTCGGTGCCGTCGGGGGTGCAGAAATAGGGGTATACGGTGGCGCCTAAGCTGATGAATAATTGCGGCGCGTATTCGGATGCTGAACCGTTGGCGCAGTCCAGCGCGATGTGTAGGCCGTCCAAGCGGGCATTGATGCAGGAACGCAAGAAGTCCAAATAATCGCGCTTAGCATTGCGCATGTGAATGCGCCG
>CAYFTL010000013.1:0-10249 GCA_964346145.1 uncultured Oscillospiraceae bacterium | reverse complement strand
GCGCCGTAGTAAGGGGTCAAATGGGCCACGGCGGGGGTGGGAATGATGCCCAGCAATAGCGCGCGCGCACCGATGGAGCAGATGCCGGCCACCAAGGCGGCTTCTAGCATATCCCCGGATATGCGGGTGTCGCGCCCCACCAGGATGCTGGGCGTATGGGTTTGGGAAGCCAACACATAGGCGGTGGCCTGCCCTAGTTTGAAGGCCAGTTCGCAGCTTAAATCTACGTTGGCAATGCCGCGCACGCCATCGGTGCCAAACAGTCTGGACATGGTACTCCTCCTGTTAACGATTGATGTTCTGTTTCTATTATAAAACCGGAACGATTGAATTGCAAACCGGCTTGCTTGACCCTGCATGGTAATAAGATATAATAGTAGAAAAGGTTTTTTTGACGGAGAGGTTTGGTGGAAGATGGCCGGATTGGTGTTGGAAGGCGGAACCCTTAGACCTATTTTTAGCGCTGGGGTAATGGATGCGTTGTTGGAAAAGGGTATAATGCTGCCCTATGTTATCGGTGTTTCGGCGGGGATAACCGATGGGTTTTCTTATGTGTCGCGCCAAAAGCGCCGAAATATGGTGCTGCTTGAGCGCTTTCGCAGCGATCGGCGCTATATCAGCAGAATGAATTTAATCACATCTCGCAGTCTGTTTGGGTTGGATTTTGCATTCAATCAAATTCCCAACAAGCTGTTGCCGTTTGATATGGACGAATTTTTGAAATACGACGGGGAATTTTGGGTGGGGGTTACCAATGCCCTAACGGGACAGGCTGAATATATGGATGGGAAGAAAGTGGACAGGGAGTGGACGATGGTGCGCGCTACGTGCGCGATTCCATATGCTTTTCCGGCCATTTATATGAACGGAATGCCTTACTACGATGGCGGAGTGGCCGACCCGATTCCGGTGGAAAAGGCGCTGGCCGATGGAAACGAGAAGCTGATCGTCGTGCTGACTCAGCCCAAAGGTTTTCAAAAAGAGTTGAGTACCAGCAACAAGCTGGCTGCTCGGGCAATCAAGCGAAGATTCCCTGAGCTGTCCAAGGCGTTGATGGCACGTCCGGACAAGTACAATGAAACGCTGAAGCTGATCGACCGACTGGAAGTGGAAGGCCGCGCGATGGTATTTAGGCCCGAGTATAAGCTCGAAAGCTTTGAAAAGAGCGTAGAGCAACTGCGCAAAAACTATGAGCATGGGATAGAGCGTTGCAAAGAACGAATGAGCGAAATCCGCGCATTTTTAGACTAGCCGAGCAAAAACAAAGTAGCCTGCACGTTAAAGTGCAGGCTACTTTTAGTAGACAAAACAGGGATTATTTTAACAATTCAACGGCCTTGGCACAAACATTTTCAGACGTGATGCCAAAGTTTTCAAACAGAACCTTGGCGGGCGCCGATGCACCGAAATGATCCAGACCGATGACTACGCCATCCAGACCTACGTATTGATGCCAACCGAATGTGGCGCCGGCCTCGATGGCGACGCGGGCACGCACTTGGGTAGGCATTACGGATTCCTTATATTCGGCGGACTGAGCGTTGAATAGCTCAAAACTGGGCATGGAAATTACGCGCGCGTCGATGCCCTGCTCACGCAGCATTGCCTGAGCATCCATGCATTGCTCCACTTCGGAACCGGAAGCCATGAGCAACACGTCGGGCACGCTCTTTTGGCTATCCGACAGAATGTAGCCGCCCTTGAGCGCTTCCTTGCCGCTGTTTTCGTAGAGGGGCAGATCTTGGCGGGTGAGCACCAACGATACCGGATGGTCTTGAGTCAGCGCCGTATACCAGCCGGCAGCGGTTTCACGGCTGTCCGCCGGGCGAAATACGATCATTCCGGGCATGGAACGCAAACCGGCCAACTGTTCAATGGGTTGATGGGTGGGGCCGTCTTCGCCTACGCCGATGGAATCGTGGGTCAAAATATAGGGGATGCCCAAGTTCATCAGCGAAGCCATGCGCATGGCATTTTTCATGTAGTCGCTAAAGACGAAGAAGGTGGCACAGTAGGGGCGAAGCCCGCCGTGCAGCGCGATTCCGTTGACGATGGCGGCCATCGCATGTTCGCGCACGCCGAAATGGATATTGGAGCCCGATCGGTCTTCCGCCGAGAAGGCACCCCGGCCATTCATGACCGATTTGTTGGAAGGAGCCAAATCTGCGCTGCCGCCAAACAGGTTGGGCAGCTTTTTAGCCAGACGGTTGAGCACTTCGCCGCTGGAATTGCGGGTGGCTGCTTTGCCGGAGAAGTTCCAATATTCTTCATCGTTCAGCAAATCCATCGGCAACTCCTTGGAGTGCCACTGATGCCATTCTTGGGCCAACTCGGGGTAGGCCTCCACATATTCGGCAAACATTTTGGACCAATCTTCGTATTTCTTTTTGTTGGGCTCCAGATCTTTTTGAATGGAGGTATATACCTCTTCGGGTACTTCAAAGGCTTCCAAATCCCAACTCAAGAACGCTTTGGTAGCTGCCAGTGCTTCGGCACCCAGGGGTTCTCCGTGGGCAGATGCGGTGTCTTGCTTAGGGGAACCGTAGCCGATGTTGGTGTGTGCGACGATGAGGGTGGGGGCATCAGTCGATTGCCGCGCCAGCGTCAAAGCGGCGCACACAGACTTGACACAGTTGCCGTTGGGCACATCAATCACGTTCCAGCCATATGCGCGGAAGCGCGCGGCCACGTCTTCGCGGAAGGCCAAGTCGGTATCGCCTTCGATGGAGATTTCGTTATCATCGTAAAGGGCGATGAGTTTGTTTAGCTTTAAGGTGCCGGCCAGCGAGCAAGCCTCGTGGGAGATGCCTTCCATCATGCAGCCATCGCCCAACATAACGTAAGTGTAATGATCTACGATGGGGAAGTTCTCACGGTTGAAGTGCTCGGCCAAATGGGCTTCGGCCATTGCCATGCCTACGCCGTTGGCGATTCCCTGACCGAGGGGGCCGGTGGAGGTTTCTACGCCCACGGTGTGGCCATATTCCGGATGCCCTGGGGTTTTGCTGCCGAATTGACGGAAATTCTTAATTTCGTCCATCGACAAGCCATAGCCAAACAGGTGCAACAACGAATAGATCAACATGGAGCCGTGTCCATTGGAAAGCACAAACCGATCGCGATCGGCCCAGTTGGGGTCTTCGGGGTTGTGCCTCATCGTTTTGCCCCAAAGCGCATAGGCCATGGGTGCTGTGCCCATGGGCATTCCCGGGTGTCCCGACTTTGCCTTTTCTACGGCATCTGCCGATAGCATACGGATTGCGTTGACGACTTGTTGGTTTTTCATTGAATATTCTCCTTCTTATTGGTTAGAGTGGGCATCCAAATATTGTTTGAGTGGGGTAGTATCCAAATTCCCATCGTTGCCGATGAGCGCATAGAGCTCGCTTAAAATTTTGTAAAGGCCGCCGGGCACATCGGATTCTGCGTTTAAAGGCATTACCGGATCGTGTACCGACATTCTGAGCAGCAGCCATGCGCTGTCCAGCTCATCGTCCAAGTCGAAAGAAATCCGGACGCCTTCGCGGTTGTCGGGTGCCAGCCGCCATTCGCTGTTTTCCAATGTATGGTTAAGCAATTTGTCGATGATTTCTTGGCCGGCCATTCTAAAATCTTCGGGCAGCAGGTTCAGACGTAGTTCAATGCTCTCTGCGGGTTCTTGTAAATCATCGATGAGTGAGCTTAGAGTGAGCCCTTCGCGCTTGCGCCGCATGGCTTCGCAAATGAGCCTTGTGACCAGGTACATACCATCGTCTAAAAAATAATTTTCACGCAGCGCGGCATGACCGCTGGTTTCGATTGCCAACGGGCAGTCGATATTTTCTTCGTTTAAACGAATGGCTTCATCAATTACGTTGCGATAACCGCGCTTGTAACGGTAATGCTCGCCGCCCCATTCCCCGATGAACTTGGCCAGCCCCGAAGAGGTTACCGAGTCGGTGACGAAGGTGGCTCCGGGGGTTTCATCTAGCAGGATAGCGGCGGTAAGCGCGATCAAACGGTTCCGGTTGATCGCCCGGCCGTCTTGATCGACGATGGCGGCTCGGTCGCAATCGGCATCAAATATGACGCCCAGGTCGGCGCTGTTACGCACCACGGCATCGGCCAGCGCTTGCATGGCCTCAGGACGTTCTGGATCGGGCACATGGTTTGGGAAGCGGCCGTCGGGATCCAGAAACTGGCTGCCGGTGGTGTCTGCACCCAAGTCCTTTAACAAATCGGCATAAAACCCGCCCACGCCATTGCTTGCATCTACCACCACATGAAGCCCCAATAACGGAAGGGCGACATCGGTCTCAAGTCGGTCGCGCACCATTTGCTTTAAGCGATCGGTGTATATTTCCAAAAAGTTTATCGATGTGACCAGGCGCTTGGGCACCTTTAAGTTCTGAGCGGTTTGGATGATTTTTTGAATATCTTTGCCATGCAAGCCGCCGTTTTTGGTGGTGAACTTCAAGCCATTCTTGTGAGAGGGATGATGGCTGGCGGTGATCATGATGGCCCCATCGGCTTGGGTTTCGGGGGAAATAGTGGTCATAAACATGGCCGGAGTGGTACATAGGCCGCAGTCCATCACATCACAATCGGCCGAAGTCAAGCCTTCAATTGCGGCTTGGGCAAGGCTGGGGCTGGTGGTTCTGGCATCGTGGCCCACGGCAATATTGAGTGTATCCGGAGTGGTTCCAAGATTTTCGGCCAACCACAGCGCAAAGCTGTAACCTAACGCTTTCACCATTTCCGGCGTCAGATTGGGGGGACTGCTTTTGTATGTGGATGCGTTTCCGCGTATATCGCTACCACTTTTCAGGTAACTCCAGTCTCGGTTCATAATAGCTCCTTATCCTTCTTTTGGCGTGGATTCAGCCATGAGTTTTTGAAGTAGCAAATAAAGGGGGGAGAGTTGTTTGTATCCGTCCAGCAAGGTATTCACCAGCAGAGGAGATCGCAACAAGTCAAAATCAAGGATCGACTGTTGCAACCAAAAACTGCGCATTAAATAGAAATCCTTGTACTGATCGGGCAAATCATCCGGAATTTTAAAACGCTTAAAACGGTGTGCTTCCATTTCGAATCCGGTTTTTTCGTAATTGAGCAGAGGCCTTAAGCGATTTGGATTTTTTAATAAGAGTTGGCGAATATGGTCCATCAAGAGCCGGTGTTCGCCATAAAACCCCATGCCGTATTTTGCTCCGGAATCGTCCACTATAAACACAAATTCGGGTTGTGGGGTATCGGCATGGCGTCGCAAAGATATCCACATATGATCGCGGTAAGGCGCTTTGTTTTTAGAAAACCGTATGTCGCGATTGATTCGCGATACAGCACGCAGCGGCCGCGTATCCAGTTGGGGATCCACCTTGAGCAGTTCATCTGCCAAATCCTTAAGCAGAACGCGCATAGGCAATTTCACAGCCTCTTCGTACCAAGCGCGGTTTTGCTGAAAAAACTCGCGGTTGTTGTTAAAACGCAGGGCCATAAAAAATTCGAAGAAAGCATCGGTAAATCCTTGAAACATACAATACCCCCATAATCCATCTAGTCTATTATAAACGCAATCGGTTTTGCATTCAAGGGGCGTAGCACAAAACCGATCGCTCAACGACAAACTGGCCCGCGACTGTCGTCGGGCCAGTTTGTTTAAATTTTGTGATTGTTTCGGGTATCGGATTTGGCACGATCGTTTTCAAGACTTCGGCGCCCTGTGTCCATGCGCAGGCGAACGGTATCCGATTTCAGCTTTTGTGAATTGATTTTGGTTTTCTTTGTGTTGGACTGCTTTAGCCGTACCGTATGATTGCGGGTATTTTTTGGGGGACGACGCCACCATTTGCTCTTGCGCCTTTTTTGCTTTTTGTTTCGCGCCGAGCGGCGCAATGGCTCTTCGATCATGGTGTCATCCATATTGTCATCCTTAGTCCTGGGCCTCAGCTTTTTAAAGAATTTCCTGCCCGTGATGGAAAGGATCACGATTAATATGATTAACACCAAAAAGATGATGATCAGCGACATCATTTTCCGAAAGGTTTGTGGATTGGCAGGCAGTTTATAACCGGCAGGGGAATCGGTGGCGTAAATGGGTAGGTCGCTGTCGTCTGTCGTTGCCGGCGTAGCACCTGCGTTTACAATTTCGATAGAAATCGGCTCTGAAAATGCGGTTAGGGTGTTTCCGCTTTGATCGGTTACCTGTGCCACAAACTGGAAAATGCTGCCGGCCGTTACTTCATAACTTTGCTCGATTTGGGTTTCGCCGGCGGAGATGACGGTCATGTTCTTAATAACCCCATGGCTCTGTTCGAACAGCAATACGTCCTTTAAATCATGGCCGCTATTGTTGAACAAGCTAACGGTGAAATTTACTATGCCCGGCGTATCCAGCCGCGTTTGATTCGGTGTAACCTTTAAGGTTAATCGGTCGGTGATGTTTTCTGAGGAGGCCACGAGCACGGTTAACGGATTGGCTTCCTGGTTTATTTCTTTGCCGGAAGAGCTCCGGCCGGATATTGAAAAAAGGAATTGAGTTGTACTCTTTATGGGTACCTGTTTGTTGAAAATATACTCCTGGCCGGGTTTAAGTTCTCCGGGTATTGAGCCCAAGTCTCCCAAGATGGCATCGCACACGCGCAGGCGTGAATAAGAAACGTTGCCGTTGTTGGTTAATTTTAATGTAAGGTTGACTACATCGCCGGGCAAGGCAGTGGTGCGGTTGGTGGAGAGCACCAAATTCAAATCCTCTTTGGCTATCGAAATACTGGCTTTGGATAGACTTTTGGAAAGTGATTCGGTGCTCCCATCGTAGGAAAAGTTTACTGTTGCCTTGCTGGCTATATCTTTTTCAACTCGGATTTTTTTGGTAAAAGTCTTTTTTTCTCCTACGCCAAGTTTGGACAAGCTGCCCACTGTTCCCGCCATGGAATCAGACACTTTTAAATTAATCAGGGGTACGTTGCCCGTGTTGCGCAGCCTATATGTCACCGTGACGGTGGTGCCGCTGGGCACAAAGCGTGAAGAAATATTGCGCGCGAACTCTATCTTGGGCTTGGCATCAACCTTAGAGATCTTTAAAGTTAAGCTCTTTTTGACTGTGCGCTGTGTAGCCTCATCGTTGCCGAGCACATAAGAGACGGTGTAGGTCAGCGACCCTGAACTCAGCTGCTCTGCCGACACGTTGTATGTTTCGTCAAAACGCTTGCTGTCCGATTTGGCGCCTAAGGTTTCCGGGCCGAGAACCTGTTTGCCGGCGGGGTTGAAAAGCTTAATTTGGGTTATCGGCTGGGAAGCTGTATTTTTCAGCGTTATCTGTATGCTCACGTTGCCCGGACTGACTAATGCGTCAGGGGAAATCAAACCCGAAATTGCGAGTGCCTTTTGATCCTTCTCGGGATTGACGGTGGGTTTTGGCTTGGGCGAAGGAGTTTGGGGAACGGGGGTGGGCTGACTCTCCGTTTCAGCGGGGGGATTTTGCGTAGCAATCTCACTGGGCTCGGCAGGGGGCTCTGGGGTTGCTTCCGCAGTGGGTTCAGGGGCGGTGGCGGCAAGGCTGTCCGACTGTCCCTTGGGTATAGAGTCAGATTCAGCCAAAGCGCTATATGTGCTGAAATATGGCAAGGCTAAAAAGATTGCCAGCAGACAGCAGAATAAACATATTTTTTTTGTTTTCATGGTGTGAACTGCGCGCATAGCGCGCCATCCTCCTTCCGCACAAGGCGGTACATAATCAATCGGTTTTACAAATTGTGCCGACTGGTTTCTGTAGTAAGATCTATACATTCCAACGACGTGGTGGGCTGTGTTTTGAGCGTAAAAGCTTGCGATTATAGATTCGACGCATTGCCTATTCACAGAATGCGGTAGTATATACTCTGCAGAAGGGGTAAAAAAACCCCGGATGACCAACCGCTTAAATCGCTCTGGAATCTGATTAATTTTAGTCTATAGCGGAAGGGATGTCAAGAAATGCAGCTTTAGAGGCGATAATATGAAGATAGTATTACAAAAGCGTATCGAATATTGATGCAATATTGTAAAACCCCCTTGCATAAACCTTTAGTGTTATGCAAGGGGGAAGGTAAATTAGGCTGTGGCCTGGCTGTACATGCGGTACAAGTTGTAGTAAATGCCACCCTTATCCATAAGCTCACGGTGGGAGCCTTGCTCCTCGATTCCATTGTCGGTCAACACCAGAATGATGTCGGCGTTTCGAATGGTGGTTAGTCGGTGAGCGATGGTGAAGGTAGTTCGGCCTTTGGCCAAGGATTCCAACGACCGCTGCACCAACAATTCACTTTCGTTGTCGAGGGCGGAGGTTGCTTCGTCCAGAATGAGGATGGGCGGATTTTTCAAAAATACGCGCGCTATGGAAATGCGCTGTTTTTGCCCGCCGGACAGCTTTACGCCCCGCTCGCCTACATAGGTGGAATAACCCTGGGGCAGTTCCATAATAAATTCATGGGCGCCGGCCAACTTGGCAGCTTCAATGATTTGAGCCTCACTAGCGCCCGGCATGCCATACTCAATGTTTTCATACACCGATCCGGAAAACAGATAGACATCCTGCTGCACGACGCCGATCTGGTTGCGCAGCGAATCCAGCGTGACCGAGCGCACATCTTGCCCGTCGATCAATATCGCGCCTTGGGTCACGTCGTAGAAGCGGGGGAGCAGATTGCACAGCGTGGTCTTTCCGCCGCCGGATGGCCCGACTAGCGCGATGCTGGAACCCGGCTGTATATCCAGGTTGATGTCGGTCAAAATGTCGGTGTCGGGATCGTCGGGATAGGCAAAGCTTACATGGTCGAAGCAAATATGGCCAGCGACATCCATAAGTACCTTGGCATCGGGCGCATCGTGAATCAGCACCGGTTGATCCATGACTTCGACAAACCGCTCAATTCCAGTCATGCCGCGCTGGAACTGTTCGGCAAATTCCACGATGCGGCGGATGGAAGTAAGCAACGTGGTTACATATAACAAATAGGCGACCAAATCGCCGGAAGAGATTTTGCCATTGATCATAAACAAGGCGCCGGCCACTACAACTACGATGTACATCAACCCATCAAAAAAGCGGATGGTGCTTTGAAAGCCAGCCATATAGCGGTACATACGTTTTTTAATTTGCAAAAAGCCTTGATTGTTTTCGTGAAACTTGGCTTCTTCCACATTTTCGTTGGCAAAAGACTTGACCACGCGAATGCCGAGCAAGCTATCTTCCACTTGGGCGTTGATTTCGCCGATCTGATGCCTGGAATCCTTAAAGGCTGCTCGCATTCGGGTGTTAAAGTAACTGGAGCACAGGAGCATAATGGGTAAAATGGAAAAGATGAGCAGTGTTAGCCACAGGTTCATGGAGGAAAGGATTACAAACGAAGCGACAATCTTGATTCCGGCAATGAAAAATTCTTCGGGACAATGGTGGGCAAATTCGGTTACATCGAACAGGTCGCTGGTGATGCGAGCCATGATTTGGCCAACCTTGGTTTCATCGTAGAAAGAGTTGGGCAAACGTTGAAGGTGGGCAAACAGATCGCGCCGCATATCGGTTTCAATGCGCGACCCCATGACGTGGCCGATTGAGGCCATGTAATAGTTGGCCGCGGTATCGATGATGCGAAGCACCAAATACAATCCACCCATTTTTAAGACTGCAGATACGGTAAGGGCTGCGGCATCGCCCATTCCGGCGTTGGTAATATAGCGAATAATCAGCGGGAGCACCAATTCACACAGGGTGGTGAGCGCGGCGCAAAACAAATCCAAGCATAAGATCCCTAGATAGGGTTTGAAATATGGAGCAAAACGGCGCACCAACGTCGTGGTTCGTTTGAGTCTTGGTTGGGTTTGGGTGGTCATATTTTCCTCCTATATAAATGAAAATCTGTATCTATGATAATACGGAGGCGCAAGTTTTTTGTCAACGTGAACAAGATTGCGCAGAAAAAAATTTTACAAACGCGCCACAAAAATCCCGAAATATTTCCACGATGAATTGAAAAACAGGTAAGAAATCCGCCACAGCTGCGCCACAATTGCAGCGTAGAATAAGTCTGGTAAAAGTTCATGCAAATAGATATAAACGAGGAGGAGCGCTCATGGAGAAGCGTAAGGGCAAAAAGTGGATTAAGTGGTTGGTGTTGTTGATTGTATTGGCGGCAGCGATTGTTCTGGCATGGCCAATGGTACGGGGATACATTCCGGGGATATCAGGAGGACCGCCGGACGATGTTCAGGGATCGATGAAGCAGTTGGGCAA
>CAYFTL010000012.1:0-53374 GCA_964346145.1 uncultured Oscillospiraceae bacterium | reverse complement strand
TCCGCTGCCCGTCCTTCCAGGCGGAGCTGCCCGATAGATTTGAAAGCAGGATCTTTGGAGCGGCTCCGTTTTTTCATAGTCAATAAGCCACAAGGACGAAATCAGACCTTCGGTCTGTATTTGCTCGTTTTGCTATTTTTCGTATTCTTCGATGATGAATCTGGGCCTGTGTTTGCTCTCCACATACAGCTTTCCTATATATTCGCCAATCAGGCCCAGCGCTATAAGCTGTACACCTCCGATGAACCAAATGGAGACCATGATAGAACTCCATCCGGGCACCGTGCTGCCCGCAAAATGGGCGACCACAGCATATATGCCCATCAGCAAAGCCAATAGCGAAAAAATCACGCCCAAAATCAACACCCAGCGAATGGGTTTGATGCTAAAGGAAGTAATGCCTTCCAGTGCAAAAGAGACCATCTTCTTTAGCGGGTATTTGCTTTCACCGGCAAAACGCTCGGCCCGTTCGTAATACACCGTAGCCGTTTGAAAACCCAACAACGGCACCATACCCCGCAAGAACAAATTCACTTCTCCAAATTGGGAAAGGGCTTCAAGCGCCCTGCTGCCCAGCAGCCTGTAGTCGGCGTGGTCGTACATCAAATCGACACCCATCATCGACATAAACCGGTAATAGGCGCGGGCCGTGGTGCGCTTAAAGGCAGTGTCGGTGTCCCGCTTGGAGCGCACTCCGTATACGATCTCGGCCCCGTTGTGATATTCATCCAAAAATCCGTATATCGCGTTGGGGTCATCCTGCAAATCGGCGTCGATGGTGATCACCGCATCAGCCCGGTCGCGCACGCTCATCATGCCGGCCCACAGCGCATTTTGGTGTCCCACATTGTGGGCAAGCTTGATCGCCTCAATGTGCTCATGCTTTTTGGCCAACTCGGCCAACATTGCCCAGGTGGCATCCTTGCTGCCGTCGTCTACCAAGGTAATCCGGCTGGCCGGATCTATCCGCTCCGAATCGATTAAATCTTTGTACAGCGCAAGGAGCCGTTTGCTGGTTTCAGGTAAAACCTCTTGCTCATTGTAGCAAGGCACAACCGTATACAAAACCGGTACTTTCATAGGCTCACTCCTTTATTTCCGATTTATTATATCATAAATGACGCGCGCACTCCAAATAAGTTGCATTCGCCGATCCACACAGCGCCCCCATCGGAATCGTCGATGCATGTGCATCCCTCAAATCGAACGCTTTGTCTGTGCCTTTTTGCCGCCCTTGTGCTACAATAAAGCAAAAGCTTCTTAACCAGGAGGAGTTCTTATGAAAATTTTTGACCTTGACGACAACTCCATTAAGCCCGGCTTTGATGATTTGCCAAAGAATCATCATTCCTTTATCGCATGCACACCTCAGGAGCTAATCGAGCTTTCCGTTCTTCCCCCCACCTTTTCCAGCATTTTATACCACAAGCTCCAACCCGGAAAGCTCCAAGAGGACATACGCTTTGAATCTCACCCGGGAATGGATTTCCTTAGCTTCATATACTATGAGCTACACGGCAAAAATTTTGTCTTTGAAAACTTTGCACTGTTGTCCATTGAGAATATGTTATTTTTCCTATCCTCTGGCGATGGAGTCCTGCACACTTCCTTTATCGACAAATTCTACAGCTCTTTTTTAAGCGAATATGAAGGGCGCATTCCCCTGCCATTTGTGTACTACCAGCTGCTCAACCGTGCATTCAGCAACATGTTCGAATCCCTAAGCACATACGAATCACAACTTTTTGACATGGAAGACCAGATCGTCGATAATTCCGAGCAGTTCGAGCTCGCCCAAATTGTGGAAATCCGAAACACTTGTTTCCACATCAACAAACGAAACCGGCAGCTGTTGTATGTGGGTGATCAACTGTTGCTCAACGACAACGGATTGGTGCCACCCCTATATGTGCGCTATCTACACAATCTGGATTCCAGAATCAACAAGCTGTACGAATACTCGGTCGATATTTATAGGGCCTGCGAACATTTGATGGATCTGTATGACAGCAACATGAGCGCCCGCACCAACGATATAATCGGCAAGCTCACCATCTTCACCGCCTTTGCCACGCCCATCACGGTAATCACCGGCCTGTACGGGATGAATTTCAGCAATATGCCCGAACTGCAAAATCCCCATGGCTACTTTATCGTTTTGGGAATCATTGCATTGATTATCGTAATTACCTTCATTTTATTAAAGCGGGCAAAGCTTTTATGAAATTAAAACAGAGGCGAACGGAATACCGTTCACCTCTGTTTTATAGCCAATTTTCCTTCGTATTCAGGTATTCTACCGCTTGTCGCAGCAAATCCTTGTCGTTTTCATAGGTAATCAACTGCAAGGCGTCCGCCGGCGTGCACCAGCGCAACCGCTGCACTTCCGACAGCAAAGGGCGCTCCTCCCCCGACGATGCGCAGGCCACAAAGCAAACCACACGCTTCATGGTCTGGGGCTTTGGCAAAAACTCGGTTTCAAAGCGAAAACGTTCGTCCACCTTGGCACAAAGCCCGGTCTCTTCCCAAATCTCCCGGGTTGCCGTCTGAGCTTCGGTTTCATCGTTTTCCACATGGCCCTTGGGAAAGGCCCAGTGGCCTGCGTTGTGCTGAAGCAACAAAACCTGCAGTTGGCTCTCCCGAACACGGTATACCACCGCGCCGCAGGATTTTTCCCAGTTAACATCCATTTTTACATCCTGCCCAGCATGGCCGCGCCGATGATGCCCGCATCGTTGCCCAATGTGGCAATCTCAATGCGCGCGTGGGGCATGCTCTTGTAGAAGATCAGTTTATCCACCTCTTCGCGGACCGCTTCAGCTAGGAACTCGCCCGCCGCGCTTACGCCGCCGCCCAGTGCAATGATCTCCGGATCCAAGCTGTTAATGATCGAAATGATGCCCACCGCCAAATGATATGCATAGCGGCGGAACACTTCGGAGGCCATTTGGTCCCCTTGTTTGGCATAATCGATAACCATCTTGGCTGAAATGCGTTCCAAATTGCCCTCCACATGGCGATACAACGCGCTAAGTTCGTTGCCTTTGGCCGCTTCGCGTCCCATGCGCGCCAATGCGCTGGCGCTCGCGTAGCGCTCCCAGCAACCGCGATTTCCGCAGGTGCACAACTCACCGTCCAGCTCTATAATGGTGTGCCCGAGCTCGGAGCCGACGCCGTGGCTGCCGCTGTAAATTTTGCCATCGATCACTATGCCGCCGCCAACCCCGGTGCCCAAAGTTAAGAACACGCTATTCTTAGCGCCTTTGCTGATGCCGGCTACCGATTCGGCCAAGCCGGCCACCGTGGCATCATTGTCGGCAAACACGGGCTTGTCAATGTATTTACGCATCAAGTCGCGCAAAGGCACATCGTGCCAGCCCAGGTTGGTACAGAAGGGAACTATCCCTGTTTCTATGTCCAGAATGCCCGGCACGCCAATACCTATGGAATGCACGTCATTCAAGGTAAAGCCGCCCTTTTCAATGACCCGAAGCGCCAGCTTCGCCATGTCTTCAATGACCGCCTCGTGCCCGCGTTCCACTTTGGTTTGGATATCGCCTTTGCACAGAATATTGCCCTGCTCGTCTACGACACCCGCTTTAATATTGGTTCCACCCAAGTCAATCCCTACATATACCATCGAGAAACCCTCCTTAAAAATATAAAACCAGTGCCGCTCCGCGGCAATTTTATTCGTCGTCCAGCAGTCCTTGCGCGCTGCGCTCAAGCCGTTCGCTCAAGCGCCTGTCCAGTTCGCGCGCCGCGTTGTAGCCCATTTGCTTCAACCGATAATTGCGCGCTGCCACTTCCAACACTACGGCCAGGTTGCGTCCCGGGTGAATCGGCATTTCCAGCTTGGGCACCCGTACACCCAAAATGTCGGTATATTCATCGGTCAGGCCCAGCCTGTCGTACTCCTTACCCTGTTTCCACAGTTCCAGATGCACCACCAGATCTATAGATTTACTCTGGATGACCGCGCCGATTCCGTACATGTCCGAAATGTCGATAATTCCAATCCCACGAATTTCCATAAAGTGGCGCACCATTTCGGGCGATTCGCCAACCAGGCGGGTGTCACTGACCCGGCGAATGTCCACCACGTCGTCGGCCACCAGGCGGTGTCCACGCTTGACCAGTTCCAGCGCAGCTTCGCTCTTGCCCACACCGCTCTCACCGGTAATCATAATGCCCACACCGTATGCGTCAATGAGCACGCCATGGCGCGTGGTGCGGGGCGCCAGCTGATTGTTTAAAAAATTGATCAGATCCAGCACCAGCTTGGTGGTGATGTGAGCCGTTCTAAAAAGCGGGATTCCCCGGGCGGCAGCCAATTCCAGCATTTCGGGAAAAACCTCTATATTTCTTGAAATGATCACGCAGGGAATATCAAAGCTATAGAACCTGCTCAAACGTTCGTAGCGGGTTTTTTCGTCCAGCATTTCCAGGTAGGTCATTTCCACCTTGCCCAAAACTTGCGGCCGTTCATATGCAAAATAATCCCAAAATCCGGTGAATTGGAGCCCCGGCCGGTTCAAATCGCTGCCTTCTATGGACAGCTTTTTGGCATTGCCTTCGACCAGCACTTCCAGCTCCAGCGCATTCACCATTTTCTTTACCGAAATCATATGTTCTCCTTCTTTGACGTAGCACTAAATCCTCGACCGTTCAGCAATTTTCTGAGCACCACCGCCACCCCGTCGGCATCGTTACCCAGCGTTATCTCATCCGCCTGGGTCAAAACCTCCGGGCGGGCATTGCCCATGGCAACGCCGGTGCCGGCCCAGCGCAGCATACCCACATCGTTTTGGCTGTCCCCAAACGCTAGCACCTGCTCGCGCTTAACGCCGAGGCTTACACATACCTTTTGCAGAGCAGCCGATTTGTTGGCCTCCGGCCGGGTCAGCTCAATGTAATCGGGCCGGGATATGAAGGCATTCAGGCGGCCTTCATACCGCTTTGCCAGCTTGGGCTGAAGCGCCGATATCTGCTCAGGCGGCGCCGAAATCAAAATCTTGGGCGTAGGTTTGTCGACAAAAAGGCTAAGCGGCTGGTGGGTCTGCACCCCATTTAACCCGCTGACCTTTCTATACTCTTGGGCGCGTTCGCACTCCTTGGCATAGAAAAACGAATCCCCGTAGTACACTTGAACATACTCGCCAAGGAATTCCACGTGTCGGCACACCTCGCGGGTCAGGCCTACGGGAATCAAACACTCATACAGCATTTTACCGCTCACGGTATCTATAATTTGAGAACCGTTGCCCGCTATCGCTGGCGCGGTCAACCCCAGCTGCCGTGCGTACGCCAACACAGAAGTCGCTATGCGCCCCGAAGCCAACACTACCCGAACACCGGTTTTCAGCACATCGGCAATTGCCCGGGCGGTAAACTCCGACACCTCGTGGCTGCTGTTGAGCAGCGTGTCATCCATATCGGTCACAACAAGCTGTATCGGCAATCCACACATGCTGCTCAAGCCCTCCGCGCACAACTTTAATTAGACTCTTATTATAATACAGAAAGCAGCACTCCGCAACCAAACGCCTGTGTGCCGTGCCGATATTTTGCAAACTCTCTTTCTTTTTAGAATCGCCTTTGCTAGAATAGATTTATCTATCATTTTGTCGAGGGAGATGACGCCCATGGAATCCCGGTACCCATGGAAATACGCCCTGTTTTTAATGGCCTACTACGTGGCCAACGCACTCTATCAGGGCTACGTTCCCGTATATTTTCAGTCCAGCGGTTTAACTGCCAGCCAAATCGGCCTGCTGGTGGGCATGGTGCCCTTGATCTCTATCTTTTCTCAACCCGCCTGGGGTTCGGTGGCCGACCGCGTACGCAGCCGCAATCGGCTGCTGCGCATATTGGCTCTGTGCTCGGCCGGATGCACCTTGGCCATGCTCATTTCAAGTCAGGTTTGGTACCTGTGGCTGATTATGTGCATTTTCGCCATATTTTATCCGGCCCTGCAGCCCATGGGCGATTCCATCGTGCTGGAAGCGCTTCAACCTCAACGCCACCCTTTCGGTCCCATACGCTTGGCTGGCGGGTTGGCTTTCGCTATCGCCAATGTGGCGTTTGGAGCCATATTTATAACCGGACGCGAATACTTCTCCCTAGTTTTCATGACCGGCATGCTCCTTTTGCTGATTCTGTCCACCTTTGCATTACCGGGTGTATCTGGCCATCAGTCCACTGGGCAGAAAATGTCCATTCGCGTATTGTTTAAAGAAAAATCGCTCATGCGCTTGTTGGCCTTCATCATGCCGCTGCAAATCACCATGGGGTTCTTCTACACCTTCTTTTCCATGCACTTTTTGTCCCTCCCCGGGGGCAATGGCCAGCGGCTGGGTTGGGCCTACTTCATATCCGCTTGCAGCGAAGCACCCTTTTTGTTGATGAGCGACAAATTGTACGAAAAGCTTGGAGCGGGCAAGCTGATCTCCTTCGCTGCAGTCGCCCTTACGCTGCGCTGGGTTTTGCTGAGCACCTCCAACAGCGTGCCACTGATCATGATCGGCCAGGTGCTGCACGGCTGGGGCTTTATCGTGCTCACGGTCAGCATGGCCAAACACATAAGCGACAACGTGCCCGACGAGCTCAAGGCCACCGGCCAGATGCTGCTGGCGGTTGTAGGGTTTGGGATCGCCCGGGTGGTCGGCAACTTTGGCGGCGGATTGCTGTCCGATGCCATCGGCATCCGGAGCAGTTTTGTGGTTTGTGCGGTGGTTTCCTCCCTCACTTTCCTGTTGTTTGCTCCCAAATACTGGCTGCAAAAGGGAAAGAACACTTCAACCCTTTAGGCAAAAATAACAAATAAGCCTCCACCGACTTCAAGACCGGTGGAGGCTTGTCCTTATATTATTTGTTGCAATTATTTGCCTTTATAAGTTTAACAACACGATACCCCCGATACCCAGGATGAGCGCCAAAAACCCCAATTTACCCAGCTTTTCCTTGTACAGCACCATGGAACCAACCATGACCGACAATATGACGGAACCCTGCACCAGCGGAAAGGCTGCCACCGCGGGCAACACTGTCAGCGCTAAAACGTTGAACATGTTGCCGCCCACCGTGCCCCAGCCCATCCCCAGCGAACACAACAGCAGCTGCTTGGGCTTGGCTGTCCAGTCCGAAAAGGAGGTTCCCTTTAGCTTTAACACCAGCACAATGATCCAGCACAGCGCCCCGCCTATGGCAAAAGCCCAACAGTTAAAGGCTGTAGCGTTGGGTTCGGTAAAGTTTGCAGTAAGCGCCTTTTGCATAAGCGACAGCGTACCGTTGAACACCATCGTAACGATCGCCAGCGCAAACCAGCGCAGGTTGGAATCCTTGCCTTTGCCCCGTTCGTTTAAGCCGGACAGCGCCAACACCGCCATCATGCACAATATGCCCACAAATTTGATCACAGTGAGCTCTTCTCCCCAAATCAAAATGCCGCCGGTAACCGGAATGATCATGCTCATGTTGATCAAAAGAGAACTCATGCCCATCGGCCCTTGAGACATGGTAATCACAATTAAAAAAACGGTAAGAACAAACAACATGCCGAAGGCTGCGGCGAGAATCAGCTGGCCCGTAGGCAACAGGGACGCGCCGCCAAAAAATATCAAGGTCAGCGAAGCTAGGTTCAACGCGATTCCATCAAACAAAGCAAGGCCGGGCAACGTGCTTTTAAACCTAGCCGCAAACTCCTTGTTCACAACGTTTTGAAGAAAGAAAAACACCACGGCCAACAATACGTAAATCATGCCATTTTTTCGCCTTTCATTTTTTCCGTTTCCAGCGCCTCATTTTTTGAACGCACAACCTGTGGATTTGCACACAAAGCGATGACCGCCTTATCATACCGGAGCTTCCAAGGCCCAGTCAAGCAAAATCTATCCCACATATCCGCGGCCTGCGGTTTGCAACCTGTTTGTCTAGTTTTCTTTGTTTTCAAAAACCATGTGCGGCAGCGCTATGTGGGCTGCGCTGGCGTCCAACGGCTTGGGCAACTTTCCATAAAAACAAGTCCAGCCGTCCTGCGTAAAAAGGCCGATCTGACCGCTGCGTTCCTGCATCAACCGGTGGGAAATGGCTAAACCCATGCCCCGCCCTTCCCCCTTTGTGGACACGCCTCCCTCAAAAATATTTTGAACGATATGCTCGGCCACTTCCGGGCCGTTGTTGCTCACCTTAAACGAAAAGGAATTCAAATCTTCGGCCAGCGTTAAGCATATTTTTGCATTGTCCGTTTCCTCCAGCGCGTCTATGGCATTGTCCAGCAAATTGCCCAGCACCCGGCACATCTCCCAAGGTGGCATGGGCAAGTCCACCCAATCCGACTGTATGTCCATCTCCATTTCAATATGGGCTTCCTCGCACTCGGCAAGCTTAGATGAAAGGAGCGCATTGATGGCAGGCGAACTGGTTTTAAGGGATTTGCTCACGCGCTGAATATCCCCGTATATCCGTTCAATATAAGCTTCGGCCTCCTCACTTTCCCCCAACTCCAAAAGGCCGAACACCACCTGCAAATGGTTCATAAAATCGTGGCGCTGGGCCCGCAAGGTTAGGTTTAACTCTTCCAGCTGGTCGTAAGCGTCCTGAATCATGTTGGCTTCTTCGCCCACTTTGCGCGCCGAAAAGGCTTCGCGAATGTCCAACACCGCACCACTGACCACCACCACCGATATACCCGTCAGCAAGATCAATTCCCACCGCCCAACAAAGGCGTGTCCCCGGGTAACGATGGATATGCCCGTAAGCAAAACCATAAAGAGAATCTGAGCTGTGTTGATGGCGATTGCATATCCCGTCACTTTTCGAATATCTATATGATCCCGAATCCGGTGTCTTTTGATTTTCCTCTTGGTTGCTTCCGGCATAGTCTCCTCCACAGCAATGGTTGCATAGCAAAAATTGTTTTCGGGCAAAATATAGCACCTTATTCATTGTAACACCATAACTTTGTTTTGAACAACGCTTCTTGCCCAAACTTAGGCCTTTTCGGCAAAATTCCTTGCATTTTAGCCGGAAGTTTGCTTTACTAAATATATAACCTAACAAAAGAATCGAGGAATTCGCGTGAGAACATTCTCTTCCCGACAGATGGCTTATGCCGGAATCTTAACCGCATTGGTGCTTTTGCTCACCTTGTATATTCACTTGCCCGTTCCGATGACCCACGGCTACGTGCATTTGGGCGATGCCGCGGTGCTGTTGTGCGGAATTTTGCTCGGCCCTTGGGGATTTGTCCCTGCTGCCCTGGGCTCGGCGCTAGCCGACCTGTCTTCCGGCTTTGCCATTTATGCCTTGCCCAGTCTGGTCATCAAAGGGTTGATGGCGCTGTTAATAGGGGCGTGCGTCCACAAGCAACCAAAGATTTCGGTGCGCAATGTTGCAATGCTTATCTTGGCTCAATTGTGTATGGTAGCCGGCTACTTCATCTTTGAGTGGCCTGTTTTCGGCTTAGCGGTGGCCTTATCGTCCTTGCCCGGCAACTTTATCCAGGCCCTGGCCGGCGTTGCGTTGGGCACCGCGCTGCTCAGTTTTGCCTCGCGAATCCGCTTCTCTTAACCCCTTTCCGCTCTGTGTGAGCGGTTTTTTTGTGAAAAAAATTAATTGAACAAATCAGCCACTAAGGAGGGAGCGCCGTGATTAAACTAAAGGATGTCCGTTATCCCGACGATTTTCAGAAGACAATCGATCAATACAAGAAAAAAGCCGGCATTCTAACCGATTTGCAGCAAAAAATTCAAAATGCCAAGATTCCAATCGTCATCCTGTTTGAGGGCTGGGGTGCCTCAGGCAAGGGCAACGCAATTTCCAACCTGCTGGAATATCTAGATCCGCGGGGCTTCAAAGTGTTCACCATCGGTGAGCGCACTGGCGAAGAACAGCGCTTCCCCACCATGCGCCGCTACCACATCCGCTTGCCCGAATACGGAAAGATTTCCATATTCGATCGCAGCTGGTACCGGGACGTGTCCACCGAATTCTTGGAGAGCGATTTGTTGGAAGCCGAGCAAGATCGGCGCTACGCCCACATCGCTGAATTTGAACAACTGCTCGCCGACGACGGCTATGTGCTGCTTAAATTCTTTTTGCACATCGACAAGGAAGAGCAGGCCGGCCGCCTCAAAAAACTGGAGGCAAACCAGGCCACCGCTTGGCGCGTTACCAACGAAGACTGGAAGCGAAATCAGCGCTACGAGCAATACGAAAAATGCTTTGAAAACATGCTCAACCGCACTCAGTTTAAGCACGCACCCTGGACCGTCGTGGACGCCTCAAACAAAGACTACACCAAAGCCGCCATCGGCCTTACGGTAATCAATGCAATGCAGCAAGCACTGGCTAGAAAAAAAGCCGAAATTCACGACGAGCTGAATCCATTGCCCGTGCGTACCGATGAGCGCATTATGCCCAAGCCCATCGCCAAACTCAAAGACATTGATCCAAATATGCATTTGAAAGATAAGGCGTACAAGCACCTGCTCAAAGACGATCAAAAGCACTTGTTCGAACTGCACAACAAGCTCTACAAATCAAAGCGCCCGTTGATCCTGGTCTATGAAGGTTGGGACGCCGCCGGCAAAGGCGGCAACATCAAGCGCATGACCGAGGCGCTGGATCCGCGCGGATACGAGGTGGTGCCCATATCCTCCCCCAACACCATCGAAAAAAACCACCCTTTTGTGTGGCGGTTCTGGAACGCTCTGCCCAAGGACGGTCACATCGCCATATTCGACCGCTCCTGGTATGGCCGGGTCATGGTCGAAAGGATCGAAGGCTTTTGTACTCAAGCCGAATGGAGTCGCGCGTACGATGAAATTAATAAATTTGAAAAAGAGCTGAGCGATTGGGGCGCCATCATCGTCAAATTCTGGCTGCATATCGATCCGGATACCCAGCTGAAACGATTCATGGAACGAAAAAATACACCAGCTAAGGAATGGAAAATCACCAGCGAGGATTGGCGCAACCGTGCCAAATGGCAGCAGTACGAGCAATGCGTGGATCAGATGCTGGCCTTAACCCACACCGAATACGCCCCCTGGGTGGTTGTGGAATCCAACGACAAACAATATGCGCGCATCAAAGCCTTGGAAAGCGTTATAGAACACATCGAAAAGCGATTATAACTTCTCGCCCTGCTTTTACAATACCCCGCCGGCATGCACATGCCGGCGGGGTATTGTAACTATAATTCCTTTTTGCTCAGAACGATGTTAGGCCGCAGAGTGCGAACCTTTGCGCTTAAAGCCCTTTCGGTAAACCTCTATACCCAAGCCGATCACCGCACCGATTGCCGCAGGCAGCAGCCAACCAAAGCCCTCTTGAAACAACGGCAGATACGTTTGACAGAAATCCACCACCGCTTGCACTGCGTCTCCTTGGGCAAAGGCAAAGGGCAAGGCAACCACCGACTCAACCACCGCCGCCAACAAAGCGCCGACCACACCGCCCACATACATGAGCCTGCAGTAGCCCAGCAAGGGTTCGAGCAGGCTCAGCAAAATCAATGCGGTAGCTGCCGGATAAAGCAGCAGCAACACAGGCACTGCCAAGTCAATGATTTGATTCAGCCCCACGTTGGCCACCATGCCGGCCAGCGCCGCAAATGCTACGCAGTAGGCCCGATAAGACAGGCTGCGCGGGAACATATCCACAAAAGCCTGGGAACAAGAGGTAATCAACCCGATGGCAGTTTTAAGACAGGCCACTGTGATGGTCAATGTCAAAAATATGCTGCCAAACCGGCCAAAGTAATGGGTGGATATGCGGGCGAGGGACAGTCCGCCGTTGATGCTGCCCTCCATGCTGCCCAAACTACTCGCCCCCAGCCAAGCCAATCCGCTATAGATAACACACATCAGCAGCACCGAAATCAGCCCGGACTTTGCAGTTTCCAGCGTCACTTTTTTGGAGTCGGCAAATCCGAGTTGTTTGATTTGCCCGATGACGATGCCGCCAAAGGCCAAAGCTGCCAGTGCGTCCATGGTTTGGTAGCCGTCCACAAACCCTTGGGTAAAAGCCCCCGCCTGATATGCGTTTGCCGTGGGCATCTGCGCAAAATCACCCATGGGGTTGCACAGCGCGATTACAAACAATGCGCCGATAAACACCAAGAAAATGGGATTCAGGAATTTCCCTATCCAATCCAAAATGCGCGCCGGGCGCAGGGCGAAGAATAGCGCTACCGAGAAAAACAGCACCGAAAACGCCAGCAAGCTCGGCCCGACATGCTCCGGCCGCAACACCGGCGCAAGCCCCACCTCAAAGGAAACCGCCGCGGTTCTGGGCAGTGCAAAAAACGGACCGATGGTCAAATACAATAACAGCGTCATGGCGTATCCAAAACCTTTGCTCACCCGGCTGCTGTATGCCAGCAGATTGTCGCTGTCCACCAGCCCCATGGACACTACCCCCAAAAACGGCAAGCCCGAAGCCGTAATCAAAAAACCCAGCCCGGCCGGCAGCATATTCTGCCCCGCTTGTTGCCCCAAAAACACAGGGAATATTAAGTTGCCCGCTCCAAAAAACATGCCGAACAGCATGGAACCTATCAAAAAAAACTTTGACTTTCGCTCGCCCACAAAAATGCTCCTTCAAACTCAAAATACATTTGTTTTCATCGGCCACAAAAGGCAACAGCGTTCAGGTACATCGCTGTTGCCTTTGGACTATATCATAGTAGCATATCGGGCATTTGCGCGCAATTCTTCCGCTGGCCATTCCTGAAAACTTAAAAAAGCACTCTCGCAATTTTAAAAGACGAACCATGTGGTTTTAACGTAGATATCGCCATTATCGAAGAAGTATTTTGCCCAAGCGAGTGCGTTCTATGTGCCGAATTTGTACACAAAATAGCCAAAAAGTGCTATGATATAGCCACAATCCATCAAAAAAGCAATCCTACACTTCCCTACCCTATATTCAAGGAGGCAGCCCATGAAAGCAGCGGTTTTACACGGCAACGAAGATTTGCGTTACGAAGAATACCCCACTCCCATCCCCGGCCCTGGCGAAGTGCTGATCAAAGTGCGGGCAACCGGCATTTGCGGCTCGGACATTCCCCGGGTTTTACACCACGGCGCTCACAGTTACCCCATCGTGCTGGGGCATGAGTTTTCGGGGGACGTGGCCTCTGTAGGCGAAGGGGTAACCAAGGTAAAAGTGGGCGACCGGGTGAGCGGCGCTCCGCTACTTCCTTGCATGAAGTGTGCCGACTGCCAGCTGGGCAATTTCTCGTTGTGCAAGCAGTACAGCTTCGTCGGCTCGCGCCAACAGGGCAGCTTTGCAGAATACGTGGTTCTGCCCGAGCAGAATTCGGTGCCCTTCGATTCCTCCATCGGCTATGAGCAAGGCGCGCTGTTTGAACCCGCCACCGTAGCGCTTCATGGACTGCTGATCAACAACTACCAAGCCGGCGGCAACGTGGCTGTGCTGGGCGGCGGAACAATCGGGCTGTTCACCGCCCAGTGGGCCAAAATTTTCGGTGCCAAGAACGTAGCGGTGTTTGACTTGCTGCCCCAACGGTTGAACCTAGCCAAGGAAATTGGTGCAACCCACGCCATCGACACTAGCGAGCAAGACTTTGCCCAGCAGGCATTTCAATTGACCGAAGGGCGAGGTTTCGACTATGTATTTGAGACTGCGGGCGCGGTGCCCACCATGCATATGGCCTTTGAACTGGCCGCCAACAAGGCCAGCGTGTGCTTCATCGGCACGCCCCACGAAAATTTGAGTTTTACCCCCAAGCAATGGGAAAATATGAACCGCAAAGAGTTCAAACTGACCGGCTCCTGGATGAGCTATTCGGCACCCTTCCCGGGCAAAGAATGGTCGCTGACCGCACACTACTTCGCCACCGGGCAACTCAAATATTCTCCCCAGCTGATTTTTAAAACCTTCCTCATGTCTCGGGCTTGGGAGGCCTTCAAGCTATACAAAACGCCGGGCGCGGTCTCGGGCAAGATTATGCTTATCAACGAATAAACGGTTGTTTTAACTTTGAAATTTGCCAGGATCTGCCGGCGCTTTAAGCCACAACGCAAAGGGGGATTTTGCCATGCCACCCATCGATCCCAAAAAGATTCCACAAAGAACGCTCGCCAACGGGGATACTTTGCCCGCCATCGGCATGGGCACATTTGGTTCCGACCAATATCCGCCCGAGCGCATAGCCTCGGCGGTGAATGGCGGCCTGCTGACAGGCTACCGCCTGATTGATTGCGCCAGCGTATACGGAAACGAGGCCCAAATCGGCGCCGCTATTGCCCGGACGTTTGCCCAAGGCATCGTTAGCCGGAAAGAAATATTTGTAATTTCTAAACTGTGGAACGACATGCACGGCCCAGGGAGTGTGCTGCTCAGCCTGGCCCAAAGCCTTAAGGATTTGCAACTGGAATATTTGGATGCCTACTTTGTGCACTGGCCTTTTCCCAACTATCACGCGCCGGGTTGCGATGGCGATAGCCGCAACCCCGACTCGCGCCCCTTTATATTGGAAGAGTTTATGAGTGTATGGCGCCAAATGGAGCGGCTGCATAAGCTGGGGCTTGTGCGCCATTTGGGCATGAGCAACATGACGCTGGCCAAGATGAAGCTGGTGCTGCCCGAGTGCCAAATCGCTCCTTCGTTAATCGAAATGGAACTGCACCCGGCTTTTCAGCAGCCCCAACTGTTTGAATACTGCGTCTCCCGAAATATTCAACCCATAGGCTACAGCCCGCTGGGCTCCCCCAGCCGACCGGAACGCGACCGCACCAGCGCCGATGTGGCCGCCACACAAATGCCGGTCATTCAAGAGATTGCCCGTGCCCACGGCGTGCATCCGGCCAGCGTGTGCTTAAAGTGGGCAGTGCAACGCGGACAAATCCCCATACCCTTTTCAGTGAAACCCGAACAGTAT
Source organism: uncultured Oscillospiraceae bacterium (assembly GCA_964346145.1). GTDB lineage: Bacteria > Bacillota > Clostridia > Christensenellales > Aristaeellaceae > CAYFTL01. Next base: position 38,463 of record CAYFTL010000012.1, on the reverse strand, counting down.
GAGTCCAATCTGCGCTGTATCACCGAGGACCCGCTAACGGCCGAAGAGATGGACAAAATTGCCGCAGCCGATGCCGATTGCCGGCTAATCAAGGGACAGGTATTTCTATGGCCGGGCGCCGCCGATTGGCGCGCGCTGTGGGATGAGGACGGCAACATCGCCGGCTGGTAGGCAAAACACAAAATATACAACCGAACGGATGCATTTAAGGAGAACCTCCATGGATATTAAACAAATGGTGGCGCTGGCCCGGCAGACGCTGAACCCCATACAGCTCACCGAAAACGCTTCATCGGGCAGCGTAGCCGCCGTGCTAGTAACCGATAAAGGCAATGTATACAAGGGCGTGTGCATCGACGTGCCCTGTTCCATGGGCTTTTGCGCTGAGCACGCGGCCATCGCAGCCATGATTACCGCCGGAGAAAGCGCAATCCGGCAGATGGTAGCCGTAAACCAAGAGGGCGTCATCCCGCCCTGCGGACGCTGCCGCGAATTCGTTTATCAGATTAATCACGACAACATAAATTGCGAAATCGTCCTCAAAGACAGGATCGCTACACTAGACGAATTGCTGCCCGAACGCTGGTGTTGAAGGAAGTTTATTCATTTTTGATTTTGTATGAAGTTTTTCTTGACATCTTTGTTGCATCATGATATGCTGGTTGCTAATTTATACGGAGGAACGAAAGCGTGACGATTTTTTTAAAAAAATCCAATCATAATTCCCTGCCTTCTACCGATCAGTACAAGGCTTTTGTTCCTATTGTCCAAAGGGTATAGAATTAAGCAACTTGGATAAACAGCGGATGAAAGCAGAAGCGCTTTCATCCGTTTTTTTGTATCACAAAGGAGGAGGAAGACTGATGGATGTAACCCCAATCATACAAGCGTATTACGATAGCTATGTCGAAGAAGAATGGCAGCGGATACACAACAAACCCGAGTTTTTGATCACCTGCCGGTATTTAAAACGGCACATCTGTCCCGGGGACACGGTGCTGGACATCGGGGGCGGACCCGGACGCTACAGCCTGTGGCTGGCGCAGATGGGCTGCCAGGTAACGCTGCTGGACCTATCCTCTGAAAACGTACGCTTTGCTAAGGAAATGGCTAAGGAACAGAATCTAAAGCTGTCTGCCTTCGCTGGAGATGCGCGCCAAGCCCACAAAATTGTGGGCGGCCAATTCGATCACGTGCTCCTGATGGGGCCGTTGTACCATTTGCTGGAAGAAGACGACCGGGCGCTGGCCGTTCGTTCGGCGCTGAAACTGCTAAAACCGGGCGGCACCTTTGCCGCGTCCTTTATCAACGGGTTTGCAGGCATGATCTATGCAATGAGAGAAGAACCCGCCCTCATTATTGATCCGGTCGATCACAATTATCGAAAGTCGGTTTTGACTAAGCAGACCTATGCCGGACCGGCCTTCACCTATGCCGCGTTCATCGCCCAGCAGGAAATCCTGCCCTTTATGGAGCAATTTCCGTTGGAAAAGCTTTGTTTCTTCGGGCAAGAGGGCATACTTTCCCCCTGCGAGGGCAATATGATGACCCAAAGCCAAGAAATTATCGATGCATGGATAGACATTGCCGAGAAACTGGCCGAGCGAGAAGAGCTGCTCAGCTTTTCGGAACACTTAATGTATATTGGGAGGAAAACCGATGCAAAACGTTAGGCTAATCGTACCCGAAGTCAAGTATCTGAACAGTTACCTGGAAGCCTGCCGCGAATTCCAAACCATGCCCAGGCAGATACACGGTCTGCACGATCCGGATACCTTCGACGAATGGAAGGACAACATATTTGCAAAGTTTGAAGAGTATCGGCGGGGCGAAAACCTGCCTGAAGATTACGTACCGGCATCCATGTTCTGGTTGGTAAACCGCGATGAGTTCGTGGGCAGAGGTTCGGTTCGCCACCGGCTCACCCCGTCTTTGGAGCGTTTCGGCGGCCACATCGGCTACGCTATACGTCCAAGCAAGTGGAACAAGGGCTACGGCACCATTCAGCTCAAATTTTTGCTCCGGGAGGCGGCAAAGCTCGGCATTCGCCGCACCCTCATCACCTGCGATGAGGACAACCCGGGCTCCTACCGGGTAATGGAGAAAAACGGCGGCCAATACCAGGACACCATCGACAATATCATAGATGGCAAACCACGCCGCACCAAGCGCTATTGGTTTGACACTCCGCCCTTGGATTAAGGATGAGCAAAAAATGCAAGTGTATTTCTCTGCACTGCATTTACCAAAAGAATCAAGCACGCCGGACCGATCCGGTGTGCTTGATTCTTTTTCTGCAATATTATAATTCTATTCGAATCTTTGGGTTGCCAAATCTTCAGCCGACCGTTTGCCGCGTTTTTTAACCGCCAGTTCCGAGCTTGCATGATGCCGGCCCTTAGAGGCAAGAAAAACAGCGCGCCATTTATTTCTCTTTTATCCACACAGCCATGCCGCCAGCACCCCGGTTGCACCAGCTGTAATAGGGGACCAGCACGGCATCTCCTACCTGCAGCTTCACAATTCCTCCGAGTGCATCGGCCGAATACGGCTGAGCCGTCAACTCGGTTTCTTTAGAAACCGCAAACTCGGCATGGAAATATTCTGCAGGAATGTCCTGCGATTGATCCAGCTGTTCGGCGCAATATACGATAGGACCACGGGCAAATGCTACGCGGCCGGCGTTTTCCTTCACCCGGGCATCGGCGTACACCCTCCGGGGCGGCGTATCCAACGTTAAACTCAACACTTCGCCGGGGGCCAATGCCGCTTCCATATAACCCTGCACCGGAGGCTGAGTTGCTATGCGTCCGGCCACCGACAGCTTGAACCGCAGACACCACCCGGGGATACGCAGTTTGAGCTTCACTAGTTCGTCGCCCAAATTGCGAATTTCAATCTGTCCATCCCAAGGATAATCGGTCTTCATCTCCAACTTGACAGGGTTTGCGTTCAGCTCAAACTCGGCCGTAGAGGCAATGTACTGGTTCACATATACACAATCTTGGCCCAAGCTGTACATATAGCCTCCCACCGAAGGCACAAATCGCACCAGATTGGTGGGGCAGCAAGAGCAGCCAAACCACTCCTGCCTGCGGTACTTGCCCACGCTGGACAGCGGATTGTCGTAAAAGAAGCGCTTTCCATCCAGCGAAAGCCCGGCCAGCGCACCGTTATAGAGCTCGCTTTCCACCAAATCGGCATATTTTGCATCGGCACGCAACAGATTCATGCGCTGGTTCCAAAACGCCATGCCGATGGCCGCGCAGGTTTCACAGTAGGCGGTCAGATTAGGCAAGTGCCAATCCCGAGTAAAACCCTCGTTGGCAGAATCCTGACCGATTCCACCGGTAATATATAAGTTGGCGGGCACCACGTTATTCCACAACCTGTCCAGCGCCGCGGCCAGCGCCTCATCTCCGGCAATCGCGGCCACATCGGCAAGGGCAGTATAATAATACATGGCCCGCACCGCATGGCCGGTTACCTTGGACAGCTGCTCGGCGGGCAAGTCATCCTGGCAATACTCGGGCTTAAAGCCCATGCGGTCAAAATCGAGCGAATGCAGATGGCCGTAGCCCCGCTCGGCAATCAACCATTTTGCGTAATCCAAATATGCTTGTTCACCGGTCAGCCTGTACAGTTTCACTAGAGCCAGTTCGATTTCCTGATGTCCGGTAATCCAATGGCGTTTGCCCGGTCCGATGACGCTCATCATCTGCTTGACGGCGCGCTCGGCACAGTCCAGCCACTTGCGCTTTCCGGTAGCTTGAAAATAGGCGATCGCTCCTTCGATCATGTGCCCCAGGCAATAGGCCTCATGGTAGCCCATGTCGCTCCAGCGCTTTTGAGGATCGGTCAGAGTGTAGTAGCTGAACAGATAGCCGTCGGGCTGCTGGGAAGCGCAGATAGCATCGATCACCCGATCGGCCGCCTGTTCCAGTTCGGGATCAGCGCCGCCCATCAGCGCATAAGCCACCCCTTCCAGCACCTTATACACATCGCTGTCGTTAAAATAAATACCTTGAAATTCGCCTGGTTCCATGCCGGCAGCGCGTCGAAAGTTTGCAATACGCCCGGTTTCCTCGCACCTTTTCAGACAATAGCGCGTGGTTTCCCGGCGGATGGTGTCGATCCTAGGCGACCAGAATAAACTGTCCACCTTCACCTTGTGGAAGGGTACTGGAGTCAGGTTTGAAAATTTCATGCCATCACCTCATATAAATAGTAGAAAACATCGCCCGACAAAGCACCACTCCCGACTTTAAACGCCAATCTTTACAGCACAATCAGCTGATAGCCCGCGCTGATGTAAGGCTGCATGGGCGGATGTCCCAGCAAATCGCCGTTTAAAGGAAGATCGGTTTGCTGCTGAACAAAATCCAGCACGCCCATCTGGTTGGAGCAGGCTTTGCACACCGAGTCGATCAGCTCTTTTTCCCGCACTTTAGCAAACAACGGATGATTTTCCTCCACCATGGTTTTAATCAGTGCGGTCGCCTTTCCTTCGATTACAATTTTAACTTCGATCCCCTTCTGGTCCATGTCGAGCGCATTAAACAAAACGTGCAAGAAACACATTTTCTCTCCCTGGAACGCAAAAAACACTACTTTGTTCATTGTAAGCCTCCTGATAACAATTTTCTAGTCTATTGATAAACATTTCTTAATAATATAGATAACGCTTGAGCAAAATTATCAAACATTCATAAACTTTCGTTCAATCAAAAAAAGCATTCATCCTTGCGCTTATTCGCCGCCAAGTTTGTAAAATTAGGTCAAATAAGTTTGTTTGCCGCCACAATTGATTCTTGTAACTGACCGTTCAAAACGTTATAATGTGAACATTGGATAAATTCCAAGTGTTTTTTGTTTTAACAACGACAACCCAAGCGAATACGGAGGAGAATACCATGGCAAATCCCAAAGCGTTTCCCATGAATCAACCGGTCAACCGTTTAAGGGGCAGTCTGCCCAAAATCGGCATTCGCCCTTGTATCGATGGCCGCCGTCGCGGCATTCGCGAAAGTTTAGAAGAACAAACCATGACCATGGCCAAAGCCGCCGCCAAGTTTTTGAGCGAAAACTTAAAACACAGCTGTGGCTTGCCGGTCGAATGCGTTATCGCCGATACCACCATCGGCGGCGTGAAGGAAGCGGCCGACTGCGCCGAGAAATTCGCCCGCGAAAACGTAGGAGTTTCGCTGACCGTTACCCCCTGCTGGTGCTACGGCTCCGAAACCATGGACATGGATCCCTTTACCCCCAAAGCCATTTGGGGCTTTAATGGAACCGAACGCCCAGGCGCGGTATATTTGGCCGCGGTGCTGGCCGCCCACAGCCAAAAAGGCATTCCCGCCTTCGGCATCTACGGCCGCGACGTGCAAGACGCGGACGCCGCCGATCAGATTCCTGCCGATGTACAAGAAAAAATGTTGCGTTTCGCGCGGGCCGGCCTTGCCGCAGCCACCATGCGCGGCAAATCCTACCTGTCCATGGGCAGCACTTCCATGGGCATTGCAGGTTCCATGGTCAACCCAGAACTGCTAGAGAAATACTTCGGCCTGCGCAGCGAATCCATCGACATGAGCGAATTTGTGCGCCGCTTTGAAGAAGGCATTTTTGACCCTGAAGAGTTTAAACACGCCCAGGCATGGGTGGAAGAAAATATTAACCTGGGCTGGGATCCCAATTCTGAAGACATGCAGCATTCCGCCGAAACCAAAAAGGAAGTGCTGGACACCTGCATCAAGATGGCCATAATCGGCCGCGATCTGATGATCGGCAATCCCAAGCTGGCAGAGATGGGCTTCGTTGAGGAGTCCTGCGGCCACAACGCGATCGCCGGCGGATTCCAAGGCCAGCGCCAGTGGACCGATCATTTCCCCAACGGCGACTTCATGGAATCCCTGCTCAACTCCTCCTACGATTGGAACGGCATCCGCGAACCCTTCGTGATCGCCACCGAGAACGATGCCCTCAACGGCCTGTGCATGCTGATGGGCAAACTGCTCACCAACACCGCCCAGGGCTTTGCCGACGTGCGCACCTATTGGAGCCCCGAGGCTATTGAGCGCGTGACCGGATGGGAGCCTGAAGGCCTGGCCAAAGATGGCTTTATCCACCTAATCAACTCGGGCGCAGTCACGCTGGACGCTACCGGCGCCGCCGAAGTGGACGGCAAGCCGGCAATGAAATCCTGGTGGGACATCACCCCCGAAGAGGCCGCCAAGGCGGTGGGCGCAACCGAATACTGCTATGCCAACTTGGGCTATTTCCGGGGCGGCGGTTATTCCTCCCACCTGGTAAGCCGCGGCACCATGCCGGTTACCATGTCCCGCTTGAACATGATCGACGGTTTGGGCCCCGTGCTCCAAATCGCCGAGGGCTGGACCGCAGAGCTGCCCCAAAACGTACACGATATTTTAGACAAGCGCACCGACCCCACCTGGCCCACCACCTGGTTTGTGCCCAGACTGACCGGCAAGGAGGCCTTTACCGATGTGTATTCGGTCATGGCCAATTGGGGCGCCAACCACGGAGCTTTCAGCTACGGCCACATCGGCGCAGATCTGATCGCTTTGGCCGCCATTTTGCGCATCCCGGTGTGCATGCACAACGTGGAAGACAGCAAAATCTTCCGCCCCAGCACCTGGGCCTCCTTCGGAACCAAGGACTTGGAGAGCGCCGACTTCCGGGCTTGCCAGAACTTTGGTCCGCTGTACGGAAAAAAATAAATCTATTTTTTGTTCATACGCAAACAGTCCGCAGCATACGCTGCGGACTGTTTGTCTGTAGTTCACACTATTCCAAAGAACTTTTATTGCAACGTGCAGGGTTGTACCGTCAACTTCGAAAATTGTCCTGTTCCCAAAACAAAAATAAAAGACAGAATCCCCGCTCAATAACAGGATTCCGTCTTTTACTTTTAACTCGAATAATAAACTGATGCCTTCGCCTTAAAATTTACCGCCGATCGCCTTCAGATTGTTGATGCTGGTGCGCATGCACTCCAGGGAATTGCCGCTTTCCACAGCATTGTCCTGCTCGATGAAGGCGTATTTGACACCGATGCGCTCACAGGCTTCGAATACCTTTTTCCAGTTGATGTTGCCTTCGCCCGCAGGTGCCATAGTCGGGCCAGGCAAACTGCCCACCATGTCTTTAAAGTGAACCACGTCCATGCGGCCCTTCAGCTTATCAATCCATTCCACGGGATCGGCGCCTCCGGCCTGCACCCAATAGGTATCCATCTCAAACTGAACCGCCTCGCTGACATTATCCAGCAAAATCTGATAGCCGATGACGCCATCGAACTTTGCGAATTCAAAGGCATGATTGTGGTACACAAACTGCAACCCTTCGTCCTTCAGCTTGCGGGCAATCTTGTCCATACGCAGCGCAAATTCCTTCATTCCTTCGGCCGATCCGGCATATTCCCGGGGCATAGCGCCCAGGCCGGGGTAGGGGCAGTTCCACATTTTGTGGCGTTTTACCATATCCTCAAAATGGTTTTCCAACAAATCGATAGAGACGTGGGTAGCTGGAATCACCTGTCCGGTCTCCTGAATAAATTCGGCAATCTGTTCGGCCGGAATGTCCGCGCCCTGTCCAGACATCTGCACGCTAGAATAACCCATGTCCTTCAGCGCTTTAAGCGTGTTCAGCAACTCCTCCGGCGTTTGTGTATGGTTGCGCACCGAATAAAGTTGGGCACCGATCAAAAAACTGGTCATACTTGTTCCTCCTTTATATTCTTCTGTTCAATAGCCTACGCCTGATCCAATATGTATTGGGCTCTAGGGCCTCCGATCAGCTTGGGACGCGTGCGCGCACATACGATGGACGCTTCCCCCACCGCTTGAACGCTCAGTCGCACCGGCACTGCAACCGGGCGCATATGCATGCCAATCATGGTGTTGCCGATGTCTATGCCCGAATCGGCCGAAACCGCCTCCACCATCACCGCATCCCCCATCAGTTTGTATGCCGCAGCGCCGCAGGAGCCGCCTGCGCTGGGCACGGGCACCACGCTCACAGGGGTCAACCCGTATTTTTCAACGGTTTGCCGCTGCACCACCAGCGCGCGGTTTAAATGCTCGCAGCACTGAAAGGCGACCGCCACTTGGACCTGCTCGGCAAAATCTAGCACAGTTTTTGCCACCAGCTCCCCCACTTCCGGGCTGGACGCCTTGCCGATCTGCCCGCCGATAATCTCCGAGCTGGAGCAACCCACCACCAGCAGGCACATCGGGTTTAAGTCGCTACGGTCTATGGCGTGCAGCTGCTCAAGTGCTTGTTGCAGCGCGTTTTTTATGCTTTCCAAATGGTTCATTTTTCTCCCTCGCTTGTACCGGCCGCCCGGTTGTTTACAGCTTTTCCGGGTCGTCCAGGTCGGTCCAGTCGTTAGCTTTGGACGATTGATAAATTGCCATAACCAGGTTAAAGGCCGAATAGCCTTGCCTGCCGTCCAGCCAAAACGCCTTACCTTGGCTCAGCGAACGGTAAAAGTCATCGATCAGCGCCTGGTGCCCCGATCCCCAATAGGCTTTGCCCTCATGGTTGACAGGCTTGCCATCGCACAGCGTAATCTGCTGTCCGTCGGTCACATCGCACAGCTGATCGCCAATCAGCTTTAGAATTCTGTTTTCAAAACACAGCTCCATCTCTATCGGCGCATCGCGCACATAGCTCACCGTGGCGTACAGCACGCCCCGCTGGCCCGACGCGTATTCCACCACCGCGTGGGCGTTGTCTTCCACGTCGTTTATATCCCCAAGCAAGTCGGTGGAAACGTGGCCGCGCACCCGGGCAATAGGCCCGATTAAGTAGCTCATCAAGTCCAGCGTGTGGATGGCCTGGTTGATCAGCACGCCACCTCCTTCGGTGTCCATGCGCCCGCGCCAGCCGCTTTCGCTGTAATAGGCAGGAGTTCTATGCCAAGATACCTGGGCGCGCGCGCCAAGGAATTTACCTAATTCTCCGCTGCCGATCAGCTCTTTGGCCATTTGAACCGATGTATTGTAACGGTTTTGGAAAACCACACCCAGCATGGGCGCACCCGGCTTGTCGGCCGCAGCGATCATATCGCGGGCATCGGCCAAGCTGGTGGCCATGGGTTTTTCGGTCAACACGTGCTTGCCAGCATTCAGCGCAGCAACCGCCATAGGTGCGTGTAGATAATGGGGGGTGCACAGGTGCACCACGTCAATTTCTGGGTCTTCCACAATCTGGCGCCAATCATCGCGCACGCGGGCACCGGTTTTTTCTGCCGCCGCTTGGGCACGCTCGGGGCGAATATCGTTCACCTGTGCAATCTGCACGTTGGGCACATTTGCAAGCGACGCCATATGCACCTGGCTAATGCCCCCACAACCGATAATCCCTACGCGAAACTTGTGATCTTCCACCCGAAACTCCTCACTTTCTAAAGCTAATTGGTGTGTTCACCGGACCTATAGCCCGGTTTATGTGCTTCAGTAAACGCATACAACCCTACCGATACCGAAACCGCCAGGTTGAGCGAATCGATCTCTTCGCTTTGGGGTATGCGTGTGGGCGTACCCCTTTTCTGAAAACTCGGATGCAGGCCGCTCTGCTCGTTGCCAAACACCAGCGCATACGGGTAATAGGGCTCGGCCGCCGACCGGGCCAACAGCTGGAATCCGTCCAGCATGAACGGATATAGCGCGTGGCTCGGGTGGCGTTCGCGGTAATCTTCAAATCGATCGTACACCGCCAAGCGCAGCTTAAACGCAGCGCCCATGGAGGCGCGAATCACCTTGGGGTCGAAGGCATCCACCGCCGGGCGAATAATCGCCACATCTTTAACGCCAAACCCCACACAGCTGCGCATGATGCTGCCCAAATTGCCCCCATCGGACACCTGGCACAGCACCAAGTGGGGCAGCTTGTCCTGCAGCTCGTCCTGATATTTTTCAAACACCAATCCGGCAAAGCAATTGTCCTTGCGCGCCTCGCGCCGCAGCACCCGCTCGGCCATTTCCTCGCGAACGCCCATCGCTGCGCATTTTTGGCGCAACAACTCTACCCCTTCGTGCTCAAGCCCTGCGGGGTTTAAGAGCAAACGCCTGGCACTTTGGGGACGAGATTCCAACAGCCCCAAGGCCGGATAAATGCCCAGCGCATAGGAGTAGTCCAGATTTTTATTGTATACTTCCAGTTTTCCCACAGTTATTGCTCCTCTTGGGGATAGATGACGCCCCATTCCTTGCGCATCTGGGTCATCAGCTTGCTCACGGCAAGGCTTTCGTCCCAAGGCACCACCGGCGATTCTTTAAGCCCCGCGCGGATACACTCGGCCACGTGGTCAAACTCGTGGCGAAAACCTTCGTTTTCAGGCTCGAATTCGTACAGCTTTGGCTGCTGGCCGTTCATGGTAAGGGTAAAGCGAGTGGGGTGCCAAAACTCGGGCATTTCAATTCTGCCCTCGCTGCCGTATATCATCATTCTGGATTCTGCAGGCGCCAGAAGCCCGCTAAACAGTTGGGCCGTCGCCCCCGTAGGGTAGCTCAGCTGAATACTCTCCTGCAAATCCACCTTGCTGGGGTGCACCACGGCGCCGGATTGTATGCGCGTTAAATTGCTACCCAGCACCATGGTGGCTGCCATCACGCAGTAGACGCCGATATCCAAAAGGGCGCCTCCTGCCAAGCGAGGGTCAAACAGCCTGCTGGTCGCGTCATATTCGCTGGATGAACTGAAGTTGGCGGTCATGTGCCAAACTTCGCCTATCGCCTTTTGTTTCAGCAAATCTTGAAGTTTTTGCATCGCCGGGAAAAACCGGCTCCACATGGCTTCCATCAAAAAAACATTGTTGCGCCGGGCACAGTCGATCATCCGCGCAACCTGCTCGTCGTTTATCGCCATAGGCTTTTCACACAACACATGCTTACCCGCTTCCATGCACATGATCGCCTGTTCACAATGGAAGGGATGGGGCGTGGAAATATATATAAGCTCCACATCTTCGCAGGCGGCCAGCTGTTCGTAGCTGCCAAACGCATGCCGAGCGCCGTAGCGCTCAGCTTCCTCGTGCGCCCTCTCCAAGTTGCGCGAAGCCACCGCCACAAGCTCTACATGCGCGGCGGCACCCAAATCTTTCATTACCCTATGGAAAATTCTGCCCGGGCCTAAAACCCCTACACCCATCGGTTTCATGATGCAACCTCCCATCTCTTAACATTTTACCACCATTCAACGCTTTTTGCATCCGATTTTATCAAAAGCCCGTACTTGCAAAAAAGAATGTTCAAGAATTGAACCTTTTTCACTCCCGTGCGTCCTATATCTACGATTGTGGCGGTTTCGCAAATCCTCATGAGGCTGAGATTAGAATAGTGTTTTATAAAAATTCGTGAAAAGATTACACAATTCCTTTATAATGAAAGTTGGTTATCCTGCCAGAATGTGGCAGCTAGCCAACCGATCCAAAGAATTGAGGTGATGCAGCGTGCAAACCCCCGAAGAGAAGGCCTTGGTCTCCCAGGCCGCTCAAGGAGATGCCGCCGCTTTTGAAGAACTCATGCGCCAGCACGAAGGCCGAATATACGCCGTAGCACTGCGCATGTGCGGCAACCGGGAGGATGCCCAGGATTGCAGCCAGGAAGCGATGATTCGCATTTTTCGTGCACTCAAAAATTTCAAAGGGCAATCTTCTTTTGCCACCTGGGTATATAGAATCACCACCAACACTTGTCTAGACGAACTGCGCCGCCGAAAAATCCGCAGCGCATCTTCACTGGATTCGCTGCTGGACACCGGCTGGTCGCCAGCCGATGAAGGTGAAGGCCCCGAAGACCACTCCATGCGCTCCGAACAGCGCCACGCGCTGGAAAAAGCTATACAAGCCTTGCCTATAGACATGCGCACTGCCATCGTACTCAGGGACATACAAGGTTTCAGTTACGATCAAATTGCCACGATGCTAGACGCAAACGTGGGCACCATCAAATCCAGAATCAGCCGCGGGCGTGAAAAATTGCGTACAGTTCTGGTGGAACAACCGGAACTTTTCGGCCGCGAAAAAGTCTAATTATTAGTTAAGGAAGGAGGGGTGTGCATGAGTACACAGGCAATGACTTGCCAGGCGTTTAACGATCTGCTTAATCCGTTGCTGGACGGCGAGCTAGATCAAGTCACAACCCGGGCAATGCACGAGCACATGGAACATTGTGCGCCCTGTAAGCAGTTATACCAACAAATGAGCGATATTTTGGCCCAGTGCAACGCGCTGGATACCCAAACCGTTATGCCCCTAACGTGCCAGGCATCTTGGCGGCGCGCCGTGCGTCAGGAGGCTGATAAACAGCAAATTAAAACCAAGCGTGCCCCGTGGGTGCGCAGTTTGGGCGCAGCCGCAGCGGTGGTCGCCGTGCTTTTTACCAGCACCATATACATGCGCCAAAGCCAAGCGCCCCGCTTGAATGCAGGGACAACCACCCATATGCAAAACAGCATGACCTCACAGGAAATCGCAGACCTGTCCGCCGGCGTTGCCGGCACATCGGCCGATAGTCCAGTTTTACATCTGGAAACCGATGGCAATACCACAAACACCGGAACACTCACCAATTCCAACACAAACACCAGCAGCCCTCAAACCACGGGCGACTCCCAAAAGACCGAGCAAACCGAACAAGCTCCGATTTTGATTCATTCGGTTGAGCTGCGCCTACAAACCGATCAGTTCAGCGCCAACATGCAGAATCTGGATGATTTGGTCGACGAATACAAGGCATACTTTGAGTTGCGCAGCCGTGACGCTCAAAACACGCCGCGCACCATTCAGGCCGTCATCCGCGTACCGGTGGACAGCTTAAACGAATTTGTGCAAGCCGTAAGCAATTTGGGCACGGTGGTGCTGGAAGAACACCAGGCCGAAAACATCACCCGACAATATCGTCACAACGAAGAACGCTTGGCTACCCTCAAAAAACAAGAGGCACGCCTAAACGAACTGCTCCCCGTGGCCAACAGCGCCGAAGAGCTCAGCTCCTTGGGCACGCAGCTGGACGAATGCCATGCTGAAATCGAAAAACTCCAAACCCTTCAACAGAACGACGAAAACCGTGTGCGCTATGCCAAGGTAACCGTATCTTTGGTGGAAACCACACTGCCGCCAGAAGTCTCCAGTGAACAAGAGGCCAGCCCGGCCGCATCGCTGGGTCAGCGCGTCAGACAGGGTTTCGCCCATTCCTGGCAGCAAACGCTGCAATTTTTGAAGGATATGGTGGTTGCCGTAGCCACGTATGCTCCGCAAATTGTGCTGGGTTTGGCAGGCATCGGCATCCTATGGTTTGTGCTATACAAAATCTTCAAGCGTAAACCCTGACTTTTTTTGAACGGAGGATTTTTTTCATGCGCGTATTGAGTTATATTTTAACCATAATCCTGGTGGCCATATTGGCCTTTGGCGCAGGCACCGTGCTGGGCCCCACACTGATTCCTCAACTTAACCAATGGGTGCAGATAGGCTTGCCCCAAGTCATAACCCCTGAGGAGGGCGACGCCGGCCAGCAAGGGTACACTTCCCTTACCCCCGACAAACAAACGACCAATATCCGGGTGACCGGTAGCAGCGAAATCAAAGTTAAGCCCGATATGGCCACCCTCAGCGTTGGGGTTACCGAAACCGCCGCAGAGCCCCAAGCCGCTCAGCAAGCGGTCAGCGAGAAAATAAACGCCATCAACCAAGCGCTGCAAACCGCCGGGGTCGAAGAAAAGGACATCACCACTCAGGCCGTGTCGCTGTATCCTCAGTACAACAAACTGATCGGCGTCACCACCATCACGAACTACCGCGCAAGCACCACCTTGAGTATCCGCACCACAGATCTGGATAATGTGGGCAACCTAATCGACGTAGCCACCGAAGCGGGCGCCACCGATTTGCACAACGTAGAATTCAGCCTGCAGGATGAAACCCAGGCGCGCAACGAGGCGCTTCGGGCAGCCGTTCAAAGTGCCAAGGGCAATGCCGACACCATCGCCGAAAGCGCAGGCCTTACCATCGCGCGCATCGACTACTTAGATCAAGAAAGCGGCGGCAACGTATACGTTCGCAATTATGTGATGAGTTTTAAAGACGCAAGCGATATGGAATCCTCGACCGCTTCGGCAGATACCCAAATCACATCGGACGATCTGGTCATCAGTGCCACCATCGACGCCAACTATATCGCCGAATAATCTTCATTTTCTAAACAGCCGCTTTTATCGCGCGGCTGTTTTTTATGCCCATATTGCGGGCCTGCGCCGTTCGTGTTATGGTAGCCTCACATCATCTCTATATAAAGGACGTGAATTCATGAACGCCGAAAAACAACGCTTGCTCGACGATCTTCAAACCTTGGGCATAAAAGAGGGAGATGTGATTTTAGTGCATTCCTCCATGAAGGCTATCGGCACCAGCCTCCCGCCTGAAGATATCATCGATGTATTGCAAACCGCCGTGGGCGATCAGGGCACGCTTCTCCTGCCCGCCCTCAGCTGGGCCAACGTATCCCCCGAAAATCCGGTGTTTAAAAGCGATAGCTCCGAACCCTGCATCGGTCTTTTACCCCGCACCTTCTGGCGCTGCCCCGGCGTTGTGCGTAGCGTGCACCCTACCCATTCGGTTTGCGCCCGCGGTCTCTTGGCTGAACAACTCACCCGGGATCACCCGCTGGACGACAGCCCGGTCGGCCCCAACTCCCCGTTCATGAAGCTGGCGGATGTCGGAGGCAAAATGCTGTTCATCGGCGAAACGCTGGCCTGCTGCACTTTTATGCATGGCCTAGAAGAAATTGTGGGCACCGACTACACCCTGCTGAAGGACAAAGTGGGCTACGTGGTCGATGGACAGGAGCGCTACATGTACCGCCACGATTTTTCCCACCACCGACAAGAGTACCAGCGTATCAAAAATATTTTAAGCTCGGATGAACTCAAGGCCGGCCGCTTTGGCCAAGGCGTTTGCTATTTGGTGGACGCCAACGCTCTCATGCAAAAGGGCGTCGAAACCCTTCGGCGCTACCCCCACTACTTTGTAACCGAGTTGGCAGAAACTACTCAAGCCTAGCATTTTTCTTGAAAAACCTACATCAACCAACAAAAGCCGCACGGATTGCCCATAGGCAATCCGTGCGGCTTTTGTTCCGTCTGCATGCACGCCAAATACAATTCTAGTCGTCTTTCTGTTCCGAACTCCAATCGCCCTGCGTATATTCGGTGTCAATCAAATCCGCAATGCCGGCAAGCAGCATGATGATGCCTTGGACGCGATGGAAGCGCACCGCATAAACGCCTCGCTCCGCTTGCTCGACTTCGAATACCAAATCCGCCGCAATCAACGGTTTCAGGTGATGGTATACCTGCCCCGTAGTATTAAAACCGCATTTTTCTACCATAGCCGCCACCGTCATCGGCGTACGCAAAATAGCAAGCAGCAAAGTCAACCTATCGTTGTTTCCTATAGTCTGCAACACCGTAGCCGCCGACTTATTTTCAATCAAAGCAAGCAAATCATCCGTGTTGACCTTGTTCCTTATCCAGTTTGATTGCCGCCCGCCCGAGGTAAAAACGCCCAGGTAGGTTACGCTGCCCGTGCGGTCCTGCTTATCGGTAATTTGAGTGAGAGCGTTCATCATGCTGCTCAATTTAGGATCCGGGTGCATATGCTTCATTGGGTGCACCTTTTTGAGTGGTTTATCTCCGCCTTTTAGATCACTCTCATCCACCACGTTGCCCATAAATTGCATAAACAGGGCTTTTAAGTCTTCCATGTCTTTTTTAAGGTTTTCAATTTCTGCTCTATAGTCGTTATCCATGCCCAGTTCCTCTTTTAGTGTTTTGTTGCATAATTACGTAGCAAAATACTACCATGGCGCGACTTATTTGTCAATACGTATTTGCGTATTTTCATAACGCAGATGCCCAGAGCCTACAATTTTCTAGACAAGAAAAAACCGACGCCGGCTTTCTAAATTCGGCATCAGTTTTTAAGTCAGTTTTAAGCAACGGGCAATTATCAACGCCTGTTAAAAACCCTCTTCATTATTATTGTGTGGCCAGCTCGCCCTTCTTCTTGAGACGCCTGGCCAGCAGCAACGCGAGCAACAACACCGGGAAAACTATGGCTGCCAAAATACCCATCTTCAAGTTGTCGCCCGCCGCGCTGGACACCATGCCCACAAACGTTGGGCCGCCGGCGCAGCCCAAATCCCCGGCCAGCGCCAACAGCGCGAACATGGCCGTACCACCCCGCCGTATCGACACCGAAGCGATGCTAAAAGTGCCCGGCCACATAATGCCCACCGAAAACCCACAAATACCACAACCCACCAGCCCCAACACCGGCGACCGGGTCAGTGAAATCAGCAAGTAGGAAAACGCACATAGCAGCGTGCTAAGCACCATAAACCGGTTCAGATTGATTTTTTCGCCAAACTTGCCGAACACCATCCGGGATGTGCCCATCAAAATAGCGAACATCATTGGCCCGGCCAAATCGCCGATTGCTTTGGTGACTCCCAGCCCCTTTTCGGCAAAGGTCGATGCCCACTGACCGACCGCTTGTTCGCAGGCGCCGGCGCACACCATCAGCACCACCAACACCCAAAACACTTTTTGGGAAAGCAATTCCCTTAGCGTGTGCTGCACCTCGTGTTCCTCCATCAGCGATGCGATAGGCACCTTTGCAAATGCGACAGCGTTGACCGCCGGGATCAGCGCCCACAAGATCGCCATAACCTTCCAATTGTGAATCCCAAAAACAGCGAAAAATAATGTGGACAGGCCAATTACGCCCACGCAGCCCCAGGCATAAAAAGAATGCAGCAAGCTCATCGCCTTTTCCTTGTTGTCGCTGGGGCAAGCCTCCACGATCGGGCTGATGAGCACCTCCAGCAGTCCGCCTCCCACCGCGTACACCAACACCGCAATCGCCAATCCCACAAACGCATCGTTCATAATCCCGGGCAATATGGCCAACAGCACCAGCCCCACCGCCGCAAAACCGTGGGCCAACATGGCCGACGCCCTGTAGCCAATCTTGTCCACAAAACCTATGGCCGCCATATCCACCAACAGCTGCACCCCAAAGTTTAGCGTGATCAGTAGCGTAATCTTAGACAAAGGAATCTGGTAGGTGGTTTGGAAGGTCAAAAAAAGCAATGGAGCAAAATTGACTATAATCGCTTGCACAATGTAGCCCACAAAGCAGGCGCGCATGGTGTCGTTGTAGTTGGGTTTCATAGATCGGTATTCTCCTTTAACGATGATGCTATTTTGTTTTAAAAAAACCTGACTCAGCCGTGTGTAGCGCCGAACGCACACCCAGCTTCTCCCTAATGGCGAAGGACTAACTTTTGTTTTTGTTGTTTAAGTGTTGCTCCGCCTGCTTCAAATGGGCGTGGTGGTGGCTGCGCAATTTGCTCTGTCCTACAATTTTTTGCAGCGCGTCAAAAACCGTCTTCTCCATTTGGCCGCCGGCGCTATAATCGGCCGGGATCACAAAATCCACCCGCCCGTTAAACAGCATATCGTAGGCCGTGCCTGGGTCCTTAGCGTACACCGCAACCGAAACGCCGCCGTTCATCTTGACCAGTTTCATGCAGGGCACGTCGGTAAGCCCATCGCCAATGTACACCATATTGGGGAAGGGAATCGGTCGCTTTTCCTCCGGAGTGTATTCGTTGAGCGGCGTATCTTCGGTCACATCCAGAATGCCCTTGTTGATGCGAAATAGATACTGGGTTTTGGCCGTATAGGTGATGGATGCCGCCGGCCAAACCGGAGCTCCCGACTCGTCGTACACGAATCCCGATGCATAGATCTTTTTAAACTCGTGGGCAATCGCACTGCCCTCGACGATCTCTTGTAACCCGGAAGATACAATGTAATGCTCTACTTCCAACCCCAGCTCCTGGCCAAAGGCGTTTACCCGCTCAAACCAGCTGTCCACTCCCGGAAAGAATTCGATCTCCCTGCCCATGTTCCGCAGCGTGTCCTGGGTGAAGTTTGCCTTTTCACGCATCTTATACATATACGCCATGATGCTGTCGGTGCTGTGTTTTTTTTGAAATTCCCTGCATTCCGCCCAAAATGCATCAGCACCCATGCCGATTTCAGGAATAAAGCTGTACTCTTGCATGTCCCGGGGGCATAATGTCTTGTCAAAATCGTAAATTAATGCCGCAGTGGCCATAAACCCTCTCCCTCCTTGCCCGCTGAGCAAAGCGAATACTTTTATTTTCTTACAATATGAACAAAATAACCGTTGTGCTGCACCTTGTCAAGCTGAAAGGCCTTTTTTTGAGGCAAATCGAACCTTTTTCCCTAGCCCATGGGCCTGTAAGCCAAGGACACCACCGTCCATTCGCTGGCGGTGGTGTCCTCCACAGGTTCAAAATATCTTATTCTTTTTCCATGCACTCGGGGCATATGCCCAAGAAAGTAGTTCGGTGGTACATAATCTCATAACCCGTTCTGTCGGCAAGTTCGCGATCTAGTTCGCCCCGGTAGTCCATGGGCGTATCGCAAAGCTTTCCGCAGCGGGCACACAGCAAATGGTAATGCAAATCGGTTCGACAATCGAATCGGTCGGAGTCCGGCATCACTACATGCCGAATTTTTCCTTCTTCAGCCAGCATATTCAGGTTGCGGTACACCGTACTCCGGCTAATCTTATCATCCCATTCGCGCACCTGAAGATAAATCTGTTCTGCATTCGGGTGATCGCGGCGCGCACGCACAACATCCAACACCAATTGCCGCTGCCGGGTGTTGCGTTTATGTTTCATCCGAAGTTCTCCCGTCCTTATATTTTTTCTTCCGTTTATTCGGGCATGGTGGCCTCGGCCAATCCGTTTAGGTCCAGCTTGGCCAGCTCCTTCACCTTGTCCATGGAAATCCCCATCGCCTCGGTAATGCGCTCGCCGTACTCTTGGTCGGCCCAGTAGCAGTGCACCGCATGGCGGTATTTGATGTTATCGGTAACTGGCGCAATGTCGGCCGCCGTGTTCTCAATGAGCAGCTGCTTTTTATCCTCTTTCAGAATGCGCCACAGGTTGCCTCCGGCGCGGAAGTTGTCGTCGGTCGGGTCGTCCTTGGGATCATATTGCCACACCGCGCCCTCAATGTCCAGCGGCGGCTCGGCCACTTCGGGCCGGGCAGTCCAATAGCCGTAGCTGTTGGGGGTGTACGCCGGAGCGCGGCCGTAGTTGCCGTCCACTCGCATAGCACCGTCCCGGTGGAACTCGTTGACCTCAACCCTTGCGCGGTTAACCGGGATCAGGTTGTGGTTCACGCCCAAACGGTAGCGCTGAGCATCGCCGTAGGCAAACAAACGTCCCTGCAGGAATCTGTCGGGAGAGAAGCCGATGCCGGGCACCACATGGGCTGGGGCAAAGGCTGCCTGCTCCACTTCGGCAAAATAGTTTTCGGGGTTGCGGTTCAGTTCCAGCACGCCCACTTCAATCAGCGGATATTCGCCGTGGGGCCAAATCTTGGTGATGTCGAAGGGGTTTTCGTAATGGTTTCTGGCCTGTTCCTCGGTCATAATCTGTACATACATTGTCCATTTGGGGTGATCTCCCCGCTCAATCGCCTCGAACAGGTCTCGTCCGTGGTGTTCGCGATCCATGCCGTTAATCTTGGCCGCTTCCTCGTTGGTTAGGTTCTTGATCCCCTGCTGGGTCTTAAAGTGGAATTTGCACCAAACCCGCTCGTTCTTTTCGTTGTAGAAGCTAAACGTGTGCTCCCCAAAGAAATGCATGTGGCGGAACGAAGCCGGAATACCCCGGTCGCTCATGACGATGGTGCGTTGGTGAAAGCTTTCGGGCAACAGCGTCCAGTAGTCCCAGTTGTTTTGGGCCGATCGCATGCCTGTGCGCGGATCGCGCTTAACCGCCCGGTTCAAACCCGGGAAGTTGTGCACATCGCGGATGAAGAAGGTGGGCGTATTGTTGCCTACCAAGTCCCAGTTGCCCTCTTCGGTATAAAACTTCACAGCCACGCCTCGGATGTCGCGCTCGCAGTCGGCCGCGCCCCGCTCTCCGGCCACGGTAGAAAAGCGAATGAACAAGTCGGTTTCCTTGCCGGGCTGGAGCACCTTGGCCTTGGTGTACTGGGAAATGTCGTGGGTCACGGTAAGTTTTCCATATGCGCCCCAGCCCTTTGCATGCATGCGCCGCTCCGGAATTACTTCACGGTTAAAGTGTGCCATTTTCTCCATCAGCCACACATCTTGCATGACTACCGGCCCGCGGGGACCCGCCGTAATTGAGTTCTCGTTGTCGGCTATAGGCGCACCCACTTCGTTGGTCAAATCTTGATAAAGCTTATCCTTATTCATGTTTTTTTCTCCTTTCGTTCGTCGGGGTAAAATTCTTTCCTCTATCTTTGCGAAGCGGCGATTGCGCCCCGGCAAATTCAAATTCCAATGCACATCCACAACATCCAAATGTACACACAGCTCTTGGGAAGCATTAGTGCACCCAGCTGAGGGCGCTTGTGGGCCCACAGCACCACCGGCAGGTAAAAGGCAAAGCTTAGCAAAATCGCCAGCCACATCCATTGAACGGACACTACCCTATATCGGTTTGCAAAAAACAGCGCGCTCACCAGCAGCCCCAAAAGGGTAAAGGGAATGTTTCTGAATACGCCCCAGCGTACCGAAGAGCGGGGCTCCAGCCATCGGTTCTCAGGGAACATGCACAGGATTATGCGCGCCGCCGCCAGCGCGTATGCCAGCACTGTCCATCCCCAAACGTCTTCCAGCGCGTACACCCCAATGCCCACATGCCAAAGCAACACATAAAACATGGTCATCGTTATGGAGGTAATCAGCTTGCCCATGCCCAGCGCTTTTTGAAACCGCGCCTTTTCTCCCTTTAATATAGAAGCAATCCGCGGAACCAAATGAAAGGAATCGCCGCCCACCAGCACCAGCGCCATACCGCCTGCCAACCGCCTCGCTGCGCTTGCCGGGCCAGCCAGCAAATATATGCCCAAGCCTAAAGCGATTGCCAAATACAGCAAATCAAAAACCAACTCCACATTGCCCATAACGCGTTTTGCATCCCTCATTTGGCATTCACCCGTGCTTTCGCTCCATGTGTTGGCCGTGCAATCCACAAAATATGGACGCTTACCGATAAGCCCACCATCGCTAGAATGCATATCACCCAAACTTTGCCTACCGCGATTGCCGATATCGCCAGCATACTCCACAGAAAAATCAAGCTGGACGCCACCGCGCGCCTGGATACCTGCTTCCCATTCCGGTAGTGTTCAATGTATTCCCGAAAAAATCGGATCTTCATAATCCGAGCGCGCAATTTGGGCGCAGCGCTCAAACAGCCTGCCGCACAAATTACAAAGGGGGTAGTAGGCCAAACCGGTATAAACGCGCCCACAGCACCCAGCGCCAGCAGCACCAGCCCGGCGGCAGTAAGCAGCACGGTTTTCAGCTTCATACAATCCCTCCGGCAACATTGTTTCATATCGGCAGTTCTTCTTTAATTTATCCCTAATAGGAATTATTATTATTATCTTACCCGTTTTTTTCGAACTCAAAACATTATTTTAAAAATATTTTATGAATTTCATAGCAAAAAACACCCTATGAAAATTTCCGTAGGGTGTTTTTACGTTTTTATATGATGTTCATCCGCTTCAGTTTTCAACTCCGGCTACGCCCGCAGCCACACTCGTGCCTGGTCCAACAGCGCATTGCGCTCGTTGGGCAGCCTGCCTTCAATCACCTCGCCCAGCAGCGCATCCAACATCCGGCCGATCCGCCTACCCTGGGCTCCGGCCTCCAACAAATCTTGACCGGTAATCTCCAGCTGGGCAATGGTACAGCAACGGTCCTGAGCAATCATCTCGCCAAGGCGATCTTGCAGTCCCCGGCTCCAGGCCTGACCCCTGGCTTTAAATACATCGAGCGCATCTTGGACAATCTTTCCGCCGAATCGGCCGAGCAGGCGGCACAAATCCGAATCGCCTATTGCAGGCCCGATGAAACCCATACACTCAAGAATTCCGCACACCCTGTCCTTCTCCGCGTTGGACAGGCGCAGGCCGCTCAGCATTGCGCGAACGCTGTGTACATCCATCCCGAAACACAGCGCAGCCATTCGCACTTCAAAGCCTTCAACGGCAGCTATGCTGTCCAAATTTTCGCAATATTGCTTTGGACTTAGCACCTGCATCTGAGGCATGCGCACCATCAGCAGCTCCCGGGTTCCGGCCAACACCTGTGTAACCGCCTTGCCACAAATCAATTTTCTAAATTCCACGGCTATGCGTTCGGCCGAAACCAATTTCAGCCTTTGCTTCTGCGCCCACATGGCCCTATAGGTGCCCTCTTCAATTCCAAAGCCGAATACTGATGCAAACCGGAGCCCGCGCATGATGCGTAGCGCATCCTCTTCAAAGCGCAGCTGTGCTTCGCCTACACAGCGCACCAGCCTGTTGTTCAGATCGCGAAGGCCCGAATGCTCGTCTATCAACCCGGTTTTGGGCGAATAGGCCATGGCGTTCATGGTAAAATCCCGGCGCTTTAAATCCTCGCTCAAATTGGGCACAAACTCCACCCTGTCAGGGTGGCGCCCGTCCGAATAATTTCCGTCCTGCCTGTAGCTGGTAATCTCCAAAAATTCGTTTTCAATTTGCACCGCCACCGTGCCGTGCTTTAATCCGTTGTGTAACTGGCGGAATTCGTCAAACACTCGAATGGTCTGGTCCGGCGTGGCCGAAGTGGCAATATCGTAATCCGAAGGAGTCATGCCCATCAGCGCATCGCGCACACAGCCGCCCACGATCACAGCTTCATATCCCGCTTGGTTCAGCAGCATAAGCGCCAACCGCACCCGCTCGGGCAATTCAATCTGCATGCGCGTCCCTCCTGCTTTCAGTTTGTCAATCTTCTACATATACTTCACATTCCAACGTTTGGCGCCCATCGTTGATGTAGGTGTACAGCGTAACCGACTGATCCGAACGGTTGGCAATCTTCAAATCCAACCCGCTGCCGTAATCCACCAGCACCGCATCGTCGGCGTCGTCCACATAGCTTTGGTTGTACCGGTCGCCATAGCTGTGCTTTTCTTCAATCTCCAGTTGGTCCAAATCCTCGGCTGCCAAATAAATGGCCGATGCCAATTGGGCCACGCCACCGCCTACCACCCGCACGTCTCTGCCATTGGTCGCCACCTTATAGCCGGCCTTTTCGCTGCGTTCGCCCACCGCCTCGTTAAAGCTAAATACTTCTCCGGGCGCCAGCGTGGTTCCGTATACCGATTGGCAAGCCAGCATAATATTGTTGCGCAGCGCCGCCGTGTCCTCGTCTTTCAGATGGATTTGTGCCATAACGATCCGGTTGCTGGATACCGGCCCTACCGAGCATTCCAGCACGTCGTCGTACAGCCACATGGAAATATACAGCGTTTCTTCCGAACGGTTTCTGAAACGAAAATCCAGATTATCCTGGTCATCGGTCGCCACCGACAATGCGCCGTCATCCACATATCCGCCCTTGAAACGCTTTCCATAGCTATGGTGCTCTTTAATTTCTATGTCTTCTTCGTCCTTCACCGCGAGGTACAGCGTGGTGGCCGCCTGGGCCACGCCACCGCCTACCACCAGCACTCCCCGGCCATTCTGGGCTGTGATGTAGCCGTTCGGTTCGGTGCGTTCACCAACCGTTTGGTTAAAGGAAAAGGTTTCGCCGGGGGCGATTTGGCTTCCATCAATGGCCTCCACCGCCAAGCGAATATTTTCATACCGATCGCTGTACGCGTCATCCACCTGCGTGGTCGCGTGCTGAGCGCTGGCCACTCCGGGCAGCAGAATCGCCAACAACAGCGCGCCTACAACAAATATTTTAAAGCGTCTTTTCATAACGGTTTCCCTCCTTTGGGCTTTTGCTTTTTCGACGAGCGCCGCCCAAAAAAGTTCCCTGCCGAACACCTTTATCTTCCCGCGCAGGCTCCCCCAAAACGCAAACAACCCACTGCATTGCTTCACAATAAGGAAACTCGTCAGTGGGTAGTTAACTGCAAACTAGATTACCGCGCACAGGCGCGGCCGATCATTTTAGTCGATGACAAACGATTTGATTTCGTCCATCAAGTCCTGGCAGTTGTCGTCATACACTTCCAGGGTAACCGGCTTGGACAGGTCCAAACTGAAGATGCCCAAAATGGATTTCGCATCTACCACGTGACGGCCTGCGCGCAAATCAATGTCGTACGGAAAACGGTTCACGATGTTTACAAAAGTTTTTACGTTTTCAGCCAAGCTAAGTTTAATATTTATTGCTTTCATTATAATACTAGACCTCCCTTTTCAAAATCGAATGTACTAGTAACGTATTTAGTATATCACCCATTGCCCACGCATTCAATCATACCCCGCGCAATTAACGCGTTTTTAAACTATTTTTCTCTTGTATAGCCCAGCATGCGCACCATAAATGATTGACAAACCCCCCGAATTTTACTATAATATGTTTTGTCGGTCGGATGCGGCTGCAAAAGTAGCGTTCGGTTGACAGTTTTTAGCGGAATGGTGTAACGGCAGCACCTACGACTCTGACTCGTATTGTCTAGGTTCGAATCCTAGTTCCGCTGCCAACTTGCCTCCATGGTCAAGCGGTCAAGACGTCGCCCTCTCACGGCGAAAACAGGGGTTCGATTCCCCTTGGAGGTGCCAACTCGGTTTTTACAGGCCACCGTTTTTTACGGTGGCTTTATTCTTTTTGGCGCAAGGCTATTTGCCCGCCGAAACAGGGGGAAGGCATTATGATCCAAATTTTACCATATGATGAAGCCCGGGATTACCCACACATCCTGGCCGCCTGCGCGGCCGAAGGCTGGAAGGCGTTTTACACCTTTCGCAAGCAGACCTACCGGCGCGCCCTAAGCACTTCGCTCACTTTTGTGGCCTACGCAGGCCAACGCTACTGTGGCTACGCGCGCTTCATCACCGATGGCTGTTTCACCGCCTATTGCTGCGAAATCATTGTACATCCCGACGCGCGGCGCAGCGGAGTGGGCGCAGCACTTGTGCACAAAATTCTAGAATTGTACCCCGATTGCGGGATCGATGTGATCAGCGACAACGATGCCTTCTACGCCGCTCAGGATTTTATTGCCCTGGGCAGTGGCATGCGCAAGTTGGGCCTACCTAAGTCCGAATAAATCTTAATCTTATCCCCTCGGCTTTTTTATCCCAAATTAAGGCAGGTGCGTGGAACTCTGCCGCGCACCTGCCCATCGTTTTTGTTCTATTCAATCACCTGCCGGGATAATGCACCGCTTCTTCCCACACCACTTCGCCATAGCCATTATAATAAACGCTGCTTGATATTCCCGTATTCACAAGCACGTCGGAAGGCCGTTCTTCTATCACCTCAGCGCCATATATTCTCATATAATTATCACTAAATTGGTCTTCTGCCAACCGTTCCCCACTGACCACCGTTTGGGTTTTAGGGTCAAAAACGCCCCATTCTCCACGTTTTTTCACCAACCAATAGCGGGTACCATTAAACATCTTTATGTCATTCCATTCAGGCTGCGCAAGCACAGTGCCGTCCTTACTCACCACGCCCTTTTTATAGCCCTTGCTTACCACAAACATATCTGTTCTTTCATCATCTTCTGTATCGATCCGCACATCATCCCATTGCGGCTTAATCAAATACTCACCCGTAGTGTTGATGCGCCCCCAAAGCTCTCCTTCTTTGACAAAGGCGCCGCCTTGTATAAAATCAGTTCCATCATTCCACTTGGGCTGTAGCACATATTCTCCAGATTGGTCAATATAACCATATAATCTGCTTTGCGGATCTCGCACACACGCCACCCCTTCGCTAAACACTCCCCCATCCAACCAGTAGGGCTCCAACGCCACCTTGCCGTCAGCAGTCAAGTAGCCATATTTCCTACCTCGCCTCACACGAATTTGTTCCTTTGATAGCGCATTTCTATAAAAATAATAACCTTCTACCCCATCCCACAGCGAATCATCCACCGGGCTGCCCATCAAATCCACGATTTGCCAGCGTCCATTTTTTTCAACCGTTATCAACCGATCGCTCACGACTCGCCAATCATCCCAAACCGCATTCTCGCCACCGATAGTTTGCCCCTGAATATTAGTCAACACCCTCCTACTGTCCAGCGTTTCTTCAAGCGCTGCATTCTCCTCTGAATGCACGAAAAAACCACCCTCCCCCACAGCAACCCAATCAGGCATAGATGCTAACCGGGGCTCAATCAATACTTTGCCCTCTATATCTACTATGCCCCATCTCTCATCTCTACACACGCTAATGATCCCAGTTTTCAGCATGCCTTCGTTAAAGTAGAGTGTGTCCCACTCACAGGGAACCACTAAATTCCCCTGGTTATCGATTACGCCAAATTGTCTCTCTTGTACCACATAAGTAAAAGGCCCTAGATGAAAGCTGCCCACGTTGTCCCACGAACCTTCAAACGCTATTTCCCCTTGCATATCAATGAAGCAATATTTTCCATCAATCTCCGCTTGCATCAATCCTCCATAAGGGAACCCTAAGGATGGCGTATCTATATCCAGCACCGCTTCATTTTTGGTCAAGCTCCAAAGATAGCTCTTTCCTTCCTTCGTTAGCGTTAAATATTCATCATACGGAGCATAGCCATCGTATAGGCCATACCCAACAGTATTTTCCCATTCCGGCATCAACAAAAACTGCGTGGCCGGATCATATATCCCTTGGAGTCCATCTCTCTCCAGTCGATAATACCAAAATGCTTTATCAGGCGAACTTGCCCGGCTCGTCTGCATGTCAATTTTATCGCATATCGCGTGACATATCACACTGCCGTCGCCCTGCATCAGCCCAAACTTGCCATTTTTTCTAAATATGCGTACGCCCTGGTATGGAGCCCACACTCTATCCTGCGCCCGAATCCATAAATCTGTAAACATGAGCAAACAAACAATCAATAGCCCAAAACTCAACATCCTTTTCATCAAACGCTCCACCCTTCCGCATATTTTTCCCCACTGTACCATTCGCCTTGCCCTCCGTCAATCGCTAACGGCAATATTTTCTTCCACCATCTATCCACACAAAAATGCCCGGCGGGAAGGAAGCGTTGCGCTTGTGTGCGCGCGTCCTTTGCCTGCCGGGCATTTTTACTTATTCCGCCGCCTTAAAGTTGTAAATGGGTTTGAGTACCTTTAGAATCTCCACGGTATCGCCAATATTGTTTACGATTTCCTCCATCGGTTTGTAGGCAAAGGGTGCCTCGTCGATGGTGCTCTTGTTCGCCGTTGTGGTGTAAACCCCTTCCATCGCCCGCTTAAACTCGGCCACGCTCAACTTGCTCCGTGCCTCCGATCGGCTCATCAGCCGCCCTGCACCGTGGGGCGCGCTGTAATTCCAATCAGCGTTGCCCTTGCCCCGGCAGAGCAGGCTTCCATCACGCATATTGATCGGAATCAGCAGCCGCTCTCCTTCCTTGGCCGAAACCGCCCCCTTGCGCAAAATCATTTGCGCAAGGTCTATATAGTTGTGGGTGGTGGTAAAGCTATCCTCGATGTCAAGCCTCATCTCCCGCACAATTTGGTCCACGATCGCCTGCCTGTTGAGCTCGGCGTAGCGCTGAACAATGCGCATATCGTGAATATAATCTTCAAAAAGATCCGCTTCCACATAGGCTAGCTCGCCGCAGCTAACCCCGGGCCGAATCTTTTTAAGCTCTTCTTCGATTTCGCTTTCCCGGCCCTCGGCTTTCAGGGCAGCAATCAGCGCTTTCTTTTGCACATCCTGCTTCTTCAACTGCTCGCGCGCCATCTTCTGATAATAGTCGGCCACCTGCCTGCCCAAATGGCGGCTGCCCGAGTGCACCACCAGGTACAGCTGGCCTTCATCGTCCCGATTGAGCTCGATAAAGTGGTTGCCTCCACCCACAGTGCCCATACTCAAACGCGCCCGGTTTACATTCACCGATTTTACGCAGCGCAGCTTGGCAATTTCTGCTTGCGCTACCAGCGGGTGCTCTGCCGTTCGAATTGCAAATCCGGCCGGGATATGTGTGTGGATTACCTTGTCCAGCTTTTGAAGCTCCACGCGCTTATCCTTTAAAATCACGGTCTCCATTCCGCAGCCGATATCCACTCCCACTAGGTTGGGCACCACCTTGTCTCCGACCGTCATCGTGGTGCCGATAGTGCAACCCGCGCCGGAGTGGGCATCGGGCATGATGCGTATTTTGCTCCCCGCCACAAAGGGCTGGTTGAGCAGCTCTTCAATCTGCGCCACCGCTCCGCTCTCCAAATTGTCTGTAAACACCTGGGCAGTGTTATATTTCCCTTCTAATGTAATCATCTTTCCTTATTACTCCCTTATTTTTTGCACAAAAAACCCAGACCCTTCACGGTCTGGGCAAACGATGTATAGCACGCTCGCCGGCACAAATTTTTTAGCATCCAAAAATCAGTGTCGACCGGAGCTTGCGCCACACCAAAGGCACAGACCGTTAAGCATCATATGTGGTAGACCCTTTCCCATGGCACAAACCCCCTTCCTTTTCTTCGCTCGTATAATGGTGCTGCAAGCATACCATACAAGGTCGCCTAGGTCAAATTCTCTTTTCAACAGCAAGCCCTGTGGCTGCGCAGCTTTCGCACCACCGCCCATTGTTGACACTGCCAACCTGCCCGCGCTATAATGCTTGCAAATAAACAAAGCTGCCTCCAGCCATGCGCGGTTTGCGATGGTTTGGCTTATATAAAGGAGAGAACGACTCCATGTCACATCCGGTAAAAATTCGCGAAGACATACAAATCTATATGCAGGAGCTCAAAGAGTGGCTACATAGCCAACGAAATGTCCCGATAGAACAGATGAGCGATTTCTTTTCCGCCCGGATCGATGGATATGACGAGCACATGTCCATTTGGCACGAGGCCTATCAAAACTTTGCACGCGCGTTGCCCTCCGGCCTCCAGCACATACTGGACATTGGCTGCGGCACCGGCATTGAGCTTGAATACATCTTCAAACTCCACCCAGACCTAAAGGTCACCGGGATCGATCTGTCCCAAGATATGCTGAACAAACTGCGCGCCAAGTTTCCGGATAAAGATATTTCTTTGGTGTGCGCCAACTACCTGACCCAAGATTTTGGCGAGCAGGTTTACGATGCCGTCATCTCCTTCGAATCGCTGCACCATTTTGTTCCCGCTACAAAGCAGGCGCTATTCGGCAAAATTTTCCGTGCGCTAAAGCCCGGCGGTCAGTTTTTTCTGTGCGATTACATCGCCTGCTGTGACGAGGAGGAAAGCCTGCTCATGGCCGAAGCCCAGCGCAAACGGACAGAGCAAAACATCCCGGACGATGCGCTCATCCACTTCGACACCCCGCTGACTGCGCCCCACGAAATTTCGTTGATCTGCGCCGCCGGCTTCGCACAGGCTCAGCTGGTTTCCTCCATCAACGGCGCCAGCCTAATCGTAGCCCAAAAATAATTGCTCGCATAGCCTATGTATCGGCAAGTGCTTTCGGCAAACAATATCAATACGCAGTTCAGTGCTTTACCCGCCATTGAGCTCAAACCGATTGCGAAAATATATAATGATATAATATAAAATGAAAATGACCGCATTGACATTTGCGTTGATCGCCCTACGTATTTTCGGTACCGGGCAAAATCTAAACAACCCTAAAGAAAACCAACCTAACGCTACACTGGCCGCGAGCAACGCTTCAGGCACAGAGCATATAACGTTCGAAGAATTCGAATGGAACGACACCGATTGGAACGACTTAGAATTCCCCATCGATCCGAAACATGTAACGGTTCCCGATGATTTCCAGTCGATTTCCACCAAAGAAGAGGCCATTAAACTTGGCGAAGCCTTTGGCGGCTCCAACTTTTTTTGCATCATGTGAGGCATGCTCCAGCAGAGAATCTTTGGGTTTTTGAGTACTGCATGTATCCTCCTGATGCCGATCTATGGGCGGTAATAGATGGCGGCTATAAGTGTATGGTCATCAATGGAAACACCTGCGAATTTATTGCCGGGTATGTAGGGGAATAACGCCGCACACGCTCTAATGCTTTCCCTTTGGCAGCCGTTGACCTATTTTCAAATCGCCACCGTTTGTACGTTTTTTTGTGTAGCACAATTTACTCGATTCAGCCGATCCCCTTTTCCTGAGTGTCGACCTGTATACAATTCCCAAACGACTTTATATAAAGGACGGTCACCATGTTTAAACGATGTAACTACCATACGGCGTAGCACCCTTTCGCTGGCTTAATCCCCGCTTCGCCGTATGTATCCGTTCCGCTTCCAGCCGATGTCCTCTTTTTTAGGGCACCGGTTTGTTTCTGATACAAAAATCACTTTGTAATAAGGACGGTTGTCATGCTTAAACGATGTAACAGCCTTGCGGCTTAGCACCCTTTCACCGGTTTAATCCTCGCTTCGCCGTATGTATCGCTTTCCGGTTCAGCGCCGCCTTCTTTCAAAGCCGCCGGCGTGATCGCCTTTTGAAAATAATTTTATGTGAGGGAATCTTACCATGTTAAAAAAACTACTCGGGCGCTACAAAAAAGAGTTCGCCCTTTCTATAGCCTTACAAATTTCCGTAATCCTGTGCAGCAGTTTTTCCGTGGTGTTGTTCCAACGATTGCTGGATGGCATCGGCCTGCTCCAGCGCGTACCCGGCCAGCTGCAACACTGTCTGTGGATCCTAACTGCTTACGCAGCACTGCTGTTTCTCGAACACATATTGTCCTACCTGGACTCCTGGCCCCAGGAGACCCTAAAGCACGGTCTGTTTTTCGAAGGCAAGCTGATGCTGC
Organism: uncultured Oscillospiraceae bacterium; assembly: GCA_964346145.1. Lineage (GTDB taxonomy): Bacteria > Bacillota > Clostridia > Christensenellales > Aristaeellaceae > CAYFTL01. The sequence goes on along the minus strand of CAYFTL010000012.1, from coordinate 7,588 downwards.
TGCGCAAGATGCGCACCATAGACTACAACCAGTATATCGACTTTGGCTTGGGCTCCACCATTCAACAAGTGGAAAACGGTGCCGATGCCGCGCGGGAAATGCTGCTGGATTTCTGGCACTATGTTTGCGCTGATTTGCTGCCCACCATCACCATCAGCCTATTGTTCATCGGTTATTTTGATGCGAGCGTCTTCGTGTACATCATCGCCGGCTACGCGCTGGTGTTTCTCATCACTAAGCTACTGATGAAGAAACTGCTCTTCATTAAAGACGATATCTTAAACAACGAACAGCTGCTCAACAACCGGCTGGTGCGCGGCATCATGGAGGTCTTCCTTTTCCGGGTGGAAAAACTTTACCCAAAGGAAATTAAGGCCTGCGAAGACACCGCCGGGCAGATCGTTTCGGCCCGCGCCAGGCTCAAAATGATTCACGAGCTGTTCTTTGTCTCCTTCGTGATCCTGGTGCTCATCGTCAAGGTGGCCATACTGGTCAGCAGCATATTTCAAATGACCGGCGGCAACCCGGCTTACAGCGTGGGCACCATCGTCGCGCTCCTAACCTTTGTGGACAAGCTCTACAACCCCATCGCCATCTTCAATGTGCGCCTGATCGATTACAAGCTACACCGCGCCGCGCTGCAGCGCGCCCAAGATATTCTGGATTGCCGCGACACCGAAAACCTGGATAGCGGCGCGCCCTTCCGTTACAAGGATGGCACCATCCACGCCAAAGATTTGCACTACACCGCCGGCAACACCCCCATCCTGAAGGATTTTTCGGTCTCCATTGCGGGCCACAGCTCGGTGGGCGTGGTGGGTGCTTCGGGTTCGGGCAAATCCACGCTGCTTAAGGCGATTTTGGGCATCAATCAAGATTATTCGGGCTCCATCGCCATAGATGGGCAGGAAATCCGAGAAACCTGCTTGAATGATTTGTACGGTTGGGTGTCTATGGTCACCCAGGAAGCGCCCGTGTTTGCCGGAACGCTGCGCGAAAACCTTGCGCTGGGCGCCGGCAAACAGGTCTCCGACGACCAAATTTACCGGGCGCTGGACGCGGTGGATCTCAAGCAGCTGGTAGAAAGCTTCGAGCACGGCCTGGATCAACCCATCGGCGAAAAGGGCATCAAGCTATCGGGCGGCGAACGCCAACGGTTGGCGCTGGCCCGGGTGCTGCTGGCCGGGCGCGCAATCATTCTGCTGGACGAAGCCACCTCCAACATCGACAGCATTTTGGAAAAGAAAATCTTCGACCGCTTGCTCAGCGATAAAAACGCCACCTTCGTCAGCGTTATGCACAAGCTGTCCAACATTCAGAATTTCGATAACATTCTGGTCGTAGATCAAGGCCGGATAGCTGCCCAAGGCAGCTTCGATGAACTCATGGTCCAAAGTCCGCTGTTTCGGCGCCTGTGGCGCACCCATCAAAATCAAACGGTCCCTCAAGCCTAAAACTCCATTCTTTTCTCGCCGGACGGGCAAGCACACAAACAGGGAAGCGCTTGAGCGCTTCCCTGTTTTTCATTTTTCCTAAATGCTTAACCGATCCCCTCCTGCCCGCCTTCGAGCAACTCAAAACGGTTCTTCTGAAAATCTATAATCCCCTCATCCTTCAATTGCCCCAGCACCGACGACATGGCGCTGCGCTCCACATTCAGATAGTCGGCCAGTTGCTGGCGGTCGAAGGGGATCTCAAACTGGTTTTCCCCGGCTTCCCGCGCCTGATCCGATAGGTAGGAGAGCAGCTTTTCCCGGGTGCTGCGCTTGCCCATGTGTTCAATTTTCCGGGTCAGACGAATATTTTTTCCAGCCAACACCTTCATCATGTTTTGAATCAACTGATCATGATACCAACAGCTCTCCCGGCAGGTGCCCACCATGCGCTGGTAACTCAGCCACAACACCTCGCTCTGCTTCAGCGCAACCACGTTCACCGGCGATTCCAGTACCCCCACGCAGCAAAAAGCTTCGGCAAACATATCCCCCGGTTCCAAGTGGGTCAATATGGTTCTATTGCCCCAAAAGTCTTGCTGCTCCACCTGGGCGCTGCCCGCAAGCACAATACCAAACCGCCGCACCGGCTGGCCCATGCCCAGCATGGTTTCTCCCTTCCCAAAAACTTCGCGCCTTCCATCCAGGCAGCAAAGCATCTTATCTATATTTTCCAAATCAATATTAGAAAACAGCACATTTTTTTGCAGAATTTGCATTTCTTCCTCCTTTATGTTGTAAAAACAACATACTTGCCTGCCTCAGTATAGTATATTCAATATACAAGGTCAAGCAACGACACACCATAGAAAGCGAGCGATCATCCATGATTCGAAAAATTATCAAAATAAACGAAGAAAAATGTAATGGCTGTGGCCTGTGCGCCGAAGCCTGCCACGAAGGAGCCATCGCCATGGTCGACGGCAAGGCCAAGCTCATCCGCGACGACTACTGCGACGGCCTGGGCGATTGCCTGCCCACATGCCCCACCGGCGCCATTTCCTTTGAAATGCGCGAAGCTGCCGAGTACGATCAGGCCGCGGTGGATGCCCACCTGGCCCAGAGAAATCAAAACAACCCCCAGGCTGACCATGCTCCCCAGGCTCCCTCTGGTTGTCCAGGTAGCCGCGCCCAAGCCATACGGCGCCAAGCCACCTCTACCCCGGCCGACGCAGTCCCGGTGGGTTTGATCAACACCGGCACCATGCCCAGCCGGCTCAACCAATGGCCGGTTCAAATTCAGCTGGTGCCGGCAAACGCTCCCTACTTCGATCAGGCCAAGCTGCTCATCGCGGCCGACTGCACCGCCTTTTCCCGCGCAGATTTTCACGAGCGCTTCATGAAAGGCAAAATCACGCTGATCGGCTGCCCCAAGCTGGATTCGGTGGACTACGCCGACAAACTCACCCAAATCCTGCTGCACAACGACATCAAATCCCTGACCGTGGTGCGCATGGAGGTTCCCTGCTGCGGCGGTATCGTCCACGCGGTTCAGCGCGCACTCCAAAGCTGCGGCAAACTAATCCCCTGGCAAATCGTCACCCTGTCTACCGACGGTCAAATCATAGAAGACTAACCCCATTTGAAAAAGGAGGATTTCCCATGGCAGTTTTCATTAAAAACATTGAGCATCAAAACGTACTCTCTTTGGCCGACCAAGTGGAATACCTGCCCGGCCAAATCGTCAGCAAAACCCTGGCCCAAAACCCCCACGTGAGCCTTACCCTGTTCGCCTTCGATGCGGGCGAAGAAATCGGCACCCACGATTCTTCAGGCGATGCTATGGTCACCGTGCTGGACGGCGTGGGCCAAATGACCGTCGACGGCCAGGGGTATCAATTAGAAGCCGGGCAAACCATCGTCATGTCGGCCAAAATTCCCCATGCAGTGTTTGCACCTCAAAAGTTCAAAATGCTGCTCACCGTAGTCTTTCCGGTCAATCAATAATTCACAACGTTTTATCAGGAGGTATATTCCATATGAACCCTATGTTTTGTTTTCAGTGTGAACAAACCGCCGGCGGCGCAGGCTGCAAAGGCGGAATGGGCGTGTGCGGCAAATCCAGCTCCACCGCCAATCTGCAGGATCGGCTCACCGGTGCCCTTATCGATCTGGCGCGCGCAGCCCAGCTCCACGCCCCCGGTCCGGACACCGACCGGATCGTTATGGAGGCGCTGTTCACCACCGTTACCAACGTCAATTTTGACGATGCCTCCATCGATCAAATGGTGGCCGCCGTCAACGCCGAACAGGCCAAATTCGCCACCTGCTGTGTAGGCTGTGCCGGTTGCGCAGCCCACACCCCGTTTGACATGAACGATTTGTGGACCACGGACGAAGACGTGCGCTCCCTCAAATCCCTGATCCTGTTCGGCATCCGGGGCATGGCTGCCTACGCCTACCACGCCTACGTGCTTGGACAGCAAAGCGCCACCGTCAACGCATTCTTCTATCAGGCCCTGGCCGCCATTGGCGATCCTGCCCTGGGGCAAAGCGAGCTGCTTGAGCTGGTGATGAAGGTGGGCGAAATCAACCTTGAGTGCATGCAGCTGCTGGACAGCGCCAACACTGGCGCCTACGGCCATCCTACTCCGGTACAAGTACCGCTGACCATTGAAAAAGGGCCATTCATCGTCATTAGCGGCCACGACCTACACGATCTGAAGCTGTTGCTGGAGCAAACCGACGGCAAGGGCATCAACATCTACACCCACGGCGAAATGCTGCCGGCCCACGGCTATCCCGAACTCAAAAAATATCCTCACCTGAAGGGCAACTTCGGCACCGCTTGGCAATCCCAGCAAAAGGAATTTGCAAACATGCCCGCCCCGGTGCTCTTTACCACCAACTGCATCATGCCCGTGAAGGACAGCTACCGCGATCGCGTGTTTACCACCGCCGTGGTGCGCTATCCCGGCATGGTTCACATCGGCGAAGACAAAGACTTTACCCCGGTCATCGAAAAGGCTATGGCCTTGGGCGGCTATCCTGAGGATCGAGCCATGACCGGCATTAACGGCGGTAGCGTGGTCACCACCGGCTTTGGCCATTCGGCCGTGCTCAGCGTGGCCGGCGATGTTGTGAACGCGGTCAAGGCCGGACAGCTCAACCACTTTTTCTTGGTCGGCGGATGCGATGGCGCCAAGCCCGGCCGCAGCTACTATACTCGCTTCGTAGAACAAACCCCGGCTGATTCCGTGGTGCTCACGCTGGCCTGCGGCAAGTACCGCTTCAACGATCTGAACCTGGGCACGGTCGCCGGACTACCCCGCATCATGGACATGGGACAGTGCAACGACGCCTACTCGGCCATCAAGGTGGCCGTGGCGCTGGCCGAAGCCTTTGAATGCGGCGTGAACGAATTGCCCCTGTCCTTCGTGCTCTCCTGGTATGAGCAAAAGGCGGTCTGCATATTACTCACCTTGCTGCACCTGGGCATCCGCAACATATTGCTGGGGCCTTCCCTGCCCGCTTTCGTCTCCCCGGGCGTGCTCAACTTCCTGGTGGAAACCTTTGGCATTGCGCCCATCTCTACCCCCGAAGAGGATATGGCCAAGTTGATGAACCGGTAAATTCTCCATCCGTATAACAAGACGGGGCTGTTTCAAACCGCGGTTTGAAACAGCCCCGTCCTTCTTTTTGTATTTTGCAGATCCTGGAATTTGTGTCGGCTTCCACTCCGAAACATTGAACGGCCTTATTTCCGGTCGCCCACCACAGTGTTTGCGCGTTCAGCTTCGCGCACCGCCAAAAAACTTGCTGTGTTGGGCGGCTCAACTTTCTCGCCATGTAGAACTCTTGTAACCGTACATTTTTCTCCGTACACCAAAAACAGCAATTAAAGATAAGAGAACTTTCCGGCAGATGATATAAGACTTGCTGTAACGCTTTGCTTTCTAGAAGTTAGGAATGGTAGCGGCACTCATAATTTCAAAGACTTCGTTGCCGGCATATGTAAGTATGATGGTTCCGCAAATAAAACCATTATCTTCACATGCAAATGCAAATATCGTCGGCATATGCTGGCTACGCGAGATTACACTCAAAACTCGCTCATCGCGCAGCTAGCCCTTGATATCAATAATGTTCATTACACGCCCTTCATTATTTTCTTTAGCAGCATCGCCCGACGACTCACTTTCGCATCAGGCTCGGCAAGCAATACCGGCTCGATGAGCGCGTAAAAGCGATTGAAATTACCAATCTCACCGATGATGATATCCGGCTTGGCATACCTTTGTGCAGCAAAACAAGAATGATCTTCCCATGTACAAGATAGACAGATAGGATTATCCTCTGATTTCTACGGCGATACAACCTTATTAGATATACAAACGCGTCATCGCTACCCAAGCCCATTCGCATCCAACCGTAAAGACAGAGAGGTAATTATGCTGTTCGAAGCCCTATACAAGGAGGAAGCGCTGTGCCACCTGTCTGTTGCGCTTATTATCCTATATCCACAGCAGCATAACAAGTTTTCATACAGTACTCTTGTTAAAAGCACCGCAACTTCATTATACCAGGAGCAGTCATATGGAATCATCGAATATAAGCAAAGTTAAAAAATTCGTCAACCAACACTTAAAGAATGAATTTTCTCTCAATGCGTCGGCTGAAGATGTCGGCTATTCAGCTTTTCACCTAGCAAGAGAATTCAAAAACCAAACCAAATATTCGATCATGGAATATGCGCGCACCGAACGCGTGTTGGCAGCGTCAAAAGAACTCGAAAAGGGATTTAACGTCTGCGATGTAGCTATGGAGTATTGCTTTGAAACCCATACAGGATTTACCAAAGCCTTCACTGCCGTATTCGGATGCACACCTCGGCAGTACCAACATCACATACACAAAATGAATACCATTAAAAGGGAGATGAGAATAATGAAAAACAGCAAAACTATTATTCGGCACATTTGCAAAGATGATGTCTAGGATTTATGGGAAAACGTTTACAACGCAATGATCCCCAAGCAGATAACCGAGGACAAGATCCTACACGCCATTAAGCTTTTCAAAAAAAGACGCGGACTGGAACTTGTCGCAGAGGTGGATGGCAAGGTTGTCATTTCCTTGCCACTGACCAAGCCCACAAGGATTCCTCTCGGCTTTGTTTGGAATAATAATTTCACGCTTACCGATGGTGACAGCGACATTATTATGCAAAAAATGCTGGGAGAAATGAAAAGGCAGACCAAAATGCTGGGCATCTCCGCGCTCCTCTCGCCGCAGGATAAAGACAGCGAATCTTCAAAAGCCATGCAATCGTTGGGCTTTGATAAGGTTTTTGAATCCGGCGATTGGGAATACTTGATGATGGCCCTCTAGCATCTTCACTCTACCCCTTAAGCCGATCTGCAAATTCAACCATCAACCTCATAAAAAAGCGGAAAAAGCATCCAATTTAACTTCTTCCGTTTTCTCTTTCTGTGTTGGGCAGGAGCCAACACACGCTTTTGCAATAAGCAAAGCTCTCTTCTTACCGCACATGTCGTAAAACCAGCAATTTCCACACCCGTAAATTTGCTCCTTTTGCCAATTTACTTCATTCATTTTCACCGAATTGTTGCCTACTTGTGCACAATTTCCGCCTAAAATGCCTATTTTTTGCAAATGTGTTTGAAAACCAGTTTTTCGATTGACAAAATTCCATTTATATCTTATAATTCGGGTACTGCCTTTGGGCAGGCACACTTTTTGTGTGCGCACAATTTATGCGGTCATGGCGGAATTGGCATACGCGCACGTTTGAGGGGCGTGTCCGCGAGGGTACGGGTTCAAGTCCCGTTGACCGCACCAATCAAAAAGCCTGTAACCATAGGGGTTGCAGGCTTTTATTGTGTCTTGAATAAAACGTTTGACCCTTTGTTTGACCCTTTACAGAATTCTACTATATGCTAAATTAGGCTATTGTGTGCTTCGCTATGCTCTGTTTATCGCTTTCGCTTGACGCTGGAAAATGCAAAGCATTGGGGAAATTCCCCAATACTAATAATATAAGATGAGGAATCTCCCCACTGAAGTGGTATAAAAACAGTAGAGTTCCCAAACGTCTAAAAAGGTAAAATAGAAAGAGAAAGGCGTTGATGGGA
>CAYFTL010000011.1:0-55185 GCA_964346145.1 uncultured Oscillospiraceae bacterium | reverse complement strand
TATGCTCGCGGACTCCTCCTTTGCGTTGCTAATAAATGGCTCAATTTGTGCCTTGTTTTGCACTTTTTTCGCTAAAATTCGCCAAATTCCCATCCGAAAATGCTTAAAATTGCGCCTATAGCAGCACGTTCTCTCCCACCAAACCTTGTTAGATCTCATCCTTCAACAGCGGTGTCAATTTCCCGCTATACAGACAGCTCAATCTGTGCAATGGCCGGGTCAGGCACACATACAAAAGGCGCGCATCCATTTCCATATCTTCAAAGCTGTTTACGCCCACATCGGCCATGATGACGCCGTCAAATTCCAACCCCTTGACCGAGCCCGCGGCAAAAGCCATAACCCCTTGATTATAGTTTTCATCCTGAGCACTGACGAAGCGGATATCTAAATCCTCTTTTAGCTTGCTCGCCAGATTCCGGGCTTCTTTTTCGTCGTGGGCAATCAACGCTATGGTGGCATGCCCTTCCGCCTGCCACTTGCGCACCGTTTGGACGATCGTATTTAGCTGATCTTTTTTGTTTGCATACCGAGTCAGTTCAGGTTTTTTTCCGTGGCGCAGCACGGGCTTCGCTTCCTTTTGTCCCGGCGTAGGCCGGTTGCGCGCCACCCGCAGGGCGAATTCCATGATCTCCACCGTGTTTCGATAACTGGTCACCAAATGATGTTGTACCGCCTTACCCTCAAAAACTCCTTCGGCCAACTCTGTCCAGTCGTGAATCCCGCGCCACGCGCTAATGCCCTGCATAAGATCGCCCACCACTGTCATGGGTGCACTGCGGGAAATCAACTGCAACCACCTGAGCTCCAACGGGCTCAAGTCCTGCGCCTCGTCAATAATGATGTGGCGGATGTCCAGCTTGGGCAGTTCCACAAGCCCCATCGCCAATATAGCCAAGGCCGCCATATCTTCGGTTTCTACCGCCTTTGGGCGGCCGGACAATCCATCCAGCGTGTGTTGGGCCGCCAGTTGCAGCGAAGGATCGTTGCCGCTTTGCATGTCTTGCCAAAATCTTCTATAGCAGTCCAGCGGTTCGGTGCTCGGAAATCTGCCCATGAACTCTTTTACAAAGGAAGCTACCTGTTTGCGGGTTTCTGATGCGCGCTGATCACGGCTTTCGTACAGCTTTCGGGCGCGGGCGCGGCGCAAATCATCGTCCATAGGCTGCGCCACCAAATGAGCGATCCGCCGATCGCACTCGTCGTGCAGCCATTTAACCACCGACTCAGCCGCCTGCTTGGTGCGGCGTTGAAGTTGCTTCTTAAACTCCTTGAGCCGCCTGTCCAGCGCAAATGGAGATAAATCCTCCAGCAGTATTTTGCGCAGCTGTTCCTCCGAATAAAGCTTGACCGGGCCGAACAGCGCATCGCCTCTGGGCACAAAGTTTTGCTTGTAGGCTTCAAGCCAGTTTTCAACCCTGCGCTGCATATCCAGCGATCCCTTGCACCGGGCAATTTGTGTGGCCCGCGACCGCTGGTCCGCATCCAACTTCCACAGCTGATCGGGCGTATACATGGGTACTATCTTGGGCGCAAGCTTGCCCAACCAGCCCACAAACAGCCGTTCAAATGTGGTTTGATTAACCCGCTCCACGCCCAAGTCGGGCAGCACGCCGGAAATGTAATCCAAAAACAGCGGGTTGGGTGCCAGAATCATCATGGATTCCGGCGTCAGCTTATCCTGGTAGGCATACATTAAATATGCAACCCGGTGCAGCGCGATGGTGGTTTTGCCCGAGCCCGCCACGCCCTGCACCACCAGCGGCACGTTCAGCGGGTGGCGAATTACATAGTTTTGCTCGGCCTGAATGGTGGTTACGATTTCGCGCAGGCGCACGCCGGAAGCTTCGCCCAACACCGCCTGCAGGTATTGATCCTGGGAAACCACGCCGGTGTCAAATATGGTGCGCAGCTGCCGCGCTTCTATACTCAGCTGCCGCTTTAAAGTAAGCTCACCGCGCATTTCGCCTTCCGGGGTGGCATAATTCATAGGCCCTACCTGTCCGGAATAATAAAGGTTTGCCGCCGGGCTGCGCCAATCCACCACCTTTACCTCTAGGGTGTCGCTGTCCAGCACGCCATATCTGCCGATATAATACTTGCGCTTGTCTGTATTGCCTTCTTCAATGAAGTCTATTCGGGTAAAATAGGGTTTTTGAGCAGCGCGCTTCAAATTGTTCAGCCGTTGGAGCGCAGAAAAATACAGCATCTCCCTGAGCGGGAGGCCGTCCGGGTCGAATTTGCGCGCCACGCTCAGCTGCTCCTGGGCCATTTGCAGCTCTTTGTCGGCCATTTGAACTTCTTTGTCTACGTGAATTAGGGTTTCGTGCAAGTGTGCAGCTTCAATACCTGCATCCGGATGATTGATGTTTTCCATCGTTCGCACCTCCGAAAGGGTCGGTCGGGCGGATAAAAAAACGAAAGGGCAAATATTATAGCAACGAATTTTCATAAAGTCAATGGTTTAGCGATGACAATTTGCCCTAGGCGAAACGAGTGGACTGTGTTAACATTAGTGTAGCGAAAACCGTTTTTTAACAGATCAAGTAGAGAAAGAGGAGAAACCGTTATGCTCAAAGGAATTCCTTCCATCTTTTCCCCCGGCCTGCTCAAAATTCTTATGGAAATGGGTCATGGCGACGATTTGGTCATCGGCGACGGCAACTTCCCTGCGGCCAGCGTTGCCCAAAGGTTGATCCGCTTGGACGGCCACAAGGTGCCCGAAATTTTAGACGCCATACTCAAGCTGTACCCCCTTGACGACTATGTGGATGCTCCGGTAAAGCTGATGCAAACCGCGGCAGACGATCCGCAGCCTGCCATTTGGCAAGAGTATCAAGCACTCGTCGACAAGCACGCCGGCAAAGTCAAATTCGAAGAAGTGGAGCGCTTTGAATTCTACGAACAAGCGAAAAAAGCCTACTGTGTAATCGCCACCGGCGAAACCGCATTGTACGCCAACATCATCTTAAAAAAAGGCGTGGTGGTAGAGTAGCCATTTCCCCTTTGTGACAAAAAACCGAACAGCAATACAATGCTGCCCGGTTTTTTCTTTTTGCTCTCGATTGCAGCTTGAGAAACCTGCTTACATTGGAGTCGCCTGTTTTTCCCGACAACGGCAAATCAACCCAAACTCTCTGTCAAATTTTTGTCGAATTTTTTTTGCAAATAGGCCCAGTACGTCTAGGATTCCATTTGTTTTGCGACTTTGGTCTGCTTTAAAATCGCAAAAATTTACCATATCTTGTGTTGCAGGCCGGCGCGCGATACTATATAATGCGTTTTGGTGAGCAGCGAAACGCTATCCATGGTATGTCACATAGGTTTCGACACCCATAGATATTTTAGTTACTGGAGGAGTCCCCATGTTAAACACCATCATCAAGCGGGATGGACGCGAAGTTCCCTTTACCGCAGAAAAAATTTATAACGCCATCGGTAAAGCTTTTGAGGCCAGCGAGGGTGTGCTGCGCCCCAGTCAGATGCGCGAGCTGACCGCCGAAGTTGTCAGCCACCTAGAGAACGAGCCGGTAGCATCCGCGCCCAGCGTGGAACACGTTCAAGACGTTGTAGAACAGGTGCTGATCGAAAACGGGCACGCCAAAACCGCCAAAAGCTATATTTTGTACCGCGCCGAGCGCAACCGTGCTCGCGAGCTCAACACCCGGTTGATGCAGATATACGGCGATATTACTTTTAAGGATGCCCGGGACAGCGATGTAAAACGGGAAAACGCCAACATCAACGGCGACAGCGCCATGGGGGCCATGCTCAAATACGGCAGCGAAGGCGCCAAGCAATTCAACACGCTGTCGATTTTGAAACCCGAACACGCCGAAGCGCACACAAACGGCGACATTCACATACACGATCTGGACTTTCTGACGTTGACCACCACCTGCTGCCAGATTGACTTGATTAAGCTGTTCGACGGCGGATTTTCCACCGGCCACGGCGTGCTCCGCGAACCCAAGGACATTCAAAGCTATTCGGCGCTGGCCTGCATCGCCATTCAGGCCAACCAAAACGACCAGCATGGCGGCCAATCTGTGCACAACTTTGATTACGCCATGGCGCTGGGCGTGGCCAAAACCTTTGCCCGCCGCTATAAAGAAAACATCGGGCGAGCGCTGGAACTGTTGGCCGACATGGAGGACGGCGCCCAGTTGGCTGAACAGGTGGTTGCCGAAGCGCACACCCAGAGCGCTTTTAAGCCTTCGCTAAAACTGAACGATAGCTATCAAAAAGCGGAAAAACAGCTCCTAATGAAGCTGGGGATCGACCTGCCTACCGCCGAAAAGATATCTACATTTGCCTTTAAAATGGCCACGAAGGAAACCGACCGGGCCACCTTCCAGGCCATGGAAGCCTTGATCCACAACTTAAACACGATGAACAGCCGCGCAGGCGCCCAAGTTCCCTTTTCCTCCATCAACTATGGAATGGACACCTCCCCCGAAGGGCAGATGGTCACGCGCAACTTGCTGCTGGCCACCGAAGCCGGGCTGGGCAATGGAGAAACTCCGATTTTCCCAATCCAAATATTCCGAGTCAAAAAAGGGATCAACTTTAACCCGGGAGAACCCAATTACGATTTGTTTCAACTGGCGTGCAGGGTATCGGCCAAACGCCTTTTCCCCAACTTTGCTTTCCAAGACGCTCCGTTTAACTTGCAGTACTACCGCCCCGGCCATCCAGAAACCGAGATTGCTTATATGGGGTGCCGCACCCGGGTAGTCGCCAACGTTACCGATAAAGACCGGGAGATTCCGGCTCAGCGCGGAAACTTGAGTTTTACTTCCATCAACTTGCCGCGGTTGGCCATATTGGCTGATGGGGATATCCAAAAATTTTTCATCCGTTTGGATGAAACCATGGATTTGGTAAAAGCCCAGTTGCTGGAGCGCTTTGAAATTCAAGCTCAAAAGCGGGTAAAGAATTTCCCGTTTTTGATGGGACAGGGCGTTTGGCTGGACAGCGAAAAATTGGACTGGGAAGACAGCGTGCGCGAAGTGCTGAAGCACGGCTCTCTCTCCCTCGGGTTCATCGGCCTGGCCGAAGCTCTGACCGCGCTAATCGGCGAACACCACGGCCAAAGCGAACGAGCGCAGCAGCTGGGGTTGGAAATCATCACTTATATGCGCGAGCGCGCAGACCGCTACGCCAAGGAAACCGGCATGAACTTTACGCTGGTGGCCACGCCCGCCGAAGGCCTCTCCGGACGCTTTGTCGCTATGGACCGCAAAAAGTTCGGTTCTATTCCGGGCATTACCGACCGGGATTACTACACCAACAGCTTCCACATTCCGGTGCACTACAAGATTGGCGCCGCAGACAAAATCCGCAAGGAAGCCCCATACCATGCGCTGACCAACGGCGGCCACATCTCATATATTGAGATGGACGGCGATCCGTCTAAAAACCCTGAAGCCTTTGAGAAGGTGATTCGTTTCATGGCCGAATGCGGCATAGGCTACGGATCGATCAACCATCCGGTGGACCGCGACCCCGTGTGCGGCTACAACGGCATCATCGGCGACCATTGCCCCCAATGCGGCCGCAGCGAAGGCGATCACCAGTTTGAGCGCATTCGCCGGATTACCGGCTACCTGGTGGGCACGCTGGACCGGTTCAACAACGGCAAACGGGCCGAAGAGCGAAACCGGGTGAAACACTCTTTGAACCTACAGAACGCCGACTAACCAAACATCTATAAAGGTATGGGCCTACGATGATTCGCAGGCCCATACCTATTTGACGCTGAAAAGGAGAATGCCCCTATGCAAATACGAATCGCCGGCACGGTTAATGATTCCATCGTAGACGGTCCGAGCATGCGCTACACCGTGTTCACCCAAGGTTGCCCCCACCATTGCCCCGGATGCCACAACCCGCTGACCCACGATTTTGCCGGTGGGCAAGTGGTGGATACGCAAAGCATTATCGCCCAGATGAACGAAAATCCGCTGCTGGACGGGCTGACCCTATCAGGCGGCGAGCCTTTTGAGCAGGCGGAAGCCTGCGCCAAGCTGGCTGAAAGTGCCAAGCGTACAGGGTTAAACGTATGGATATACAGCGGTTACACCTGGGACGAAATTTTAAAAATCGGGCAGCAAAATCCGAGCTGGCTGGAGCTGCTTCGCGCATGCGACGTGTTGGTGGATGGGCGTTTTGTACTCGAAAAGCGTTCGCTGGAGCTTAACTTTTGCGGTTCCAGCAACCAGCGGCTAATCGACGTACCCAAGTCCCTCGAAGACGGACGGGTTGCATGCATATCGCTAGAATATTCATGGCCGATTGAGCACAAGGATAATCTTCTTTAGCTCGGCGAAACACCGATTGTTGCTTTTCAAAAATAAATTTCCACAGTGTTTGTTTAATCCTTGAGTATGATTTTCTAATTTTTGTAGTATTTTGCGCCGGTTTTGTTGACCAACCTTACCCCCAGTGTTAAACTTTAATCAAAGTATTTTTGAAAACGGAGGCTCTTACAATGCATAAAGCCATCTATATAACCGCAAGCGGTCAGGGGATGATCGACCGCGTATACGGTCCGGCACAAAAGAAACGACTCAGCCAGCTGGTAGACATTTCCGAAGCTGCGGTGACCGATGCAGACCCATCCAAAAGCGTCGACCGACTCCGGGATGCCGAATATCTTTTTTCTACTTGGGGCATGCCCAATTGGAGCGAAGAGCAAATCAAACAATATTTGCCCACCTGCAAGGCGGTTTTCTATGCGGCGGGCAGCGTGCAAGGCTTTGCGCGCAACTTTTTAAACAGCGGGGTGCGCGTCTTTAGCGCATGGCAAGCCAACGCCGTGCCCGTAGCCCAGTACACGCTGGCCCAAATTTTGCTGGCGACCAAGGGCTTTTTCCGCGTGCAACCCCTAACCCACACCAGCAAAGCCCAAGCCCGTTCGCTTTTTGAACACTATCCAGGCAATTATGGCGTAAAAATAGGTATTTTGGGTGCCGGCGCCATCGGCCGCAGGGTTATCGAACTCTTACAGGGCAGCGATTTGGAAATATGGGTGTACGATCCTTTTTTGAGCGACGAGCAGGCTCAAGCATTGGGCGTTTCCAAGCACTCTTTGGAGGAGGTTTTTGCCCAGTGTATTGTGGTGTCCAACCACATTGCCAACCTGCCTTCTACCCAGGGCCTATTCAAACGGCACCATTTTATGAGCATGCTGCCCTATTCCACCTTCATCAACACCGGGCGGGGCAGCCAGCTAAGCGAACAGGATCTGTACGATGCTTTGCTTCAGGATCCCACCCGAACCGCCCTTTTGGATGTGTTGATCGACGAAGAAAACCTGGAGCGCAATATTCTGACATCCTTGCCCAACTGTTTCATCACCCCACACATCGCCGGGTCGAGTGGACAGGAAGTTTGGCGAATGGCCGATTACGCCATCGATTCGTTGGAATGCGTGCTGGCAAACACCCCTTCGGACTATGAAGTCAGCCTGGCAATGCTTGAAACCATGGCTTAATCGGGATTATTTTATACGCTCGGAGGAATAGTTTTTATGAACCATTTGCGCATAGGCATCATCCCTTACCGCAAGGACGGTGCTCCCCACGTTCAACTGATAGGCCCCGGTTACCTGAGCGCTGTGCGTCAGCTGAACGGACACCCGGTATTTATAAACCATTTTACACCCGCCCATCATTTGGACATTTTGCTGGACTCTTTGGACGGAATCGTCTTTGCCGGCGGCCCCGACATTGACCCTGCCCTTTACAACCGGGAGATTGAGCCCAACATCGGCGAGATCGTACCCGAACGGGACGTCTTGGAGCTTGAACTGTTTAACCGGGTTGTACAAAGGCGCATGCCACTGCTGGGCATCTGCCGGGGAATACAGCTGGTGAACGTGGCGATGGGAGGCACTTTGATACAGCATATTCCCGATCATTTTAAGCTGGATCATCAGCAAAAAGAAGACGGCGGCCCCTTTTGCCACGATGTACAGATACCCAAGGGCAGCATGCTGTTTGATTTGGTGGGAAAATCTTCTATTCTAGTGAACAGTTTTCACCACCAATGCATTGATGATTTGGCGCCCAAGCTGATCGCTACCGCTTACGCCGACGAGGGCATGATCGAAGCGGTGGAATGCCCCGACTATCCGTTTATGATGGCCGTTCAGTGGCATCCCGAACGCACGTTGGATAATGACCCGTATTCGATCCGGCTGTTTCGCGCTTTTATGCAAGCTTGTGAGCAAGCCTCGTCTAAGAGCAAATAACAAAACCCAAAATCATCAAGTAAATTATTGAGGTGTGACGATGCAATATCCTAACTCCAGCAAAACGCTCTGCGTCTTGGGAAGCCTAAATGTAGATATGACCGTAAGTTTGCCCCGCATGCACATGCCCGGCGAAACCATCACCGCCACCGATTTTAAAACTTTTACCGGCGGCAAAGGTGGAAACCAGGCCGTAGCCGCCGCCAAGCTGGGGGCAAGCGTCGAGATGATCGGCTGCGTAGGCCGGGACGCCCAGGGCGAATGGTACTTAGACACGCTGGACAAGTTGGGCATCGGCCGTAGCGGCGTAGAAACTTCCGAACAAGCAACCACCGGTGTTGCGCTCATCGAAGTGGAACAAAACGGAGAGAACCGCATCGCTGTAGTGCCGGGCGCCAACGGATTGGTGGATACCGATTTGGTCAGCCGCCATATGGGGCTGCTGGATCATTGTTCAATATGCCTGATGCAACTGGAAGTGCCCATCGAAAGCGTTAACCACGCAGCCGCCTTGCTGCGCAAAGCCAACAAAACCATTATTTTAGACCCTGCCCCTGCCCGTCCCCTGCCCGACGCACTGCTGCTGCTTTGTGATGTGGTTACCCCCAACGAAACCGAACTCGCCATCTTAACCGGAATGCCTACCGAAACAGCCGGCCAAGCTATCGATGCGGCCGCTTCGCTGTTGCGCCGCGGGGTAAAGGCCGTGCTACACAAGCGCGGCGCCGAAGGTGCCATTTGGGTCACCCGGGACGGCGCCCGCCTGTTCCCCGGATACAAGGTGGAGGTTGTGGATACCACCGCTGCCGGGGATGCCTTCAACGCCGGGTTTGCCACCGGACTGAGCATGGACTTTCCGCTGGAGGATGCGATTCGTTTGGCCAACGCTGTGGGTGCACTGACGACCACAGCTATGGGAGCCCAAGGTGCCATGCCTTCTTTAATTGATGCGCTGGCCTTGGTAGAATCCCAAGCTTAAAGGATGATGAATATGATGCTGTGCTTAATCGCCCTTATATCGTGCCTATTTTTGTTGTTGTACGGAATGATTATCCGATCGAAGGGAATCGCGTTACTTGGGCTCGCGCTGCTTATTGTGCTCGGGCTGATTGCCTTGGCATTGTGGCAGGGAGGCGCCATTGATTTTGGCAACACGCTCAAGAACTTATCGCAGAAATATCCGTTGATTTCCGATAAAATCAAGCTATTCGGCGAAGAAGCGGCAACGCCATTCAGCCCTTTATGGATTTAAGCATCCACTTTGCCATGCGTGTAATGCGTGTAAGATGAAACTTTATATCTGCCGGGCTTGTTTTCTTAAATTTTAGTCACTATAAATATCACAAACAAAAATTCGCAAACCTGGGTTTGCGAATTTTTGTTTGTCCTTCTAAAAGAGAGGCGAAGAGAGACGCTATTTGTGCCAACGATCAATCGCCTGCGCCGCCAGTAGCGCGCTGCGTTTGGCCAGATCCGATATCTTTACCACGCCAAAGCCATCCACTCCAGATTTCAGCGTATCGTTGAGCGGAGCTACCCATGTTTCGGGCAATTGTTTCGCACCTAAAGCCATGCCCAAAACCGATCCGGCAGTTGCCGCGTTGCAATCGGTATCGAAGGCGGCATGAATGGTGATCGCTAGCGTGCGCCCCAAATCCATTTCGCCAAACAACAGCCCGGCCGCCACAATCATGGCGTTGGACAGGGTGTGGCACCAATCGTGGCCATTGTGCTCGTCAAAGTCGGCATGAATCTGCTCAATGGCCTGTTCCCAGTTCATGCCCTGAGCCTTCCAGCTCAGCACCTGTTCCACCCGCTCTACCAGCCTGGAGTTTTGGGGCAGCTGGCGCAAGCCCGTGCGTATAATCTGTTCCATATCCTGGGTGGAAGCAGCCGCCGACAGCATGGCCGCAATCCACATTTCGCCATAAATTCCGTTTTTAATATGGCTGATGCTGGCATCGCGCCAGGCCAACTCGGCCGCCACATGGGGCATGCCGGGCGCCACATAGCCAAACATGTCCCCACGGATCTGTGCACCAATCCACTCGCGGTAGCTATTGGCATGAGTAGCCGATTCTGGCGGCATCAACCCCGCAACCAAATTGCGGTAGGCCACGCGCTCGGCGGTGCACACGTGCAGATAGGGAAGGTTTTGTAGCCAGCACTCGCCCACATCTTCGGGCGTATAGTCAAACCCGTAGGTTTCAATCAGTTTTAGGCCGATAACGGTATAATTGGTGTCGTCGTCCTCGGGCATCCAGGCTACGTTGTTAATCCAGTTGATCTTGTCGCTGCCGTACACCGATCCCTGATCCGTAACTCCGTATTTCTGCCGGATGCTCTGCGCGATGTCGGAGGAAATGTAGCGGGTCAACGGATAGTTGCCAGTCTCTTTAAGCAGGCCATCAATGCGCTCTCGCTTCCAGCCCTCCACCGGTTGACCCAGCAGGCAGCCGGCGCAGCGGCCCAGCCAGGCACCGTAAATCCGGTCGTAAAGGTTCGCTTGATCAATCGGCATCGGCCGGTCATCGCCTGCGCGCAGCGCCCGAATCTCCTGCAGGTCCGACGGCTCCTGATACGGATAGCCCTCTTGCATCGGCAAGCGGGCTATCGCCGCGTGGGCTTTGAGCGCCAGCGCCTGTTTGTCCGACCCCTGGGCGTCGATGGCACGCTGCACGAGCTGCCTAATTTCCTCGGTAATCTCCAACCCCTGTTCCTGGGCCTGGGTCAGTTCGAATTCCAGCCCGTCCGAAGGTTTTATCCACGGTTGTTGGGACAGCATAAGCAATATTCCTCCCCTGCGTTGTACGTTCGTTAGATTCACTCTATTAAATAGCCCAAAATCAGCTCTATTGCAAGTTGATTTCGATCACCTGGTGGCAGCGCACTTCGGGCACCGCGAAGCGCAGCACGCCTTGGTTTTGAGAAAAATCGATCGACTGATTTTGAGGTTGAAGCATTACGCTGCTTACCGATTCCTTCAGGTCGATTTCCGCGTTTACGTCGTGCAGCGGAATCATATCCTCCAGCACCGAAGTGCGGCCCCGCTGCACCGGCGCAGCATACCCCATGTGCAGCACGTAGCGGCGTTGCGCCTTTTGCAGCGTAAGCCGGTTGCGCCCGCCGCTGGGCAAGTCGATCCGCGCTTTCGGGGTGTACACCAGCTTCAGCGCATTGACCAGCAAATCCCTAAACAGCTGGGCACCGTCCCGATGGTACATGGCGCACAGCTTATGGGACAAGTACACCACGCTGCCCTTGCGCAGGCCGCCCACATGGCTTGCGGGTTGGTCCTTGTAGGGTGTGTTCATGTGAGAGCAATACTTGGCGTAGGTGCGGTCGAACCAGGGCTCGTAAATCCGGGCTAACACCTGACCATCGGTAGCGGCAATCCGATCGGCCGATTCGTAGCACAAAAAGGGAGCGTCAACCCAGGCCAGCCCGGCTTCGCTTGCCTGCAAATAATCAAAGCGGGTGTTGGCAGCGCCTTGGTATTCGCCGCCCACATCCAGCAAGAAAATGCTACCCTTCAAGCCGCTTTGTCCGGTAAGCAACACGCCCTTGCCCCCAGCGGCAAATTCGGCAATGCGTTTGGCCTCCTGCGCGCTCAATTCCACGCAATCGGGCAAAACCAGCGCCTCAAAACGGCTCAAATCATCGCCGGGCATGACCACCTCAAAATCCAGTTGTTTTTCCAGCAGCATGCTGTGCAGCCCTTGGTCGCTCTGTTCATCGCCCGACAAATACACTCCCAAGCCGGTGGTCGACTCTTCATCGTAACACCAAGGCTCAATGGATTCGACGTAGCGGTAGGCATGGCCGATCAGCCGGTAGGTTTCCATATCCATTCGGCCGCTTGGCGGCATTTGGTCGCCCACGGAACAGTGCGCCCCATAAGTGGCCATCATGGCCACTTCAAATTTGAGCGCATCCGGATTTTTGTAGCCGCCAAACTCGCCCCAGGATGTGTGAAATTTGCCCGTCATGCCCAAAAACTGCTTGGGATAACGGCGCATAAAGCTGGCCCGGGGCGCCATCTTGTCGTAACCGCCCCAGGTGGTAGGCAGATCTTCCATTTCATAGTGGGTTTGCCCCGCATGGTACTCGGGACGATAGATTTCGGCGCCGCCGCTGTTGAAAAACAGCGTGGCTTCCGGGTGCTTTTCGTGCAAAATGCGCTCGCACTCCGCCATAAAGTTCAAATGGTTCTGAACGTAATAGGCCCGGGCATCCTGCTCGTTATCGGGGTCTTTCCCCAACTCGATCATGCCGCGCCGGCAGTTGTCGCAGTAGCACTCCCGACCGATATAGACGATATCGTAAAACAGTCCGTCGACCACCGGGTAGCGCTCCACCACTTCCCGGGTCAGCGCGTACACCTTTTGGGCATAATCGCCGCTCGGACACAGGGTTTCCCAAGAACAAACGGGGCGCGGATCGTCGGGAGCAGCATCCGGATCGGTGTTCATATATAGGGGCGTTCCATCTTTTTTGATCATGCGCCACTCGGGGTGAGCCTGGGCGTCCTGCACCGACCAGCCCAGCGTGATATAAATAGGAGCGGCCACGCCAATTTCATGGGCGGCATCGACCATCGCTCCGGTCAAGTCAAATCCGGGTTCCATCGTCGGATGCTGGGGATCGATATCGCTGGGATAATAGCACCAGCCATGGTGGCACTTAGCGAATACGGTGATTGAGTTTAAATTCCCTTCCTTGAGCGCTTGTTGAAACCAGTGTTTGTCAAACTGTTTGCCGACGCCAGGGATGTGTTCCGAGGTGTGAAAATCCAAGTGAACCTGCCTTTGGGGAAGTGTACGCATAGCGATATCCTCCTTTAATAAAAAACGCATTCCTAAAATCTGTTGACGATGCACACAATGCCAAACCTGGCAAATTAGGTGCACTCCTTTTCCAAGTGAATGTGTGGCTTTTGATGCAAAATAATTTGGGGATTTACTACGCTGCCATTATACATGGAAAAATCGGCAGAGCAAACCCATTTCCGGAATTTGAGCCACACAAAATCTACCGGAACGTTCCATGGCGGATGCAAAAATTGCGCAATATGGGCCGCTCAAAAAACAAAGGTTTGGCGCCATGCCCACGGCGGGTATATATGGTATATAATAGAATAAGAGGACTTATTGCACCGGGCAATTTTTTACAGCAGCAAAGCCGCATAGCCGTAGGTGCTTGCATGTTCAATAAGCAAGAGGTGGAATTGTAGTGAATCAACTGGTTGATTTGGAAATTTCTATGCTAGATGGGATTCAGCGCTGGTTTCAAAGCTCCGGGATGGATTGGTTTATGTCCAGGATCTCGGCGCTGGGCAACGGCGGCGCAATATGGATTGTGCTCGCCTTGGTGTTGCTGGCGCTGCCCCGTTACCGAAAGGCCGGGGCGGCCATGGCGCTGGCACTGATTTTTTGCGGGCTGATCGGCAACATCATCCTGAAACCTTTAATCGCCCGGGCACGGCCCTTTTCGTATGTCCCCGACTATGCGCTGCTAATCCACGCACCCAGCGATTTTTCCTTCCCCTCCGGACATACGCTGTCCAGCATTGCAGCGGCCACAGCGTTGTTTTTGCATTACCGCAAAGCGGGAATTGCAGCGCTGGCGCTGGCCAGCGTCATCTCACTGTCCCGGCTGTATTTGTATGTGCACTTCCCCAGCGACGTCATCGCCGGCTGCCTGCTGGGCATTGGCTTTGGACTTCTGGCACGCCGGATCGTTCAAAAAGCAGGGCCTCGGCTGTCCTCCGCCCGGCATACACAAGCGCCCGATCGTTGAAGTTTGAATCGACCAATGTTATAATTTCCAGGGAAACTTTGCAAGCTCACATACTCCTCACAAGCATTTTTTGATACCCCGTCAAATCCCCTCAGCCCTAAAACGCTTTTGTTTTAAATACCCACACACTCTAAAGAGGTGATCATCCTTGAAAAACAATCAATATACCGCCAACTTTCACCCTAACGATAACCAAATCATTCCGGAGAGCATTCCGGATGCGCTGCGCGATTTTTTTGCCCAACACAGCAAAATTGCGCTGGCGTTTTCGGGCGGTGTGGATTCGTCTTATCTGTTGTATGCCGCGAGCGCGCTGGGTTGCGATGTAACTGCTTATTGCGCCCGCAGCCAGTTTCAGCCGGCGTTTGAGCTGAAGGAAGCCCAGCTGTTGGCCGATCAACTAAACACCCGGCTCGTTTTTTTGGATTTGGATGCACTGGCCGATCCCCGCATTGCCGCCAATCCAGCCGACCGTTGCTACTATTGCAAACACCGAATTTTCGGCCGAATTCTCGAGGCGGCTCGGGCCGACGGCTACGAAGTGCTGATCGACGGCACCAACGCATCGGACGATGCAGAAGACCGGCCGGGCATGCGCGCACTTCAGGAGCTGAAGGTGCTCTCCCCCCTACGCATTTGCCAAATACCCAAAAAAGAGGTGCGGCGGCTATCTAAAATTGCAGGTCTTTTTACTTGGGACAAACCGGCTTACGCTTGCCTGGCCACCCGAATACCCACGGACACGTCCATCACAGCCGGCGATCTACACCGCGTTGAAAAAGCGGAAGCCGCGCTGATGGCCATGGGCTTCTCCGACTTGCGGGTACGGTTGATGGGCAGCACCGCCAAGCTGCAGCTTCCCCTCGATCAGATGTCCAAGGCAGCTGAGCGGGCCCAAGAAATTACCGAGGAGTTGGTACTCTATTTTGAAGCAGTTCTGCTGGACTTGAAGCCTCGTAATTAAAACTCCGCAGAAACATCACCTTTCTAAACGCTATTTTTTTACTTTTGAATTTTATTCACCTTCCGATAATTTCGGGAGCGCAGGAGGATACGAATGAAAACACTATACTTGGAGTGTGCTATGGGCGCGGCCGGCGATATGTTGATGGCCGCGCTGCTGGAACTGCTAGAGCCCGCCGAGATGGAGCAGTTTATCGATCAAATGAACAACTTGGGCCTGCCTGGCGTTCAGTTTTCCGCCGCCCCTTCCACCAAGTGCGGCATCACAGGCACCCACGTTTCGATTACCATAAACGGTCAAGAGGAACATAGCCTGGACACCGATTTGGCAGACCACCATTATGAACACGACCATCATCATGAGCATGGCCACGGACATCACCATACTCACGAACACAGGCACGATCATGGACATCATCATGATCACGAGCACGACCATGAACACGGGCATCACCACGTTCACGGACACCACCAACACATGGGCATGGCCGAAATCCGTGCGTTGATAGAAGGGCTGGAGGTGGCCGAGGCTGTGCGCCAAGATGCGCTGGCCGTGTATTCCCTAATCGCCGAAGCCGAATCCAAGGCGCACAACCTGCCGGTTGAGCAAGTCCATTTCCATGAAGTGGGCTCGCTGGACGCGGTGGCCGACGTGGTTGGGGTGTGCGCGCTGATGCACAAGCTGGCTCCCGATCGCATCCTGGCTTCCCCGGTGCACGTGGGCAGCGGACATGTGCGATGCGCTCACGGGATCTTGCCGGTACCCGCCCCCGCCACTGCCCACATTCTGCAAGGTGTGCCCATGTACGGCGGTCAAATTCGGGGTGAACTGTGCACCCCCACCGGCGCAGCGCTGCTCAAGCACTTTGTACACTGGTTCGGGGCGATGCCCACCATGATTGTCGAAAAAAACGGCTACGGCATGGGCACCAAGGATTTTGAGGCTGCCAACTGCGTGCGCGCATTTTGGGGCCAAGACGCCCAAAGCGCCAACGACGAAATCGTGACGCTGGAATGCAACCTGGACGACATGGAAGGCGAGGCCATCGGCTACGCCAGCG
This sequence comes from uncultured Oscillospiraceae bacterium, assembly GCA_964346145.1. Taxonomy (GTDB): domain Bacteria; phylum Bacillota; class Clostridia; order Christensenellales; family Aristaeellaceae; genus CAYFTL01. The sequence continues at coordinate 39,105 of CAYFTL010000011.1, read as the reverse complement.
CACTGTTCATGGATGCAGGCGCCCTTGACGTATATACTATGCCCATCCAAATGAAAAAAAACCGACCGGCTGTGCTGCTTTGTTGCCTGTGCAGGCCCGACGACGCCGACCGTTTGGCACAGCTGATGCTGAAACACACCACCACCTTTGGCGTTCGGCGCAGCAACCACATTCGCTATGCGCTAAGCCGCCATATAGATACGCTGCACACCCCGCTGGGTGATGTGCAGGTGAAGCTTGGCGAAGGCTACGATGTGAAAAAATATAAATTCGAATACGAATCCCTGGCCCAAATTGCCAAGGAAAAAAACTTGTCCCTGGAACAGGTGCGCCAGGCCGCCCAAAAAGCTTTTGATAATGTGTAAAAAACACGCAATAACGTAGGCTCTCCCTGAGCAACAAATTGAACGACGGCGTCTGCGACGATAACTACATATTGCGGACGCCGTTTTTTACAAAGAAAACTACCAGCCATAAAAATCCGATTAGCAAGACAAAAATCAGTGCTCCGTTATTTTGATAGAAGGAATCTGCTTGGAGGCATCGATCAACACTTGTCCGCCAATGGGGAAGGTAACGAAGGGTTGCACATGTCCGAAATCCACATTGAATAATACGGGAATATTTGATAACTGCTTTTTGATTTTAACAATTTGTTTTACGGCTTCCACTGTCAGCTTACATGATTCATCAAACCGGCCGAAGACAATGCCCTTGATTCTATTGACACCGATGGCTTGAACCAGCGATTCTAAATTTCTGTCAAACTCAAAAACAAAGTAATCACCCGAAATATTGTCATCTTCGATAAACAGCACTACATCATCAACGACGGGCATAAAACGCGTGCCTTGCAACAGATTGAGCGTGCATAAATTGCCACCGATAATTGTACCTTTGCAAATTCCCGGCTGAATTACATAATAGTTTTGCGCTTGCAGAGATGGTGATATTGAAAACGCCTTCGATTCAAACAAACACTTTTTAAAATAGCCATAGGTGTAATCCAAATATGCACCAAATCCAAAAGAGGAAAAATGAGGACCATGATAGGTGATTAAGCCAGTCTGTGCGTAGACGGCATTGAGCAGAGCCGTAATGTCTGAATATCCACACAATATTTTAGGATGTTCCTTAATAAGCTTGTAATCAACATGTTCAAGAAGCTGATTGACGTTAAATCCTCCAATTGCAGTGAAGATCGCTTTGACGTTGGGATCCTGAAACGCGTTGTGCAGATCGTCGATGCGGGACTGTATGCTTGAGGAATTAAAAGAATCCCGTTCTCTACAGTTGTCCGAAAAAGTCACTTTAAAACCGCTTTCAGAAAGAAACTGTAAGGCATTGTCATAGATGTCTTGATAGACTATGCTCAAACTGCGAGAGGAAGCAATGACTCTGATCTCATCACCAATATTTATTCTGTTAGCCATCATATATTCTTTCCTTTCTATGTTTTCTTGGGCCACATTGCTTCACACACCCAATTTCCTTACGTGTGAAGATATGATAGTACACGTTTTGCAGCTGCACCGACGCAGTCAAAATATATTCTCTTTTTGCCTAAGGACTGGCAATCGTTTATTGTAAAGATATGCAGCGCATCTATGATCACTAAGCGTCTGACTCATTCGTATCTGGTTATTAAGGATATATTCTTAATTCTTTTTTATGAAACGAAACTTCAAAGAGTATGCGGTCCTGCAGCTGTTGCGCCCATTATCCCACATCCGTTTCGGGATAGCAAATTGTTCATTCGGTGCCCTCGTCAAAAAGGCTATAACTGCACTATAGGAGAAAAAAACCTCCGCCGTGGCGCCGTTTTTTTGTGGTGCGTATAGCCCATGCAATATCTGCGCCAAGCCTTGAAAGCGCAGCACATTTCTGTCATAATGAAACCGGCCAGAATATATTTCCATAAAGGAGCACCAAAACACAATGACATACGAAAAACTGCTGGAATTAACCGCAGACATCCCCTTCAACCAGGTCGCAGAAATCAGCAAAGAGCGGCTGATCTACTCGGATGAAGTGCGCAAAATGTGCGAGATGAACGGTTGCGGACGCTATGGGAAAACATGGATGTGCCCGCCGGGCGTAGGGCCGATCGACCAATGGAAAGAACGCATGCTAGACTTTGAGCACGCTGTGTTGTTTAACTATGTGGGCACCATCGAAGATTCCTTCGATTTTGAAGGCATGATGGAAATCGGGGAAGCTTTCGACGGCTATGTGCGCCAAATTAAGAACATTTTGGACGATACCTCCACAGAGTTTTTGATCTTTGGCGCGGGCAGTTGCCAGCTGTGCAAACCGTGCACCTATCCCGATGCGCCTTGCCAACAGCCGGATCAAGCCATTCCTTCGGTGGAATCCACCGGATTGTTCATCGCTCAGATGGCTGAACCTTGCGGCTTTAAATACATAAACGGCCAAAATACGGTTACCAATTTTGGGCTGATCCTGTTTAACTGATGCAAAAAGAAAAGCTTATACGCTAAACCGCGACGCTAAAACGTTTAAGGGACAAAAAAGATGCTTGATCCAAATGGGTCAGGCATCTTTTTGATTAAAGCCAATAAAGGCTCTTGGCCCGCGGCGCACCGGTCGGTGTGCTGTGGATCAAGAGCCTTATGATTGTATAGCTCCGTTTAAAAGCTTTTGTGAGCCAACCTACTTTTTCCAGTAACCCACGGGCAGCTGGTCAATTTTTTCGGTCCACTCGTGCATGCGCTTCGCATCGTAGGCCGGGAAGCCGGTAATGTAGTGGTTTCCATATTCCCGGCCATCCTGCTCCCAGAAGATCAGGTACAGCTGCTGCGAGCTGCCGATTTCCTTCAGCATGCCCAGCTCCATCTTCCCTCCGGCGGGTATGACCGCATCGCCCGACAAAACCATTTCGCCGCTATCGGCCTCTTGCACGCGATAGCGTAAACGGGCTTCTTCTCTGGTGTCGTTGGTGGCTAGTACCTTATGTGTCCAACCCGATATCTCATCAAAAAAGATGAGCACCGGTTGCTGCGCCCGCTGCAAATACGAAAAGGCGCGCTTTTTGACAAAGTAATAATCGGTGACCGCATCGGAAATCTGGGGCCAGCCGTCGATCAAATTCCACCAGATGATGCCGCTGCGCTGCCATTTGAGAGCGCGGGAGTGTTCCACAAAGAACTTCATGGCTTCGGCTTGGGAAACTTGAGACAGATATGCAAATTCGTCCAGATCTAAGTCCTTATATTCTTTGCCGAACATCAGCTTAACCTGGTTGGCCATCAAATGGTTGCGGCTGTTTATTACCGGCTCAATACGGATATCCTCGGTGCTGTGCGCCGCCCAGGCCGTGTTATCAAAAGGGCAAACCTTGTCGGCCGGAATAAACTTTTTAATGCTTTCAGGCGCAGGACAGCCGTGATAACCGGCTTCGCCGATAAAACTGGCGCTGCTCAAACGATAAAAATCGTCCTTATACCAAGCGCGGGGGCCCCAGGTGTGCTGTTCGGGCACATTTTCGGTATCAAACCCTTCCGGAATCTCCGGGGAGGAGCACAGGTAGAACCGATATGGATCATGGGCCTGCACGATGCGGCGCAAGGTTTCGTGGGCCACCCGGTTTCTCCGACTGTCGTAAGTCGGATACATAAAGCCCATATTTTTTAGATCGATTTCGTTATCGCTAGACCATATGGCGATGCTGGTGTGGTTGCGAATGCGGCAAATCAGCTTGCCCATTTCCTCTTCCAACGCGGGCACAAAATCATCAGTTTGGGGATAGTTGGTGTTGCCCATGGCAAAATCCTGCCAAACCATGATGCCGGATTCATCGCACTTGTCGAAGAAGCGGTCGGTTTCATACACATTGCCACCCCAGCAGCGCACCATGTTGACGCCGGATTCCACCAGCAAATCGTGGGCACGGTCCAAGCGCTGGGCATCGCGGCTGTGCAGCGCATCCAATGGCACCCAGTTGGTGCCGCGCACATAGATGGGCACCTCGTTCACATAAAAGCGGAACACCTGGTTGCCCGGTTCAAAGCTACGCTCCAGGCGCACGGTGCGCAGGCCAATCTTTTCCACCTTTTCGTCGACCACTTGTCCATCCTTCAAGAGGGACATAGTCACCGTGTACAAGGGCTGATCGCCATAATCCCGCGGCCACCACAGTTTGGGATCTGAAATAAAGAAGGAGTGGTTGGCGCTGACAAAATGGGCAGGAAGCTGGTGCTCAAAGGTGCTTTCCCCAAGCTCTCCCCGAACCCGAACCACAAAACCGGCCATCGTGTCGGCATCGGTTTCAAACCGGTAGCCATACTGCAGATGGATGCCGTCGTTTTCGAGTTTAGGCGTTGCGTAATAGGTTTGGGTTAAGCGGGTCTTTTGGCGCAGCGCAAGCCTGCACTCCCGCCACAAGCCGGCCGAAACCAACCGGGGCGCTATATCCCAGCCAAAGCAGTGGGGCGCCTTACGCAAATGGCAGATTTCGTTCCGGTGGCCGGTTCCCCGCATCGCCATGGTGTATTCCTTGGAGCGCGCCCAGTTCATCGCCGAATGGATGTGAACAAACAGCTTGTAGGTCTGACCTCGGCGAGCCACCTGGGATATATCAAATTCATGCTCCACCATCATGTTTTCTGCGCGGCCAATGTGTACATCGTCCAGATACAGGTCGGCTATGGTGTCAATTCCATCAAACTGCAACACCAAATCGCCTTCGGGAAAATCTTCCGGAATCGTCAACTCCCGCTCATAAATCCACTGATAATATTCATACTTTGCAAAATCGTGCAAGTTTTCACCAAAAAATGGGTCTTCACACAGGCCTGCCCGCCATAAATCCAACTCCACATTGCCGGGCACCACGGCGGCAATGCACTGGCAATCCTCCAGCAGCCGGCGGGAAAACTGGTCGGACTGCCCTGCTTTCTCAGGTTTAAAGTATAGCGTCCAATCTCCGCAGAGTCCTAACTTTGTCATGGGTTAAACCTCCCAGTTAAAGGGTTGGGGCAGTTTGGCAATTTTGTCCACCCAGCCCAGCATCTTGTCGGCGTCGTAGCAAGGGAAGCCCGAAATATAGTGGTTGCCGTACTCCACCCCATCGATCTCCCAGGTGATCAAATATAGCTTCTGACGCCCGGACAATTCGCGGATGTGGCCCAAAGACACGTTTTCGTTGGCTGGAGAGCACACTTCGCCGCTCATATACACTTCGCCGGTATCGCCATCGGTCACCTTGTAGCGCACCATACGGGTTTGGTTGCTGTCGTTGCCCAGCACCACTTCGTGGCTCCAGTCCACCAGCTCGTCCATCATCACAGCGATGGGCTGTTGTACCCGCTTGATGTAGTAGTACCCTAGCTTCTTGGCGTAATAGTAATCGACCACCGCGTCGGAAATCTGGGGCCAGCCGTCCAGCAGGTTCCACCAAATCACGCCGGTCCGGCGCCATTTTTTGATGCGGGTGCGCTCAAGGAAGAATTTTTTGGCTTCGGCCTGGGAAATTTGAGACAACCGGGCAAACTTCTCCAAGTCTTCGGGCACACTGCCAAACAGAATATCCACCTGATCGTGCATCAGTTGAATGCGGTTGTAGCCGCGTTCGCCATGGGGAATGTAGTCGGTGTTGTGAGCATCCCAAACCGGGTTATTCAGCCAAGGCACCAGCTTGTCCTCGGGAATATATTTTTTAAGGGAATCCACCGCCGGGCAGCCGTGATAACCACACTCGCTGATGAAATGGGCGGTAGAATGTTTGTAAAAATCATCCTTGAAGTATGCGCGGGCGCCCCAGTTGTGCTGCTCGGGCACAGCGTAACGCTCAATTCCGTCGGGAATATAAGGCGAAGACGGCAAATACAGCCTATAGGGATCGTGCATGCGCACCACGCGGGGCAATACTTCCCGGGTCAGCGCGTTGTAGCGGCTGGAATCGCTAGGTAGGTCCATGGCGCTTAAGCCCTCGTCCACCTCGTTATCCCCCGCCCACAGGATAATGCTCGGATGGTTGCGCAGTTTTTTGACCACCGAAGTGGCTTCATACTCAATTTCGTCGGCGAACTCCTGGGCGGGCGTATACACCGCGCAGGCCATGGCAAAATCTTGCCACACCATGATGCCCCGTTCATCGCACAAGTCAAAGAAGGCGTGGTCCTCATATACGTTGCCGCCCCAGCAGCGCACGATGTTGCAACCTACATCATCCAGCAAATCGTGGGCAGCCTGCAGTCGCTCGGCATCCCGGCTGTGCAACGCATCCAGCGGCACCCAGTTGCTTCCCTTGGCCAGGATGGGACAGCCATTTACACGGATCAGAAATTCTCCCTCGTCGTTGGGCTTGAGCACGTGGTCCAGCTCCACCTTGCGAAGGCCAATACGCTGCGTGCATTCATCCACCACCTGCCCATCTTTGACCAGCGCCAAAGTGACATCGTACAGGGGCTGCTCGCCATAGCCCTTGGGCCACCACAACTTGGCGTTGGGCACGGAAACCATAAGCGTACCGCTGACAAAGTGGGCTACCGATTCGGATTCGAAAGTGCTGTCTCCGCAATGCCCTGACACTCGAACCTTGAAGCCGTCCAAAATCGGCGCATCGGTTTCAAACCGGTAACGCACCTTCAGCGCGGCTTCGCCGTGGGCCGAAATTCGAGTGGTTGCATAATAAGTCTCCAAAATGCGGGTAGGACTTTGCTCGCACAAGGAAACGCCGCGCCACATGCCCGCCGACAAGAACCTGCCCATAATGTCCCAACCGAAGGAGGACGGCGGCATACGCAGCATGGAAAACTCGTCGTTGCTGATCATCGCCGGATAGTCAAATTTGCGCGCCATGTTCACCGCCGAACGAATGCGAACCACCAGCTTGTTTTCGCCGCCGTATTCGAGCAGGTCGGTCACGTCGAATTCATGTTCTATGAAGGAGTTGTGAGATTCGCCTGCCCACTGGCCGTTTACAAAAATCTCGGCAAAGTTATTGAGCCCTTCAAAACGCAGCACCCAGCGAGAGCCGTTCTTATCAGGTGCCTTAAAGGTGCGTTCAAACTGCCAGCTGTAAAACTCATATTTGCGGAACAGATACAGATTTTCGGCATAAAAAGGATCCGGCTCTATGCCCGCGCGGAACAAATCCAATTCTACATTGCCGGGCACTTGTGCGGTGATGCACTGCCCCGCCTCCGGCAGCGCCTGCAAATCGTCGCCTAGCGCATCGGTCTCCAGCGCATAGTACAGTTTCCAGTCCCCGTTAAGGGAAATTTGATTTTTCATGCTTTTTCTCCTTTATCGGCCAATGCTCTGGGCATCGAATGATCCGTCTAGCGCAGCAATCTTGGGTAGCCAGGCCTTGTACTGCTCAAAAGAGAGCGGAGGCATGCCCAGCACGTAATGGTTGGCGCCCTTCACGCCGCCAGCTTCCCACTCAATCAAAAACAGCCGCTGATCCCCATGGGATATGCGCACAGCGCACACTTGGGTTGTCGCGTTTTTGGGCGCTTCAAATTCGCCCTGAGCCACAACCTCTCCGGTGTCCCCATCGGTCACCCGGTAGCTTCCCTTGCTGTCCTGCAGGGTATCGTTGCCGGCCATCAAATTAATGTGCCAGTCTTGAGGCTCAGACATCATCAGGCATAGCGGCTGCTGGGAGCGCTTGATGTAATAATAAGCCAGCTTCTTAATGTAATCGTAGCTCACCACCGCGTCGGAGAACTGGGGCCAACCGTCGATCATGTTCCACCAGATTACGCCGGTACGCCGCCATTTCTTCACCCGGGTAATTTCTACAAAAAATTTCTTTGCTTCGGCCTGGGACATCTGGGAGGCCAATATAAAATCTTCCAAATTATCAGGATCGAAGCCAAACATTTCGTGAATTTGGTCGGCCATGAGCTGAATCCTATAAGCGTAAGGCCCGGTTTCGCCGCTCATCTCGGCAGCATGGGTCAACCATTCATCGTTGTTCTGCCAAGGCCACAGCTTGTCCGGACTGATGAAGTTTTTCATGGAAGACAAGCTGTTGCAGCCGTGGTAACCGGTTTCGCTGACGAAGTGGCTGACTGCCTGAGAGTAGTAAGTGGATTTATAATAATCCCTGGGACCCCACAAGTGATTTTCAGGCATCAGCTGCTCCATTTTGCCGTAATCCCCACCCGATAGCTTAAAGGTCTCCGGTGAAATGTAGGGCGAAGAGGGCAAAAACTGCCTATAGGGGTCCTGGCGCACCACCACCTGGGGCAAAACTTCCCGGGTGAGGCGATTGACTGCCGGATCGTGTATAGAACCCGCCATGGCGTAAAAAGCGTCACATTCGTTGTCGCCACTCCACAGGATAATGGAAGGATGGTTGCGCAGTTTGATGACCACGGACTCTGCCTCTTTGCGCATCACATCCAAAAACGCTTCATCCAGAGGATATAGCCCGCAAGCCATGGTGAAATCCTGCCAGATCATAATGCCATGGCGGTCGCAGTAGTCATAGAACGCGTGATCTTCGTATACGTTGCCGCCCCAGCAGCGCAAAATATTGCTGTTAGTGTCCACCCACAAATCCAGCATGCGCTCGTAGCGGCCGGCATCCCGGCTGTGCATTGCATCGGCCGGCACCCAGTTGCTGCCCTTGCACAAGATTTTCTCGCCATTGACGTGGATGGAAAAGTCGCCGCCCTTGGCATCGGTAATGTCTGTAAGGTTGAGCTTAACCTTGCGGATGCCTAAGCTGGTATCATAATCGGCTATAGTTTCCCCTTTATGCAAGAGCTCGCATTTGATGTCATACACGTTGGCTTCGCCGTAGCCCATGGGCCACCAGAGCGCAGGATTTTGCACCTGTATTTCGAAGCGACCAGCCACAAACGTGATCGGCTTTTCATGGACAAAGGCGACTGCACCCTTCAGGCAACCGGTAATGCGCAGCGCCAAATCTGCATAGTTGTGCACATCGGTGTGCAGCTGGTAGGTACAGGTAAGCCAGGCACTGTCTTTGCCCAGGTCAACAGTAGCCAGGTATAGGCGGTCTATTTCGGTGGGGTTCTCAATCTGCAGCTCCACATCCCGCCACAAACCGGCTGACACCGCGCGGGGCATGATGTCCCAGCCATATTGGGAGGGCGCTTTACGCACCTTGAGCCCTTCGTATGTGAATTCGAGCGCATTGGAATTGGCCTCGTAGCCTTGCTGCGCCGCATAGAGTATGGGCGAATCTATCTTGACTTCCAATAAATTCTTTCCAGGTTTTATGATATCGGTTACATCAAACCGGTGTTCGATCAGCGCATTGTCGCTCTTTGCAAACTCTTGGCCATTTAGAAAGTAAGTCGCCACGCAGTCCACTCCGCCAAAGTTTAGAAATATGCGTTGTTTGGGGCCCACTTCGGGCGCTTCAAACTCTTTTTCGTATATCCAGCCGTAAAATTCATAAGGGCGCAACTGCTTAATGTTGTTGCCAAAATAAATGTCGGGCAGTATGCCGGCATTCATCAAGTCAATCTCCACATTTCCGGGCACTTTGGCCGGTATAGACTGCATGTCTTCTTTTGCAGGGGGGACTTCTAGCTGTTGATCGTAATAGCGAAGAAGGTAATCACCGTTTAAGGAAATGGTTTTCATAAATTATGCCCTCCATTTGACCTAAATTATTTTTTCGGTTTCCAGTCCCTAGCCGCCTTGAACATGGTTACAATGTTCTCCACCGGTACATCGGCTTGTAAGTTGTGAGCGGCGGCAAAAATATAGCCTCCACCAGGCTGCATGACATCCAACAGTTCGTGCACGCTTTGGCGCACGCTGCTCTCATCGCCTTCGGGAAGCACGCTTTGGGTATCCAGCCCCCCGTGAAACACAATTTGATCGCCAAAAGCGCTCTTAAGCCCTTGCGGGGCCATGTCACTGCCGGTCGGCTGAATAGGGTTTAGTATCTCCACTCCGCAACGCAGCAGTTCGGGGATCAGCCTGAGCACGTTGCCGCAGGAGTGGTGTAAAAATTTGGCACCGCACAAATCTTTGGTTTGACTTATGCGCTCTTGAAAATATGGGGACATCATGTTTTGAAACATATCCACAGAAAAAAACAAATTGGTTTGGGTCGCGAAATCGTCACCGCTGGACGTATAGTCGATGTAGGGTGCCAAGGATGGATAATAGATGTGGTTCACCTGCATTTGATATTCCAGCACGATTTCAAAGAAACGATGGATAAACTCAGGCTCCAGCGCCATGCGCATCATAAACGCTTCAAACCCCACCATCCAGCAGCCCAATTCAAATATGCCGTACACCGGATGGGAGGCGCACACCACATAGTCGGTGTTTGCGTGCAATTCCCGCGCTTCGTGCGCAATTTGCTCCACATCCTTCGGGTCTATGGTTTGTGGATCTGGCCAAGCGTAGGTCTCCAGATCGCGGAGCGTGGCATTTTTCAACGGATGGTCGACGATGTCCCAATATAGTCCGGTAAACCTGCGGGGCACACCCCATTCGTCGATGTATTCGGTATCGCTAACCCTTTTGTATTGCGACTTTTTGGGTTTTAAAATCCAACCCACGCCCCGGGTATCTACATCCAGCGCACGGTAAAGCTCTTCGCGGTTTTCCGCTTCGGTTCCAGAAAATCCGTACAATCGGTAAAGGGAGGCCGCCGCTTCGGGGGAAAGCCCCGAAAGCGGACAACCGCCCAAATCAATCAACACGCGCTCCGGCGTTCTGTGCGCACAGATGTCTGCAAAAACTTGGCGCCTATTCATAGGAGTATCTCCTTTATTGTTTGATTCCGCTAACCGCGATGCTAGCCACAATATGCTTTTGCAGGAACAAGAACATGATTACCAGCGGCAGTGCGCTGATTACGGCCACTGCCATGCGCGGCCCCAAATAGCGAGCGCTTTCCGAAGCGTTAAACATGGAGACGCCCACGGTAATTACAAACTTATCGCGAGAGCTGATGACGATGAGCGGCCACAAAAAGCTGTTCCACTGGCCGATTACCTGCAGAATGCACAGCGTAGCGATGACCGGTCCGCTTAGCGGAACGATGATGGTCAAGAACGTGCGCCATTCGCTGGCCCCGTCGATGAAGGCGGCTTCGCGCAGCGAGTCGGGCAACTGGGACATGTTCTGGCGCGCCAAAAATGTGCCGAATACGTAGGCAAAAGAACCCAAGATTAGCGGATAATAAGTGTCCAGCAAACCCCAACGCTGATATTGCAAAAACAGCGACACCATGATGGACTCAAAGGGGATCATCATTACCGCCAGCATGAACACGAACCAAAAGTTCTTCAGGAAAAATTTGCCCTTGGCAAAGGCGTATCCGCAGCACAGCGCAGAAAACACGCTCACCAAAGTGTTAATCACCGTCAAAAATATGGTATTGCCAAAATAACGCAGCATGGGCACCGACTTGAATGCGTATTCATAGCTGCGCACCGAAAACTCTTTGGGAATAAGCCTCGGAGGATTTGGAATCTGGTTAAGCACCGTGCGATCCAGAGACATGGAAAGGCTCCAGGCTATCGGAACCAATATAACCACCAGCACTATTATCAACAACGTAATGTTAACCGCTCGGAAAAGTTTGGCCTTTTTCATTCGCGCTTCTCTCCCTTCTATTAAATTTGGTCTTTCTTAAAGAAGCCCGTAACCTTCAAGTTGATGACGGTCACGATTAATATCATTACGAACAACACCATCGATCCAGCCGTAGACAAGCCAAAGTTGGGCGTGCGGAAGCTGAACTGATAGATGTACATTAATATCGTCTGAAGAGACGCGCTGGGATTGCCAGCCGAGCTATTGCCGCTGAGGATAAACAAATCTGTAAATCGGGAGAAACTGCCGATTATATTGGTAATCAACAAAAAAGTAAAAGTGGATGTCATGTTGGGAATTGTAATATAAAGCCAACGCTGCACGGCGTTGCACCCGTCGATAGAGGCCGATTCATAAATCTCCTGGGGAATGGATTGCATACCCGCCAGGTTGATCAGCATATTGTAACCAAATCCGCTCCATAATCCCAATATGGTAGCCGAAATCTTGGTGAGATTAGGATCGGTCAACCAACCTATGGTTACCGGCTTGCCCGTAATCATAGAAAGAACCGAGTTGATAAGTCCGCCGTCGCGCAAGAAAATAAACTGGAACAACAGCACTACGCTGACGCCGGTGATGATGTTGGGCATATAAAATGCCACTCGAAAGAACGACTGTGTGCGCGTTCTGCCCAAACTGTTCAGCTGCGTAGCCAACACAAAACCGACCGGGATGACCACAAGGGAGTACAACGCCAAAATGGCGGTATTTTTTACCGCATTCCAAAACGCAGAAGAAGTGAGCAGCGCTTTGTAGTTTTGAAGCCCAATGTACTCTTCGCCAAAACCCACTACGCTCACGCGGTACAAACTGTAGCGTATGCTGCTGAACATGGGAATATAGGTAAACAATATCAAACATACTATCGCAGGCAATATAAAAGAATACCATTGCAATTCGCGCCGCAGCCTCCAAGCTGTGGGCCTGTTCTTCTTTTTCAAAGCGGATCCCCTTCCCCATAACCAAATTTGTTATAAACCAGTCGGCCGGATTGCCGGGCTGTTTTTAACAAGCCTCTAAGCCGCAAACGAAAGTGTAAACGACTCCTGCCAATGTGAAGGATCTGCCGCGCGAAAAATACATTTCGCGCGGCAATTCCATCAAAAATTATTTGTACATGTTTTGGTACTCGACAACCTGATCCTGTATGTATTGTGCACAGGTCTCGGGTGTGTAGGTGCCGGTGTACATGCCGGTAAGTCCAGCGCTCAAGGAAGCCAGAGCATTGCCGTAGGCGGTGTCGAAGGCTTCGCATTGGCTTACGGTGAAGTTATCCCAAAACTGGCCGAATACTTCGTTGTAGCAAGCGGTGTAGGGCAGTTCCGGATCCAACTTAGACATTCCGTAGTGGGTTGCCGGGCCGCTGTCGGTGGCCAAGAGCCAGTCGCCTGCAGCTTCGTCGGTTACCAGCCATTTAATGAACTCCCATGCCAGGTCGGGCTCGCTGGCCGTCTTGGCGATCGCGATGGAGTTGGTACCGGTAAAGGAGGAATACTTGGCTTCCACGTCAACCTCGTTAACCGGGAAGGGCATGTACACAAAACGATCCTGGGTTCCATAGTTCAAAGTGTTTTTGTACATGCTGATGGGGCCTTCGCCCAGCACGATAGCGATATCGTTCTCTTCGGTGGCAGTCTTGTCGTTGCCCATGTTTTCTAAATAGCTGGGCGGTGCGCACTTGTACAACTCGTTGATGTAGTTGAACACTTTCACAGCGCCTTCGGAGGTGAAGTCCATTTTAGCTTCATATTTGTTAGCGGTGTTAAATTCCATGGTCTTTACGCCCCAAGCGGCAGAAACCGTGGAGAACAGCTTCCAAATGTTGCCGTCTTCGTTGCCGAAGTACCATACGCCATAGTTTTCGGCGCCGGTGGTCGGGTTGGTGCCGGTCATCTTCTGGGCCAGCGCCAACAGCTCATCGTAGGTCCAGGTATTGTCGGGCATCTCTACACCCCACTCTTCAAAGAGTTTGGTGTCTAGCAGTGCATAGTAGGGTTCTGCCCTATAGGAAATGCCGGTGGGTGCCGTCTTGTCGTAGTTCTTTTCGTCGGGGCGGAACACTTCGGGCTTAACGGCCAGAGCTTCGGCAACCTGGGGGTCTTTCTCCAAGTAAGGAGTCAGGTCCAAGCACACTTCGGCCAGCATGGAACCGTGCAGCAAAATGTCTGCAGTGCCGCCGGCGGCTGCGGTTTGTACAACCGACATCCAGTTGTCCCAGGGAACCGAATTCACTTCTACCGTCACGTTGGGGTAGTCTTTGTTGAATTCTGCAATCAGTTCGTTGTAGCCCGGTTTCATTTTTCCGGTGATCAGGTCCTCGCTTCCATCGGGGCCGACGTCGGAAAACAGGCCGGGGCCGGTCAGGCGAATGGTTCCGCTGAACTCAGTCTTGGGCTCGGCATCGGATTCTGCAAAGGCGGGAATGCACATAGCCAAAGTCAGAACCAGCGCCAAAGCAACGCACAGTGTCTTTTTCATGGTGTACCTCCATAAAATAATTTTATTTTTTCTCGTTGCGAGAGAAAATACAAGTTAAGAGCTCTTCCGGGGCAGCATTACAGGCTGACTTAGAAAACGATCCATAATGAGCGACGTGGCCGCCTGCATCGCCTGGTAAGAGTTGTTGGGCCGCACGATCAGCCGGGTTTCCGCTAAAATCCTGGGGGACAAACGCTCGGTCAACACCGATTCTAATACGCTTTGCATCAGCTTGTCACAGACCGCCATATCGTCGGTCACGACAACCACATCTGGGTTTAAGAAGTTGATAAGGTTTACCAGCGCATAACCGAGATACTGCGCCGCGCGGGTAAACAGCTCCACAGAGAGCGGATCGCCCGCCTGAACCAGAGGCAGAATCTGGTGATACTCCGGCTCGGTTCCATAAAGCGGATGTTCGGGATGGTGCTTCAGCTCGGCGCGCATCATCTTTTCCAGCGCCAACAGGGAGGAATACTTTTCCATACACCCGCAGTTTCCACAATCACAACGCTCCCCAAAGGGATCCATGCTCATGTGTCCAATCTCACCCGCACAGCCCATCGCCCCCCGAATGGGTCGCCCTTCTTTGATGATGCCGGCTCCTACACCCTGTCCAACCAGCACGCATAGCATCAATCCGTAATCTTCCGATCCCTGGTTCCACCATTCAGAAAGGGCAAAGCACACGCCGTCGTGCTCCAACAGCACCGGCAAATCAAAGGCTGCCGATAGCTCTTCTTTGATAGAAATATTTTCCCAGCCGGGAAAAGCGCTCATGTAAGCGATTTTTTCTTCCTTATAGATGATCGGGCCGGGAAGTGCAATCCCAATCCCCAGCACTTGGCGGCTGTCCGCCTGCTCCAACAGCTTGGTGATAATTTCCTTCATCAGCTTCATGGCGTCTTTGGGACTAGAATTGGCCATGATCTCCCGCTGCTCCGAAGCGTATAATTCGCCGGAAATATCAAACAAACCGCCCAAGATGTGCTTTCTGGTCAAACGGATGCCCACACACAGATATTTATTCAAACTCAGGGACAGCCCGATGGAACGCCTTCCGCTGTTTCCGCCGATTAGACCAACTTCCTCGACCACACCGGCCGCAATCAGCTGCTGGACGATTCCCGTAACCGAAGCGTTGGTCAGCCCGCTTTGCCTGGCCAACTCCGTGCGCGAACAAACGCCCATTCTGTGAATCAATCGCATGATCAACGATCGGTTGAGCTGCGATATGTCGTCCTGGTTCTTTCCCTGCTTGGCCACGAAACCTCTCCTCTGAGTCGTACACGTATGTTGCCCAACATTGCGGCAATATATTATTTAAATGATTTAATTGTTTAACTGATTTAATTTAGTACATTATCGCACACTCATTTGTAAAAATCAACCCGTATTTTTAACATTAAAAAATTTTTTTGTGTCTATTGTTCCCAAAAAGCACACCAAAACCGCGCACATTGCAATATTACTGCCCTTTTGCGCTTAGGAATAAAAACTTCGAACCACAATCTTGCCAGAGAAAAACCGCAGGGCATGGATTTTTCCACGCGCTGCGGCTCAGATTTTTTCAAAACTTTTCGCCCGCGATTGCTCGCATTAAGAAGGTTAACGTTTGCTTTTCCTTTTGGATTCTCAAAAGGTTTTGTGTAGCAAGTCCTTTAACACCAACTTGTCTAGGCTTATGCCCATTTGTCCCACTTTGGCTCTGCCGAAATTCCCGTGGCAATCGGATCCTGCCGTGATCAACAGATTCTTCTCCGTGCAAATTTCCACGCACGCCTTCGTAATCAGCTCCGAATGGGATGGGTAATAGCACTCTACTCCGTCCAAACCACAGTCCACAACAATGCGCTTGACTTCCGCGGAAAAATCATCAATATTTTCCGAGTCGATCAACTCCCCCGGGTGAGCAAGCACCGCATAGCCGCCCGCCTTGTGTATGCGGTAGGCAATTGCAGAGATGGTAGAATAGCCCGAGACGTCATAGCTGATGCTATACCGACCATACAACCGAACCCCTTCCCTTAAAGAAGATGTAAGCCCTTTTTCCACAAAATAATGAAGGGCTTTCCAGCCGCCCAGCCTTCGGTCATAGGTATATTCCATAAAGTCTTTTAGCGATATGCTATCGTAATCGCGCTGCATGGCTTCCACCAGTTTAACGCTGAGTTCATCCAGCAAAAAACTGGCATGGCTTAAAAATGCTCTGAATTCCAAATTCAACATGTCAAATCCATAGGCCAGAACGTGAAAATTTGCGCCCTTTTCCAGTGCGTCGATTTCTACAGCGGGAATGTAACGTATCCCTCTTTCAAAACATTCTTCGCGAATGGCCATGCTGCCCTCCAGCGTATTGTGGTCGGCAACAGCCAGCACACCCACTTGGCTTGCCTCCGCCTCTTCCGCGATTTCTGCCGGCGACATGGTTCCATCCGAAAAATAAGAGTGTACGTGCAAATCAACCTTCGGGGTAAACATAAGCAATTCCCTCCTTCCGATCTGTGGCTCCTCCTTTACCTCTCTACGGAGCCTTGTGAAAATAATATTTCGGCTTTAAATCGCCTTAATCCTCTAGATATTGACGAAAGTCTTTGATCCTGTGGAAAGTAATATAATTGGCATCGTGGTAGTTTCGCGCCTTGTTCATCGCTGTGCGCGACAGATAAATAATATCCTCGCCGTCAAACGCAAAACTGATGTATTGCATGCCTACCAGTGCTGCGTCCTCTTCCCGAAAGTCGTACAGGTTTTTCACAATGTGAAAATCCTCAAAGCCACCCTTGCTCACCGCTAATGACAGCACGTTGCGCTGCGCCGGTTGGGTTGCATATACCACTTCGCTCACGATGGCCCAGTAAGCATCGGTTTTCTTGTCGTACAACAAGTCAAATTTGGAGTTAGAACCTCCGTTAAAATCCACGATCTTGTGAAATTCAAGCCCGGCCTCCGGATCATCCACATTGCCTTTTAATAT
The DNA here is from genome assembly GCA_964346145.1 of uncultured Oscillospiraceae bacterium. GTDB lineage: Bacteria > Bacillota > Clostridia > Christensenellales > Aristaeellaceae > CAYFTL01. The sequence continues at coordinate 22,079 of CAYFTL010000011.1, read as the reverse complement.
CAAAGCTTTCCCATAGGCCGGGTCGCAGCCGGTCATCTGATAGCGCAACACATTGTAAATTCCACCATCCGGCCCGGGCACCGCATTACCTTCCAGGCCTCCGCCGCTTTTGCCCTGTGCCGCGCCCGGCCAATCAGGGTTGTACGCACAAAAATCCGTACAACTCCAGTTTTGTGGACAGAGCAAATCGGCATCGGCACCGATGGACATTAGACCGTTGGCATGACCGCCGCTGCCCCAAGAACCGTAATCAATGCCGGTATACAGTCTGCCCTTCCACTCGATCACCGGCATGGGTGCCTTGTGCGGCCCCTGATCTTTGGCCGAACCTGCGCCCGGCAAAATCGTGACCGGGGCTGACCAGGTTTGGCCATCATCTTGGGAACTGCCGATGATTAGATTCCCATATTCCGTGGTGTTGGCCAGCATATACAGCCGTCCGCGGTGCACAAACAACTTGCCCCAAAAGCAGGGAAACAGCTCGGTCAAGTAGTGCCAGCTTTGCCCTCCATCCCGGGAACGAAACAGCAGGCTTAGATTTTGCGGCGCACCGCCGGCGAACACATCCATCGAGGCTATGAGCGCACCCGAAGGCAGCTGCACGATGGATGGGCTACACAGGCTGCGCCCTGAGAAGGCGTATGCTTCATCATAGGGATGCAAGTAATTGACTACCGTACCCACTGCGGAAGCCGCCTGGGCAATGCGCAGATCACTTCGAGCGCTCAAATCCCGGCGCGCCACGTAAAACTCATATTCGCGCGCCGGCGCTAGTCCTTCTATCCGCACTACGCTGGATATACCTTCCATCCTTTGGTAGGGCAAGTCGGTGTTCAAACGCCTGTAATACAAATCGTGGGGTTGTCCGCTCCCCTTGTCAAACCATTCGATTTCGATCGCACCATCGGCGGGCGCCACGCGGCATATATAGGGCGCGCTGCGTTTTTGATATTCGTTTAGCCTGGTGTACGGTGTATAATTCCAATGAGCTTGTCCGCGCATATCCTCCACCCTTTCCATCCTGCCAGGTTATAAAAGCCGGTTGGGATCCAAATTGGGCCGAACGCATTTACAATGTTTCTTCTTAAAATATCCTATTGCTATGTTACTATATTCGCTGCGCCATGCCCAGCAAAACAACACAAATCCTTAAGCATTTTTTCTCTTGCTTTTTCCCGAAATTTTTAGCGCGCATAAACATAAAAAAACAAGGCGCCGGAATGCTTTTTCCGGTGCCTTATTTTTATACTATCTAAACACTATCCTTTATCCGGCGCTTTGCTCAAGCTGAGCGATGGATGTATCCAACCGGGCAAGGGTTTCACTTTTGCCCAGCAAGTAAGCAATTTCGATGGCACCGCCGGGCGTAGAAGCCTTGCCGGAAATTGCAATGCGCAGCGGCCACAGCACTTGTCCGTTTTTGAGCCCTGTACCCGGAATTGCGGCCATCAAGGCGTCATGAATATCGGACTCCTGCCAGTCGGTTATCCCCTCCAGCACCGGCTTCATGGCCTTGAGTGCGCCAAGCGCCACTTCCGGGTTGGTCTTCATTTTTTTGTGGGTGTACAAATCCGTTCCAAACTCTAGCCGCTCCGCCAGGAAATCCACCATTTCGGGGATTCTGTTAAACACTTCGGTTCGGCTTTGCAGCAGCTCGCCGATGCGCTTGTAATTAAACCTGTCGGCGCTAAGCACCCGGTCCAGCCAGGGGGTGGCCAGCTCCATATACCGCTCAAAGGGGAGCTGGCGGATGTATTCGGCGTTAAACCAAGTCAGCTTGTTTATGTCAAAGATAGAAGGGGATTTGGACAAGCCTTTTATGCTAAACTGCTCAACCAGTTCTTCCAAAGTAAAGAACTCTTCGTCACCACTGGGACTCCAGCCGAGCAACGCCAAATAGTTTATGATCGCTTCATCTAAATAACCCATGTTGCACAAATCTTCAAACGTCGCGTCGCCGTCGCGCTTGGACAACTTGCGCTTGGCGTCGCGCATCACAGGGGTAACGTGAATGTATTTGGGCGGCTCCCAGCCAAAAGCCTCATACAACAAGTTATACTTGGGCGATGAAGACAGGTATTCAATGCCGCGGATCACATGGGTGATCTCCATCAAGTGATCGTCCACCACGTTGGCAAAGTTATAGGTAGGCAGTCCATCGGCCTTGATCAGCACGTTGTCGTCCAGAGTGCTCGCCTCGACCTCCACCCGGCCGTATACCAAATCGTCAAACCCGGCTATACCCTCGGTGGGAATGTTCTGACGAATTACGTGCTCTACACCGGCTTCCAACTTTTGCGCAACTTCTTCTTTGCCCAGCTTCAGGCAGTGTTTGTCGTACTTAAAGGTTTCGCCCTTCTTTTCCGCTTCCGCCCGCGCCTGCTCCAAGCGCTCCTTGGTACAAAAACAAGGGTATGCATGGCCCGATTGCACCAGTTTGTCGGCATATTGTTTGTAAATTCCCCGGCGTTGGCTTTGGATGTAGGGGCCATAATCGCCGCCCACATCCGGCCCTTCGTCGTAATTCAAACCAACCCCTCGCAGCGTCCGATAAATCAGCTGATCGGCGCCCTCCACTTCGCGCTCCTGATCGGTGTCCTCCAAACGCAAAATGAAGGTTCCGCCTTCGTGCTTGGCGAGTAAATAAGTAAACAACGCCGTGCGCAAATTGCCCACATGCATATAGCCGGTGGGGCTGGGCGCAAAGCGGGTGCGAATTTTCATAAATCACACATCCTAACAAATCATGTTCATTGGGTTTAAAGCGCCATCCGAAGCGCTGCCTTCATGCCGTGTAGGCGCAAACGCGTGCCGGCGGATGGCTTGCACGGTATCCTGTGGGCTTATTTTTTAACTTTGTGCTTGGAATCTTTCAGCGAAACCACCCGGTTGTACACCGGCTTAACGGCCGTGCTGTCCTTATCCTTACAGAAATAGCCCATCCGCAGGAACTGGAATTTGTCGCCCACCTGCGCCTCGGCAATCATGGGTTCTATCAAGCTGTTTTCCAGCACCTTGATGCTGTTCGGATTCAACCGGTCGATAAAGTCCTTGGACACCGGCGCTTCCTGTTCGGTGACCTCTATGCCTTCTTCATCCAGCTCGTTTTCCAGAATACTCTCTTCGTTCTCGTCGTTTAAAATGGGTTCGTACAGCCGCACTTCGCAAGGAATCGCCGCTTCGGCACTCAACCAGTGAAGCGTGCCCTTCACCTTGCGCATGCCGCCTTCGCTGCCCGAACGGCTTTCCAAATCTACGCTGCAGCGCAACTCCACCACGTTGCCTTCAGCATCCTTGATCACTTCATCGCACCGAATGATATAGGCGCCTTTGAGGCGAACTTCGCGCCCGGGTGCCAGGCGGAAGAATTTCTTGGGTGGATCTTCCATAAAGTCTTCCCGCTCGATGTACAGTTCGCGCCCAAACGGCAGCGTACGCGTGCCCATCTCCGGGTGCGCCGGATGATTCTCCAGCTCGATTTGATCCACTTTGCCCTCAGGCCAGTTGGTCAAAACCAGCTTGAGAGGATCCAAAACCGCCATCGTCCTGGGCGCAATTTCGCCCAGGTGCTCCCGGACGCAAAACTCCAGGAATGCGGCGTCCACGGTGGAATCGGCCTTGGACACGCCCACCTGTTCGATAAAATCCCGAATGGCTTCGGGCGTGTATCCGCGGCGGCGCATGCCGATCAGTGTTGGCATGCGGGGATCATCCCAACCGCTCACATAGCCTTCTTCTACCAGGCGGCGCAAATAGCGCTTGGACATTACGGTTCGGGTAATGTTCAAACGGGCAAATTCAATCTGGCGGGGCGGGTGCTCAAACCCGGCTTCCCGAACAATCCAGTCGTACATCGGGCGGTGAATCTCAAACTCCAGCGAGCACAGCGAGTGGGTGATCCCTTCGATGGCATCCTGCAACGGATGCTGGAAGTCATACATCGGATAGATTACCCAATCGTCACCGGTGCGATGGTGATGGTGGCGCATAATGCGGTACAAAACCGGATCTCGCATCACCATGTTAGAAGAAGCCATGTCGATCTTGGCCCGCAGCACCCGGCTGCCATCGGCAAATTCGCCGTTTTTCATGCGCTCAAACAAATCCAGATTTTCTTCTACGCTGCGGTCCCGGTAGGGGCTGTTCGCACCAGGCTGGGTCAAAGTACCCCGGTTTTCCCGAATCTGTTCAGGGGTTTGATCGTCCACATAGGCAACGCCCTTTTTAATCAGCTTGACCGCAATCTCGTACAGCTCGCCGAAAAAATCCGAGGCATAAAATAGGTTCTGCCATTCGAAGCCCAACCAACGGATGTCGTCCTGAATGGCGTTCACATATTCGGTATCCTCTTTTACCGGATTGGTGTCGTCGAACCGCAGGTTGCAAGTGCCTTTGTACTTGCGCGCAATATTAAAGTTTACGCACAGGGCCTTGGCATGGCCAATATGAAGATAGCCATTGGGTTCAGGCGGAAAACGGGTGTGCACTTGTTCATGCTTGCCGTTGGCCAAATCCTGCTCAACGATTTCCTCAATAAAATTTGTAGCCCGTTTTTCTTCGCTCTGCATCCTCAAACTCTCCTTACATCATTAATTGTATTTAGCTTAGAATTATAACACATTTTGCCTGATTCATACAGCGGAATTGGGTTAAGCCTGAAATTTTAGAAAATGGCGTCTTGCTCTCAATTCTTTCGCTTGAACGCGCTGTTCGCTTTTGAAAAGTCGGCACATTACCCGATCGTTTGATCGATCATTTCCTCCAGGATGCCCAAATCCCAAAACAACCGGGTACCCACATATTTGTCCCGGATCTCTTTGGCCGCATACAGCGCTTGGCGCACCTGGTCTTTTCCAATCCCAATTTCTACCGGATTTACTGGCGCGCCCAGCTCTTTGAGCAATCCATACAATCTTGCATATGGCGGAATCCAGCGGTCAATCGTCGCCACAATTTGCTCCCAGTTGGCCAAAATTATATCCAGTCGAGGCGCGTGCTTTTGGGCGTCGTTTTTGCCGCTCTGCCGCTCAATATGGATAATTTGCCCGGCCGCCGCTCCAAAGACAGCCTTCATTTGCCTTTTCCATTCTTGCCCGTCAAATTCGGCAACCCGTTGTAACGCAAGTTGCTTATCCGGCAGGGTGCACGGCATCCGGTTGTACATTTGAACAGTCAGCAGCGTGCCCAGCCCCACCTGTATACCGTGCAGCTCGGGCTGAAGCCCTCTTTCCACCGCTTGCATATCCCATACATGGCTAATGTAATGCTCCAACCCTGAAGCTGGGCGCGATAAACCGGCAAAAGCCATGGCCATGCCCGATAGAATCAAGCCCTCGGTCAGCTGCCCAACCGCTTTCTCGTCCCGGTTTAAAAGCCCCGGCGCCGCCGCCACACACTGCTCAAGCGATGTTTGAACCAGCTTAACGATCGACGGGCAACAATACTCCCCCGTAATAATATGAGAAAGCTCCCACTCGCACAGGCTCACATATTTGGCCAGCATATCGCCAAATCCCGCCTGCAAAAGGCGAATCGGCGCCGCGCTCAACACATCGATATCGGCCAGCACGCCATCGGGGCAACGGCTGTTCACGCTCTGCTTTACTCCGTCCACGATCATCGAAGATGTGCTCGAAGCAAATCCATCCATGGATGGCGCAGTTGCCACAAAAACCATTGGCCGACCGCTGACGCTGGACAGCATTTTGCACAGGTCGTTGATCGTGCCCGATCCCAGCGCAACGATGCCGTCGCATGCGGGATCAAACGCCACGGCAAGGCGCCCCAGCGTCTTTTCTTCGGCTTCGATTTGGTTTTGCACAAAGGCAAAACGGGTGTAACCTATGCCTGCACCGCCTAAAACGGCTTGCACCCGCTCGCCCGCCGCGTTCCACGTGTTGCCATCGCACACCAAAAAGGGATGCTGTATCCCCAAACGCTTCAGCATCTCGGGCAGCTTTCTGATTACACCGGGCCCGATTTCAAGGTGCTTGAGTTCACTTTTGTGAACGCGACCGCACGCACATTCAAAACCGTTGGAATCAATCAAGCCCTCAATCGGCTTTTTCCACCATTCCATCGCTTATCTCCTTTAGCTTCCTTGTTGTATACGCTTTATTCTACATTCTTTTTTAAGTTTTTAAAAGCCCAGGCTGTGTGATATAATCCAATTAACCAAAACAACCGCTCAAAAAGGAGATTTTGCCGTATGCCTTTGGTATCTTCCCGCGATCTGCTCTTGGCCGCCCAACGAGGCCGTTACGCCGTAGGTGCTTTCAACGCGGAAAACATGGAAATGGCCCAGGCTGTTATTGCTGCCGCCCAGGATATGAATGCCCCCGTGCTCGTGCAAACCACATCCTCTACCTTAAAATATGCATCTGCCAAAGCCTATCAGTCCATGGTCAATGCCTTTGCGAGCCAGGCATCGGTGCCGGTAGCTATGCACTTGGATCATGGCAGCTCGCTAAATTTGGCAAAGGAAGCCCTCGATGCCGGGTACACATCGATCATGATCGATGGCTCTGCGCTGGATTTTGCCGGCAATATTGCGCTGAGCAAAGCCGTAGTCAATGTGGCGCAAGGCGTTGCGGTGGAAGCAGAGCTGGGCACCGTCGGCGGCAAGGAGGACGACACCGCCTCCGAATCCATCGCGTTAACCGACCCGGACAAGGCCGCCACGTTTGTAGAGGCCACCGGAATTTCTTCGCTGGCCATAGCCATCGGCACCGCACACGGCGTCTACAAAGGAGAGCCCAAATTGGATTTTGACCGCCTTGCCGCCATCCGCGATCGGGTCAGCGTGCCGCTGGTGCTCCACGGCGCATCGGGCATTGCAGAAGAACAAATCAAGCGCTGCATCGCTCTGGGGATATGCAAGGTCAATTTCGCCACCGAGCTGCGCATCACCTATACCCGGGCTGTGCGCGAAACCTTAAACGGCGATCCCACACTCTTTGATCCCAAGGTATACGGCAAGGCCGCCCGCAACGCAGTGTACGATCTGGTATGCGGCTGCATAAAAATGCTAGGGAGCCAAGGCAAGGCCGGCGTCCACACCAATCCATAAACACAACCCCTTAAACATCAAGGAGTAAGGAGCGATTCGTATGCAGCTGCTGTTGGGCATCGACGTGGGCACTTCTTCCTGCAAGGTTACATTGTTTAGCTTACAGGGCAAAGTCGTTTATTCGGCCACCTCCGAATACCCGGTATATTATCCCCACGCCGGCTGGGCAGAACAAAATCCCCAAGATTGGTGGAAAGCCGTCGCCCACTGTCTGCAATCGCTGTGGCAACAAGGCGCGTCGCCCGGCGATATTGTAGGCATCGGCGTGGACGGCCAAAGCTGGTCCGCCATTCTTATAGATGACGACGGCCAAACCCTGGGCAACACCCCCATCTGGACCGACACCCGCGCTCAGCGCGTTTGTGATGCGGTGAGTCCTTCCCTCAAAAAACAATTGTTCGAGCTGAGCGGCAATCCCTTTCAGCCATCCTATACGCTGCCCAAGCTCCTGTGGTACAAAGAACATCAGAGCGAAATGTTTGCTCGGGCACGCAAAGTGCTCCAGTCCAACAGCTACATCGTATATCAGCTGACCGGGCAAGTCACCCAGGACTATTCTCAGGGCTATGGGCTACAATGCTTTGACATGAGCCGCGGCGTCTGGGATATGGCCGCACTACAAGCTCTGGGATTGGATCCTGCCTTGTTGCCCGATCTTTACCCCTGCCACCAGGTAGTAGGCACTGTACACCAAAGCGCATCCGCCATAACCGGGTTGCTACAAGGCACCCCCGTAGTCGCCGGAGGGCTGGATGCCGCCTGCGGAACCTTGGGCGCCGGCGTAGTCGCCCCCGGCCAAACCCAAGAACAAGGCGGTCAAGCCGGTGGCATGAGCATTTGTACCGATGTCCCCCTCGCCGACGAGCGGCTGATTTTGGGCATGCACGTGGTGCCCGGTCGGTGGCTGTTGCAAGGAGGCACCGTAGGGGGCGGCGGAGCGCTGCGCTGGTTTGAGCAGCAGCTGGGCGCTCAGGAGCGTTCCATGGCCCTTGAACAAAGCCGTAACGCCTTTGAGGTCATCAGCGATGAGGTCGCGTTAATACCCCCCGGCAGCGAGGGTGTAATCTTCCTGCCCTACATGGCCGGTGAACGCTCGCCGATTTGGAATCCCAATGCCAAGGGTGTATTCTATGGCCTCAGTTACCAGCATACTCGCGCCCACATGGCGCGTTCGGTCATGGAAGGCACCGCCTATGCGCTCAAGCATAACTTGGAAGTGGCCGCGCAGGCCGGCGCCAGGGTTGCCCGCATGCACGCTATGGGCGGCGCCGCCAACAGCCGCATATGGACCCAAATCAAAGCCGATGTTACGGGCGCCCCCATTGACGTTCCCGCGTCAGATACCGCCACCACCTTAGGCGCCGCGCTACTGGCCGGCGTGGGCGTAGGCGCATACAATGGATTCGAGTCGGCGGTGGCCGGCTGCATCAGTGTTGCTCGAAGCCATGAGCCCCAGCGCGCCGTTGCCAGTATATATGAACAGGGCTATTACACCTATCGAAAGCTATATGAGCAACTTAAACCCATTATGGACAACGAACTATAGGTTGCAATAAAAAAGGCTACCACAATCAATGTGGTAGCCTTTTTGTTTATGCGTTTCGGTGATTAGTCTTGACCGGCCATGCGCTTGTAAACGGCCAAACGCTCGGCGGCATCCTTCTCGCTCTGTTCGAACAGTTTGGGGGCAACATCGGGGAACTGCTTGAGCAGCGATGCGTAACGCACCTCTCCCTTGATGAAGTCCTGATAGCTCGCGCTCGGATCCTTGCTGTCGATAGTGAGCGGGTTTTCCTGGTCGGGGTTGTAACGATACAACGGCCAGTAACCTGCGGCAACAGCCTTCTTGATCTCTTCCTGGCTCTTGCCCATGTTGATACCATGGTTGATGCAGGGAGAGTAGGCGATGATCAGCGAGGGGCCCTTGTAGGCTTCCGCTTCATTCACGGCCTTGATCAACTGGTTCATGTCGGCGCCCATACCTACCTGAGCCACATATACGTAGCCGTAGGACATAGCCATCATGCCCAGATCCTTCTTCTTGGTGCGCTTGCCAGCAGCGGCAAACTTGGCCACTGCGCCGGTCGGCGATGCCTTGGAAGCTTGACCACCAGTGTTGGAGTAGACTTCTGTATCCATAACCAAAATGTTCACATCTTCGCCCTGGGCAAGTACGTGATCCAATCCGCCGTAGCCAATGTCGTAGGCCCAGCCGTCGCCGCCCAGAATCCAAATGGATTTCTTGATCAGCATATCGGCGTTGTCCACCACTTCGCGGGCCAGCGTGCAGGCTTCACAGGTGCACTTCTTGTCGTTGGCCAGCCACTCGGCTTCCCACTCGGTTCCGGTCAGATCGACGTCCAAACCGGCCTTGCAGGCATCCAGCAACTTGGCGGAGGCAGCCTTGGAAGCTTCGGCATCGTCCATGGCTTCTAGCCACTCGGCACCGGCAGTCTTGATGGCTTCATCCGCGTACTCAACGGCGATCAACGCCTTCACGGTCTCAGCCAGCTTCTCGCGGCGCTGGGTTACGGCCAGGTTCATGCCGAAACCGAATTCAGCGTTGTCTTCAAACAGACTGTTTGCCCAAGCCGGCCCCTTGCCTTCGTTGTTCACGGTATAGGGGCAGGTCGGTGCGCTACCGCCATAGATGGAGGAGCAGCCCGTAGCATTGGCAATGATCATGCGATCGCCAAACAGCTGGGTAATCAGCTTAACGTAGGGCGTTTCGCCGCAACCTGCGCAAGCGCCGGAGAACTCGAACAACGGCTTCTTCAGCTGGCTTCCCTTGATGGAACGAACGTTCAGTTCGCCGTCAAACTCGGGCAACTGCATTGCAAACTCCCAGTTTGCCTCTTCTTTCATTTGGGTTGCCAAGGGCTTCATAACCAGAGCCTTGGTCTTGGCGGGACATACATTGGCACAGCTACCGCAGCCCGTGCAATCCAAGGGGCTAACCTGGATGCGCCATTGTTTGCCGGCAAACTGTTTGCCGATGGCTTTTTTGGTTTCAAAGCTGGCGGGCACCTCCATGTCCTCATCCACCATGAAGGGGCGGATAACCGCATGGGGGCAAACCAGCGAGCACTGACCGCACTGAATGCAGTTTTCAATCTGCCATTCGGGCACGGTTACCGCGATGCCGCGCTTCTCGAACTTGCTGGTTCCGGTGGGCACTACGCCGCCGGCAGCAATGTGGTCGCCAGAGAATGCGGATACGGGCAGTTTGTCGCCTTCCTGAGCCAGGATGGGCGTTACAACATCGTTGTAATATTCGGTTGCCGGAACCACAACGGGTTCTGCGCCGGTGGTCGCGTTGGCCCATTCGGCGGGCACGGCGATTTCTTTCAAGCCCGAGATGGCGATGTCAATCGCATCCCAGTTCTTCTTGACAATTTCGTCGCCCTTGCGGCCGTAGGTCTTCTTGGCATATTCCTTCATATAACGATCTGCGTCGTCATAGGGGATAACATCAGCCAACTTGAAGAAGGCAGCTTGCATGATCGTGTTGATGCGGCCACCCATGCCCACTTCGCCCGCCAACTTGATGGCGTCAATGGCATAGAAACGGGCTTTCTTCTCAGCCAACGCACGCTTCAGCGACGCGGGCAAATTTGCGTCCATTTCCTCTGCGGACCAGGGGCAGTTCAACAGGAACACACCGTTGTCCTTCAGCGCAGCAGTCATATCGTACTTGGTGACGTAGGCCGGGTTGTGGCAAGCCACAAAGTCGGCGGAGTCAATCTGGTAGGTAGATTGAATCGGCTTTTTACCGAAGCGCAAGTGGGAAATCGTGATGCCGCCCGACTTCTTGGAGTCGTAGGCGAAATAGCCTTGGGCAAACATATCAGTGTGGTCACCAATGATTTTGATGGAGTTCTTGTTTGCGCCAACGGTACCGTCGGAGCCCAAGCCATAGAACAGGCAGCTTACGGTGCCTTCCGGGCTGGCCACAACCTTGTCGCCCAAGGGCAGTGAGGTGTGGGTAACGTCGTCAATGATGCCCACAGTGAAGTGGTTCTTGGGCTCATCGGCCTTCAGATTTTCAAATACAGCCGTAACCATGGTGGGAGTGAACTCCTTGGAGCCCAGGCCGTAACGGCCACCCACAACCTGGATGTTTTCCATATCGGCTTCGCGAAGCGCTGCGCACACGTCGGTGTACATGGGCTCGCCCATGGAACCGGACTCTTTGGTGCGGTCCAGCACCGCAATCTTCTTGCAGCTGGCCGGGATGGCTTCCACAAAGTGTTTCATCGAGAAGGGACGATACAGATGAACCTTGATCAAGCCCACTTTTTCGCCCTTTGCAGCCAGGTAGTTGATGGTTTCTTCGATCGCTTCACAGCCCGAACCCATCGCCATGATCACGCGGTCGGCATCGGGCGCGCCCACGTAGTCAAACAGGCGGTACTTGCGGCCGGTCAACTCAGCCACCTTGTCCATCATTTCCTGTACGGTTTCCGGAACAGCATCGTAGAAACGGTTGCCCGCTTCACGGCCTTGGAAATAGATATCAGGATTTTGAGCCGTACCTTGCTGGTGGGGCTTCTCGGGCGTCAAAGCGCGATCGCGGAAGCGGCGGATGTCCGCAGGATCCACAAGCTTGGCGATCTCGTCGTACTCAATGCCGTCAATCTTTTGGATCTCGTGGCTGGTACGGAAGCCGTCAAAGAAATGCAGGAAAGGAACCGAAGTCTTCAGCGTAGCCAAGTGGGCTACCAGCGCCATATCCATAGCTTCCTGAACCGAGTTGGATGCCAGCATGGCAAATCCGGTCTGGCGGCAAGCCATTACGTCGGAGTGGTCGCCAAAGATGGAAAGGGCGTGGTACGCCAGAGAACGCGCGCTCACGTGGAACACGGTCGGCAAAAACTCGCCCGCGATTTTGTACATGTTCGGAATCATCAGCAACAGACCTTGGGATGCGGTGAACGTGGTGGTCAACGCACCGGTGGCCAGCGCTCCGTGTACAGCACCTGCGGCGCCCGCTTCCGACTGCATTTCAGCAATACGAACGGTCTGACCAAACAGGTTTTTACGGCCAGCAGCAGCCCAGTCATCAGCAACTTCGGCCATGTTGGAAGACGGCGTAATCGGGTAAATCGCAGCCACGTCGCTAAAAGCGTACGCAATATGGCTTACCGCAGTATTGCCATCCACTGTCATTTTGATGCTCAAAGATATGCCCCCCTTTAGAATTTAGCAAAGCTCACCGCGCGGCATAGAGTGCCGCACGAAAACGCTTAACATCAACATACTTATTATAATAACGCTGCAGTGCAAAGTCAAGGAAAGCCACGCTATCGGCGCGAATTCGTTTAAAAATTAACGTATTCCTCGTATTGGGTTTAAATTCGCTGCGTCCTCCTCTATATGCTTGCAATGCCGCCATTCTTAGAGTAATATGGAATTTGTTTCACTATATTTATGTTGGGGGAATTTGTCTTGAAAAATTGGTTAGGCGATCGCGATTTCTGGAAGCGCGCCCTGCGTTTGGCGTTGCCGATCGCATTTCAAAATCTACTGATCAGCTCGTTTGCTCTCATCGATACAATGATGATCGGCCATTTAGGGGCGAAAGCGATTGCCGGGGTTTACGCGGCCGGTCAGCTCTCCTGGCTGATGAACCTTATGCTCTTTGGCTTAACGTCAGGAGCTGCGGTGTTCATTGCTCAATATTGGGGGATAAAGGACAAGGATGGAATTCACCGCACCTACGGCCTGCTGCTCACCAGCACTTGCATTAGCGCTATATTATTCTGCTTGATCAGCCTTATTTTTCCATACTTTTTTGTGAGCCGGTTCGTCGACCAGACGACCGGACAGGAAGCAATCCAATACGGAGTAGAGTATCTACAAATTGCCGGGCTATCTTATTTAGGCATTGCTATCACCCAGTCGTTGGGTACCGTGCTACGCTCCACCGAAAAAGTTAAAATTCCTTTGATTGGCAGCGCCCTTTCCCTGCTGGGCAACATCGGCTTCAACTACTTGTTCATCCACAAAATGGGCATGGGTGTACGCGGCGCAGCAATAGCCACCGTCATCTCCGCCTGGATCGCCCCGATCATATTGTTCCTCGTGTCTTTGTATGAGCGCAACATCGCCATCACTTCGTTTAATCGGCTATTCGACTGGCGCGGCACCTTCTTAAAGCAATACGCTTTGATCTGTGCACCTGTGCTGATTAACGAAATGCTGTGGGCTGTAGGCACCGTATTCTATACTGCCATGTTTGGCAACGCCAGCGAAGATTTCTTCGCTGCGATAGGAATTTTTAAATCTGTCGAAGGAATGGCTTTTTCCTTCTTCGTAGGGTTGTGCCACGCCTGCAGTGTTATGGTGGGCAAGAGCGTAGGCCAGGGTAACCGCGAAGCCGCACAGCAAGACGCCCGCCGTTTCGCCACATCCATGTTTTTTGTGTCCATCGTGGTCGGACTGGCGCTGATTGCCTGCCGCCCACTGATACTGCAACTGTTCAATGTCACTCCCGTGGTGTACGACTACACCTTTACCATCATGCTAATATACGGGCTGGAGATCGCCATTCGCAACATTCCCTATGTGCTGATCGTAGGCATCTTCCGCGCCGGCGGCGACACCAAGATCGGTCTAATCTACGACGTGTTGGGCGTTTGGATCATTGCGCTACCCGTAACTTACCTTACCCTATTTGTGTTTAAGTTGCCGCCACCCCTGTGCTATTTTATCATGCTAATCAGCGAAGATCTGCTCAAGTCGCTGTTGTGCCTTTGGCGGTTTAAGAGTGGCAAATGGTTCCGTCCGGTCACCGAATTCGGACAAGCTGCGCTGGAAAAATAATTGGCATATCCGCTTACACCAAAATCGCACTTTGCAGTCGGCCAACTTACAAACCACCACACGAGAGGAGAGTCCGCATGCACTACAACTACGATGCCAAAATCCGCACCATTTCGACCCAACGTTTGCTGCTTCGCCCTTTTACCGAGCAAGATGCCGACCGCGTGGCCGAGTTAGCCGGCAATCCACAAGTGCAAAAGACTCTACTCGGCCTACCCTTTCCCTACACCCGCCAACACGCCTTGGATTGGATTGCAACCCACCGAGAGAATTTCGAATCCGATATAAGATACGAAATGGCCCTTGCGCTTAAGGAAAACGGACTGCTAATCGGCTGCATGGGCCTCATATGCAGGCCAGCCCACTGCCGGGCGGAACTGGGGTATTGGATCGGGCAGCCCTATTGGGGCCAAGGATATGCAACCGAAGCCGCTGCGGCCATCATTCGATTCGGTTTTGAGGTTAAAAACTTGCACCGGATTGACTGCACATATTTTTCCAACAACCCCGCTTCCGGCCGAGTTATGCAAAAATGCGGTATGCAGTACGAAGGCACCCGCAAGGATTTCTTTCTAAAAGATGGCCAATTTGTGGATGGCATCTTCTACGGATTGGTGCGGCCGGAAGAGTCCTTTTTCTAAAACCAAGTTAAGGAGAAATCGCCTTGCTCCATACAATCAAAGCATTTTGGCAGGATATTGCCCAACAAAATCGCGATCGCCTCGCCACTTATTTTCATGAGGGCGCCCTCGTCCGTTGGCCTAACACCAACGAATTGTTTACCGTTCGCGAATTTATCACCGCCAACTGCGAATACCCCGGCCGCTGGTCTGGCGATATTGAGAAACTGCTGCAGGTCGGCGATCAAATCATTACCGTTACACGAATTACCAATCTGGATAGCAGCGCATCCTTTTATGCCACCTCATTTTTTACCATTTTGAATGACAAAATATCCGAAATGGAAGAATACTGGGGCGACAACGGCGCCCCGCCCGACTGGCGCCGCAAGCTCAATCTGGGCAAGCCGATAAAATAATCCGGCGTCAAGTAAAACCACAGCTAAAAAATGCACTCCCACGTTCGCCAGTGTAATCCACTGAAAAACGAAGGAGTGCATTTTGTTTCTGTAGAAATATCGAATAAAACTCAAAGGAAGCCTGGTTACCCGCTCTAGCGCTCCACTTCTTCCATGGCAATCTGTGCCCAGCGGTGCAGCTGTTCAGGGTTGCTTTGCACAGTGGAAATATCTTTTAATATAATTTCCAAGTTTCGATCGTAAGCCTTGGCCGCTTCAATCGTACAGCGCAGGTCGGCCCGCACCGCATCTTCGTTTAACTGCTTGCCCGCCAGCATGGCCGGAGTGGGCTTGTTGCTCATAATCATCCTCTGAGGAAGCTTTTCAGCAAAGCGCTCCCGGTCGCTCCAAGGGCTGCAAGACACCTTGCGCACGTTGGGCAGCTGGTTCACATACTCCATCCGGTCGTCTAACCGGTCACAGCAGCCGTAGTAGATTGCGCCACAGCGCTCAAACAACGGCTTCATGTATTCAAACTCAAACTCATTCATAAGCTTGGGCGAAACCGAGGTAAACAACTGGGCCAATCCAAATCCCCAGGCGTTAGAACACACCGAATCAATGCGGCCATCTCTGCCCACCTTGGGAATATCGGAAAATGTGTAGGAGCAGTGGCAAACGTTGGAATACACATCGCACAGGCCCAAAGCGTCCATCTGTTCCATCAACCCAAGCTGAGCCTCGCTCAACTTTTTCATCAGCGCATGCACCAGTTCGGGTTCGTCAACCATGGCAATGTAGCAATTCTCAACGCCCATCCAGGTTGCAATCAAATCCCACATGCCAAAGTACATCACTTGCCCTACCATCACAAAGGGGATGATCCCATCCAGCAAAGCGTGGGCCTCTTCTACAATGCGCGTTTCCCGCTCGCGATCCAGCGTCAGCACCGGGGTTTTAATCTTCTGCACATCCTCCAAGGTTTCAATCTGGTTTTCGTAACTGTGGCTCAGCACCGCGCTGTCGTCACCATCCCTGTAGCCAATGGTATCCTCCAGCACCGAAATTCCCCAGCCGCTATTTTCAATCGGTCGGGGCAGGCAAATATACGGATTGACCACCATGTCCACCGGCGTATACTTCCATTTGTAAAGCGTCCTGCGCAGCTCCTGTTCCACACCGCGCCAATAGGGATCTTCCACCTGGCAGTCGAGTTCGCCGTTTATATTGAGCTCACCCCAGGGCATTTGGTCGATCACCACCATGGGCCTCTCCATCGAAAGGCTGTTCAGCTTTCGCCACAATCTTCGCTTTTCATCCTGTATGGGCAGCGCAGCCACCTCGGCATATTCGCTGGCCAACCGGCGCAATATGGCCATATCCTTTGAATTCATACACAATCCTCCGCTCTGTTTTACCCCTCTTGCGTGCTACTTTTCTATCCTATTCTATCGCCTGTACAATTCTACACAAAATCGCCAGTAGATACAATATAAATACGCTTGATCTTCATAGAAAAAAGTCGACTCCTCCCCTCTGCGTTCATTTTTTAGATTGTACGTTGGCAGCAAACAGTACAATACTGTCTATGGAAATCGTGTCCAAATCCGGCGATATTTAACAAAAACGAGGGCAATCAACATTATTCAATGTCTTTTGCCCTCGATCTTCTTTATCGCAAACTAAACGTTTTATAAATCGCCCTTTTTAATGCGTTCTATCTTGGCGCCCAAAGCATTCAGCTTTCGGTCAATGCGCTCATACCCGCGCTCAATATATTTGACGCCCGAAATTTCAGTAATCCCTTCGGCCAACAGTCCGGCGATCACCAACGATGCGCCGCCCCGCAAATCCGGAGCGATCACCTGAGTACCGGTGAGGCGCTTGCCGCCTTCCACGATGGCCACCCGGTCAAGCACCTTTATGTTGGCGCCCATACGCCGAAGCTCCTCCACGTATTTGTACCGGGCTTCGTATATGGTTTCCGTAATCATGCTGTTGCCCTTGGCCAGCGTGGTCAGCGCAGTAAAGGGTTGCTGTAAGTCGGTGGGGAAGCCCGGATACACCTGGGTCTTTACATTGACCGCCCGGAAATTTCGATCCGAGCGCACGCGAATCCTGTCGTCTGCGTCGGTAACGTTTACGCCCATCTCCAACAATTTAGCCGACAGCGCTTCCATATGGGTCGGAATCGCATCGGTGATGGTCACATCACCACCGCAGGCGGCCGCCGCGATCATCAACGTGCCGGTTTCGATTTGGTCAGGAATGATGGCGTAGGTCGATCCGTGCAACGGGCGTCCACCGCGAATGCGGATGGTGTCTGTGCCTGCACCCTTGATCCAAACGCCCATGCTGCCCAAAAAGTTGGCCAGATCTACGATATGAGGCTCCTTCGCAGCGTTGACGATGGTGGTGTTGCCCGGCACGGTTACGGCCATAAGCATGGTGTTCACCGTCGCGCCTACGCTCGGAAAATCCAAATACACCTCGGCTCCCCTGGGGTTAACCGCTTTAGAAAGCAGAGCGCCGTGCTCGGTCTCGACCTGCACCCCCAACATAGACAAGCCTTTGATTGTCTGGTCTATAGGCCGTGCTCCAATGTCGCAGCCGCCCGGCATCGGTACTTTGGAAGCACCTAAAATACCGGTCAATACCGGCACCAGGTAATAACTGGCCCGCATGCGGCTGGCCAACTCGTACGGCGGATCCATCCGGTTGACCCCGGTAGGGTCAATCCGCATTGTTCCGTTTTCAAATTCCACCTTGGCACCCAATATCCGCAGCATCTCAGCTACAACCTGGACATCGGCCACGTCGGGCAGATTCTCAATGGTGGAAGGTTCCTTGGCCAGCAAGGCCGCGGGAATAATGGCAAGGGCGGCGTTTTTGCCGCCGCTAACCGCAACCTCACCGTTTAACGGCCGGCCACCTTCTATACGAAAAGCTTCTACTGTTGGCATATCTCTATCTCAATCGGCGCGAGCCGATTTCCTCCTAAATTCATCTGTAAGGCTATCGCCTTCGTGCTAGTGTCCGCAACCCGAACAGCCCGAACACTGGCCCGAGCAACTGCCCGAACCCGTAGTGCCAAAACTGCACGCACCTTCGTACACCCGGCCGACTTCCTTGCCGCATTTTTCGCAGCGCACATCGTCTTTTGCGCTAATAGAAACCAGCGTTTCAAATTTATGTCCACAATGTTTGCATTTAAATTCATACAAAGGCATGACGGCTTCCCCCAATGACCGGTTGTCTCTAATGATGAAATCCGATCCATTTAAAGTTTACTTATGTGTTTATCAATTATACACAATTTGTGCACACAGAGCAAGCCGAAGCCCGGAGCTCATTGTTAACCTTTTGACAACTTTAAGCTCCCGCTTCGGCTTGCTCCGCCTGATGTTTTTGTATTTTTAATCCTGTACACTGTAGAGCAAATCTCCACAACTGGGGTAGGGCCAGTATTCGCTGCCCACCAAGGTTTCCAGCTTGTCAGCTACCCCGCGCAGCTCTTCCATCGCCCGCAAAACTCGATCACGGCAAAACAGAGTGGCCTCGGTCAAATCCTGAGGCATAGACTGGCCCAGCGAACGCTCCAACGCGTCCGTCTTTTTCAGCAGGCGGGCGCTCTCTTTAGAGGTTTGCTCCAGCAGCCTTCGCTCCAGATCTTCGGCAAATTCACCATTCAGCTGGTTCTTGAGTGCCAACGCTTCGCCCAAGTTCTTCATAAACTTAACCGTCGCAGGGATCACATCGCGCTTGACCATTTCCAGCAGTGTATTGGCCTCAATGCGGATCAGCTTGCAATAATTTTCCTGCAGAATACCACAACGGGAAATCAGCTCCGCCTGGGTAAACACCCTGTGCTGGGTAAACAGCTCCACATTCTTTTGCGCCAACAAGTAAGGCAGAGCATCCGGCGTGGTGGGCAAGTTGAGCAAGCCTCTGCGCCGCGCTTCGTCTTCCCAATCCTTGCAATAGCCGTTTCCATTAAAAATGATGCGCTTGTGCTCGCGCATGACCTTTCGGATCAGGTGGTTGAGCATGTAATTGAAGTCGTCGGCCGCTTCCAAGCGATCGGCAAGCCGGCGCAAGGCTTCAGCCACCACAGTGTTGAGCACAATGTTGGGGAAGGCCACCGACGCGTTTGAACCGGGCATACGAAACTCAAACCGGTTGCCGGTAAACGCGAAGGGCGAAGTGCGGTTGCGGTCGGTGGAATCCTTGGGGAGGGCGGGCAACACCGACACCCCGATTTCCATGGTGCCGGCTTCGGGAGAATCATAGTCAGCTTTGTTTTCCAACGCTTCCAGCACTTCCATCAAGTCGGAACCGATGTACATGGAAATGACCGCAGGTGGCGCTTCATATCCACCCAGGCGCTGATCGTTGGCCGCAGAAGCGACGCTGATGCGCAGCAGATCCTGATATTCATCCACCGCCTGAATTACGGCACAGAAAAACAACAGAAACTGAGCGTTTTCATGGGGCGAGCTGCCCGGGTCCAACAAGTTAACCCCGGTATCGGTGGTCAGCGCCCAGTTGTTGTGCTTGCCGCTGCCGTTTACCCCCTTAAAAGGCTTTTCGTGCAATAGACAGACCAGATCGTGCTTGGAAGCGATTTTCTTCATCATTTCCATGATCAGCTGGTTGTGGTCGGTGGCTACATTGGCGGTGGCAAATACCGGCGCCAACTCGTGTTGGCCGGGAGCAGTTTCGTTGTGCTTGGTTTTTGCCGGCACACCGCGTTTCCAAAGTTCTTCGTCTAGTTCATCCATAAAGGCGGCCACCCGCGGCTTCACGGCACCAAAATAATGGTCATCCAGTTCCTGCCCCTTGGGCGGATCGGCGCCCAGCAGAGTGCGGCCAGTGTAGATTAAATCTTTCCGTTGTTTGTATAAGGATTTGTCCAGCAAAAAGTATTCCTGCTCCGCGCCCACCGTGGGCACGACCCGCTTTACCGAAAAGTTTCCAAACAGGCGCAGGATGCGCAGCGCCTGCACGTTCAGCGCTTCCATAGATTTCAGCAGCGGCGTCTTCATATCCAATGCTTCGCCGCCATAGGACCAAAACGCAGTGGGGATGCAGAGCACTCCTTCTTTAATGAAGGCATAGCTGGTGGGGTCCCAGGCGGTATAGCCCCGGGCCTCAAAGCTGGCCCGCAGCCCGCCCGACGGAAAGGAAGAGGCATCGGGTTCGCCGCGCACCAGCTCTTTTCCAGAAAATTCCAAGCGTATCTGTCCGCCGGAAATAGGGCTGACAAAGCTGTCATGCTTTTCTGCCGTAATGCCGGTCATCGGCTGGAACCAGTGGGTATAATGGGTGGCTCCCTTTTCCACAGCCCAATCCATCATCGCATTTGCCACCACGTTGGCCAGGGACAGATCCAGCTGTTCCCCGCCCTCCACCGTGCGCAGCAACGTTTCATACACTTCCTTAGGCAGGCGCTCGCGCATAACTTTATCGTTGAACACCAACGAACCAAATATCTCGGGTAATTTTTCCAAGCCAAAGCCCCCCAGCTCTATCCACACATTCTAGACTTTTCACGCAATTATTTTGCACTTTTTCGCAAAATTTAAGCAAAAAAGCCGCAACAATACTACAAAGTTTCGTACAGCGGCTTACAAGATAAAAACAGTATACCAAAATCTGGTTTGTACCGTCAATTGCCTTTGAGTTAATTCCCTGAACAAATCACATCTGCACTCTATATTCGTTCGGGATTTTGCCTTCGGCTTTGTTATGATTTTCTGCGCTTCTGATGGTCGTTATAATCCGAACAAACTACACAAGAGCATTATGCTTTAAGCACAAGCCGTAAGCTTATAAAAGAATCGAAAAAAATATAGTAAAAAAGCACCGGATCGCTACACCCGGTGCTTGCAATTCGCCAAACTTGGCCAGCTTTTATTTGGCTTGTTGACAAACGGCTTCTATAAATTCTCTACTCCGCCTGCAGGCCGTTGATGGCCACGGTAATGGCGGCTACATCGCCGATGGAATCGCCCAGTTCGGCGGGCACCACTTTGCACACCTTGCGGCTAAAGGCGAGGGCTTCCTTCTCGATCTCCGCTTCCATTACATCTCTAAACCATTTTTCGGCACGGGCAAATATGCTGCCCACGACGATGCGCTCGGGGTTGAGCACATCAATCAGCAAGGAAGCGGCTCTGCCCAGCATTTTGGCGCTTGTGTTGAGCACTTCCAGCGCTTTGGCATCCCCTTTTTCGGCCAGCTGCACCACTTCCTTTGCACTGACGCCGCCGGACAGCTGAGCAATGCCGCCGCCCGAGCAAAAGCCTTCAAAGCCGCCGGCCTTGCCGTAGCCCAGAGGGCCATCCTCGGCCGCGCGCACGTGGCCGATTTCTCCGGCGTTGTCGTTGGTGCCCTCATACAAGTGTCCGTTCAAGATAAGGCCTGCGCCAAAACCGGTTCCGAAGGTCAAAAACACCATGTTTTTGCAACCCTTGCCCGCACCAAAACGCCACTCGGCCAGCGCACAAGCGTTGGCATCGTTTTGCAAAAAGCATGGTGCCCCCACGCGTTCGCTCAGGTAATCGGTGATGGGGACTTCATCCCAGCCCGGCAGGTTGGGAGGCGACAAAATCAGGCCCCTATGGCTGTCCAACGGTCCCCCACAGCTGACACCGATGGCAGCCGGTACGCTTTCGTCTTTCACGGTCTCCAGAAGGGCATCCAGTATTTGTTGCCAGCCGGGATAGTCCGCCGTAAACACCTGGTGCCTTTTTTGTATATGTCCGTTGCCATCAGCCACCACGACTGCGCATTTAGTTCCACCAATGTCAAAACCCCATAGGTTTGGTGTGCCGTTTCCCGTTTGAACTTCCATGATTTCAACCTCCGGTTTTATATTAAAAATAGCATTAACCGCGTTCTACGTGCAATAAAGCACACAGACACTTACTTTAACCCAGATTTTTAGCAAAATCAACCACGGTTTTTTTAAATTTATATATTTGATTAACAAAATAGATGGATGGCTGCGTCTGCCACAGGAATTCAACCCATTATCAGCCGAAAGCTGTTGCTAGAATGACAGTCTGCCACCATATTGTCCAATGTGGCGGCCATGTCTGACGATTGCGCGAGCTCTTATTTTTCTCAGCAACAATCGTTCCAGCGAAAAAAGAGCCCGCCAAA
>CAYFTL010000010.1:56618-63262 GCA_964346145.1 uncultured Oscillospiraceae bacterium | reverse complement strand
CAGTATACCAAACCAATCACTAACTGTCAATACCCTTTTCAAAAAAATGTTTTTGCTTTTTTAGTATTAACCAGCGCTTTCGCGCATGCCGTTTGGCTTGGAGAATAATAATAACACATGACATTCACTTTTGCAAGCAGAAAATAGACCGATTCGAAAATATTTTCAAATCGGTCTGCTTGGCTTCCCTTTACGAAACAATCCCTATGACATCGCACTCGGTCAAGTTCAAGTTTTTGCCCACTTCACTCGCTTTGATTTTGTATGTCTTGATTGTATATTTCTTGTCGTTCACCGTTTTTCGAAGATCTAACTCCTTAATCGTTTTTACCGTTTTCTTGGTTCCATCTGCCATCTTAAGCTGTAGATTCACATCTACCAGTTTGCGAATCGCTGTTTCGCTGTTGTTGAAAATAAATACTTCCATTTCCAAATAGTTGCCCCTATACCTAAGCTTCTTAGCGCTGATGCGAACCGTACCCCTGCTTCCCTTCAAAGGACTTTCGCGCGTAAACTGGTTGTTTACGACTTTTATCGTCGCTTTGGCTGAGCTACCATCATTGGCTTTAACGGTAATGGTGGCAGTGCCTGCTTTCTTTGCGGTTACCACGCCGTTTTTATTTACAGTTGCCACCTTAGCATCGCTTGATTTCCAAGACGAAATTTTGCTGTTTCCAGTTATCGTTGCTTTTAAAGTGAGCTTTTTGCCCCTGATTATCGTCGCTTCAGTTTTGTTCAGCTTAACAGTGCTTTTTGTTGTGCTGGCCTTAACCGTTATCTTGCACGTGGCTTTTTTTCCATTGCTGGATTTGACCGTTATCGTAGCCGTTCCCACCTTCTTAGCAGTAACTACGCCATGACTGCTCACCGTAGCAACTTTTTTATTGCTGGAAGTCCATGTGAGTTTGCTATCGCTCATAGAACTCGGCTTGATCGTCGCCTTTAAAGTGTAGCTTTCTCCAGCCGCAATCGTTTTCTTTTTTACGTTGAGGCTTACCGACGCAACCTTAACTTTGCTTCCCTTTTCTCCTTTTTGCGCCTTCAACCATTTATTGTTTTTAAACAACAAAGATGGCAACTTGGAGGATGTATAATAAGAAGATGACAGCTTATTCCCCCGTAAGTCGGTGGCAAAGGCGCTGCTGCTGGAACTGGTATACGCCTTCAATTTGCTCAAAGACTTCAAGCCGCTGATTTGAGAAATCTTGTTGTTATTGCATATCAGCTTGGTCAGCCTTTTGTTGTTTTTGAATTTCAGTGATGTGATTGCATTGTTTGCACAGTTTACGCTCTGCAGATAGACAAATCCCGATAGATCCAGCCCACCTTTTAATCCCTTATTGTTCCAGTTTATGGCTTTAACTCTATACTCGTTGCCCACCTTCACCGTGGTAATCCCGCCATAGGTGCTCGGGTCGGTCTTGTCGAAATTTTTGTTCAGCTTGCTTCCATTCCCGTTTTGAGTCAAAAACTCGCGAATCTTCCCAAAGTCATTAAAATTGTACTTTGGTTTTGCATATGCCACATTCTGAACGTTGCCCACCGCTATGCCCAAGACCATCAACAGGCACAAGGCCGCCGCAAATACCCTTTTGTTCATAAACAACCCACTCCTTTGTGTCCTTCAGGCTTGATATCAGCGCGCAACGCACGCTTTGTTTTTAATACGATTTGAAAATCCCGATTTGTATACTTCTTAGTCGCACAAAACACCGTTTTTGTTCCCACACGTTCCAACATCAGAACCATATCTGGACTTTGTTTTAAGTATATATCCTACATTTGGTGTTTGTACACTAACAAACGATTACAAATCCATCACTTTTCATTTACCAATATGCAATGACCCGGCCACATCCATCCGATGCAACCCGGGTCAAACTATGTTTCTTTATTTATCGTTTTCCTCCAATGTTCCTTCCTTTTTTTCTGTCGGTAACATTGCCTTGTCCAATTCTTCCACTTCTTTGGGTTGCACATCTGTCTTTGGGCTTCCACAATTTACACAGTATAAATCATCATCCCCCAGCTTATGTCCACACCTTTTGCAGATGGGCGCCTGTAGCGTCCCACAAATTGGACAGTAAATATTGTTTTTGCGCTGGGGCGTTCCACAGCTTTCGCATTTCATCCTTTCTCCCGGCCGCACCAACAGGTAAATCATCCATGCCATCGGTCCGGTGAGCAGCGTTAAGCACGCCCACACCATCGGACTGAATTCCCTCATCCGCGAATCTTTAAACACCCAATACAATATGCTGAGCCACAAAATCCCAAACGACAATGCCAACGGGATTAGGAAACCATCCTCACTAGTCATAAAATGGGCAATCTTAAGTAGAGCATTGCTTTCCAGCAGACTTCTATAATCTTCTATATATGACAAGTATATGTTGCGCGCCTCTCCTCGGGAAAGCTGTCCGATGTATATATTGTTATCTTTGCTAAACCGGAGCTGATCGCTCTCCCATTCGGCATATTTCTTTGCTTCTTCCAATTCTTGCTCCGCTACATCTTGCAACACCTTCTCCGGCGATACCACAACTCCTCTTCGATTTTCATCCTCTTCCACATAGTCAGAATCACCTACATATTCATCGAGTTCAGGCAATAATATCGGTTCCAATGACAAATCTTGAGCGTCATCATATGAGTAATCCTCATCCTCTTCATAGGAATAATCCTTAAATTCCGATAGTGTATTTATAAAAAAATTTTTCGCTTCAAAAACTCGTCCGCAATTGCTTTTGCTTAAACTAAAACTATAAAATTTTGCTCCTTCCGTATCGTAATAAAGCACATTTGCTCCTACATTGCCCGGCCAATCATGAAGGTTTTCTACCTCCCCAACATTGGCCGCTAACCCTAATTCATAATATGCTTTCACCAGCGCCTTGACAGAAAACTCCTTCTGTATACCCAGCGTTTCCATCGTTTCACTATCTAAACGGCGTGCATACATTTCCACCGTGCTTTCGTTGGGATAAGCAATGACATTATATGACTTGTGATCATCTCCGTTCATGTCAGACTCAAAACCTAAGCGCACTCTGCGGGTCAAGAGATTCCCGTAATCCCATGCAGCGCCCCTCTCAGTATGAATTCTGATGCCAAATGGAGACACCACAATCTTGAATTTGCCCGTATTCCCTTCATCTTCCCTATATGAATACAAAACGTTGTCCGCTTCATCTGTAATCACCAGGTTTTTGATCTCATAATCCAACTTGTCCATTTGACTCGCGATTTTTCTTCGTCCCGCTTCGTCTAACCCGTATCTCTGAACAACTCGCTGGACCTCCTCAAAAATTCCATCCACAACACTACTCCTAAATAAATAATGTCCGCTATAATACAACAAACCCACCATGGATCCCGCTATCACCACCGCCACCAATACCCACGCAAGCGCAATCTTTGTATGGCGCGCCATACGCTTTTTTGTCTTCTCAATTTTCTGATTGTTCATCCTGCTCATCCTCCTTTTGCAACATATATCCCAGCACCGGCGCCATCAATAACAACGCACCCACAACACCACCCCAAACGATTCCCACCGTTTTTAGCAATCTCAAATTCGGTTTCGGGCCGCTTAACATTAATACAAGTCCCACAACGCCCACCAAGAACAGGATCACCGCAATCCACAAGCCCACGTTTTGCCTTCGCCGAGTGCGCCTTTCCCTGAGTCGAATGCTTTGTCGGTAGCTGGCCCACTGCAGGTCGCACAGCACTTTTTGCTTGTTGGGCGACTCAGGAGGGCAGCTTGCCATCCACAGCTCCCTAAGATACGCGTTTCTATCTTTCATCCGCAATTCCCTCCAGTCGCTTGCCCAATTTTTTAACGCCTTCATGCAGTCTCCACCGCACTCGAACCACCGTAATCTTCAGCGCACTTGCAATTTCGGCATAACTCAAATCAAACTCATAACGCAGCGTCAATAGCGCCCGCAATTCCTCGTCCAGCTCCAGCAGCGCCTGCCTGAGTTCCTGCGCGCTCTCGCGCTTGGCCACTTCTTCTTCAACATTTGTTGAAAAATCCTGTCGATCGTATTCACCCAACCCAATCGGCTTTTTCTTGCGCACCCAGTCTATGAACAACCGGTATGCCATCGACAATAACCACGCCTCAAACCTTACGCCCGGCAAGCGGTGGTACTTGTCCAGCTGCTCCATCATCTTTAGCAGCGCAGATTGGGTTAAATCTTCAGCATCCTGAACGCTGCCGCTTTGCCGCACAAAAAACCGAAACAACCTATCGTACAGCTGTTCGCACAGCATACTCATCGCCTGGCGGTCGCCCCGCTTTGCTAATTGAACCAGCTGATCCACCTCCACCTCCATGCGGCTTCCCCCTCTCCAGGCTTGCTTGAATGACCATTCACTTCTATAAACGTACTAAAAACGCAATAGTTGGTACTTTTTTTGCTTTGTTTTGCTATTTTCTACATATTTTGCCGATTCATACCTATCTTTTCCTGATTTGAATGCATTCTTTTATAAAAATGCAGCTCTATTCAATCAGTGTTATAATATATTACATGGTTTTACAGGTCTAATAACTTCAGGTGACAATCAATCCTACAACGTTTTAAAAATAAGGAGGTGTCTAGTTGAATCGATTCTTTAAGATTGGCGAACTGTCCAAGCTATATGGAATAAGTTCGGACTCCATACGTTATTATGAAAAGCTGGGACTTATCCATCCCGTTCGCGGCTCCAACGAATACCGCTTATACAGCGTAAAAGATGTGTGGCGTATGAACGTTATTTGCGACTTACGCTCCCTCGGTTTTTCCATGGAAAAAATCCGCAACTATCTGGATAATCGCAACATCGACAATACTTTGGCCTTGCTAAGCGAAGAAAAATTCACCATCGAGCAAGAGCAGCTGCGCTTAAAGCGTTTAGAGGCGTATTTTGAATTTCGCTTGCAGGCACTAAAAAATGCCGGCAAGCAGCCGGTGGAAGTGGTAGAGCGGACTGAATTTCCCCCACGTCCCTGCCACGAAATATGGCAACCCTTTCAGAATGATGAAGAGATGGACGTGCTCATCAAACAACTGCTTAATCAGCTCCATAGCCGGCTCTACATCATCGGCAACACCCAAATCGGCGCCCGCATGGATGCCGGCGAGGTTTCCAAACAAAATTATCATCAGTACAAAAGCGTTTTTATCATTGATGATACCGATCAAACAGCAAACAGCCTGCTTGCAGGCGGCGAATATCTAACTTTGCGTTACCACGGAAATACCATGCGCGGCGATCGCTACGTGCCCATGTTGTTTGAATATGCTGCAAAACACGGCTTGAGTTTGGACGATGAGATTATCGAAATTACATTGATTGATATCCACGAAGCCAGCGATTACAACGAGCATTTAACCGAATTGCAAGCGCGCATTGTACCGTAAGCAACAAGCTTAATCTTTTTAATAAAAATAATCGGAAAGCGCCTTTGCTTTCCGATTATTTTTGTTGGCAACCCTTACCACTCTTCACCGGAAATGGTCAGCGGCCGCCTATATTCTATTTTATAATAGTCGTTAAAGCGCTGTTCCTTGGCAACCCGTTTGTCATTTCTCACATCCAGCGCACTGTAAAGGGTCAATAAGCCGATAATAATGAACAATACCGTCACGCGAATCATCCTCCTGCATTTGATATGCGTCGAACCACTCACTCACCTTATCCTTAATTGTATTATAACACAAAAACAACATTTTTAACCATTCAATTCCAAAAAAATTGTTAAATCATTGACGTGTTCTATTCAGAATTATGGTAGGAAAGTGATGTTTATAAGAAGAGTTTTATAATAGATATTCCAGAAAATGATCCGTATGTGATTCCTCTCACTCGACATAAAAACAAGCTCTTTATCAGCCCCAAGGCGGACTCATATTATACTGTCTACCGAACTATTTCTCGTAACTCTAAATCGATGATGTGCTTATAGTATTTCCTCATATGGACTTCCATAAAAAATAAGTGCTACATATCAAGTCGTTAATCCTATTCTTTTTTATGTTCTGCGTTTTCCCCGATTCTAATTTGTTCTTAGCCTGATAATAAAAAAGCCCCATGCATTGGAATAGCTTAAATGCACTACTCCAACACATGGGGATCCGCTTCAAAGTTTTGTTGCTTTATATTTTGCTCAGATATAAGCCTTATGCCTTAGGTGCATCTTTGGCAAACAACCGCGCCTGCATCTTAGGGCCTGCCGTTCCGGTCTGGTCGTAGCCGATAGCTTTTTGGAATTTTTTAACCGCTTCGGTAGTCTTGGTGAGATAGTTGCCACCGATGTCTCCGTCAAAATAGCCTAATTCCTTCAGCCTGCGCTGCAACTTCTTGACCCGTTCTCCGGTGTCGCCTGTAGTAAGGGTTACATAACCGGAGTCGTTTTCTCCTTTGTATTTGGGCGCATTGGAAGCAAACAGCCGCGCCTGCATCTTGGGGCCTGCGTTACCGGTCTGGTCGTAGCCGATGGCTTTTTGGAATTTCTTAACCGCTTCGGTGGTTTTGCTCAAGTAGTTGCCGCCGATGTCTCCATCAAAGTAGCCCAATTCCTTCAGCCGGCGCTGCAGTTTTTTGACCTTCTCGCCTTTGTCGCCCGGCTTTAACGCGGTGTATTTGGA
>CAYFTL010000010.1:0-56518 GCA_964346145.1 uncultured Oscillospiraceae bacterium | reverse complement strand
CCCGGCTTTAACGCGGTGTATTTGGAGGCGCTGTCGTCCCCTTTGTACTTGGGTGCGTTGGAGGCAAACAGCCGCGCTTGCATCTTGGGCCCTGCGTTGCCGGTCTGATCATAGCCGATGGCCTTTTGGAATAAGTTAACCGCGGTTTCGGTCTGTCCGCCAAATATGCCGTCCACCGACCCGGCCGGGTATCCCAAGTCTTTCAACCTCTGCTGAAGCTTGCGCACTTTTTCACCCTGGTCGCCCTTTTGCAGGAAGCTGTATCCATCGCCGTCCTTATTATCGTTCGCCTGCTCATCTTGGTCGGTATCCTTGTCTTCGTCCGGCACCTCGGTGGCCTGAGGCTCATCTTCGTCACCGGAGGCCTCAGAATCCCCGCTTTGGTCTTCAGGCATTTGTGCCTCCGCCAACTGAAGCGCTCCTTTAAACACCGGCGTAGATGGTTCACCATCGGTGTCGTAAACGAGCAACATATCATCCACCAATTGAATCAGCGGTGCGCTTGCCCCCAAACTGTCCACGCCAGAAATCAACTGCACAGTTCCGTTGCTTGCGTCGATTCGGTTGACCTTCTGATCGTCGGAAATCACGTACAGGTATCCTTTAGAGCCAACCAGTTGGGCGCTAAAATCATTACTCAACACGCAAAGCTCTTTGCTGGATTTGGTTTGAGCGTCGTATTCGTACACCTGCTTGCCATCGCCGGCCACTTTTATGTAGTAAAGCTTGTTGTTCATGGCCGCACAGGCTTCAACGTTTTGATCTAAAACAATCCATTCATCGCTGCCATTTAAATGGATTTTGAATCCGTCTGTTCCCATCATGGTTTCAAAGTTGGAGAAATTGTTGTAATTTTCGTCGTATGTGAATCCGGCGGAGACAAAGCTGTTTTCCCCTTCTTTGTACAACTGGGTAACAATAGTTCCCGAATTGTCGGCATAAGCATAGCATAAACCATCTAAGCTAATGCCCAGTTGGCCGCCGGCTGCATCTACACCCAAAAGCTCTTGAGGTGATGCCTGGTCAGCCACCCGCATCAATTGCATCGGACGCTCCGCTTCCAAATAGTAAAAATAACCGTTCCAATAGCGCACATCGCCCAACACGCCCTCGGCCAGCTGGCTGGGCGCGCTGCCGTCCAGCGGATGTTTTAATAGCTTGCTGCCGTTGTCCGAGGCCACGGTACGGTAATACACCGCAGCAGCATCGGCGTACACAATCTGTGCTACAGCTTCGCTGCTTTGGGCATCGTCCTTCCCGGCCAGAAACAAGTGCTGGTCAAACCCGATATAAGCTTCTACATCGCTCACAGAATAAGTCAACCCGGTGGGTGCGGCCAGCGCCAAAGCGGGCAAGAGGACGGCAATTGCCATCACAAATGCAATCACACAAAGCGTACGTTTTTTTAGCATAAAATGACCTCCAGTGTTTCATAATAGATCGGGAATCACAATACATTTAATGAAGCTACCTATACTTAAAGACCTGAAAGAATATAAGTTGGTTCCATGAATGCATTTTTTAAAAAAATAATCATGAACCTTCATCATCTAATGTTAGCACGAGTTCGGTTGCTTTAGCAATGGGCATATGATAATATTTTATAAGCGTTTAAGCTTGGAAATGTAGGGAGGAATATGCTTGAAACCGATGACCGATATTGAGATTGCACAGAGCACAAAACTGGAACCGATCGAAAAAATAGCCCAAAGTCTGGGCATAGAACCGGAAGATTTGGAATTATACGGAAGAACCAAAGCAAAAATTGGCTTTGGCGCTTTTGAAAAAAACAAAAATAACGCCGACGGCAAGCTTATTCTGGTAACCGCGATTTCCCCTACCCCTGCGGGCGAAGGGAAAACTACCACATCGGTAGGGTTAGCCGATGCCCTCAACCAGATGAACAAGAAAGTGGTGCTGGCGCTGCGCGAGCCCTCCCTGGGCCCTGTGTTCGGCGTTAAAGGCGGCGCAGCTGGCGGTGGTTGGGCGCAAGTGGTGCCCATGGAAGATATCAATCTGCACTTTACCGGCGATATGCATGCCATCGGTGCCGCGAATAATCTGCTGGCAGCCATGCTGGACAACCATATTTTTCAAGGCAACGAACTGGACATCGACACGCGGCGCATCTCTTGGCGCAGGTGTGTGGATATGAACGATCGCCAACTCCGAAATATCACCGACGGCCTGGGCGGCCGAATCAACGGTGTACCCCGGGAAGACGGTTTCGATATTACCGTAGCTTCCGAAATCATGGCTGTGCTTTGCTTGAGCAAAGACTTGGTCGACTTAAAACAAAAACTGGGCCGCATTGTCGTGGGCTACACCCGGCAAGACGAACCGGTCACCGCCTCCGACTTAAAAGCCGAAGGCGCCATGACCGCACTGCTGAAAGATGCCATCAAACCCAATCTGGTGCAAACCTTAGAGCACACACCCGCACTGGTGCACGGCGGTCCGTTTGCCAATATCGCCCATGGTTGCAACAGTCTTGTTGCCACCCAACTAGCCCTTAAGCTGGGCGATTATGTAGTTACCGAAGCCGGATTTGGCGCAGATTTGGGCGCCGAAAAGTTTTTGGATATCAAGTGTCGCATAGGCCGATTAAACCCTGCCGCCGTGGTCATCGTGGCCACAGTTCGGGCACTCAAGCACCACGGCGACGCCGCCAAGGGCGAACTGGATGCCGAAAACTTAATCGCGCTGGAAAAGGGCATGCCAAACCTTATACACCATGTGGAAAACATCACCCAACGATTCGGTTTGCCGGCGGTAGTAGCCATCAACCGCTTTCCGGGAGATACCGACGCCGAACTGGAACTCGTGCGCAATCTGTGCCAAGCGCTCGGGGTGCGCGTAGTGCTTGCCGATGTTTGGGCCAAAGGCGGAGCCGGCGGTTTGGAACTGGCTGAAGAAGTAATATGCCTGGCCGAACAGCCCAAAGGCCGGTTTGCCCCCATCTATCCGGACGATATGCCCCTTA
This sequence comes from uncultured Oscillospiraceae bacterium, assembly GCA_964346145.1. Taxonomy (GTDB): domain Bacteria; phylum Bacillota; class Clostridia; order Christensenellales; family Aristaeellaceae; genus CAYFTL01. The sequence goes on along the minus strand of CAYFTL010000010.1, from coordinate 53,535 downwards.
AGGATAAGATCGAAACCATCGGCCGCCAAATATACGGTGCGAGTAGCGTGGATTTTGCGCCCGCAGCCATTAAAATGCTCGACCGCTTGACACAAATGGGGTTTGAAAAGCTGCCGGTGTGTATCGCAAAAACCCAATACTCTTTTTCAGACGATCCCTCCAAGCTGGGCAGTCCAAAAGATTTTACCTTGAGTGTGCGTAGCGTCAAACTTTCGGCGGGCGCAGGGTTTGTGGTGGTGCTGACCGGCAACATTATGACGATGCCCGGGCTGCCTAAGCGTCCTGCGGCCGAACAGATCGATGTAGCTGCAGACGGCACGATACACGGGCTCTTTTAATCTATATCCAGCCAACTCAGCTGGTCGTAGGTGCCCTGAATCCGAATGCCGATTTGGGGTGGGTTGCTAAGCAGCTCAAGAGCAGCCCGCCCATCGTTTATCCACACCATTTGCTCGCGCCGTGCAGGCAAAATCATAGGCATACGATCGTGCACGCTGTGCATCTGAACGTTCGCATCTTGAGTAAGAATCACAAAACAAGGATCGGACTGGACCTCGAAATAGCCATATAAACCGGCCATGTACAAACGATCGCGCGTCTCCAACCGAATCCACTTCTTCTCTACCGTGTGCCCACTTTTTCGCCACTCATAAAAGCCGTCGGCGGGAATCAGGCACCGGCGCTGCTCTACCGCACGGGCAAACGTGGGTAAGGTGGAAGCCGTTTCGCACCGAGCGTTGATAAGCAGTCTCCTGCCTTGAGAGGACGGAAAACCCCAGCGCATTTTGCACTCGCGCAGCTTACCTTCCCCGGCGCCGATCAATACCACAGCTTCATCCCCCGGCGCGAAGTCCACGGGGCCTTGTTCGGACAGGCCAAGCAACTCGCGCTGGCGCGTAGTCAGCGTCAATCCGTAGCGTCCACACATAAGGCCAAACTCCTTTGCTCACATCTGTTTTAAATTAAAGCGGTATAAGGGAAATTTGCCCCCGGGCATAAACGATATGCGCCAGCAACCGAATTCCTATATCGCCAAGCACCTGCTTCACCTGCCGGGTTGCATGCACGTCCTCCGGCGAAGGATCAACCTTGCCCGAAGGGTGGTTATGCAGCAGCACCACGGATGCGGCGTCGCGTTTGATGGCACAACTTACAATGTCTCGAATCGGAAGCGCCGCGCGCCCAAATTCGCCTTCCGCCAGTTTTTCTACACACAGCACTGCGCGATCCTTGTTAAGTGCCATCATGTAAGTTTGTTCATACTTTAAGCCTGCAAACAAGCCCTGGCACCACAGCAACCACTCCTCCTCAGATTCCACCCGTTCAAGTTGCCACGCTTGCTCTTTTTGCATGTACCGGTAAAGCTGAGGAATCAAGGCAAGCAGCTGAGCAGACCTTTGGCTGAGGCCAAAATTTTCAAGCTCGCCGGCATCAGCCTCCAGCAAACCTTTTATATTGCCAAAATGGCCCAGCAATCCTCGACCCAGAGCCGATGCATCGGTTTTTGGCGCGGCATAGGCGAGCAATCTTTCCAGCATTTGTTGCTCCTCAATTATATTTTGAGGGCTTTGATCCCGGGTCGAATTATACATTTGGGTCACTCCATCTATATCCTATTATTTTCAGAAACACACATCTTTTACTGTTGGAGGTACGCTCATGAAAGCAAGAAAACAATTCTTTTTGCTTTGCATATTGCTTGTAGTCATCTTGGTTTCGTTTGCAGCAAACGCCCAAGACGAAGGGCCGGTCAAGCTGGTGTCTTGGCAGCAACGGGGCGGCTCCCGGGCGGTGGGTATGGATTCCGATTCGCGCCAAAATGTCGCCGTCGGTTTTGCCGATCATTACATCAACATTTACGATTCCCACGGAGACTTCGTCCACGGTATCGCCATGGATTTTGACCATGACTACCTCTTTGGCTACGATGAGCAAGATCGCTTAATCATCATCCCCGACCACGAGCCGGCGCAATATGCCATCGACCCTTCCGGCACCATACAAAAACTTGGCGCTGCAGATGCTCAAACCGTAAAGCGTTTTAAGGAAAACCGGCTGCGTACCCGCATTCAAGCCGGCGATGCACAGTACGAACTGCACGACGCCCTGGGCATTCGCTTGTTGACTCTGTTTGATTATACCAAGTTGGTACGCAAGGACGCAAGCGGCGTCGTAGAAGTCATTTACGATGGCAGCTGGGAATACGTGGTGGGCATCTTCGGCGGGGTCATCCTTATCTTGTTGAGCGCGCTGTGCCTAAGCGTTTTGATTTTCAGAAAAGTTTATCGCACATAAAAAAAGCAGATTCCGGTACTAGATGCCAGAACCTGCTTCTTTGATTCATTCGCTCTGATGTCTTTCCTGTGTAACTTGGAGCTTGCCCTCTTTATAATCCACCACCAATACGCTATGGGGATGTACTTCCTGGCCGATGATCATTCGGCCGATCAGCGTCTCCACCTTGCTCTGCAAAAAGCGTTTCAGCGGCCTTGCGCCGTACACCGGATTGTACCCCTGATCCACCACATACTCCTTGGCCGACTCGGTCAAGCGGGTAGAAATCTGCTTGTCTGCAAGCCTTTGATTTAAGCCCTCGATCAGCAAATCGATTATCTTTGTGATTTGTTCACGGGTGAGCGGTTTGTAGAACACAATTTCATCCAACCTGTTTAAAAACTCGGGGCGGAACTGACGCTTGAGCATGGCATCCACCTCTATGCGGCTGCGCTCGCTGATTTCGCCGTCTGCACCGATGCCTTCCAGGATAACGTCGGAACCCAGATTGCTGGTAAGTATAATTACCGTGTTCTTAAAGTCCACCGTGCGCCCTTGGGAATCGGTAATGCGCCCATCATCCAGCACTTGCAGCAAAATATTAAACACATCAGGATGAGCCTTTTCCACCTCGTCAAACAGTATAACCGAATAGGGCCTGCGGCGCACCGCCTCGGTCAATTGGCCGCCCTCCTCATAGCCCACATATCCTGGAGGCGCCCCCACCAACCGGGAAACCGAGTGTTTTTCCATGTACTCACTCATGTCTATGCGGATCATATTTTTTTCATCGTCAAACAGCGCTTCAGCCAGCGCCTTGGCAAGCTCAGTCTTGCCTACACCCGTGGGGCCCAGAAATAGGAACGAACCTATCGGCCGATCCGGGTCTTGTATTCCTGCCCGGGATCGTATAATCGCCTCGGTAACCTTTCGCACCGCTTCGTCCTGTCCGATTACCCGCTTGTGCAAAATAGAATCCAAACTCAGCAGCTTTTCCCGTTCGGACTCCATGAGTCTGGCAACCGGAATCCCCGTCCAGCGGCCGATAATACGGGCGATTTCCTCTTCCGTCACCTTGTCGCGCAAAATTGAATGGTCGCTTTGGGCCTCTTCGGCAATCTTCTCTTCCTCGGCCAGCTGGCGTTGCAGCTCGGGCAATTTTCCGTATTTGAGTTCAGCCGCCCGATTCAAATCATAATTGCGCTGAGCCAGTTCGATTTGGGCATTCACGCCTTCAATCTCTTCGCGCAGCTTTTGAACTTTGCTTATCGCCTGTTTCTCATTTTCCCATTTGGCCTTCATTTGCTTGAATTCCTCGCGAAGGTCTGCCAACTCTTTGCGGATATCCTCCAAATGGGCCTGGGACAACTCGTCGGTTTCGTTGGTCAAAGCCGCCTCTTCAATTTCCAACTGCATAATCTGGCGGGAAATATCGTCCAGTTCGGCCGGCATGGAATCGATTTCGGTCCGTATCATCGCGCAAGCTTCATCCACAAGGTCAATCGCCTTGTCCGGCAGGAAACGATCGCTGATATAACGGTTGGACAACACCGCCGCCGCAATCAACGCCTGGTCCTGAATCTTTACACCGTGAAACACTTCATAGCGCTCTTTGAGCCCGCGCAATATAGAAATGGTATCCTCCACCGTGGGTTCGGGCACCAACACCGGCTGAAAACGGCGCTCCAGCGCGGCATCCTTTTCGATATACTGGCGGTATTCGTTCAGCGTGGTCGCGCCAATACAATGCAGCTCGCCCCGGGCCAGCATGGGCTTGAGCAGATTGCCCGCATCCATCGACCCTTCGGTCCTCCCTGCGCCCACAATGTTGTGCAACTCATCAATAAAAAGGATAATTTCCCCTTCACTCTTTTTAATTTCGGTGAGTACAGCCTTCAAACGCTCTTCGAATTCGCCCCGGAATTTGGCTCCGGCGATCAATGCACCCATGTCCAGCGAAAATATTTTGCGGTCCTTCAATCCATCGGGCACATCGCCGCGCACAATACGCTGGGCAAGTCCTTCGGCGATGGCCGTCTTGCCTACGCCTGGCTCACCGATAAGCACCGGATTGTTTTTTGTCTTTCTGGATAGAATACGGATTACATTTCGGATTTCCGCATCCCGGCCGATCACCGGATCCATCTTCTGCTGCCGCGCCAGCTCAACCAGTTCCTGCCCATATTTTTTGAGCACATCATAGGTTGATTCTGGCGCGTCGCTGGTTACCCGGGCGCTACCCCGCACCAACTGCAACACTTCCAGAAACTTTTTCTTCGTTACATTGTACTTATCTAAAATTCCCTGTAGCGATGTGTTGGCCTTTTCAATCAAGCCCAGCATCAAATGCTCCACCGACACGTATTCGTCATGCATTTGGCCGGCTAACTGTTCGGCGTAGTTGAGCGCCGCGTCCAAATCGGTAGAAACATATACTTTATCGGGCTCCCTGCCGGGCCCGGAAACCTTGGAAATGCGTCCTATAGCTTGCTCGCAGGAGGACAACACCTCTTTGGAATTAATGCCCAGCTTGGTGAACAGCTCCCCAATCAGTCCACCTTCCTGATCCACCAACGCATACAGCAAATGGGGCTGATCTATTTGCATATTTTGATATTCAACTGCGATGCTCTGCGCGTTTTGAATCGCTTCCAAGGATTTTTGAGTGAATTTTTGTGCATTCATGCAACATCCCTCCATCTATCTTTGATATTGTTAAAGTAATTTTTACCTTCTTTGACCTTTAATTATTATATCAACTTTTTAACCCGCAGTCAATCGCGTTTTGCCACTTTTCTTGCAGAAATTATCTGCTGGAAATCTTAAGCTCGCCCCCCAAATAAAACAAAAAGCGCGGATCTTTTAGATCCACGCTTTTGTCAATTAATCCATTTTCTTTATAAACGTTTCCACGCCGGCTGCTTTTACCCATTCATCTAGCCGAGCCTGATAGGTGTCATATTTGAGTCCTTCTAGAAGGTCCTCCTCCATTTCAGCGCGCACCGCTTCCTTGTCCACTTGTCCTTCCGGCAAATCGGCAATGTATTTTATGATGTGTACGCCAAATCCGCTGGCTACCGAATCGCTAATATCGCCCACGTTCACCAGCGCCATGGAAGTCTGGGCAAACGCCTTATCGTAAGTTGTGGTTGAAGCCGAAATGTAGTAACCTTTGGTTTTATGAGGATCGCTTTCCATTCCGGGATCTTCGCCGTAGGTTTCAATCAAAGCATCAAAGTCCTCTCCAGCTGCAATCTTTCCTTGCACTTCGTCAACCTTGCTCTGAATCGAAGCCTGGGCCGCCTGTTTCACATCGGCAATTTCTTTTTCCAGCCGCTCTTTTTCAGCTGTCAGCGCTTCTAAAGTAACGGGCGCAGCCTCGTCAGCTGGTTCTTCTTCCAGTTCAGCATCGACGGCTTCCCCAGTCTCATTTGATGCGGCCGGCTCTTCTTCCTCCTGTGCTTCCTCGGCGGGCACCTCATCAATCTGTTCTTCTTCGGAGTTGTCGGAACCTTGAGTCTGCTCAGACTCATCTGTCGCATCTTCTGCCGCTGCAGGCGTTTGGTCCTGTTCTACCTCGACGGGTTCGTCTTCCTCCACATCAGTCTCTTCTACTTCGGCCTCAGTACCGCTCTGCATACTTGCAATTTCAAGTTCGACATCGGTCAATTCCGCTTCCAAAGTGGATATCTTCTCCTGGTCTTCCTCGCTAAAGAAAATCAAAATATGTTTGACCGCGCGGTAACCGGATGGATAATAAACAATGGTTTCTCCATTGGCCGCCGCTTCTTCAAAATTAGCGGTTTCTTTAAACTGTTCGGTTTGCTGCACAAGCAATTCATTGTATGCTTCGTCAAATTTTTCATCGGTGACGGTAACATCCTTGGTGGCCTCATCCGTCAGCTTGGTGTGCTGCAAATCATGGAAATATTCTTCTTCCAAGGCTTCTTCGGTGATATCGTAAGAAGCCAAAAACTCTTTTGCCGCTTCAAGCTTCTCTTCTTCGGTGGAATTTTCATCCCCCATCGAAACCTTGTATTCCTCTATGTACTCCTCCAGGGTTTCCTGGGCATATTTCTTTGCCTCAGCTTTCTCCTCTTCGGAGAACTCGGCAACACCCAGCTCTACAGCCTTATCGTCTTCTACTATATGCCTTGCCAAACCGTCCAGCACGCTTTGTTTGAGCTCTTTTTCGGCGTTAGCATCTATTTCAAGCCCTAGCGAACTATAGTACTCAAACAATTCTTCATATTCTGCCATGGCTTCCGCCTTGGTCACCGTTTTATCTCCCACCCGTACCACGATCTCGGCATCGTCCATCTCTTTGTCCACAGTAATCATGCTGCAACTAGACAATACCATTACGCAAGCGGTCAGAAGAGCCACAAGCTTCCCAAATTTTTTCATTGATTTACTCCTTTTTATTTGCTTTGCACTTTTCATAGCCATGGTTTATTGTACCCGTTTTTTGCCACAGCGCAAACCAATATTGCAAATTCTTTTTGATTATACATTAATTCCGATCCGAGATTGTGCCAAATTCGTGGCAAATCAAAGAATTTTTTCTACTCCTAGCACAATTCGTTATTCCAAAATCCGTATGGGTGCGCTCAACTTTATATCCGCCTGCTTTGCCAAGCTCAATAAATCTTCCAGCGTACGCGGCGAAACAGGTTGACTAATCACCGCCAGGCTACTATCCGCTTCCAGCAGGCGAGCGCTGGGCAAATGCCTTAACAACAACTCTTTTTTGTAGCCATCCCCATTGATCACCCGAGCCATGTAACAGTATTCAGCGCTCGCGCTTGCATCGAATTCGGGCGTATACACCGGTTTGTAGCCTTGCCAAGGGCTGTCCATATGCCGCGCAATATCCAACACATCGCCCATCACCGCGCTCGCCGTGGGCAGGCTGCCGGCGCCGCGTCCGTAAAACATACAGTCCCCCACGTATTCCCCGTGCAGCTGAATGGCATTAAACACATCGTCTACGCCATACAACGGTGAATCCTTCAGCACAATGACCGGCGCCACCCAACCGCTCCAGCGATCGCCTTTCAGCTGTGCATTGGCGATCAGCTTAACCTTGCCGCCCATCACCCGGGCACAAGCCATATCTTCAGGTGCAATCTGCGCAATTCCGGTCGCCGGAATCTGTTCCACATCGCCCAACTTAGAACCGAAACATTCGTGGGCTAAAATGGCCAATTTACGCTTTGCGTCTATTCCGTATACGTCATCGTGAGGGTCTTGCTCGGCATACCCCAGGCGTTGCGCTTCCTTCAGCGCCGAATCAAAACTCTGGCCCTCCGCCTCCATTTGAGTCAACAGATAGTTTGTGCTCCCATTGACGATGCCGGTGATTCGGTCCAAGCGATTGGCGCGCAAGCATTGATTGATAGGGCGCAGCACCGGTATCCCTCCGCCTACGCTAGCTTCATACAAATACATCACGTTGTGCCGACGCGCCAGCTCCAGCAGCTCATCTCCCTTGACCGCCACCAGCTCTTTGTTGGGGGTGACCACATGTCTGCCCGATTCTAACGCTTGTTTGGTAAACTCGTAGGCCACGCCGATACCGCCGATACATTCAGCCACGATATGCACCTTGGGATCGGTGAGCACGCTTTTTATCTCGTCGCTACACTTCACGCTGGTCGGCAAGCCTTCCACAGGATTTATGTCCACTACGCTGCGCAGCTCCATGGGCTCTCCAAGCACCGTTTCCCATTCGCGCTGGCGCTCCAGAATAATCTGAGCCACACCGCTTCCCACCACGCCGTATCCCAAAACCGCTATGCCAATCACTCGAACTTCCTCCTCGTAGCTTTATATTTCAATAATCTTTACTTCCGGTAACAACTTCTCGTAATCTAATCGCAGAAAAACCCCTTGGGTTGTGGATACAATGCTGGCGCTGGCGCAGGCCACACCACAGGCGAGCACCTCCGGCAAAGCTTTTCCTGCAGAAAAACCCATGAGCAACCCGGCAACCATGCTGTCCCCTGCGCCCACCGTGGTTTGAACCTCTATATCCATCTTGGGCGAAAAAAAACTTTGGATTCCGTTCGTAATCAATGCGCCGTCCGCCCCCATGGAGACAGCCACGTTTTGCGCACCCGCCGCCACCAGTTCTTTGGCCGCAGCGCAAACTTCATCCACCCCTGTTAACCTTCGCCCTACGCTCAACTCCAGTTCGTACTGATTGGGTTTGATCAAAAACGGGCGCCCTTGAAGGCCGTTAAGAAAACTGTCCCCTTCGGCATCCAGCACACACTTACAGCCCTGATCCTTTAACGCCAACATAATTGTTTTATAATAATCTGCAGGGCACCCGGGTGGCAGGCTTCCGGTGAGCACAAGGTACTCACTCTGGGCTGCGCGCCGGCAAACCAGATCAAGCATCTCATCCAGCTTCCGCTCAACAACCAGGGCACCCTTTTCGTTAACCTCCGTGACCACATCCCTGGACAAGTCCAAAAGCTTTATATTGGTCCTCACTTGGCCGCCCAACCGAATAAAACGCGTTTGAACGCCGGCATCGGTGAGCCTTCGCTCTACGGGTTCGCCGTTTCCCTCATTTAAAAAACCAATGCATTCGGCTTTTAACCCCAGCTGGGCGGCAGCAACGGCCACGTTAACCCCTTTGCCGCTGCCCAGAATATCCGCCGATTGCACACGGTTCATGCCTCCATACTCAAACCCATCGATGCGCAGCGTTTTATCAATGCACGGATTCAAACACAGCGCCGTAATCATAAAGTCATCCTCCATCGATGCATAATTATTAATACTACCACCTGTGTGTTGATTTCGCAAGGGATTGTTGCGCGCAGAATCCATCTTAATTCGTACCCCGTTATTTACTCATAAACATTAAATTAAGCCTTCTTCTACAAAAAGCCAATTCATTGATAAAAGATATCCCCAATCATATAATATGTAAAGCATAATTGAAGGGAGCAAAAAATGAAATTTATCATTGAAAATCTGAGTAAAAAATTCGATACCAAGGAAGTCTTAAGAAACATATCTTTTTCTTTTGACGATGGAAAAATATACGGCCTACTCGGCAGAAATGGAGCCGGAAAGACAACGCTTTTCAATTGCGTAAATCGAGACATGACTGCCGACAGCGGAGAGTTTTATTTTGAAGAAGGAGATTCCACCGCCTTTAATGGCGCCGCTTCCCGCCGGGAAATCAAGCCCGAGGACATTGGCTATGTGTTATCCACCCCTACCGTGCCTGAGTTTTTAACCGCTCGCGAATTTTTGAAGTTTTTTGTAGATATCAACAAAAAGACGATCGGCGATGTTAAGCCTCTGGAAGAGTATTTCGATATCATCAATATCGAGCCCGAAGATCGGGACAAATTGATGAAAGATTATTCCCACGGAATGAAAAACAAAATGCAAATGCTGGTCAACATCATCGCCCAGCCCGATTTGCTGCTCCTGGACGAGCCCCTTACATCGCTGGACGTCGTGGTTGCCGAAGAGATGAAGCAACTGCTACGCTCTTTAAAAGCTGGACGCGTCACCATCTTTTCCACCCATATCATGGACTTGGCTCTGGACTTGTGCGATGAAATCGTTTTGTTAAACCACGGCACCTTGGAAGTAGTAGACAAGACCGATCTGGACAACGCCGAGTTTAAGGACAAGATCATTCGCGCACTTCGGGAGGAAAACAATGTTCAATAAAATGTTGCAATCCCTCCGTACCTCCTTTGCAATCAAAAATACCTACCGGGTAAACACCATCATTTACTCGATCAAACAAATCCCTTTGATCAACAGGCTTTTGCCCGCCACCCTGTACCGAAGCAAAGGCCTCAAAAACTTTGCCAACGTGCTGGCGATCATTTGGGAGCTGATCGCTACCTTTGCAGGCAAAGCGCTGTACATGTTTGCGATGGTTTTTCTTGCAGGCCCTGTTCTCTTTTCCAGCCTGCCCCCGGCGCAAACCTTTTTGCATTTGCTTCTCTTTCTCACCTTTGCAGGCTCTTATCTGAACACCTACATGTTCAACCCCACCAACGACAAGTACTACGCCATGTTTTTGCTGCGCATGGATGCAAAGCTGTACACCTTGTCCAACTACGCCTACGGAATGCTCAAGGTTATCGTCGGCTTTTTGCCCTTTGCTTTGATCGTCGGCCGCATGGCCGATGTGCCCGTATGGATCTGCCTGCTCATTCCGTTTTTTGTGGCCGCCGCGAAGATCATTGTGGCTTGGCTGGCTTTGCTTCGCTACGACAAGACGGGCCAATGCACCAACGAAAACCTTCCCAAAAAATATGGCTGGATTTTGGCGGTAGTCCTGTTGGCCGCTGCCTACGGTTTGCCGGCTTTGGGAGTGCTTTTGCCGGTGGGTGTATTCGTGGGCTTTTCCCTTGCAGCCGTGTTAATCTCCCTATATGGCATACGGTACATCACTCAATTTGACTCCTACCGCGAAATGTACCAGATTATGCTTAACGAAAACCAAAAAGTCACTGCAAACGCTAAAACCTTGGCCCGCACCAACGCCCGCAAGAGCATCGTTCAAGATACAAACATCACGAGCAACCGAAAAGGCTTCGAATTCTTAAACGAGTTGTTCATCAAAAGACACCACAAAATTCTATGGGGACCTTCCCAGAAGATCTCATTGGTTTGCGCCGCGCTGATCGTCGGCCTGGCCATCGCAATCATGGTAAACTCCTTGGTAAAAACCAAAATTAACGAACTGATTTTTGCCTTTTTCCCGTTTTTCATTTTGATTATGTACTCAATTAACAGGGGCACACGCTTCACAGAAGCCTTGTTTATGAACTGCGACCACAGTTTGCTCAGCTATTCCTTTTATAAGCAGCCCAAGTTCATACTAAGGCTGTTCATCATTCGGCTTCGGGAAATTTCCAAGGTCAACATCGTTCCCGCCCTCGTAATCGGAATCGGCCTTTCCGGCCTGCTCTATCTATCAGGCGGCACCACAAACCCTTGGGATTATGTGATTATTTCGGTATCCATCGTCGCGCTGAGCCTGTTTTTCTCAATACACTACCTGACCTTGTACTATCTGCTTCAGCCCTACAATGCGGGGACCGAACTTAAAAGCGCCACCTATAAAATCGTTACCTCGGTCACCTATCTCGTCTGTTACTCTTTTACCCAAACAGGACTAGAGTACAGCTATCTATTTGGTGCCGGCGTAATCGGTTTCTGCTTGCTGTACTCCATCGTCGCCAGCATTCTGGTCTACACCTTAGCCCCTAAGACGTTCAGAATCCGAAGCTAGCTTTTTGCAAGCGCTTATCTTTCGAGCATATCATATAAATAAATCCAGGTTTCAAAAAATCGAAACCTGGATTTATTTATTCTGTCTTTAGGCTAGCCGAGGCTTTCCTCCATCAGTTTAAAGAGGTTTACTTCCACACCTTCCTCCAGTGCACCAAACCCTTGCCCATCGCCTCGAAATAGCTTTCCCTTTTGAAAGGCGATATCGTAATCCATGGGGTTAAGCCGTTTGAGGTCGGTGCTGCCATCCAGGCAAACCAAAAAGGAAAACTTTGCATATTGCAAAAGAGCGCAGTCGCTAAACATGAACACGCGCCAATTGAAACCGCGGAGCACATCCCCTGCCTCAACCGCGCAGGTCTCACCGTTTATAACAGCCTTGTCTAAGCCGATCACATCGCCCAAAGATCCCTGCCCGTTGAAGGCCAACTGCTGTCCGTTGAGCAAAAAATGATATTCATTGTATCCCTTCCAACAAACTTTGTGCATACCTTTCGCCCCGCCCATCCTTTAATCGGCTAAATTTCCCGCGTATATTCTTTGAGCCACGCTCTCTCTGCTCCGCCCAGGTGGGGTGAAATCAGCTCGTAAACCTTCCGGTGGTAATCGTTCAAGCTCCGCTTTTCCTTGGCACCCATTTCCTTTGGATCCACCGCATCCAAATCGATAGGCGCATAGGTAAGGGGCTCAAAGTGTAAGAACTGACCATACTCGTTCAATTCGCCCTTGCAACACACCAGTTCGTTTTCCGTGCGAATGCCGTACTGCCCATCCAAATAGATTCCCGGTTCGTCGGTCGTCACCATACCGGGCTCCAAAATAGCGTGTTCGGTGCGGTCCGGGCTCTGACGCCAGCGAAATCCGTTGGGCCCTTCGTGCACGTTGAGCATGTATCCGATTCCGTGGCCGGTTCCACTCCGATAATCCAAATCCAAATCCCAAATGGGACCGCGCGCCAATATGTCCAAGTTAATGCCCGTGCATCCGTGCAAGAATTTAGCCGACTGCAAATTGAGCATTGAACGTAGCACTGCCGTAAAGTGTTTTCTTTGAACGTCCGTAATGCTGCCCATAGCCATGGTTCTGGTGATATCGGTGGTGCCTCCCATATATTGGCCGCCCGAGTCAATCAAATATAGGCCTTCCGGCTTGATTTCGGCGTTGGATTCCGGGCCAGCCGAATAGTGCATCATCGCCGCATTTTCCTGGTAAGCCGATATGGACTCGAAGCTTAGACCCAAAGAGCCTTCCTGCTCCAAACGCCTTTCGGCCAAATAGTTTTGCGCGTCGATCTCGGTAATTTTTTGCTTGCCCACAGAGTTTTTCAGCCAATACATGAACTTGGTGAACGCCACGCCATCCCGAACGTGAATCGCGTGCAGATTCTTAAGCTCGGTCTCGTTTTTAATCGCTTTCATGAGCGTCGTGGGGTTCATTTTGTTCAGAATTTGCTTTGCCCCACTTAAGTTTTCCTCCACTGCAAACCCAATCTTAGAGCGATCCAGCAGCACACACTTTTGCCCACTAATGGCTTTAAGTTCCTCATAAAAATCAAGGTACGGGCGAATTTGAACGCCATCGGCCGCCAGTTGCCCGGCGCATTCCTGGCTTACCGCATCGGAGTCTATGTACAAAATAGCCTCGTTTGGCGCGATTACCGCAAAAGAAAGGGCTACCGGATTATAAGCTACATCGTTTCCACGCATGTTCATAAGCCAGGCGATATCGTCCAACCCGGTAAGAACGTGCACGTCGGCCTTGAGTTCAGCCATCTTGGCACGCACCCGTTGAAGCCTTATCGCCCTGGATTCGCCCGACAGCTCATCGCTCAGCAGCCAGATGGGTTCGCAGGAACGCGCCGGCCTCTCCTCCCAAATCACATCCACCAGGTCCAGCTGGGCGTTGATCCAAACGCCTTTTTCTTCTAATTTTGCTTTCAGGTCGTTGCCCATTTGAGCGCTAACCACTCTGCCGTCAAAACCCAACACCTGGCCTTTAACAAGCTGATTGAGCAAATAAGCCTCGACGGTCGGAACGCCTTCCGTTCCCATCTTCATGAGCCGAATCCCCGACCCGGCCAGTTGCCCTTCTGCAGCCAGAAAATACCGCCCATCAGTCCAAAGCGCAGCATTATCTTTGAACACCAGCAAGGTTCCTGCCGATCCTCTAAAGCCCGATAACCATGCGCGAGCCTTGAAGAATTCGCCCACATATTCCGATTGGTGGTAGTCGGCCGTAGGCACCAAATAAGCATCTACTCCGTGTTTTTCCATTTGTTTTCGAAGGGCTTCTATCCTTGCCGGCACATCCATATATGTTCTCCTTCCACATCGTTGGCAAAATATAATTATAATTCAACCAAAAGCCCGATGCATAAACAGCATTGGGCTTTTGTCGTTAGCCTATAATCTGATTGATCAGTTGATCCATAAATCCGGATTTTTGTTCAACATCTTCCAAGAGCCGCATCTGCGCCCTGGCGCGCACCAAATTGTGCTCCGGATAGGCAGTCTTAAAGTAGCGGTCTCCGTCTAAGTAGTCGGTCAAAAACCGCATCGCCAGCTCACAAGTAATCACCTTAACCCCAAGGGGCAGCAAATGCAATTCCTGCTGCGTCAAAAATCCGTTGGTCTCCTGCAAAAACCCCCGGGTAAACCGTTCAAACCTGCCGAGATCGAGGGAGATCTTAGACAAGTCCTTTTCATCTTCCGCACCCGTGCTGGCGCCGTAGCGAATGGCATCGCCGTAATCGTACAAAGAGGATCCGGGCATAACCGTATCCAAATCGATTACGCATATGGCTTTATCGGTTGCATCGTCAATGAGCACGTTGTTAATCTTGGTGTCGTTGTGGGTCACTCGAAGGGGCAAATCCCCGCTATTCAGCCGGTTTACAATATCGCCCATCATTTGCTGGCGCTCCCGGAAGAACGCTATTTCTCGTCCAACCTGGGCCGCCCTACCCACCCTGTCTTCGCCGATCGTTTCTTCAAACGTTATATAGCGCTTGGGAGTATCATGAAAGCCCGGAATGGTCTCGTTAAGCTCTTGTGCAGGAAAATCGTACAATAGCCGTTGAAATTCTCCAAACGCTCGTCCGGCTTCAAAGAAGTGTTCTTCCTTGACCACGCTGTCGTGAGCCGTCGCCCCATTGATAAAGCGAAATGCCCGCCAAAAACCGTTGTTCTCGTCTTGGAATAAGCTGTCGCCCCGGGTCGTCTTAATAAGTTTTAACACCCGGCGCTCCGGATCTACGCCGTTTTTTTCTATACTCCGCTGCAGGTGCTGGGTTACCTTTTCAATGTTGTGCATCACGCCATGGGGATCCTTAAAAACAAAGCTGTTAATGTGCTGGATGGTGTAATAATTTTTCCCACCATCGGGCAGCAAAAACGTTGCACAGTATGAGTTGTTTATGTTGCCCGAATGCAACTCTTCCACCGAATCAAATTTGCCCTCAAAACAAAAATTATTTATTATGGATTCCAATAATATTTGATCGTTCACAGCAATTCTCCCTCGTGTTTCATACAAATTTCACGATTTCTGCATGATTTTGATACTCAAGGATACCATATTAATGCATGTTTTTCAATTGACAGAATCTTTCATACGAACGGCGCTTGCTTTTCAGGGCATTGTGTGGCCGCTTCATGCCTTTGCAACAAAATCTATTCCCGTTTGGGCGCGTACCTCATCCATAATGCGCAACGTGTTCTGAGTTGCCTGTTGCTGGCATGCATCCGCCCCATTTTGTAGCTGATCATAAAATCCTTCCAGCTCGTACAAAATATCCGATTCGCTCCCGGGCACCTCATGCTTTTCAACGGTTCCATCCCGCAACGATAAAGTGATTTCTCCGGGATTGGATACCGAATCCACCAATATGCAACCTTGCTCTCCCTGCAGTTGGCTGGGCGCCTGCCCTTGGGTGATTTTAGAATACAGCAGCTCGCACAATACATCATCGTAAGCGGCAATAATGGTCCCCTGCCCGTCTATGCTCGCCGGTAAAAAAGTAGTTTGAGCATGCACTTGTTTGGGCAGGCCCAACAATTTTTGCATAACGTGCACGCAATAGACCCCTATGTCCATAAGCGCACCGTTGCACAGTTCGGGCTTAAAGGCGTTTTCAACAATGCCCTGTTTAAATTTGTCATACCGAGAGGAATACTGGCAAAACTGTAGCGTTACCCTCCTCAGAGGTGCAATACGCTCCATCAACCCCTCAACCAGCTTCCAGCCAATTGAGTAAGCCGGGCGCATCGCCTCCAAGAGCAACACATTGTTTGCCCTGGCACACTCCAACATCTCCAGATAATCTTTCTCGCTGGGCGCGATGGGCTTTTCGCACAAAACATGCTTGCCCGCCTTCATACATTGAATCGCGTGAGCCTTGTGCAGAAACGTGGGGCTGGCCACGTACACCGCATCAATATTCTCATCCTTGCAAACCCGATCAATATCCGTGTAAAAAACTTTTGCGCCGTGTTTTTGCGCAAATTCTTGTGCCCGGTCTTCGGTTCTGGAATAAACCGCATACAGTTCAAACCATTCGGTCTTTTTGGCCGCGTCCAATATCAAATCCGTAATAAAATTTGTTCCGATCGTTGCAAAGCGTACCATGGCTGCCTCCAATAAAAATCTTTTCCGTTAATGTGTCTATTTTACCGCAACAATGTAAAAAATCAAACGATCAATAGCATTCCAGCTTTACAGCAAGTAAAAAATCGCTTTCGCCACACCCATAAACTATTTATCAAATATTTCGGTTCTTTCGGTAAATCCCTCCCTTGTTTTTATAGTAATAAATCACTATAATTATGGTAACTTGTTACTATACAGTGGAAGGGTGCAAACACCGTTGAGTAAACTTTGTTTCAATAGCTTCAACACCGATACGTTACACAGAACCCAAGGCCTCTTTGCAAGCATTTTTATCCTGCAAAACAGAATGCAAACCGCTGGAGATAAAATACAAACAAAAATATCCATGAAACAGTGGCTTCTGCTGGCCATGGTAGAATCTTGCCCTACAGCGCCCTCCTTGACAAATCTGGGCCGGCTGATGGGCTGTTCTCACCAAAACATTAAGAAGCTGGCTTCCGCCCTTGAAAAGCAAGGATTTGTCTGCCTGTCGCCCAGCGATAAGAATGGAATTGTCAAAAAGAGTTTAGTCACAGAACTCACAGAAAAGCTAGAACAAGAAATATTTAAGCAACTAGGCGGTTCATATTGTAAAAATATTTACGATACAGTGTAGGAGGAAGCCCCATAGGGTTAGGTGTGTAGATTCTTTTCTGGTTATAGTAGGTCTCAATGTAGCGAAATATAATTGATTTAATAGTAGATTTTGTTAGCCTGATAGTGTTGATTTTGTAGAGTTTTTCTTTTTTTAGCGTAGCAAAAAAGCTCTCCATCCGAGCATTGTCATAACACCTACCAGTACCAGACATGCTCTGTTTCGCCCCAAAGTTAGCCAAAGAAGCTCTAAACAAATAGCTGGTATATTGAGAGCCGCGGTCGGAATGGAATATCATCCCCTTTGCAGAGTGCCTTTTACAGGCGTTCTCAAATGACTTAACAGCGAGCTCTGCCTTCATGTTATCGTCCATAGCCAGACCTACTATCTGCCCGTCAAAGCAGTCAAGTACTGCCGAAAGATAAAGTTTCCCATCAATGCATGGGATTTCGGTAATATCAGAAAGCCACTTTTGGTTTGGTTCTTTCGCTTTAAAATCTTGCTTCAATAAATTTTCGCTCTTTTCCGCCTTACGGTCAGACTTGGTGACTCCTTTTGGATTCCATTTTTTCTTAATTAAAAGATTGTTGGCTTTGCAGACCCGATAAATGGTAGATAAGCTAATCTCATAGCCAGCCTGTAAAAGAGCTAGCTTAAGGCGTTCTATACCATAGTTCTCATTTTCTTTATGGCGACTACGAATTTCCTTTATCTTGACCAAAAGCAATTCATATTTATATGGTTTGTTACGACTGTTCAGCCATTTGTAATAGCCTTGTTCGCTTACATCTAACACTTTGGAAAGAAGCTTTATACTGTAGGCTTTGCGGTATTCCATCATAAATCTGAATAATTCGCTTTTTCTTACATCTTTTGGTCTTTGGCGAAAAAACCGAGTGCTGCTTTTAGTATTTCATTTGCCTTTTTGAGCTCAGCATTCTCTTTTAACAGTCTTATACTTTCCTCTGAACTAATGCTTGAGTTCCCATTGCACATACCGGATTCTCTGCTTTTTTTGTCGCGACTTATCCATGTATACAATGTGTTTTTAGATATCCCCAGTGTATCAGCAGTTTTCACTGTTCCGATTTCTTTCGACAGCTTTACTGCTTCTTCCTTAAATTCTTTGGCATAACTTCTCATTTTTAACAGCTCCAATCTCTTCTTTTATTTTACCAGATTGTGAGCTGGGGGGCTAAACTATTATGATAACATTCCAGGGCAAACCGCTAGTGGCGTTTTTGCCTTTAATGAAAATTATGAAATGATTTCCTTCTCTACCGACGACAGGGCAGTCATCGGAACGGACGGAGCAATCAATCACATCCCCTGGTCTGCTATCTGTAGCCAATATACGCCATCGGAAAACGGTATAAAGCATCCCACAAGCTTCCAGGCCGTTTGGAATTATCCGGACGGCGACTTTGTTTATTTTGAGGGCACCATCGGCAAAGTTTCTTACAGTATTTAACTACACAGTTCCACACAAACAAAAATCGGCATCAAAGAATTCAATCATCCATCTCCCATATTGCCCGCCGCCTATAACTTACAAGCATTGTCAAAAAACATCACGATAAATAACATAAAAAAAGTGTTTTCCTTTCGGAAAACACTTTCTGTTTCGAAAAATTAATAATTAGACGAACGCTGTTGCTCGAAGCAGTCACGGCAATAAACCGGACGGTCGCCACGAGGTTGGAACGGAACCTGAGTCTCAGCACCGCAACCATCGCAAATCACATCATACATTTGACGTTCGCGATTCTGGCCATTGGCCTGACGGCGAGCTGCACGGCAGTTGGGGCAACGGCCCGGTTCGTTCTGAAATCCTTTGTCCGCATAGAACTGCTGTTCAGAAGCAGTGAAAGCGAACTCTGCGCCGCACTCGCGGCATGCTAAAGTTTTGTCTTCAAACATTTGAAAACCCTCCTAAATATGTTCGCCCTACCAATGATTTGCCTTGTGCCCTTGTCCTATCATCGGCAGAGGTTACCACCGGGGAGGGATCATGGCTGTTCCAAGCGCTCGTTCACTTATGGGCTTCGTCTAGTATAGCACAACAAAAAACATATGTACAGCCTTTTTTTATTTTGATTCAAAAAATCGAATTGTATTTGGGTAATATTCATGTTAACATACATTGAGCACTGGTTTTGAAAGCGAGGATCCTATGCATTTATCTTATTTGATTGAAGCACGCAGTATGCTTAACCTGCTTACTCCGCTGGACGCTGACTGCGGCTCCTATTGCAACAACGCCTGTTGTCAACCCGATCAAGACGGCCAAGGCGGCATGTTGCTCTTTCCCGGCGAAGAGGGGTTGTATATCGATTCTAATTGGGCGCAAATCAGTACCCTTGAGACCCAGGTTCCCCGCCGCCGTTGGCATCTATTAAGCTGTTCAGGAGTCTGTCCGCGAAATGAGCGTCCCCTGGCCTGCAGAATTTTTCCGCTAAGTTTCAACATTTATCAGAATAATGCTGTTTCAATGCATCTAGACAGGCGCGCTTGGGCAGTCTGCCCGCTGATGGACTACGGCCTTAAAGGGCTAAGTCCTGCCTTTGTAAGCACTGCACAAAAGGCATTGGAGCTCATCGCCCAATCGCCTGAAGGCATCGCTTTTTTGCGCGATTGGCACACTTTAGAAGCTGAATATGCCAAATTTTAGTTCTGTTACATCACCCATCTTGCTTTGCTTCCGCCCAATCGACAGCAATTTGATCTTACAATTGCAACCGCCGGCTAAGCCGGCGGTTTGCTTTGCCCTTAGAAAGGGCTGGTGCCGGCAGTTCCCGATAGCGCACTGAATGCCTTTCAACCGCATTATGTTCTCTCAGTGCCCCTAAATCGACTTTATGTTTCACCTTTGCTGACTAACTCACCGGTAAACTATATGCTCTTGCCTGGTTACTCGGTCTGCCACGGCATTTTCCTATACCGTCTTCTGATATATTCTCCTTTCATTTTCGCATTTTTACCCGCTGTATCTACATATTATCCTCTGCACCGGAAACGGCGGTTGCCATACTTGTATTTCAGATTTGCATGCCTATCACATAGTATAAGCAGTCTGTTTCCTTTCATGTCTACCATTATCTCGGACGCACTATACTTTGGCGGTAATTCCGTCAACATATATGTGTTCTGGGTATGGCTCCACTTCGATTATTCCTATGCCTCTTCTTTACCACAGTTCACGCAATATTTTCTCATATGTTGTTTAGCGCCTATATTTCGCAACGAATCCTATAGGATATTTTCGTTCCTATGTGGTATAGGCTATTCTTTCTTGACCATTAAGCTGCCCTTCTCTACTTGCTGATGCGGTTGGTTAAGCTTCGCCGTTTTGGCATCGGATGTTTTTACTCGAAGCTAAAGCTACTCCACCGGCATAGGCGGGGATTATTGTTTAAAGCCATCTTTAACGCCTCAAAATGCGCTACAGCGTACAAAAAAATCGAGGTTCCCACCTGCATGGGTCCTCGATTTTTTAATTAGATATCGTCATCCATCAAGCTATCATCTTCCATCTCGTCATCCCCTTCGCTGTCGTCCACAGGCACCTGGATTTGACCTTGCTGGAATTCTGCTCGAATCTTGCCTTCAACCTCATTGAAGATTTCAGGGTTTTCTTGAAGGAATTTGCGTGCATTGTCACGCCCCTGGCCTATGCGCTGATCATTGTAATAGTACCAAGCGCCGCTCTTGCGAATGAATTCGCGCTCCACCGCTAGGTCGATCAGACCGCCTTCGCGGGACAGTCCTTCGCCGTAAATCATATCCACAACACAACTGCGGAAGGGCGGCGCCACTTTGTTTTTAACCACTTTGAGTTTTGTGCGGCTACCAATCACGTTGCTGCCATTTTTAATCGGCTCGCCCTTGCGCACGTCCAAACGCACCGAAGCATAAAACTTCAGTGCTTTTCCGCCGGTAGTCACTTCGGGACTTCCATATACTACCCCGACCTTTTCACGCAACTGATTAATGAAAATCACCATAGCGTTGGTCTTGCTAATTACCCCGGCCAGCTTGCGCAGCGCTTGGGACATCAATCTGGCCTGCAGGCCCACGTGGCTGGCGCCCATGTCCCCCTCAATTTCAGCTTTGGGCACCAACGCAGCCACCGAGTCGACCACGACAACATCTATCGCCCCTGAACGCACCAGCGCCTCGCAAATATCCAGCGCTTGCTCTCCGGTGTCGGGCTGGGCAACATACAAATTATCGATATCTACGCCTAGTTTTTTAGCATATACCGGATCCAGCGCGTGTTCAGCGTCAATAAAAGCCGCCGTGCCCCCCATTTTCTGGGATTCGGCCAACACGTGCAACGCAATGGTGGTTTTGCCCGAAGACTCGGGACCATAAATTTCGATAATACGGCCCCGGGGCAGTCCGCCCACACCCAAAGCAAAGTCCAAGTGCAAACATCCAGTGGGAATAACTTCCACATTCATTTTGTTGGCCGCATCGCCTAGTTTCATCACCGAACCCTTGCCAAAATCTTTTTCTATTTTGCTCAGCGCCATTTCAAGCGCCTTCTGGCGTTCGTCGACTGGTTGCGAGCCGCTTTTCTTAGTTACTGCCATAGTTTCCTCCTCGGCAAAAATTGCCTATGCTTATTCTCTATCATTCGTGCTTCTATTATACACGAACATGTGTTTCTATTCCAGCATTTTCTATCAATCTTTGCCGCAATATATTCAGCGCATGCAGGCAAGTCAACTGGCGTATGCGGTTTCGATCCCCGCTTAGCTGAAGTTTAACCACATGTTCGCCTTCCTCGGCCGCAATACCAACGTATACCAGGCCCACCGGTTTTTCTGGAGTGCCGCCATCCGGCCCGGCAATCCCCGTTACCGACAGCCCGTAGTCGGCGCCGCTAATCCGTTTAACTCCCCGCGCCATTTCCAATGCACATTGGCTGCTCACCGCGCCATCCGCTTCAAGGGTTGATGCATTTACCCCCAACACGCGAATCTTTGCTTCGTTGTGGTAGGTTACGTGTCCTTCAATCAGCGCAGAAGATGCCCCCGGGTAATCCACCAACCGCGACGCAATCATGCCGCCAGTGCAGCTCTCTGCCAGTGCAAGGGTTTTGCCCTGCTGTTTGAGCAACTCAAGCACAGTGTTGGGCATGGTGGCCTCATATCCTTGAGCGTATATGGCATCCCCCAGCCGCCTCTCCACCGCGGCAACCAGCGGCTCCATCAGCACGTTTGGATCTTCCTCCTGTCCACACATTACCGTGATTCGAACGGCTACTTCGCCGGTGCCACAGTACAGCGCCAACGTGGGATTAGACCCCGAAAACAAACCCGAAAGCCTGTTTTCCAAGTCCGACTCACCAATGCCGAACACTTTCAGATAACGGGAAACAATCTTCTGTTCGGTTCTCAGACGCAACAGGGGCATCAGTTCCCGCTCAAACATGTCCTTCAGCTCGCGCGGAGGCCCTGGAAGCACCGCAATCATTTTGCCGTCCTTTTCGATGGCGCATCCCGGCGCAGTGCCACGGCGGTTGGGCAACACCCTCCCCCCTTGAAACATGTAGGCCTGCTTTTTGTTGTTATCGGCCATTTTGCGGCCGTTGCGCAGCATGTACTGCTGAATCGCCTCCAAGCTGGGCTCGTGCAGCACCAGGGGAACCTTCAACACCTGGCTTACCATTTCCTTGGTCAAATCGTCTTCCGTCGGCCCTAAACCGCCTGTGGCGATGATTACATCCGCCCTGCCGATAGCAACGTTCAAGGCTTCTCTTATCCTTTGAGGATTATCCCCCACCGTGGTGTGATGATACACCCCAATGCCCAGTTCGGATAGGCGCTGGGACAAATATTGTGCATCGCTATTGAGCACCTGCCCCAGCAACAATTCGGTTCCAATGGATACAATTTCGGCAACCATTATGCTCTCCTCCGCGCTCATTTTATCGTTTGATATCGAGCACTTGAATGTTGTCCCGAATGTACACTGCGCAAGAAACAACCGCCAACAGCAACGAAGCGTACAAGAACACCTGGCTCACAATATAACCCACGTTGGCGATCCCAAATTCGGCCCGCGACCGATCGGTAATCACAAGCAACACGATGGCCACCATTTGGGTCGCCGTCTTGTATTTGCCCAGATTTCCAGCCGCAATCACGGTATCCTTGGTAGCCGCCACCAGCCTAAATCCGCTGATGATGAACTCCCGGGCCACAAAAACATTAACCATCCAGCTGGGGATACGCCCTTGGCCACACAAAGTGATCATCGCGCTGATCACCAGTATCTTATCGGCTATCGGGTCAATAAATTTTCCGAAATCGGTTACTTGGTCGTGCTTGCGGGCAATGTAGCCATCCAAAAAATCGGTCGCCGAAGCAATCAGAAATACGGCCGCCGCCAGCCACTGGCATAGGGTATTATCAATCATCAAAAACACAATACACACCGGGATCAGAGCCAAACGAACCATGGTTATCTTGTTTGCGGTATTCACAAAATCAACTCCCCATTCAAGTCGTACTCAAATGCCTGACTGATTTTCACGTTGACATAGGTTCCGGGCTTCAACTCCTGGGCACTTGTAAACCAAATATTACCGTCGATCTCTGGCGCTTCCGCCCTGCTGCGCCCGTAATAACGTCCGCCATCAAAGCCCTCCACCAACACTTCTTCCACTTGGCCGATGCGCCGGCGGTTGTTTTCCAGGGAGATGCGTTGTTGCAGCCCCATCAAACGGTCTAATCGCGCGCTCTTCACCGCTTCATCAATTTGGTTTTCGCGTTCTGCCGCCACCGTGCCCTCTTCCGGCGAAAAAGTGAACGCCCCCATGCGGTCAAATTCTGTGTCCCGCACGAACGACTCGAGGGCCTCGAATTGTTCATCGGTTTCCCCCGGATAACCCACGATAAAGGTAGTGCGCAACACAAAACCGCGCTTTTTGCATTCGCGAATCAGCTTGCGCAACATAGCTTCATCGCCGCGGCGATTCATGTCTTTGAGCAGTGCGTTGTCGATGTGCTGCAAGGGCAAATCCAAATACTTGCACACCTTGGGGAGACGCTGCATGGTGTCAAGCAACCGCTCGTCTACCGTGTCTGGATAACAGTACAGCACGCGCACCCAATGGATCGATTCTATTTCGCAAATTTTTTCCAGCAAGTCAGGCAGCAACAGTTTGTGCTCCGGAAAGTCGTTACCATAGCGGGAGGTGTCTTGGGCGATCAGAGTAATTTCGGTAACACCCTTTTGAGCCAGCTGCCAGCATTCCTCTATAATATCCTCCATCGGACGAGATGCGTACCTGCCACGAATAAGCGGTATGGCGCAATAGCTGCAAAAGTGGTCGCACCCGTCGGATATTTTTACATACGCGCTATAGCCGGGCGTCGTAAGCACCCGGGGCGTATCGTAAAACCGTTTGTACTCGGCGTTGAATACTGGCCGCAAATCATGTTGCGCTTGATCAATCGCTTCAAAAAGGCGCTCATATTCCCCTACGCCCAAAAAAGCGTCTACTTCGGGCATCTCCTGCTGTAACTCCTGTCCATAGCGCTGGCTTAAACAGCCAGTACACAAAAGAAGCTTCAGCTTTCCATTCTTTTTGAATTCGGCCATTTCAAACAAAGTGTCTATGGCCTCTTGCTTGGCCGATTCAATAAAACCGCATGTGTTTACAATGATAATTTCTGCTTCCGAAGGATCGTACGTAATGGTATAGCCTTTCTCCACCAACATCCCTAAAATTACTTCGGAATCCACCCGGTTTTTGGAGCAACCCAGCGAAACAACGCCTGCAATGCGCGACATAACTTTTACTTCACCTAACTTTTCTATTCAATATTAAACATAGATTTGTACTGTTCCCGGGTAATCAACACATCCCGGGGTTTTGCCCCTTCGGATTGGCTTACGATGCCTCGTGCCGCCATTTCGTCAATCATGCGCCCGGCGCGCGCATAGCCCACCCGGAGCCTGCGCTGCAACATAGAAATAGAAGCCGAACCCGCCTCCACCACCATCTCCACAGCCTGAGGCAGCAGCTCGTCATACTCGTCGTCGGGCTTTTCCGAATCAGCCTCGCCGTTGTCCAGCTGCTCCAGCTGCTCAATGACTTCCTCGTTGTAATCGGTATCATGGCGCGCCTTGATGTATTCTACGATGGCGTGCACTTCTTCTTCACTCACCCACGCGCCCTGAACGCGCTGGGGCTTGTTGGTGCCGGAGGGAGCGTATAGCATATCGCCTCTGCCCAACAGTTTTTCTGCGCCGCCCACATCCAAAATCGTGCGACTGTCCACTTGGGAAGCCACGGTAAAGGCAATGCGCGACGGGATATTGGCCTTAATAACGCCGGTAATCACGTTTACCGACGGGCGCTGGGTGGCGATCACCAAGTGAATGCCTGCCGCGCGGGCAAGCTGGGCCAAGCGGCAGATGGCATCTTCCACTTCGCCGGGCGCCACCATCATCAAATCCGCCAGTTCGTCAATGATGACTACAATCTGCGGCAACGACTTCTCGCCCTCTTTTAAGGCGGCATTGTACCCCTGCATGTTGCGCACGCCCCGGTCGGCAAACTTTTTGTAACGGTCGGTCATTTCCATAACCGCCCAGTTCAGCGCGCCTGATGCCTTCTTGGGATCGGTCACCACGGGAATCAGCAAATGTGGAATAGAGTTGTATACCGACAACTCCACCACTTTGGGGTCGATCATAATCATGCGCACCTCTTCGGGCGTAGCCCTGTAGAGGATAGAGCAAATAATAGAGTTGATGCACACCGACTTACCCGAGCCGGTGGCGCCGGCAATGAGCACGTGAGGCATCTTTGCAATGTCGGCAATAATATGGCGGCCGCTGTTGTCCTTGCCCAGCGCCACAGCCAAACGGGAAGGGTTGCGCCTGGCCACGCTGCTCTCCAACACCTCCCGAATGGGCACCATTTCAATCACTTCGTTGGGAATCTCAACACCTATGGCCGGTTTTCCGGGAATAGGCGCCTCTATACGAATCGATGTGGCTGCCAGGTTCAGCGCAATGTCGTCAGCCAGATTCACAATCCGGCTTACCTTTACGCCGGGCGCCGGTTGCATTTCAAATCTGGTTACCGCGGGTCCGTGGGCAATGCCGGTAAGCTTAGCCGAGATTCCGAAACTCTTTAAGGTTTCCTCCAGCTTCTGCGCTTTCATTTGATCCTGCTGCTCCATATTTTTCACCTTGTTGGGCTGGGATAGCTGCAGCAAGTCCACCGGCGGATAATTATATTCTTCAGTTTCAAATTCCAATGCCTGCCGGTGCAATGGTTCGCGAGGTTTAACCACTGGCGTCCTGTCGATACGCCGCGACACCTCAGTGTCATCATCGTCCAGCTCCAACTCCTCATCGGTCTTGGGCTGCAAAACCGGCAACACCTTTGCTTTAGGCGCCTCTGCTTGCGAAGCCTGTGGCGCTTCAATGTCATTGTCCGAGGAAAAGTCATAGTCGTCATCCTCGTCTACAAAGGGCAGCTTATCCAGGTAAGAAGCGCTTTCAGAATTTTCAGACGGATCGGCCTGATCATTTATAACCAAATCATCCTCCGATGATTCAACAATCACTTCATCCCATGCGGCCTCGTCCATAACCTGCGCCACTTCATCAGGTTCCAACAAATCTTCATCCGCGCTCACCTTGGCCGATTTCAAAGGAGCTACCGTGTGCTGATCGTCATCCAATTCAGAATATGTAGGCGTTTCTTGCAAAGCTGGTTCCAATACGCGCACTTTTTTTGCATTTTTTTGCAAAAATTTAGGAATATCCGCACGCTCAGGTGTGCGATTCATCACATTCTTGGTATTGGTGGGCGCATCAGAATTTGCTACATTCTCAATGTAAATATCTTTTCTAGAAGGGTCGTTCCAAGGCTCCCATTCTTGATAAGACCTCGCCGCTTTCTGTTCGCGCTTGGCTACGCGCTGTTCTTCTCGCAGCACAGCCTTTTCAACCCTAGCTTCCTCGCGCTCATCCCGGCGCACCTTGTACGCCTGCATGCCGGTTTTCATTTTCGTATAGGTCTTCTCTCCGATTTCGTACAAGGACAGCTTGCCCATTAGTACCAAATCAATTAGAAACAGCATTAGCAGCACGATACACGAGCCGCCGCTGCCCAGCAAACGAAATAAATGGTAACTAAATATGGCTCCGATTGCGCCGGAGCCGCCACCGCCCTGTACCGCATGGGAAAAAGAGCTTACGACAAAGTTGGTGTAATTAAAAATAAGCATACCATCAAAAATGCGCGGCGCCACAAACACGTGAACCCCCGCAAACAATAGGATGAACAAAAATACGATCAGCAAAATGCGCCCTACACTCATTTTGGCGGTGCTTTTGCCCGAGAAAATTACAAGTACGCCAATCCATGCGATCATAAGTGGTACAATATAAGATAACACGCCGGATACGCCCAGCATAGCTTTGCGCAGACCGTTTGTTTCTCCCCCGGCGATTAGCAAATACATGGCCAATACCGAAAGCCCAATAATCAACAGACCAATGGCCTGGCGCAATGGCGAATCATATTTCTTGGGCTTGTTTTGTGCCGTACTCCGGGTTTTTTGTGGCTTGTTATGTTTTGCCGTAGGTGCCATGAAATCCTCCTGGGATTATATCATTTTTCTATTCCATTAACTGATCTATTATACATCATTCGCTCTCGGACTTCAAATTTAAAACAGAATCTCAGGCATTATCATCCCCCACTTATAGCGGTTATAGGCATGCAAAAATGGTTTCGAATAACCTCTTTCTGTAATTTTCATACGACAAACCGCAGTCCCTTAAAGTATATTGCCAGCAGCTCTCGGCACTCATTAAACCTTTTCATATCAAATAAAAGACTTCGGTCTGTTTATGTTTTTTCGCTTGATGTTCTTGTTTTTAGAGACCATCCGACATCTCTAAGCTTGCCGGCGAAAGCTTTCCAGATTTAAGCTTTCTGCGCCGTTTCCAACTACAGCCGCAGCGCAATCGTTTTCAAACACTCTTTTAAGCATGTCCTGGGCATCTTCATACTTCAGGCTTTCTACTTCCGCCAGCACCTGGCTTTCGGTCTTGGTAGTGCCTAGCAACAGCTTTCTGCGTCCAATGGATTGCATTCTGCTGGATGCGCTCTCCTGTCCTAATATATAGGAACTTTTTAGCTGCGCACGCGCCTGCTCAAATTCTTGAACCGATACGCCATGCTGAATCAATTTATCTATCTCAGACCTCAATAATCCTACAACGTTTTCAGCATACTGCTTGCTGGTGCCTGCGTAAACGCCCATCAGCCCGCCGGCGATAAAGCTTGCCGGATAGCTATATACCGAATAAGCCATGCCGCTTTCTTCCCGTATCTTTTGAAACAATCTGGAACTCATAGAGCCGCCTAGGATGGTGTTCAAAACCGAAAGCATATAAGCCTCTTGATGCCCCAGTTCTACGCCCGGGAAGGCTAAACAAATGTGCAGCTGTTCTATGGGCTTTTCTTTGCGGAGTAGGTAATTGTCAGCAGGATTCCGTTGCGTAAGCGGGAAATCCGAACTCCCCGTCCAGTGTCCTAAATACTTTTGAGCATCTTCAACCACTTGATTCCAATCGTAATTGCCAGCCACCGCCAACACGGTATTGTGGGGGCTATACATTCGGCTGCGATAAGCTATGAGATCTGATTGGGTAAAACTGCTTACTGATTCCGTCGTGCCCAAAATAGGCTTGGACAGCGGCTGTCCGGCAAAGTAAGCCTCCATAATTAAATCGTGCACTAGCTCTTCGGGCGAATCTTCTACCATGCCGATTTCTTCCAGCACTACCCCTTTTTCCTTCTCAATCTCCTCCGGAGCAAAAACCGAATTCAAAAGCAAATCGCTGAGCACATCCATGGCGAGCGACAAATTCTCGTCAATCACTTTGGCGTAATAGCAAGTGCATTCTTTGGATGTAAAGGCGTTGATTTGTCCACCAACCGCATCCATGGTTTGTGCAATTTGCCGGGCTGTACGCTTTTGAGTACCCTTGAACATCATGTGTTCCAAAAAGTGTGAAATTCCGCCCTCTCCAGGCAACTCATCCTGAGTACCGGCCCGAACCCACAGGCCAACGGAGGCCGACCGAAAATGGGGAATGTATTCCCCTATTATATGCAATCCGTTTTTTAGTTGTATTTCGTTGAATTGTTGCAAACCATTTCCTCCTAAAAACTTCTTTACAATTACAATACATTATAGCATTTAAGGCAATAAAATGCGCCTGCTTTAAATAATTTACATTATCCATCCATAAAAACTCAAATGGCAAAGCGATAATCGCTTTGCCATTTGCTTTATAAAATTATGCTTGTTTATTGACCATCGGAGCGGCGACGCGGAGGACGACCACCGCGCATGGGCGGGCGACGATCCTCGCCATCGGTACGCTTGCTGTAGTCGATATCGTTTCGAATCAGGTTCACACGGCCCTGCGCATCGATCTCGTTCACTTTTACTTCCAAAGTGTCGCCGATGTTGACCACATCTTCCACTTTTTCAACGCGCTTGGTATCCAATTTGGAAATATGGATCATTCCGTCTTTGCCGGGGGCATATTCTACAAACGCGCCAAAGTTCATGATGCGCACCACCGTGCCGGTGAACACATCGCCCACTTCTGCATCCTTGGCAATGCCTTCAATCCAAGCTTTTGCTTTGCTTGCCGCTTCGGAATCGGGCGTGGAGATATATACCTGTCCATCGTCTTCGATATCAATCTTTACGCCGGTTTCAGCAATGATCTTGTTAATCATCTTGCCGCCTGGCCCGATTACTTCGCGGATTTTATCCGGATTGATGGAGAAGTTGATAATCTTAGGCGCATATTTGGACAGCTCTGCGCGAGGCGCCGGCAAGGTTTCCAGCATCTTACCCAAAATATGCATGCGGCCATCGTACGCTTGCGCAAGCGCTTGGCGCAAAATAGGTTCGTCAATTCCTTTGATCTTGATGTCCATTTGAATAGCAGTAATGCCCTTTTCGGTACCGGCCACTTTAAAGTCCATGTCGCCCAAAAAGTCTTCCAGACCTTGAATATCGGTCAGAACGGCCACTTGATCAGTAAAACCGACATCCTTGATCAAGCCCATGGCTACACCGGCAACCGGGCGTTTGATCGGAACACCTGCGTCCATCAATGCCAGCGTAGACCCGCAAACAGATGCCTGGGAAGAGGAACCGTTGGAGGACAACACTTCGCTCACCAGACGCAGCGCATAAGGAAACTCTTCTTCCGAAGGAATCATCGGTTCCAGCGCACGCTCGGCCAGCGCACCGTGCCCGATCTCGCGACGGCCTGGGCTGCGCATGGGTTTGGCTTCGCCGGTCGAATATCCGGGGAAGTTGTAATGGTGCATGTAGCGTTTGCTCTCTTCCGGACTGATTCCATCCAGGGTTTGCACTTCGCTAAGGGAACCCAAAGTTGCTATCGTCAGCACCTGTGTCATACCGCGGGTAAATACGCCGCTTCCATGGGGGCGGGGCAGAATGCCCACTTCGCACCAAATCGGGCGAACTTCGGTCAAACCACGGCCGTCAGGGCGTATCTGCTTGTCGATAATGTTGCGGCGCATAACCTCTTTGTTCAACGAATACAGCGCATCCATCACTTCGCCCATACGCTCTTCAAATCGCTGGCCAAAATGCTCTTTCAACTCTTCGGTGAGCGCATCCTCCCGGGCTTGGCGTTCGGCGCGGTCATAGGTGTCAAAGCAATGTACAACCTTCTCATAAGCGTATTCGCGCACTTCTTTTTTGACATCTTCTCCGGGAACATACAGCGTAAATTCGGTCTTGGGCTTGCCAATCTCGGCTGCGATTTGCTCCTGGAACGCCACAATCTTTTTGACCTCTTCATGGGCGAAAAGAATGGCATTGAGCATTACTTCTTCAGAAACTTCGTTAGCGCCCGCTTCTACCATCATAACAGCATCTTTGGTGCCGGCAACCGTCAAATCCATCAGCGAGGCTTCGCGCTGCGCATCGTTGGGGTTGACGATAAATTCGCCATCCACAAGCCCGATGTTGACCGCACCGGTGGGCCCTGCAAAGGGAATATCGGATACGCAAAGCGCTGCAGAAGAGCCGATCATCGCCGGGATGTCAGGCGCATTATTGGTGTCCACCGACAAAACCGTGGCAACCACCTGCACGTCGTTGCGCATGCCTTCAGGGAACAATGGGCGCAACGGGCGGTCGATCAAGCGCGAAGTCAAGATCGCCTTCTCGCTGGGACGAGACTCGCGACGAATGAATCCCCCAGGAATTTTGCCCGCAGAATACATCTTTTCTTCAAAATCCACGCTCAACGGAAAAAAATCTATCCCATCGCGCGGCTTTTTAGAGGCGGTTACGTTGACCATAACCACGGTTTCGCCATAGCGCACCATAGCCGAGCCGTTGGCTTGCTCGGCATATTTCCCGAACTCGATGGACAGCGTACGTCCACCGAGTTCCATTTCGTACGTTTTAAACATATGTGATCCTCCTTATTGGGATGAATGTATTTCGTGCATATTGCATCAAGCGCCATCTCTACGCGGATACAAAAAAGTGTCGTTTAGGGAAAAATCCCCAAACGACAGCAAATTGTCCATATCTTCTGGGGCTGATTGCCTGGTCGCCAATTACTTTCTCAGACCCAGTTTCTCAATCAATACACGGTAAGCTTCAATATCGGTCTTCTTCAAATAATCCAGCAAACCACGACGCTGACCAACCATAAGCAACAAGCCACGGCGAGAGTGGTGATCTTTCTTGTGCTCTTTCA
Source organism: uncultured Oscillospiraceae bacterium (assembly GCA_964346145.1). Taxonomy (GTDB): domain Bacteria; phylum Bacillota; class Clostridia; order Christensenellales; family Aristaeellaceae; genus CAYFTL01. The sequence continues at coordinate 21,923 of CAYFTL010000010.1, read as the reverse complement.
GATGCTCATTCAAATGATTGATGCGCGCAGTCAAAAGCGCGATCTGCACTTCAGGAGAACCGCTGTCCCCTTCGTGGCGGCCATAATCAGCCATGATTTGTTTCTTATCAATTACCATAGTAAAATTCCTCCATTATTCTCGTATTCCCGAAAGCCAAGTAAAGCGTCGGAGATTCGCATAACCGGGCAATCGGATCCAAAAAGTATTATAGCACAATCCCTTTGGAATGTAAACGATTAAAATCCCGAAAGATTCAAGGTTTTACCCCCTGCTTGAAGCCAAAATTCGTTGCGCATTTTGCTTGTCTTGCATCACTTGCACCTTTAATTCCGCCGATGATGCAAACACTTTTTCTGGGCGCAAAAAAGCCGAATATTCTATCGTCAATACCTGCCCATACAAATCACGATCATATCCCAACAAATGCACTTCAATCGCGGAATTCTCCCTGTGAAAGGTTGGACGCATCCCCTGGTTTAATACAGCCGGATGGCGCTCAAGCCGGCCCGGTAGCGACGCCCACACCGCATATACGCCATTGGGCGGCAACTGTTTGTCCACCGGAAAATCCAAGTTGGCTGTGGGAAATCCCAGGGTACGCCCAACGCGCCTTCCATGCACGACGGTGCCCGTCAACGAATACGCCTTACCCAAAAGAAGCTGCGCGGCGGCAAAATCCGCTTCGGCCACCGCTTTTCTAACCGCGGTGGAGGAAACGGCAACATCGTTTATGCACACGGGATTCACCACATGAATGGAAAAACCATATTCAGCCTGCAGCGATTTCAGTAAATCCGCATCGCCCCGACCGCCTGCGCCGAACCGATGGTCGTAACCCAATATAAGGTGCTTGATATGAAGCTGTTTCACCAGTTGTTGTATATATTCTTTTGCGTCCATTTGGGCAAAAGATTCATCAAAGTTCTTTGCCAGCAACAGCTCAACGCCCAATTGGGATAAAGTGTGCGTTTTTTCCTCAAAGCTGTTCAAAAGCTTTGGCATCGATTCGGGTTTCAACACTGCCAGCGGATGGTTTTTAAAGGTGAATACAGCCGGATAGCAGCCTTCTTTTTGTGCCACAGTTGTGCAGCGGTTTATAAGCCTGCGGTGGCCTATATGTACACCATCAAACATTCCTAGCGCAACTGCTGTGGGGCCCATACTCCAGCGAGTATCATCAGCCAGCACGATCATGAACGTTCCTCCAACAACATACACCGAAAAGAAACTTCGGTCTTTTTTGTGATTTCCCCTATCCCAGCGAATTTGCCATTGCAGTAGATGCGCAAAGCGGGCTCATCTTCATACTCCTCCCCCTGCTCTTGAGCAATAAACAAGTTGTTGCCATTTAAGCAACGGCTCCACTGTTCCTTGCCCACTTCTATTTTGGGCAAATGGGCGATAGGCTCATCCAAAGGCAGCAGCAACGATTCCATCGTGTTTTCACGGTAAGCTTCATCGACCTGCTCCAAGGTGTGCGCGCCTTCAATTTCAAACAAGCCCGCCTTGCTGCGCAACAGCAACGCCATGTGGCCGCCACAGCCCAGCATTTGGCCTATATCGTGACACAGCGTCCGAATGTAGGTTCCCTTGCCACACTCAAAGCGCAGCATATGAGCGCCCCTCCCCATATCCAGCAAGTGTTGCGCGGCATAAACCGACACTACCCGGCTGGGAACTTGCACCGCCTGTCCTTGCCGAGCTGTACGATACAAGCGTTGCCCGTCCACCTTTATCGCAGAATATTGGGGCGGAATTTGGGTTACTTCGCCTACGAAATTTGGTAACACGGCCGTAACCGATTCTGCATCGGGCAAATCGGCGCACGTACAGCTCTTGATCACGCTGCCGGTTGCATCCTGTGTATCTGTTTCAGCGCCCAACTGAAGCTGACAAATGTACTCCTTGCGCTTATCGACAATATAATCGAACAAGCGCGTCGCTTTGCCCACGCAGATGGGCAATACGCCCGTAGCTTCCGGATCAAGCGTGCCTCCATGGCCTACCTTAACCCCACGGGGCAATCGCTTGCGCACATAGAGAACTGCATCGCTGGAGGTCATACCGGGCGGCTTGAGCAAATTCAAAAAACCGTGCAATCAGCATCCTCCTCCGCTTACTTCAAGATTTTTTTCGCATGAGTCACTACCAAATTTACCGCTTCCCTCATAGGAAGATTCACGGTAACTCCAGCTGCATTGGTATGCCCGCCGCCTCCCAACCCTTCAGCCAAAGCGCTCACATCCACATTCCCTCTTGAGCGCAGACTAAATTTGGTAACGTTTTCCTCCACCTGCTGGGCTTGAATTGAAATATGGACGCCCTCGGTCTCTATTCCATAGTTCACAATGCCATAGGTTTCGGATCTAAGGGCCCCGGTCTGTTCAAAAATAGAACTAGGCAGTTCAATCACAGCAATCTTTCCATCATCCAGCAGATACATGTTGTTCATCGCATAACCTATAAGCTTGATGCGCGCATAGGACTTTCGCCTAAACAACTGAAAGCCTATTTCTTCCAGGTTGATAGGCAGCTCAAGACAACGTGCGCCTGCCTGCAACGCTTGGGCATTGGTCAAAGAATACATAAACCGACCAGTGTCTGATGTGAGCCCAGAGTAAAGGCAGGTAGCCATATCTGTGTTTAAATCGATATGTAGTGCATCCAGCAATTCTAAAATCAACACTGCTGTAGCAGATGCCTGCCCATCAATCACGTTCAGCTTACAATAGCCCTCGTTGGTATCGTGATGGTCGATGCATGCCGTCTGTGCTCCAGATTCCAGCAGCGACACGCAATCCCCCAACTGACCACGGCTTGCTGCATCCACGCACAAAACAAGATCCGGCTGAAAAGGCAATTTCGAAGATTGAATTACCGATTGAGATTCGGGCAAAAAGGCATACATCGCAGGCACAGCATCGCAGCAGGTAACCCTGCACTCTTTATCCGTATGGTTTTTAATGCCAATGTATAAAGCCAGCGCCGACCCCAAAGTATCGGCATCCGGGTTGACATGGCACACCAGTGCGATTTTTTTGCTGGCGAGAATGAACTGCGCCAATTGATCAATCTTCTTCGTTTGTCCTTGCATCTGTGTCGACATTCTTTTTCTCCGCTTCTTTCAAAAGTCTGTTGATGTGGTCAGCATATTCCATACCAGTATCCAATTCAAAAATAAGTTCGGGCAGTGCGCGAAGTTTAACTTTTCTACCCAATTCGCTTCGTATAAATCCGGCGGCGCTCTTAAGCGCTTCCAGCGTACCTTCCCTCTTTTCTGCCTCCAGCACGCTTACCTTCACCGTGCAAAAGCTTAAATCCCTGGTTACATCGGCACGAGTTATGCTGAAAATGCCCGAAACGCGAGGATCTTTCACCGAGTTTCTAATGATATCGTCCAGCGCTTTTCGTACTTCTTCGGATATTCTATTGATTCTATCGTAATTCATAAAAACGCTCCTTTATTCCCTCTCAATATGATAAACAAAATGCACCAACCTGACACAGGTATGGCGCATTTTGCTTTCGTTACGTTTTATCGTTCAATTTCATTTAGCCGGAAGCATTCGATAATGTCGCCTTCTTTGTAATCGGTAAATCCTTGCAAGCCTATACCGCACTCATAGCCGACACCCACTTCACGCGCGTCATCTTTAAAGCGTTTCAACGACTCGATCTTGGCCTCTACGATCTGCTCGCCGCCGCGCATCACTCGAGCTTGAGCATTGCGCACCACTTTGCCGTCCAGCACATAGCTGCCCGCAACAAGGCCTACGCCGGTGACTTTAAATACCTGGCGAACCTCGGCGCGCCCTAAAGCTTCTTCCTCGTACTGAGGCTTTAGCATGCCCTTCATCGCGCGCTCCACATCTTCGATGGCTTTGTAAATAATGTCGTACAAACGCACATCGATGTTTTCGCGGTTGGCTACCGCTTCGACGCTCGAATCCATTTTTACATTAAAGCCCACGATGATCGCACCAGAAACCGAAGCCAGCAATACATCCGACTCGGTAATGTTGCCGGGCGCCCCATGGATGGCGCGAACCCGCACTTCGTCGTTGGACAGCTTTTCCATCGAAGAGATAACCGCTTGCACCGAGCCTTGCGTATCCGCTTTGACAATCAGGTTCAAGTCTTTGACTTCACCCTTAGAGATTTCAGAGTACAAATCATCCAGTGTGGTTGCCGAGCTGGTCTTCACCAAAGCTGCACGCACTTTGTCTTTGCGCTCTTCGGCAACCTGGCGAGACAGGCGGTCGTCGTCTACCGCGCTGATCAAATCGCCTGCCGCCGGCACATCATTTAGACCAATTACCTCAACCGGGTCCGAAGGACCGGCCTCTTCCACGCGTACACCCCGGTCGTTGACCATGGCACGCACCTTTCCGTATGCGGTGCCTGCGATAATGGCATCGCCCACTTTAAGGGTACCGTTTTGCACCAATATGCTGGCCACAGGGCCGCGGCCTCTATCCAGCTTTGCTTCGATAATGGTACCGCGCGCTTTTCGGTCTGGATTGGCCTTATAATCCTGAACTTCGGCAACCAGCAAAATCATATCCAACAGCTGGTCTACATTTTCGCCGGTTTTGGCCGACAGCGGAATCATGATGGTGTCTCCACCCCATTCTTCGGCAACCAGACCATGTTCGGTTAGCTCCTGCTTGACCCGTTCCTGATTGGCTTCAGGCTTATCTATCTTATTGATCGCTATAATGGTCGGAACTTCGGCCGCCTTGGCATGATTGATGGCCTCAATGGTTTGGGGCATTACGCCGTCATCGGCGCTGACTACCAGCACTGCAATATCGGTTACCTGGGCACCGCGGGCACGCATAGCTGTAAAGGCTTCGTGGCCAGGGGTGTCCAAAAAGGTAATCTTCTTGCCATTGGCTTTAACGGTATATGCACCGATATGCTGGGTGATTCCTCCAGCCTCGCCCGAGGTGACCTGCGTTTTGCGTATGTAGTCCAGCAAAGAAGTCTTACCGTGATCAACGTGACCCATTATGGTTACGACCGGCGCTCTGGGCACCAGATCTTTCTCATCATCGGTAAAGTCTTCTTCGGACAATACATCTTCCGCAGTTTGGGCCAGCTTCATTTCTAGTTCTACCCCAAACTCTGCGCTGACCAACTGAGCCGTATCGAAATCCAACTCGTTGTTGATGGTGGCCATAATGCCCAGCATCATCAGCTTTTTAATGATTTCACCGGCGGGTTGGCCGATGCGCTCGGTCAAATCTTTTACCGTGATGGTTTCGGCGGTCATGTAAGCCTTTTCAATTTTGATCGGCTCCGGATGCGGCGCATTGGCCTGCCTCTTCTTACGCCTACCGCCCCGAACGACATCATCGTCAAAGCCGAAATCGCGCCTGCTCCGCCCTTGCTGTTGCTGACGACGGCTGCGCGTCTTTTCAGGGTCGCTAGGACGCTGATAATTCTTCTTGTTTGGATCGTAGTTGGATACGCGCTCTTTTTCCACTACAGGAGTGAGATCGCCGGCAAACTTGTTGTTGCTGCGTCCGCCACCAGTGCGAGGGGCTCCCTGTTGCTGATTTCTGCCGCCAAATCCTCCCTGTGTCGACGGCTGCCGGCGGTCACCATATTGCTGATCCTGCCCTGCTGGACGACCATACTGCTGCTGCCCCCCTGCCGGGCGGCCATATTGCCGCTGGCCTTGAACCCCCGAACGTTGCCCTTGACCCGCCGGGCGTACTTGGGGCGCTTGACCCGGCCTTGCTGCCGGACGCGCTGTCCTTTGTGGCTGTACAGCCGCTTCGGCTGCAGGCCGTTCTTGCGGTTTTACTGCGCGCTCCTGCACTGCTTCAATTTGTTCAGACGAATATGCACTCATCTGGTTAGCCGATTGGTCGGCAATCCTGGCCGCCTCTCTATCGGCAGCTTCGCGTTGCTTATTTTGTTCTAACCTGCGCAACGATTGAAACAGTTCTACAGCGCTTCTACGCGTTTGAGCAACCGAGTTGAGCAAGCTGCTCGTTTCGGCTGTTAACTGTTTTGTTGCATCTTGTACTTTAACCTTCGCCATACTAATTATGCACCCCCGCGCTAATCAATCATTTTGTTATGTTCTTGCATCAACTGTATCAGTTTATCCGCCAGCCCGCCTTGCGTTATAGCACACACCATGCGACCCGGTTTGCCAATCGCCTTCCCCAGCAAGCCTGCGCTTGCAATCTCCATCGGCACCTTGTAGTGCCGGCATGCATCTTTTACCGATTTTTGCGTATTGGCCGAAGCAGCTTCATCGACAATGATCAACGCTGCCTTTCTTTTCTTAATCGCCTGATCGCACGCCATTTCCCCTGAAACAAGTTGACCCGCGCGCGCGCAAAGCCCTAAAATTCCCTGTATCTTTTGATTCATTCTTCTCCTGCAATTTCAACCAAAAGCTGATCGTAAACCTGCTCATCTATTTTTGTATTCAGCGCACGTTCCAATGCCTTTGTTTTAACCGCTTTTTGTAAACATTCGAGATTCTTGTCTATATAAGCGCCTCGCCCAGGAGCTTTGCCCACCCAATCGATGGATATACTATCCTCAGGCGATTTGACAATCCGCACAAGCTCCTTTTGAGGATGCATTTCACGGCATCCCACACACATGCGCATAGGGGTTTTCCTTTTCTTCAAAAGATTCCACCTGCCTTACCTTAGCAATCAAAAAAGGTCATTCAGCATTTCTTGAGCTTGGCTTTCACTTTTGATGTCAATCTTCCAACCGGTAAGCTTAGCCGCCAAGCGAGCATTTTGACCTTCCTTACCGATCGCTAACGATAGTTGGTTGTCGGGCACGACTACCCTGGCCAGCTTTTCTTCCTCGGTTACCTGTACACTGAGCACCCGTGCCGGATTGAGCGCATTGGCGATGTATTCCACCGGGTCCTGCGACCATTTGATGATATCAATCTTTTCAGTACGCAGCTCCGAAACCACGCTTTCAACTCGAGTGCCCTTGGGACCCACGCAGGAGCCCACCGCATCCACCAACGGATCGGTGGACATAACCGCCATCTTGGTGCGATACCCTGCCTCCCGCGCCATGGAACGAATTTGTACCACACCCTGTTGAATCTCAGGAACCTCCAGCTCAAACAAGCGCTTCACCAGTCCGGGATGGGTTCTGGACACCAGCACATGCGGTCCGCGGGTGGTGTTGCGCACCTCCAGCACATATACTTTGATGCGGTCGTTGGGCTGGTACTCTTCCCCCGGAATTTGTTGACCAGCTTCCAGCAACCCTTCGGTCCTACCCAATTCTACGATCACCTGATTGTTTTCCACGCGCTGGATGATCGCCGTAAGTATTTCACTTTCTTTATCGGCATACTCTTCGGTGATGGCACCATTTTCAGCTTCGCGTATGCGTTGTACAACCACCTGCTTAGCCGTCTGCGCAGCTATTCGTCCGAACTGTTTGGGCGTTACTTCCACTTCGACCAAGTCGCCCACATCATAGTTGGGGCGGATTTGCCGCGCAGCATCCAAACTGATCTCCAACTGAGGATCTTCGATCTGCTCGGTCACCTGTTTGATTGCATGCACCTGCACATCTCCTGTTTCCCGATCCACCAACACCCGCACATTGCCGGCATTGCCAAAGTTTTTCTTGTACGCGGAAACCAAAGCCGCCTCAATGGCATTGTACAATACTTCTTTTTTTATGCGGCGTTCTTTGGCCAGTGCCTCCAAAGCCTCTATAAATTCACGATTCATTATAAGCACCCCTTCGGATTTCTGTCATTCCTTTATTCAAAGCCCTTTCCATCATTCGGGGGCTCCAACAAATCTTCCAAATCACTTTCTTCAAACTCGATAAGCGGCTTAGCCAAAGCAATCTGCTTTAGATCAAACCTTAATTCGTTGCCCTCTTCCGATTGCAACGCTATAAAGCCGTCTAACAAACCAAGCAGCACGCCCGAAAACACTTTGCTGCCGTTTTGCGCCTTATATAGATGAACTTCGACCACTTCACCAATTGCGCGCGCATAATCTTCGGGCTTTTTCAGCGGCCTGTCCACACCCGGGGAAGAAACTTCCATAAAGTCGTAATCAATTTCCTCCACCAAAGGTTGCAGCCGCTTGTGGTAAACCTCACAATCGTCGATGGTAATGCCGCCCGGTTTGTCTACAAAAAAACGCAAAAATCGGCTAGTGTTTTCTTTCACCAGCTCGACATCAATTAATTCTAATTGTAGTTCCCCTGCAAGCCGTAACGCAGCCACCCTTGCCGAGTCGACCGACGCTTTTCGCTTTGCCAAATAAAATCCACCCTTCAAAATACCCGTTTACAACTCATAAGCGCGCAAAAACGCACGCTTAACAAGATTTAGTATACCATAGTTAAGATACAAACACAACCGCAAATTGGCCGATACATTGATAAATAAAGCACTTCCTACCCATTGAAGGCCAACCCGATGTCCAGGAACATTTCTTGCTCTATCTCGTCAATTGTAATATAGTGTAATAGGCTTTGTTTTTAATATGCGAAAAGCAATTGAGGAGTTTGTTTATGTACAAAAAGTTTGTTTTCATGTTTTGCATTGTAGCATTGATCACCTCCGCCTTTGTGGGTGCGCCGTTTTGCAGCACAGCTTTGGCAGATTCCGAAAAGCCAGCAAAGCAATATCATATCGTTTATTCAGACATAGGCTACCAATTTGTGGACGACAGCGGCAACTTGCTAGATGATGTGTATGAAACCTTATTTGAGCTGACACACGACTCTTACAAGGGACCGCAGTTTTATAGCGCGGGCACCATCGGGGAATCAGGCACCCTGTTGCACGCTTTAATAAATTCCGATGGAAAACGCATTACAGATTTTATTTATGAAGGGTTTGATCTGCTGAGCAACGGCCAGATTCTATTCATCCAGGATGGATTGTCGGGCATAATGAACTCCGATTCCACTATCCTTATACCCGCCCAGTATACCCAGTTGGTGGAAAACGAAGATGGCGGCTACCTCGCATTGCGCACAGACCCCTTCGATGAGACTCCCGACGGTGTCTATCTCGTGTCTGCCGATGGTAAAGAAACCGCAACTGGAGCAAAGATCATGTACTCATTAGGCACTTTTTCTAATGGTTTGTGCATGGCCATGTCTGCCGACAACAACCTCACCGGTTTTTTGAACAATAGCGGAACCTGGGCCATCGAACCCCAATATCAATACGCCGGCAATTTTGTAGACGGCTATACGTTCGCTGCAATCGAATCGGGTACCGGCGCCATTGATGTCAATGGTAATTGGGTGCTGACCCCCAAATATAAAGCTGTAGAACTGGCCAAGCCCGAAGGCTCCGTTGTGCTCGTGGCCCAAACCGAGACTGATGCCATCACCCTCTTTAAAGCTGAGGGCCTTGAAGAAATGGTCAACTTCCCGGGTCCCAACCAATATTTCTATTTGCTCAACAACCTTCACATGGTGTTCACCGACGAGTCGCAAAACAGCCTTGTGGATTTGCGCAACGGAAAAATCGTAATGACGCTGGAAGGCAACAACAACTTTACCGCATGGGACCAAATGGGCGGTCAGGTTATCGTCTCCGATTCCGCCTCTGAGCTTTCTAAAAACACGCTTTACACGGCGGAAGGGCAACCCATATCCGACGCCTACGACAGTATCTTTTACGCGGGCAGCGTTGACGGCGCTCCGCTGTACGTCGTTTCCAACTATCAAACCCTTGAGCAACCATCGCCCGAGGGTACCTTTACCACAGTGATTAACAACACTGCGCGCTACGGAATTATTGATAGCACCGGAAAAGAGCTGATCGCCCCAATCTATAACAACATTCAATTTTTAAGTGCCGATCGGTTTTGGGCAACTTCCGACAACATAAGTGGCATCATCGATGCGAGCGGCAATTGGATTGTGCAAAAAAACAGTTATGATTATTTGATGGATTAACGGGGGATGAATTTTATGAAACAGTACAATCAACTCATTTGTGTCCTACTGACGTTAACGTTGCTATTTTTATCCCCCTTTCCCACAATCGCCGAGGAGCAGTTGTTTCAAAACAGTATGGAACAATACCCCTATACCAACGGTTCGGTTCACACCTTGCCCTTAAGCCGAGCCATATATTCTTACCTGACGGGTGCCGACGAGGAAACTGCTCAGCAAAACATACGCCATTCCAACGTCTATCTGGCTCAAGATGAGCTGATCAATGGACAGGCGCAACTCATATTTTCTTACGAACCCGACATTGATATCAGCAGCTACGCCGAATCTATGGACGTAAGCTTAGAAATGAAACCTGTCGCTATGGATGCATTGGCTTTTATCGTTAATGAAGCAAACCCGATAAATGGATTGAGCGCAAGCCAACTCTACGATATTTACATGGGCAAGGTTACAAATTGGAGCCAAGTGGGCGGCAACGATGAACCCATTGAAGCCTTTCAGCGCCCGGAAACCTCTGCCAGCCGCACAATGTTTGAGCGCCATATACTCACACTGATCGATAGCGAAGAGGCGGATTCCGATATACTGGTGCCTCTTTCCACCCAATATAAAAACAGACCGGCTTCCTTGGCCTACTCCAGCTATTATTACCTGGCCAACATGTACACTCAATCCGATTATAAAATCTTAACCCTCGACGATGTCGCCATTACCGATGAAACCATTGCATCCGTCGAATATCCTATGACCGAAATGATCTATGCAATCATCCGCGCCGACGCGCCTGAAGATTCTGTCGAACGCCTGGTGTACGATTGGCTGGGCGGAGCCGAAAGCATTCAAGTGATTCAAGAGGCCGGTTACGTACCCATGGCTGCCGAATAACCCTTTATAAAAAATCCCGCTATCGTCCGAACACTCGGAGGATAGCGGGATTTTTTATTCGTATTGTGCCTATTTACAAGCGATCTTGCGCAAAGCGTATGAATTGTGCCCAATCATAGTCGGTTAAATCGTGGCCGCCACTTCTTATGTGGTACCCCATATCCTTGGTAAACAGCTCCCCACCCACAGGCGGCATCGCTGCGTCTAGCGCGAACCTTTCTTTGCCTAAAAGCTTATATGCTTCCGATGCCAGCTTGCACCCCAGCAGCTCGGCCGCCGGGTCGGCCCATTCGTCGTCTTGAGCGCTGGCTACATATAAAAGCCTGGGCGCAATGAGGGCCAACAGCATGTGCTGATCTACCGGAATCGAATTCTCATCCTCCACATACTTTGCAAAGTTCGGACAAAACCAATAGGGGAAATTAGTCGCAATGTCCGGAATATGTTCCCCTTTTTTGCCTCGAAGCACTGCCGCGCCCATACAGCCCGAATTGTTGCTCACCGCCATTTTAAAACGCGCGTCTTGAGCTGCGCACCACAGAGCAGTCTTGCCGCCGCGGGAATGGCCGACCACCGCCACCCGCCCCTCGTCAATCAGCGGATCCTGGCAAAAGTAGTCCATCACCCGACTAGCCCCCCAGGCCCATGCGCCTATGGCCGCCCAGCTATCTCCTTTTCGCACACCGCCGAACACTTTGTGTACCCCGCTCACATATCCGTCGTCCCTGTCCGTATCCAAATCCTCGTAATAAAATGCAGCCGCAGCAAACCCCGCTTGCACAATGCGCTCAACCGGCCAAAATTCCGATTGAAAGGCACGTGTATCGTCAATATGTTTTTCTTCCCGATTGCAGATCAGCAAAAAAACGGGTGCAGGCGCATCAGCAACCGGCACAAAGAGGCGAAGTCGAATCGCTAGGCCATCTCCATAGGCGATATGTACCCGTTTGCGGATGGCTTTTCCCCCAAGAGCCGGCCCTTCATCCATCAAATCAAACCGGATTTCAGGCTTCTCTTTCGGCGTTTTTCCGAACACGTTTTGTTCAAAAAGCTCTATCAGTTCGGTGCGACGGTCGCCCCATTGTTCTTGAGAAACGATTGCTTTTCCTCCACTTGTTTTCATGAGTTGCGGAATATACATCGTTAACACTCCTTTCCAGTAAAGCCATTTGGTCATAAGGGTAATAGCTATAACTTTTGTGCAGCACGCCGCATAGCATCTACATTTTCGGCTGGCACGTTGGACAACAAAGCCTCGTGGCTGGGCGACACAATCCACCGATCGCCAAACAACCCATGCAGCCTGTCCACTTCTTTGCGCACGTCTTCCGCGCTGCCAAAGGGCAACAAGCTCTGGGTGTCCACTCCGCCCACAAACAGAAGATCGTTCTTATACCGGCTCAAACTTTGGGCGTCCATGCCTTCGGCGCGCGCCTGAAGCGGGTGTAGCCCTTGAATGCCCACCTCTATAAATTGAGGAATGATTTTGGAAACGGCTCCGCAGGTATGCAGCATTACAGGCAAACTATATTTGTGCGCCTGATCGCACAACCGTTTCATGTACGGCTTTACAAACGTATCAAAGGATTCCGGGCTGATGAGCAAATCTCTCTGGCTGCCTAAATCGTTACCAAAAAAATATGCGTCGATCTTGCTGCCCAATCTGTTAAAGATGCGCTCGTTCACCTGAAGATAGAATTCGACTAATTTTTCTGTAACCGCCTGAACAACGTCAGGATCTGTGTACATTTTAACAAAATAATTTTCCATACCAAAAAAATCGCACGCCAGATGGAAGAAAGGAGACCAGCATCCACTGGCTACCCCCATACCGCGAGCGCGTGCCGAATCGATTTTGCGTTCCAGCGCGTCCAAATCCAAAAACCGTGCATCGGGCCACGGGTAACGCTCCACCTCTCGCCAATCTTCGCATTCGGCAAATATTCCATCTTGGCTGAGGGATATCCGCTCTTTTCCGCCGAGGGGATCGAATATAGGCGCCCCTTCCGGGTGGGCCCAACTATTCTCGGCCATTTCCCACCAGAAGTCGTCCTGTATTTTATCGGCCAAATCCAAATGATCCCGGGCACCAAAGTATTCAAGATAGATGGGTAACGCATCTTCATGAGGATTGCCCAGCCAAAACCCTTGCCTGTCCGTGGGCGCTGCGGACAATAGCGCTTTGAATCTTTCCCTCCGTTGCATGTATCTTCCCCCTCATAATATGTATGGCACAAAATCGAAAGAAAGGTGAACCCGACATCAGGTTCACCTTTTACATGAAGAGCTTTTTACTTAAACTGGGGCAACCATTCTTCATTTTGCTTGAACATCTCGTCGACCATGTCACGGATTTCGCGCAGACCCAGCACCGCAGAGGTCAACGGATCGTAACAGATTGCCTGGTAGACCAGCTCACGGTCGCCCGCCAAGCTCGCCTCTACTACCATCTCTTCGATCTGAGCGTTGATTCCGCTCAATACAGCGCACTGCGCAGGCATGCTGCCCACGCGAATGGCTTCCAAGCCATGTTTGCTGGCCAGCACCGGAACTTCTACGCAGCAGCCTTCGGGCAAGTTGTCGATCAAGCCGAAGTTGCGCACGTTGCCGTTGAACTTAAACATCTCATGATCGCCAAAAATCGCATTGAAGATGGACGATGCATATTCATGGCCGCGCTTCAAATCCAAGGGCTCCTGGAACCACTTCTCGGCATCGGCTTTCCAGGTGTGCTCACGATTCCGGTATTCGTTTAAGATATAGGCATATTCGCCGGGGTTCCAGCCGGTTCCCGGCAGGCAGTATTTATCGATTAAGTCCTGGCGTTTACGGAACCAGGGGTTGTACTCGCTGTTGTGGCCCGAAGACTCGGTTACATAGTAGCCCAGCGCCAAGAACATTTCGTTGCGAACGATTTCTTCGTTGTACACTTCGGGATTTTCAGTGATGGCTTTGCGGATGAGCGGAATCGCATCCTTGCCGTTCCAATCAAACTTGGTGTAGAAAGCCAAGTGGTTAATGCCGGCGCAGGTGTAGCTGATCTCGTCGTCAGGCGCACCGATCCAGCGAGCCAACATGCTGGCAGTTCCCTGAACGCTGTGGCACAAGCCGCTGACCGTCATGTTGGGGAACACACCTTGCACCGTGCGGCAAAGCATCGCCATGGGGTTGGTGTAGTTCAAATACACGGCATTCGGGCAGTAGCGGTCAATGTCAATCGCTATATCCATGATCGGATTGATCGTGCGCAGGTAACGGAAAATGCCAGACGGGCCGCGGGTATCACCCACGTTGGTATCCACACCGTATTTCTTAGGGATCAGAATGTCGTGCTGCCACACATCCACTTCGCCGTGCAAAATGGTGGTTACGACGCCGTCGGCATTCATCAATGCTTCTTTACGATCCAGCGTAGCGGTAACTTTGGCCGGATAGCCGCCTTCTTCAACAATCCGATCTACCGCGCGCTTGATGAAGTCCAAGCGGTCCTGGTTGATGTCCATCAAGGCAATTTCGGCATCTTCCAATGCCGGATAGGTTAGGATGTCGCGAACCAGGCTACGGGTAAAACCAAAGCTACCAGCGCCGATAAAGGCAATCTTTTTGCGTCCCATGAATAATTCTCCTCCACATATCTTAGTTGAGCCAACGACTACTGTAGTAATATTATATCGAACTTAACACTTGCTTTATATAGCTTTATGTTGCATAATTTGTTCATAATGTTGCATTCATACGCAAAGGAGCGATATTATGTCCAACGCCAATTCCAGCCCTACGCCTGCTGAGCAACTTCTGGTGGACACCTGTGGCCTGCAAAAATGCACCCCGGGCCATAGCTACGGACCCGCTGTGCGCAATTTCTATTTAATCCATTGCGTTTTTTCCGGACAGGGCCGTTACCACGTAGATGGCCACCAGTATGAAATCTCATCGGGCCAGGGATTTATTATTCACCCCCAGATCATCACGACCTATGTGGCCGATTCTACAAATCCGTGGCAATACGGATGGATCGGTTATTCCGGCTCCACAGCCCAACAGTTAAGCGAACAAATTGGTCTCAGCCGCAAAAATCCAGTTTTTTCAATCAGTCAACCCGAGCGTGTGCGCAACCTTATCCGCCAAACCGAGCAGGATATCGCCCAATTGCGGTTGGGTTCCTTGAGCGCGACCGGAAACCTGCTACAGATTATGGCGCTTATCGGCGAAGAAAATGATCTTTCCGGCTTCGACGCTGATTCCGCCAACCCCTATTATCTGCGCGCCCTTTGGTACATCGGTGCACATTTGGAAGAGGCAATACGTGTTGAAGATGTTGCATATTACGTTGGGATTTGCCGTTCCCAGCTGTTCCGCGTATTCAAACAGGAGTGCAACCTTTCTCCCCAGCAATCGATCGCCAAAATGCGCATGAAGCGCGCCCGTCAGCTGCTAAGCGAAGCCAAGCTTTCTATGCACGAAATTGCGCTGTCTTGCGGGTATGCAAGCTCGGCGCGCATGGGGCAAGCTTTCAAACAACACCATAAACTTACCCCCAGCCAGTTTCAAAAACAACAGCTTTTGAGCAAAAAGCACAAAAACTTACATAACGGCTAAGGATCACAAAATCTCCTTTCCCGATAAAATAAAAGGCTGTCAAAGCGCCAATGCCCTTTGATAGCCTTTTTGTTTTTTTGATCAACAGCTTCTGACCCAATTAAATCGTGACCTGTTTGCCGATTATTTAGCGTTTATCTTAAGCGCTCTGCCAGAAAGTCATAGGCCAACCTTCCAGATATTTCGTGCTGACCTTCAAATATGTCGTGCACAAAATTGCCCGGAACGCTCTGAGCCGCATAGACCCGGCGCAAAGTTTCGGCCGACTCTATCGTCGCCTATTGAGGGAATATCGGATCTTGCGATCCTGACTCCCACAACATAGGCGTGGGTGCGATGAGCGCCATTATATCCTGCATCTCTGCATAGCGCGAAATACCGGGCAGATAATTGTCTACGCAATGGTCTACTGCAAAAATGCTGTCGGCGAAAGTGCACCCATAACCGGATATGACCACCGCTTGGAGTCTATCTTCCAGCGCACCCAATATCATAGCCACCAACCCGCCGCCCGATATGCCCATGCACCCCACATGGCCACCACGAATCAACTGGGCCGATTCCGCCGCTTGAAATGCGCGCTCACATTGATAGCCCCGCACGCCCGCCATCGTCCGCCCATAGGATAAGAGCGCCATGCTCAACGGAGTGCAGGAAGATTTATTCGGATCGCCGCTGTCTATATCTTGCTGCAATCGCAACTCCCCAAAGCCAAACAGTTCGGGGGCAATAACCGCAAAACCACGGTGCGCCAATTCCAAAGCGAAATTTTTTTGATACCCCACATCACCAACGCGCACATTGCCCAAGGGATCCAGGCCCATAATATCTCGAACTCCGTATCCGTGGCCGTGTATGGCAATAACCGCCGGGTCGCCCAGCGCATAACCTGTAGGCAAAAGAACGTATGCAGGCGTGCGCAAACCCGGTTCCGATGTGTATTCCATTTTGATCAGCTGACAGCCATCAATATTCATGATGTGCTTATACTCCACATTCAGAGGGGCTGGGAGCACTCCCCTTCCCATCGCATCCAGCAAATGTTCTTTCATAACGGATCGCCACACGGACCAATCCATTTTCTTGCTGAGCGCCAGTTTGACGGTGTGTTGAGGCGAACGGTTTAGCAAGGTTTGCCTATAGTTGTCTGCAATACTCATTTTGTTCCCTCCTCAAAAATGATCGGTAGAGACAGTATTGCCCTATATACTATCGCCTCGGAAGAGTTTAATCAAGCGAATACATGTATGCTTCTATAATATTTTCAAATTCATGACTATGCAAGCGACTTTCAATAAGCCTTTCCGGCTATGCACTCATTTTTGCGCTACGAAACCCACTTTTTAGTCAACCACAAACCCCAACTGCTTCAAAAAGCACGAGACAGCAAGCGTGCTATTGATCCTTTCAGATCAAATACTCTTCAGCGGAAATATCCATCTTACATTTGTCTGCGCAGTTTGAAACCGCTGGACGTATCTTCCAACACAAAGCCCAACTGCGCAATGGCATCGCGCAAACGGTCGGCTTCAGCAAAATTTTTGTCTTTTCTCGCCTGTTGCCGGGCTTCAGCTAGCTCCTGTACCTCTTGGGGAACTGTATCATTTTCCTTAGTGACGATGCCCAGCACATCCGTCATGGTTTTGAGGGCATTAAGCCCTGCCAAGACGGTGCTTTTGTGCGGGTTGGCAGTTTCGCTAAGTGTGGTATTCATATCTCGCACATAATCAAATATCACGCCTAACGCATCCGCGGTATTCAGGTCATCGGCCATGGCCTGGTCAAATTCCTGAATCGCCTGCTGCGAGCGCGCTACAAAATTCTCTTCCCAGGATTGTGCCTCTCCGTCCTGAGCATGGTCCAACAAAAACTGGGCATTGTTTCGCGCTGTGTATAGGCGCTCCAAGGAGGATTTGGCCTGCTCCAACATCTCCCGGCTAAAGTTCACCGGGCTTCTATAGTGAGCCGACACCATAAACATGCGCACCACTTCCAAATCGTACTCCTGAGCGATATCGCGCACAGTGAAAAAGTTGTTCTGCGATTTGGACATTTTTTCTCCATCCACATTAATGTGCCCATTGTGCAGCCAATAATTTACAAAAGGCTTGCCGGTAGCCCCTTCAGACTGGGCGATTTCATTTTCGTGGTGGGGAAACGTCAAATCGACGCCGCCGGTGTGGATGTCGAAGGTTTCGCCCAAATACCTCATGCTCATAGCCGAGCATTCTATATGCCAACCCGGACGCCCCATCCCCCAAGGACTGTTCCAGGCAGGTTCCCCCGGCTTTTGGCCTTTCCACAAAGCAAAATCCATGGGATGACGTTTTTCTTCATCCACACTGATGCGCGCTCCCGATTCCAAGTCCTCCAGTTTTTGTTGAATCAACTTACCGTAACCATGGTACGCTTGGGTATCAAAGTATACATCGCCGTTTACTTCGTAGGCCAGGCCCTTACTCTGCAGCTTTTTGACCAGCTTAATGATATCGCCGATGTGTTCGGTGGCCCGAGGATGAATCGTCGCGCGATGGATACCCAATGCATCGGCATCTTTAAAATATTCGTCGATAAACCGGTCGCCCAGTTCTTTTACAGTGATTCCTTCCTCGTTGGCCCGGTTGATCATCTTATCGTCGATATCGGTAAAATTTTGGATATAAGTTACGTCATAACCGATGTGTTCCATAAAGCGCCGCAAAATATCGAACATGATGAAGGGACGCGCGTTGCCTATATGAAAAAAGTTGTATACCGTAGGCCCGCAGGCATAGATTCCTACCTTGCCTTGGTGTACCGGCACAAATTCCTCTTTCTTTCTGGTCAACGTATTATATAACTTCATGACTTTTCTCCTTTCGCTGCACTTTTACACAGTTTAGCGTTCCGCGTTCTTTGCAATATGTACACTCATAGCTGTCCAAATTTTCAATAAAATCTATGCGCGCCGTCAACAATTCTAAACGGTCTTTGATCGGGTCTGGCAAATCCACCTGGTTCAGGTCAATCTCATCCACCTTTTTATCATCCCGGCGTACAATCCTGCCCGGATTGCCCACCACGGTACAGTTGGGCGGAACCTCTTTGAGCACGATAGCGCCGGAGCCGATTTTGCTGTTCTCCCCCACGGTAAAAGGCCCAAGCACCTTTGCGCCCGCACCAATCACTACATTGGAGCCGATGGTCGGATGCCGCTTGCCGCTCTCTTTGCCTGTGCCCCCGAGCGTAACCCCCTGGTAAATGGTTACGTTGTCGCCGATTTCAACGGTTTCACCGATAACTACGCCCGAGCCATGGTCGATAAACAAGTTGGCTCCGATTTTTGCGCCCGGGTGAATCTCTATTCCAGTCATTTTGCGCGTGCGTTGAGAAATCATGCGCGCCAACAATTTGTATCCCTTATTCCACAGCTTGTGGGCACGCCTGTGCCGCCGTATAGCTTTAAAACTAGGATAACATAATATAACTTCCAGCACCGACCGCGCGGCTGGGTCCCGACTCATAATGCTGCGTGCATCCTGTTTCCAACTGGCAAACATAATGTGTATCCCCCTTTCCCATAAAACAAAAAAACCATCGCCTCTATATCAGAGACGATGGCCGTGGTTCCACTCTGTTTGAAGCCCGCAAAATAAAAATATTACACGCAAGCTTCCACTCAAACGCCTTAACGCGGCGGCATACGGTACAGCCTACCAAAAAATCTTCGGTGTACAGCTCACAGGCGCATTCAACCGCGTTTCAACCGCAAGCGCTCTCAGCCGGTGACGCCCGCTTTCTGTCGATGAAATACACAGTTTACTATTCCTGATCTTAGCCTCTTACTTATTTCAGTATATACCCGCTAAAAAACACTGTCAACCGCTTAGATTGTTAATCTTTCAGCTAAACGCTTAAACTATAACCTAATCTATCCTTGGCGCATTTGCCGACAAATAGGCTTCGGCTTGCGCGCACCACAAATTGTTGTTGCGCTGGCAAATTCGGGCAAGCTCTTTAAACATCGGATCTTCATTGCCCAGGGTTTCAAAATCTTCAATAGCCGTAAGGGGCATACTCACATGGGTGTAAATCAGTTTTTTGCCACCTGGAATGTTGGGCAAGTGCAAGGTCGCCTCGGCTGCGCTGTCCAGCCCACCCACGTGGGTAACCATGCTGGCCGGATTGATCTTGCCTGCTGCCATGAGTTCCAACGCCTCCAACATGTCGTCGGTATTGCCCCCACTCGTACCTACGATATGGGTGGAACTGTAGTGCACATTGTAAAAATTCATCTTCGCCGAAAGCTGATTGTCGGTGGGACCTGCAAAAAAATTCAAGCAGCCATCCCGCGCCAGTAGCCTATCGGCCTGTTCAATCAGGGCTTCCACCGGCGCATACACATACACGTCATCATAACCGCGTCCATCGGTCAGTTCCATCATCTTACCCTCCACATCCAAATGGGAGGCATCCAAATACACAAGCTCAATACCCAGCTTCGCAGCATGCTCCGGCGGATACAGCTGTTTGGCGCGGTTTAGCCGTTCGATACTCAAATCGGTAACTACAATGCGCCCAGGGTTCCTGTCCGAATGCAGCGCGTAATCAACGGCACCCAACCCCATCGCCCCGGCCCCGGCCAAAATCGCCAAATTTCCGCCGGGCTTGATGCCCATATCGTGTTCATATTTGCCCGGGGTCGTGTGATACTGGGCGCGATAAGCGCCGATGATGCAGCTCACCGGTTCAGCCAAGGAACCTTGAAAGAACGCTTCGCCCTCAAAGGGGAAAAGACACCCCACCTCCATAACTTCGCTGGGGATAATCGCGTATGTGGTTGCGCCGCCGCAGTGCACATAAGAATAGCCAGGTGAATCCTGAGAGCCTTTGTAGTTTATGGCCGGCTGTATACCAAACTTTTGCCCCGCTTTAAACTGGTTTTGCCACCGCGCGCCTACCTCAACGATCTCCCCACAAAATTCATGCCCGATAATAATCGGATTCTGATCAATATCGTAGGGCACCCGCTTGTGAGCGCTGCCCAGTATCGCAGCCTTATAGCTAGACATGCAAATACTGTCCGATACAACGCGCACCAAAATCTCATCTTCGGCAATCGCGGGCAGCTCAAATTGCTCCATGCGCAAATCGTTTTTACCATATAGGCGAACCGCAGTAGCTTTCATTGAATCAAGTACTCCTTTGGATAAAATATGTTCAAATAGAATTCCCACAACAAGTTATATTATAACATTGCAGCTGTTTCAAAACAACATCGAAGGAGCCGAGGCGCCCCAATCTATAAGGAATGACGAAAGGAACAGTTTGAAGTATAATAATAGTTACAAAAATTAGGCAAAGACGACTTGTAAGTCTAACATGTCAACATTACCATTTTTTCAAAAAGCTGTTCATACCAATAGCACTGATGGAGGAGCCAACATGAAAACTTTAATTTTTAACGGTTCGCCCCGAAAGCAAGGCGACACTGCACACTGGCTAAAGGCTTTTACCACCCACTTATCCGGCGAGTATTTGCAGATTGATGCCTACCGGTGCGACATTTCCCCGTGCACCGATTGCCGATATTGTTGGAAAAAAACCGGTTGTTCCATACAGGATCAAATGCAGGAAGTGTACGCCTACCTGGAGGATTGTGATCGCGTGCTGATCGCCTCCCCGGTATATTATTCGGAGCTAACACCGCCGTTGCTGGGCGTTGCGAGCCGCTTACAGACCTATTATTGTGCCAAAAAAATCCGAAAAAGTCCTGTCTATCTCTCTCCCAAAAAGGGCGGCATCTTCCTGGTCGGCGGCGGAGATGGCACCTTAAACACCGCCCACACGACGGCCACCATTTTGCTCCGACAGATTAACGCAACACAAATTGCCCCCTTTGCCTCTTACCACAATAGCAACGAGGTAGCGCTAAAGGATTTTGAGCCCGCCTTGCAATCGGCAAGGGATATGTCCGCGTTTTTTAACGCCGATTAGCGCGGTAGTTTTATGAAGATTGTGACGCAGACGGATATCTATTTAACGCATAGAAACAAATTAAAACGGTGAAGGGCTTTCTTCACCGTTTTTTTCTATGACCTTAAAACCACTAGGAAATGTTATATTTTCGACACTTGGCTTTTGTGCCTCTCGTTTCACTACAAATAATTTCTTTTTCCAATCGGAACCGTAAGCTTCTTGCGCAGCATGGTAAGTAAATAATACCGTCGCCAAATTATCGTCTATGGTTTCCCTGTTGTGACACCCATAATTATCGGGACAAAGTGCATATTCTTTTTCTTCGTATTTTATTTTAACGGCAAAAATTTTGTTTCTGTCGCCATTGGCGCATGCCAAGCATCCGTTGCAGATGTTGCATACGCTTATAAGGCGTTTCTGCAGATTTGTATTTAAGTTTTCAAAATCCTCAGGCATTGCTTTTAGCAATACTATTCAGCAATACTATTCAATGAACCGAAGAAAAATTGCCAATATGTACGCGGATTATAGTTAA
>CAYFTL010000009.1:0-66250 GCA_964346145.1 uncultured Oscillospiraceae bacterium | reverse complement strand
GCTGGACAAGGAGCTGCTGCTCGGGCTAGGCGAAGAACTTCTACCCCAGCTGGACGAAGAGCTGCTGCTCGGGCTGGACGAAGAACTACTGTCCCAGCTGGACGAAGAGCTACTGGAGGCTGGGCTGCTGCTAGAATAGCGGCTACCGGAATATCCACCACTTCCGCTACTATAGCTAGAAGATCTGCTCAAGTAGCTGCTATTTTTCCACCCCGCCGGATTGTTCTGGCGTTGTGTAGCCATCCACCTATCTGCTTTAGCTGAATTGTTGTGGTCATAATTAGAATGCATGTCTCCTAGAACTCCAAATATACCAAATCCTTGCTCTTCGTTCGTTCTGTCTATCCAGCTTTCCTTACGCCTTCCTCTATAGTTGCCTGGTGCATCGAAACCCATTTCCTCAACCTTTCGCCTTCGCTTGGATACCCCGTACCAAATTATGCATACAATGGGTACACACAGCACAAATCCCAACACCCAAAATCCACTGTTGTTGGGTGTGTTAGTCGTGTTTGTCTTATAAGGCTTGTAAGGCTTATTGGTTGCGCTAGCTCTATAGATGGTGCCGGCTGCTTTTGCCGTATTTTTCGGAGCCGAACCAATCCCGTAAATTTTCTCCACCTTTGCGTACAGCTCATTAAAAAGCTTTTTCACACCTTTATCGTAAGCTTTCCGCGCGAAATCGGGTTCCAGATACTCATAGGCATAATCGCCCAGATCGCCGCTAGAAATATAGCGCTCCATACCGCGCCCTTGGATTAAGTAATAATCGTCATCTACTATGCCCAACAACACCAAAATTCCATTGTTTTTGTCCGCCGATCCTATCTTCCATTCATTTGTTGTCCAAAGCAACCACATTTTGAGGGTTCACAGGAACACTAACTGTTCCATGAATATCGGTCACTTCAACGGTTGCCGATTCGGCCCATGCTACCTGTTGAGCTACCGGCATGCCGCCAATCAGCAACAGGGCAAATGCAGCTACAAAAGCGGTTAACTTAAAGAAATTAGACTTTTTCATCTGTATTCTCCTTGCACATGTTTAATAGGTAAATCAGTCATTCTGTGGATAAAATTGGCTTTTACGTCCATACGGACA
The DNA here is from genome assembly GCA_964346145.1 of uncultured Oscillospiraceae bacterium. Taxonomy (GTDB): domain Bacteria; phylum Bacillota; class Clostridia; order Christensenellales; family Aristaeellaceae; genus CAYFTL01. The sequence continues at coordinate 65,148 of CAYFTL010000009.1, read as the reverse complement.
ATATCAAGTTTTGAAAACTTATCGCTGCCCTTCTGCAAGTCAACCCCTTTACTGTATTTCTTTTGATGGAACACAATGTAAAACCACGCCCTATTTTTTTGTTAGCAAAGACTAACTGCTTTGCGTAAATTAAGTTAGCTTTCGCTAACCTCATTTAGTTTACTATAGTGATTTGTGATTGTCAACCGTCAACATCCTTCAATTCCGCTCCTAATTTAAAGTATGAGTTTGAGCCTCGTTATAATATCGGAATTCCATGGTTAAGTATTGAATTTCGCGATAAATCCATGTGCAGCAAGCTTTTATTTCGCCCCTTTTTCGACACCGACCCGAGCACATAAAGCGCTGAAAACGAACAAAACAACTCCACAAAATCCTCAAACAATCAAACGCATACTAGATTATGATCCATAACGCACACTTTGCCCCTTTTAGAACTTGCAATCTCCTTTGATTCAATACATCAGTATTTTACTTCAGAATTCCATAAAAAAAAAGCCACCCAGCAAAGGTGGCTTGCTCAAACATTCTGCTTCCCATTTAATTAACGAACGTTTCTCTTTTTGCATTATCTTCGATAAACTTATTCGTTTGTTTTAATCGTTGCGGGCAAGCTGTCCATAAAAATTGGGTAGCGATATAAGGTTTTAAACCCTGTCCTTTGTGAAAATACACAACGGCAAGCCAGTTATCGCAACAAAAACTTTCCCTCTAGCGTTGCAACAAATACATGTCAAACTCAAACAAATCTTGTATAGGATTTATAAGGAAGCGTCGGAGTTTCAGCGCTGCAACTTTCAATGCTTCCGAGCTTATTTTTTGCGCTTGCCTTTCGAATTTCCCCGGTATCTGAAAAACAGTATCAGCGCCAAAACCACCACAACGGCACCCAGCGTGGGGTTCATCTCTTCTTTTTTCGTGCGCTCTTGTTCATTCCGTACCGCTCCGGAATTCTCGGTCGCCTCCACTGCTTCAGCAGTTTTCCCTTCGGTTGAATCAAGCCCTTCCTGTATTAAATTTTCGTCGGAATATACTAAGTTTATACGTTCTTTTAATGCATCGAACAGTTCGCGTGCACCCTGATCGTACTGCCCTTGGGAAAAATTAGGTTCCATATACCGATCGGCAAGCTCGCCCAGCGTACCCGCCGACAAATATTTAGTCAAACCCTTTCCCGATAGCACATAATACTCTCGGGCGCCAATGCTCATCAAAAGCACGACTCCGTTCCCTTCCTCTCCCCCCGATACATTCCATTGCTCAAGGATTTGGTGGGCATACTCAGAAATCGGAATAGAACCTGTGAAATCCATGGTTACCACAACGATTTGCGATCCGGTCTTTTCGTAAAGTTCCTTGCCATATTTAACCACATGGCTTTCAGTCTGATCGCTCAATACGTTGGCATCGTCTCGCACATAGTAGGCTTTGGCCGACTGCACTATAGGCAGAATATCCGTATTCGCATCAGCTCCTACCGCCAAGGGAAATAACAAGCTCACTAGCAAGCAGATCAGTATGCAAACGCTCAATCCTTTAGATTCCCATTTCATTTATGCAATTCCTCCGCATTCGTTTTCCCACCGATAGTGGTTTACCTTTTTAAAAATATGCCTGCGCTTATGCACAAACGCAGACATGTTCTTTTTCTATTTGTTTACAGGGCAATTCAAGCAAACGCACACAGCGCCAACCTAGATCTTAACGGCCACGTCCAGCGCCGCCCCCTCGGCTACGGCCGCCGCCCCCGCTGCGGGAACCACCGCTTCGGGAACTACCGCTCCTGCTACCGCCAAATCCGCTTCCAAAGCCACCGCCGCCAAATCCGCCTCTAGAAGAGCGTCCTCCTGGCGGAGGTGGTGAATTGTACCAAGATCCGTTTCGGTTGTTGCGGTTTAATTGCCGCCCCAACAACATCCCCCAGAAAAAACTTCCCGCCTTGCCGGAGGATGCACTGCGCCTGGCCTTTCGTCCATTCCCGGAGAATAGGGAAACCAACACAATAACCACGATCAGTATCAGAACCAAGGATCCAAAGCCTCCGCCTTCTGATTTTTCTTCGCTGCGATTGCTTTCATTATTCGTCCAAGCTGAAAACACTGAGGGCGCATTGCCTTGCGGATACCTCGTCTGGGCAGAATAAACCGACGCTACCTTTTCGTACAATGCATCGAACAATGCACGTGCCCCTTGATCGTATTCCTTGCGGGCAAAGTAGGGCTCCAAATACTTCTTGTTGTAAGCACCGAGGTCTCCACTGGAAATATAATCCTCCAGTCCGACGCCTTGCAAAGTAAAATAATAATCATCATCAATGGCCATGAGCACCAACAGTCCATTGTTTTTCTCTGAGGAACCTATATTCCATTCGTTGAACAAGCTGTGGGCATAATCTTTAATTGGCGTCGAACCCGTCGTGCTCAGCACCACAAACACAATTTGCGCACCGGTTTCTTCATACAACACATCATTGTTTTCAACAATATACTCTATCGTTTCAGCGCTGAGCACATCGGCATCATCGCGCACATAGAAATCGCTTGTGGGCTTTACTACCTTTGCCGCAGCAAAGCCAGGAAGCGTCAGCATCAATACCGCACACATTACCATAGCCAGTGCAGCCAGTCGACCACAGCGTTTTTTCAAAAAAAAACCTCCTTAAATAAATCCCACTCAAACCTTAAACAATTCCAAGGGTTTTACGCCCGTCAGTTTTGCAATCAGAGAAGCGGGAAAGCGGGAACACTCCCGGTTAAAACCTTCCGCCTTGATATTGTATTCGTCCCTGCCAATCGTATCTCCACGGGAGATAAACTCTTTGTACTGGCGGTAAGCGAATTGCTTGTCTTGCTCGGACAAGTTCGCGCTTTCAATTTCGGTATACAAATCTTCGACCGTCTCCCCTAGCTTTTTGTTGGCCACCGCCTTTTGAGAAACGCTATCTTTCGCCGAGATTTCATCTCGGGCCGCCTTGACTGCGACCAGTTGTGCATTGTCGCTGCCTAGATATTTGGTAGCAATGCTACACAGATTGTAGGCCGCTTCGCTGCGCTCAAACAGGTCGCGTTCAATGCTCAACCCATCTCCGTATACGCCATTAGAGAAAACCGACTGGGTCGCGCTGCGCTGACTGCGAAGCCCCATGCCTCCACTCAACAAAATGCTGATAGCGATGACAGCCACCGCGACAATACGCGCCACCGTCCTGTTTTCTTTAAAGCCCATGAACGTTCCTCCTCATGTTAACCGCTTAGTTGCGAGTTTCCAACAGCTTGTTTTTGAGCTGCTCTTCAATCACTTGAAGTTCGGCTTCTGCGGCCTTACGCTTCTCTCTGCCTTCTTGTTGAATAGCCATCACTTCGTCCAAAGTGTTAATCAAGGTCTGATTTGTTTGTTTTAGCGTCTCAATGTCAACGATGCCGCGCTCGGATTCCTTGGCCGTTTCGATGGTGCCTTGGCGCAACTTTTCGGCGTTCTTTTTCAGCAAATCATTGGTGATATCGGTCACCGCACGCTGAGCCTTCATGGCACTTTCGGAGTTTGCCAGCCCCAACGTGAGCACCATTTGGCTCTTCCAAAGCGGAATGGTGTTAACCAACGACGATTGAATCTTTTCAACCATTAAGCTGTTGTTGTTCTGCAAAAGGCGAATTTGGGGAGCCATCTGAATAGAGATGTTACGAGTCAATTCCAAATCGTGAATCTTCTTTTCAAACCGGTCACCCTTTGCCTGCAGATCGTTGGCCGCCTGGGCATCTTCAGCCAATCCCGAAGCATTTGCACGGTCGAAGGCCGCTTTTACATCCTGGGCGCGGAATTCCTCCAACCGTTTTTTGCCCGCTGCAATATACATGGACAGCTCTTTGAAATACTGTAGGTTCAGTTCATACAGCTGATCCAACATGGAAATGTCTTTCATGAGCTGCACCTGGTGGTCTTCCAAAGCGTTGGCAATGTTGGTTACATTGTTTTCCGCCGAATCATAGCGCTCTTTTAGCATCGCCAGTTCGTTTCTTTTCTTTTTCAGAAAACCGAATATTCCTTTCGATTCTTCTTCGTTGGCAAAGCCCCGCAGCTCCACAACCAAGCCTGAAATCATATCGCCCACTTCGTCCAAATCCTTTGAGCGCACGTTGGCCAGAGCAGCATCCGAAAAGCTGGCTACGTTTTGCTGGCTAGCAGCCCCATATTGGAATACCATATTGGTATCGTTTATATCGATTTTTTCGGCAAACTCGTCTATCATCTGTTGCTCTTCTGGCGTAAAACGGGTTTCCGCTTCCGCTTGTTTCAAAATCTCTTCACCGGATTCCACTACAGAAAAATTCTTGGGCGCCTGTACCAATTGTCCATTCAATTCTGTATTTAATTTCAAGCCTGGAGCTGCATTTTGCGTATCAACCTGCGGGTTCAACGTCAATTTAATATCGGGCATAATAAAATCCTCCTATTTATTTAAGCTAAGTTCATCTTTTTTGTTTTCAACAGAAGAACGGATTCCATCGCTCAACAATCCTTCGCCTTCAAGCATCGTTTCAAGCACATCAATATCGCTTTGAATGTCCATCGCTTCGGATCTGTATAAATTGCCCAGCTGCTTTTCAAAAGCGCTAGCAATCATTTCGTAGCTATTCTCGATGCTTTGAATCGATTTTTGTACATGGCTTCCGCTGGATTCCAGCTGAGTAAAGACCTTGTATTGTTCCAATAATTTTGCACTGGTGGGCAAGTAATAGTTCATAAACTTGCGAACCTGCCCATATTTTTTCGGTTTTGCAATAACCGCCGCAAAAATCTGCCTGCCTGCCTTTATGGTGCGCTGTATATAAGCCGATAATTGGGGTTCCGTAACAAACTTTGCGGCCTCTTCGATCTGAAGCAACACCTGGCGCCCTTCTTCGATCTGGCGATCTAATTGGGCATCGCCGGTTTGCGCCGCGGTTTCAACCTCTATAACACGCCCAGGAAACAGCTTGCGTCCTAAGAAATAAGCGCCCAGCGATACGCCTGCGGTAATAATGATATTGCCCAGCTTGTACAACGGAAATATTTTGTAGAACAAAATCACCACAATCCAAACCGCACACATTATATAAATAGGAACCGCTGATGGAATCTTCTTCGTTTCCAAAATAATCAACACCTTTTAATCATTCTAAACATATTGTATCTTCGCCCTTATCCTCGGTCAACCCATCGCGTTTAAATACCCAAATTGCAGGCATAAATCATACAATTTAACGCACAAATGCGCATATGTTCGACAAGCTTTAATCGCCGTGGTATACTTTCCACTGCAAACCTAATCAGAAAGGGCGATCCCTATGGATATTATACAACGATTGTGTGATCAATTTCAATTAAAACAGGCCATTGTCCAAAACATCGTCACATTGTTGGACGAGGGCAACAGCGTGCCTTTCATTGCCCGCTATAGAAAAGAGCTGACAGGCTCCATGGATGACCAGCTGCTGCGCGATTTGTCTGACCGGCTCCAATCGCTCCGTTCGCTGGCCAAGCGCAAACAGGAAGTGCAGGCGTTGTTGGAAGAGCAAGGCATTTTTAGCGAGCTGCTGGCACAACAGCTCTCAAACGTACAAACTCTTACCGAGGTAGAAGACCTATACCGCCCTTACAAGCCCAAGCGGCGCACCCGCGGCACTATCGCCCGGGAAAAAGGCCTCGAACCCTTGGCTGCGCGGCTGTTGGTGTTGCCAAGCCTGGCAGAGCCTTTGGCCATGGCCGCCGAATATATTTCCGCCGAAAAGGATGTGCCCGATGCCCAGGCTGCTCTTGATGGCGCGATCGACATCCTAGCTGAAGACATGTCCGACGACGCCGCCAACAGAAAGCTGCTGCGCGAACAGGCTATGCGAAGCGCAACTTTGCAGACTACGGCCGCCACCGATCAAGACTCGGTTTTCCGGATGTATTACGAATTCGAGGAAAAGCTGCCCAAGGTGCAAGATTATCACGTGCTGGCCATCAACCGCGGCGAGCGCGAAGAACTGCTCAAGGTAAAATTAAACCCGGACGAAGCAGCCGCCTTGAATGCAATTCGCCGCCGCTGGCTCAAAAATTCGGCCTCCCCCTGCGCCGGCGCGATAGAGCAAGCCATCGAAGACAGCTACAAGCGTTTGATCAAACCTTCCATCGAACGGGAAATTCGAACCGAATTGACCGTGCGTGCTTCCGAGAACGCGTTGCGCGTATTTGGCACCAATCTGCGCCAATTGCTTATGCAGCCGCCAGTGCGCGATTGCACCATCTTGGGCCTGGATCCCGGCTACCGCAACGGTTGCAAATGGGCGATCATCGACCAATTGGGCAATGTAAAAGGCACCGGGGTCATTTATCCTACGGCTCCGCGTATGGATTTAGTCGGATCGGCCCACACCGTATTGCAGGTGATTCAGCAACACAGCGTCGGCGTGATCGCCATCGGCAACGGAACCGCTTCCCGGGAAACCGAAGTTTTTGTAGCCGATTTAATCGAAAAGCATCAGCTGAGCACCGCCTACATTATTGTAAACGAAGCGGGTGCATCGGTGTATTCCGCGTCCAAGCTAGCTGCTCAGGAGTTTCCAGACTATGACGTGTCGGTGCGCTCGGCCATCTCTATCGCCCGCCGCCTCCAGGATCCGTTGGCCGAGCTGGTAAAGGTGGATCCCAAATCCATCGGCGTCGGACAATACCAGCACGATATGAAGGAATCCCGTTTAGACGAAGTGTTGGGCGGCGTGGTGGAAGGCTGCGTAAATTCTGTGGGCATAAATTTAAACACCGCTTCTGCCCCCTTGCTGGCCTACGTCTCTGGCATCGGCCCTGCACTTGCCTCCAATATTATCGCCTACCGAGAGGAACACGGCGCCTTTACCAACCGCAAACAGCTAAAAGAAGTGCGCAAATTGGGCGCGAAAGCCTTCGAACAGTGCGCAGGCTTTTTGCGCATCTTGGAAAGCGACGAACCCTTGGACAACACGGGCATTCACCCAGAAAGCTATAAAGCCACCCACGCGCTCATCAAGCAGCTAAATTTCACTAAAAAAGATCTTCAATCGGGCAAAAACCGACAAATCGTAGAAGAAGCCAACAAATTGGGAGTGACTGCTCTGGCCGAAAAAATGGACATGGGCGATCCCACTTTGAAAGATATTTTAAAAGAGCTGGAAAAACCTGGCCGCGACCCGCGCGACGAACTGCCCCAGCCGCTGCTCCGCCGCGACGTGCTGGATATCGACGCCCTTGCTCCGGGCATGAAGCTGCAAGGCACCGTGCGAAACGTTATCGACTTTGGCGCCTTTGTAGACATCGGAGTGCATCAAGATGGCTTGGTCCACATCTCCCGGTTGGCCAACAAGTTTGTACGCCACCCTTCAGAAATCGTTCAAGTGGGCGATCTGGTCACCGTTTGGGTGCTAGAGGTCGATAAAGCTCGAAAACGCATCAGCCTGACCATGCGCGAAAACGATCTATAACCTCTTATACAACAAAACACCGCGCAAAATTGCGCGGTGTTTTGTTGTATTGATCATTCCTCCGACCTCAAACGGGTCAAACTAAAGGTAAATGTAGAGCCTTCTCCAAGCTTGCTGCGCACTTCTATAGTTTCGTCCATCCAGTTCAGCAATTCTTTGGCTATAGACAAACCCAAACCGGAACCCAGCCCGCTGTGCGCCTTGTCCACCTTGTAGAACCGGTCAAACACATAAGGTACGTCGGCCTCCGATATGCCCGGACCATTGTCACTCACCGATAGATAAACCTTGTGTTCATCCCATCTTGCAGACAAGCTTACCTTCCCAATGTCTTCGCTGTCCTGCTTGGCAATGCCCGTATATTTTATAGCGTTGTCCAGCAGAATCACCAGCACCTGTTCCACCCGATCCGCATTGGTCACTACCATGGGACAGCTTTCCACATCCACTTCCAAAGAGAACTCCAGCCCCGACTCTTCTGCCGTATAAGTGAATTTTTCGTTCAAATCCATCAACAGCTGTTTCAACGACAAGGGCTTTGTATCCAGTGCCAACGCGCCGCTTTGCAACCTGGACAACTCCAGCAAATCGTCTATCAACCGCGATAAGCGCATGGTTTCGCGCAGCAAAATGTCATAATAGCGCTGTCGGGTAGTTTCCGATTTTACCATACCTTCGCGCATCGGCTCCACCAACGCCCGCATCGCCGTCAACGGCGTACGCATTTCGTGGGACACGTTGGCCACGTAATCCCGGCGCGTGCGCTCCAGCCGCTCGCTTTGGGTGATATCGCTAATCAGCCCTACTGCACCGACTATGGCATGTTCTGTATCCTCTAAGGGAGTGATGCGCGCACGCAGCACCCGATCGGGCAGCAAAATATTGCGCTCCGAAGCCTCGCCATGGTTGACCGCCTTTTCCAAATCTTTCCAGATCTCGGCATCCGGAATCAAGTTTAACCTATCGTCATCGCTCTGTCGTCGCTGGCTTTCAAACATGCGCATAAGCGCCCGATTGTAATGGTTTACGTTGCACAGCGTGTCCACAGCAATGATGCCTTCGCTCAGCCCGTCCACCGTTTGGCGCAGGCGGTTGCGCTCCACGCGCAAATCGCTGATTGTGCTCGACAGCCTGCGCGACAGATAGTTGAGCGAACGCCCCAGCTGCCCCACTTCGCCCAGCTGCACATCGTCTGCTTGAATCGTAAAGTCGCCGCCGGCCATGGCAATCGCCACATCCCGCATTTGTCTAAGCGGCCTTACGATCCTGCTGCTGACCAGAAGCGTCAACAGCGCCACGATGGGGATAACTACCATCAGCGATATAAACAGCGCGCTGTTCAAGCTGTTCATCGCTGCCATGGCCTCCATCATCGGCACGAACAAGAGCACTACGCCAGTTACGGCACCCCGCTGATCGATCACCGGAACCGACACACAAACCATATCTCCCACCGAAGAGTCGATCAACCCGGTCTGCTCAGAAAAATCCCCGTTGAAAATCGGTTGGGCAAACCGGTCCAGCATGCGCTTTGTGTCTCCCTCTTCCAGCAAAGTGTTGCTGGGCCACACTTCCCCTTTGACGTCCACCAGCATAACATAGGCGTTTAGCAACGAAGAGGAGGATGCCGTTCCTTTGGTCATGAACAAAAAAGCATCCATATATTCCCGGCTGATCCTGCCTTTTTGGTAGGCAAGGGCAAAGTGGCTAAAACGCTTGGCTTTGGGTACCAGCTCTTGTATCTTCATTTCGGCAAACACAGAACGAGAAACCACGTTGTACACCGCAGTCGTGAACAGCGCGGTAAGAACGACCGCCGCCACCACCAACAAAAAGATGCGGCGAAGCAGCAAATTGTGTTTCCTGCGCCCAGTCATGCATCAACCTCGAATTTATACCCTACCCCGTACACCGTTTTCAGCTGCCAGGGCACATGGTCGCTGGGCAACTTCTGACGGATGCGCTTAATGTGCGTGTCCACCGTGCGAGTGTCTCCGAAATAGTCGTATCCCCACACTTGGGAAAGGATCTGTTCCCGCGTAAAAACCTGTCCAGCACTCGCCGCAAGCATGTGCAAAATTTCCACTTCCTTGGGTGTAAACGGAATAATCTCACCCTTGGCACGCACCTGATAATTGTTCAAATTGATTTCCAGCTGAGCAAAACGCACAATGTTGTCGTCCACCGGAGTGGGCTCAGAAAAGCGCCGCAACACCGCTTTGATTCGCGCCAACACTTCCCGTGGGCTGAAGGGCTTTACAATATAGTCGTCTGCCCCGAGTTCAAGCCCGAGGATCCTGTCGATCTCTTCACTCTTCGCCGTGAGCATAATGATGGGCAGCGCCTTATCCTTGCGCACTTCGCGACACACATCAATACCCGACATCTTGGGCATCATGATGTCTAAAATCATCAGATCCGGCTGCACCCTATCCACCATTTCCAGCGCTTCTTCTCCATTAAAAGCCGAAGCGTATTCGTAGCCTTCCGAGTCCAAATAGAGCCCGAGGGATTCGTGAACCACCGGGTCGTCATCGCAAATTAAAATAAGAGGCACACGCGCCATATACAACACCTCATTCCCTTTGATAAATTTATTATAACCTATTTAATGGAGGGCGCAACAGCATTGAAAGATATGCCACAAAACTGCCATATTCCCTTGATCTCCGCTGCTTTCTTAACAAAAAAGCCGCGCAAGCAACCCTTGCACGGCTTAAAAACTTAAAACTCTTTGGCTTGCTGGCGGCGGCGCATCCACATTTGGGAGGATAAGAACAGCACACCGGCAATCAGCGCCAACAAGCTGATCGACACGTACATGCGCCTGGCGCCAAACTGGGCAATCACCGGCCCACCGATCAACCCAAGCAACACACCGGCCACATTGTTGCACACTGTATTGCTCAGCGCCTGTGCGGTGGAGCGCAGCGATTCGGGGGCCAACTGAGCAGAGTAGGAAACCAAACCTGGCAACAGCAATCCGTAGCTGAAACCGTCCAGCGCACCCAGCACCATCAAGAAGGGCACCGATTGGGCATACTTGTACAAAAACATTTCCAGCACATACAATACCGCCGACAGCAGCATGATGGCTGGAGCGGTGTAGCGCTTTCTGAGTTTGCTGTGCAAGATCATACCCGGCGCTTCCATCACCGTCCTAAGCCCAATCAGCACGCCCAGCATGCTGGCATCCTGGCCGATTTCTTTAAACATATAGCTGATGTAGAGTGTGACGCTGGTGGTCGGCAAGTAGATCAGCATGCTAAAAATCAGAAGGGTTACAAATCCAAAGTTTTTAAATAGCGTTAACGGGCTAGTCTTTTCCGGAGCCGCTTTCGCAATCTCGACGGGCGCCGGCGATACGTCGGGCTGTTTTATGCACAAATACAAAAACGGCACCGACAGCAGTGTGCATACCACAAAAATGACGTCCACCGAAAACCAATTGATCAACGGCGTCATCAGCGCAACCGCAATCGCATAGCCGATGGACCCCCAAAGGCGTATGGAACTGTAATCCAAATCGCCCCGGCGCTCGATCAGCGACATCAGCCACGAATCCAAAAGCGGGGCAGGCCCCACTTGAAACAACCCCATCCCCAGCAACAAAACAACCGAAATCCAAGCCATGTTGGGCAGCAGCTTGCCCATTATCGGGATGCCTAACCGCAGCGCACCCATCGTCACAATCAAAAACAATATGACGCGCTTCACCGAACCCATGCGGTCGGAGACTATGCCCCAAACCGAGGGCATCACCACGCCAATCAGGCTCATTATCGCCATTACCCGGCCAACTTCAACGCTGTCAAAACCTCTGCTCTCCAAAAACAGTACTTGAAATGATGCCAACGTCATCGACATCCAAAATATGGCCTCAATCGCCGAAAATGTCCATTTGGTCTTGCGCATATCGGGTGGGGCATTGTGCTCCATGGGCATACACCTCAACGTTTATTATTTTTTTACGACCGTTTTTAATCTTGCTCTTTGGATGATCCCTCTAAGACATGGTCGCGGCCAATGGCCTGCCGTACACATAATATTCCAGCCAAACCTGCTCCGGCGGATGCACCTCGTCTGCCTTGCACAACAGCATCACCGACATGCTTGTTTTACTAAGTCCTGTAACATCCACACTGTTTTGCGGAACCTGGAGCACATTCCCCTGCGCTGGACGCACCCGCAAGTTGACCAGTTCAGCGGGCAGCAAGCCATAATTGGTTACATCCATCTGCACGGTGATGAAGCTATATTCATCGGCTTCACCCAGTTCCTCGTTGTCAAACACCCAATCGTTGATCTCTCCTTGATTGAAGGCGTTTTTAAGCACTTCAAACTCCTGGGCACGTTCTGCTGCCGAAACCACCTGCACTTCCCCGGCCTGTTTCACCTGCAGATTTCCTCCGTACAACACATACACCAAAAAAACCAAAACGACCAAAGTAATCCCGGTTAACATTTTTGCAACTGCCCGCATGCATCAACACTCGCCTTTAATATTTTTGCATATTTTCTATCTTACACTATCCTGACCCAAAATAGATGAGATTTGCTCCCGATTTCTCGTAAAATTACTGTAAGATTAAAACTTTGTTCCGTTTTGCCATCGTCCAAAGAATGCGGTATAATAAACCAATGCTGAAACTTCCCAACACAAAGGAGTCTTGTATGCCCGAAAAAATTATTTTGATTGATGCCTATAGCTTGATGTTTCGCGCGTTTCATGCGTTGCCCTTGCTGGATAACGGGCAAGGCGTTTATACCAACGCCATTCACGGCTTTATGAGCATGTTGCTCAAGGCCATCACCGAATTTGAGCCAACATACTGCGCCGTGGCTTTCGATATGCACGCCCCCACCTTCCGCCATATACAATACCCGGAATATAAAGCAGGGCGGGCACCCACGCCCGAGGAGTTTAAACCTCAAGTGGAATTGATCAAGCAACTGCTGAGCGATATGCACATCCACCAGCTCGGTTTGGAAGGGTTTGAGGCCGACGATATTTTGGGCACCGTTTCCGCATGGTGCGAAGAAAGGGGCATCCAGAGTCTGTTGATTACCGGCGACCGGGACTCCTTCCAGCTCGCCGACGACAACACCCATATTTTGTACACCAAACGGGGAATCAGCGAAACCGAGCTGGTTACGCCAGAATATATTCAACAAAAATATGGCGTGACTCCGGTTCAATTGATCGATGTAAAAGGATTGATGGGCGATAGCTCCGACAACATTCCCGGCATAGCGGGCATCGGCGAAAAAACCGCGCTGAAGCTGGTTCAAAAATACGGTTCCTTAGAAAATGCGCTGGACAGCGCCGATACCGGTGAAAAAGGAAAGCTACGCGAGCGCCTGATGAACGGACGCGCACAGGCCCTGGAAAGCAAAGCGCTGGCCACCATCGTGCGCGATGCGCCTGTGGATTTTGATTTAAACGCATGTACCATTCACGACTTGCAAGATGGGCTGCCCTTGATCCACGAACTAAAGCTCAAAACCATCGCCACCCGCATTCAGCAAATAACCGGAAGCGAAGCACCTATCGAAAACGGAAACAATGCCGGGATCGACTGGGAAAAGGTTCAACAATTTAATAGCTTGGATGCATTCGAGGCTTGGCTCGAAAAGCTCAACCCCAAAACGTTGGCGCTACATATCGGCAACTCCGTTTCTATTGCCGATGACAGCGGACAACGTGCCAACGTCCCCTTGGGCGGCGATTTGTTGAATCCCGGGTTTGCCGAGGAAGACCTGCTTCCGTTGTTAAAACCGCTGCTTAAATCCCCCTGCACGAAAATCGTGTATGATTTTAAAAAGCTGCTGCCGGTTCTCACAGTCCAAGACATTGCGCCAAACGGCCAGGTACACGACGTTATGCTGGCCGCATATGTGCTTCAGCCGCAACGCAAAAAATTTGATTTGTCAGCCTTGTTGGAGGATGAAGGGCTGGTACCCGAACAGGACTGTTTGGCCAGCTCCATATATGAACTCGCCCGAATGCAAAAACCTCAAATGAAGGACGAACATTTGACCAAATTGTACCTGGATATTGAGCTGCCCCTCGCCCAGGTTTTGTACGACATGGAAACCGAAGGGTTTTTAATCGACCTTCCGACTCTTGAACAATTGGGCAACGATTATCGTCAACATATTGCAGAGTTGACCGACAGCATTACCCAACTGGCCGGAGAACCCATCAACATCAATTCTCCCAAACAACTCGGCGAATTGTTGTTTGGCAAACTGGGCCTGCCTACCGGCAAAAAAACGACAACCGGGTATTCTACCAGCGCTGATGTGTTGGAGGGGCTTGTAAACCTCCATCCCATCGTGGCCCAAATTCTAGAATACCGGCGCTATGCCAAACTCAACAGCACCTATATCGAGGCCTTAACCCGGTTGGTGGATGCCAGCGGCCGGGTGCATACCCGCTTTGATCAGGTTTCCACGGCCACCGGCCGCATCAGCTCTTTGGACCCTAATCTGCAAAACATTCCGGTGCGCACCGAGCAGGGGCGTGAAATCCGCCGAGCTTTCATTGCCCGCCCGGGCTGGGTGTTGGTGGATGCCGACTATTCCCAAATCGAGCTACGTGTGCTGGCCCACATGTCGGGCGATCCGGTAATGCAGGAAGCCTTTCGCTTGGATCAGGATATTCACCAGCGCACCGCGGCAGAGGTATATGGCGTACCCATTGACCAGGTTACGCCCGATATGCGTTCGGCGGCCAAGGCGGTAAACTTCGGCATTGTGTACGGCATATCCGAATTTGGTTTGGCGCGCAACATCGGCATCACCCGCGCCGAGGCAGGACGGTTCATCAACAACTACTTTGAGCGCTATCCCGGCGTCAAAAAATTTATGGAAGCCGCTGTAGAAACCGGCAAAAAACAAGGCTACATTACCACCTTAATGGGTCGCCGCCGTTATTTGCCCGAGCTGCGCTCATCCAACTACAACACCCGCTCCTTTGGCGAGCGCGCCGCCATGAACTCACCCATTCAGGGCACGGCCGCAGATATTATCAAGCTGGCCATGGTCAAGGTACATCAGAAGCTGGCCGAAAACAATTTTGAGGCCCGCTTGATTTTGCAAGTGCACGACGAACTGATCATAGAAACCCCCGAAAAGGAAATCCAAGCGGTTCAAACCTTGCTACAGCAGACCATGGAAAACATAGTAGAGCTTTCAGTCCCACTCAAAGTAGATGTGTCTTATGGGAGGAACTGGGATGACAGCAAATAAAAGACCCTATATCGTTGGGCTAACTGGCGGCATCGCCAGCGGGAAAAGCGCAGCTGCCGATTACCTGGCTACGCTGGGTGCAGCCGTAATTGATGCGGATGCCATATCTCATCAGCTTACCGCCAAAAATGGCGATGCTTTGCCTGCGATTTTGGAGCAGTTTGGGGAAGCGGTTTTTTATCCGGACGGCAACCTCAACCGCCGTGCCTTGGCCAACATCATCTTTAGCGATGCAAGGCAGCGTCAAAGCCTGGAGGCCATCATCCATCCCATGGTGCAAAATCACATGCTCCAAGCTATTGATGAGGCCCAACAAAAAGGCGCGCCCGTCGTGGTGCTCAATGTTCCGCTGCTTTTCGAAAGCGCCTCCGATGTGCTGTGCAACGAATGCTGGGTTATGGCTTTGGATACCGAAAAACAGCTTCAGCGGCTCATGGAGCGCGACAAACTCAATAAGGAAGAAGCTTTAGCGCGCATCAACAGCCAAATGCCCTTGGAAGAAAAAAAACAACTGGCCCACAAAATTATTGAAACCGGTCGCCCCATCAACCAAACCCAACAGGAGCTCGCGCACCTGTGGAAAGAGCTTGTGCGCAGAGTCAACAATTAATTTGCGAGGTAAGGCTATTGAATTCCACACCAGAAACCAACAGAAGGCGGGCCGGAATGCTCCTGCGCAAGCGCAACCGTCGACGCAGGCGGCTGATCGGGCTTGCAGTGCTCCTATTCATCGTTGCGATTGTCTTTGTTGCGCTGATTACAAAGCCCAAGCCCCCAACCGAACCCGAAGTATACTATCCGATGACTTACCGGTCCATTATCGAAAAATGTAGCCAGGAGTTTGATTTGGACCCTGCCCATGTGGCTGCCGTAATCTTCTGTGAATCAACTTACCGACCGGAAGCCCTCTCTTACGCGGATGCACGCGGACTTATGCAGATCGTTCCCAAAACCGGCAAGTGGATCGCCGAAAAACTAGGGGACGAGGAAAACTACAGCGACGATAAATTGTTTGATCCGGAGACCAATATACGCTACGGCTGCTGGTTTTTGTCTTATTTAAATCAAAAATACGATGGCGACATACGCCGGATCACTGCCGCCTACCACGCCGGAGAAGGCACTGTAGCCAAGTGGCTCAAGGATTCTACAAACAGCGATGACGGCATAAATCTTGAAAACATTCCTTCCGACGTAACGGGTGATTATGTAACAAAGGTGCTTAAGACTTATGAAATATACAAAGAACTGTACGCCCAGCCCGAGCCTTCGCCTACGCAGGTGGCTAGCCTGGAGTTTGGCAATTTCGCTGCTTAGCATATTTCCGTGTGCCATCAATAGCACGGCAGACTACAATCCCGGTTTTGTCGCCTATGCAGAGGCCGAGGACCAGTCCCCAGATGCACTCTACGAATCGAAGGAAGAGGACGAAGCTACTCAAAATGATCCAGAAAGCTTTGAGAATGAAGGCAGTCCAGCGTTTGGTGAGGAAAGCATCAATTCAAGCGAAACGGAAGCCGACAAAATCAGCTTAACTTTGGGGATGTTGATCGGCGAGAATGCAGTGCTTAATCCGCTGGAATGTGTATACGCCGACCTTCAAAACATCAATTCGTTGGTGTTTGAAAGCTTGGTCGCGCTGGATTCCGAACAAAAGCCTGCCGCGCTGCTGGCCGACCGATGGACTTCAGAAGGGAAAACCTGGACCTTTGCGCTGAGAAACAACCTGATCTTTCACAACGGCGCCCAGTTTACCGCAAACGATGTAATCGCCAGCTACAACCGCATTCTGGAATTTGGTGAAGAAGGCGCTTATTACAAGCGCGTGCAGCTGATCGACTCCATGGAAGCGGTGAACGATCACACACTAAAGGTAACCGCGAAAAGGTCTGGAGATATGTTGCTGTACGCCATGACCTTCCCCATCGTGCAATCGGGCTCCCTAAACGATGCACTGCCCCGGGGCACCGGGCCGTTTTGGTACATCTCCTACCAATCGGGCAATCAAATTCAGTTGGAAGCAAACCCCCTCTGGTGGAAGAAAAGCGGGAAGCTACAAAAAATCGTAGCAATTGCCTATCCCGACACCAGCACCATGCTTTCGGCCCTGGAAACAAGGGAGATTCAGGTGCTGACCACGCGCAACCTTTCGGCTTCCATAAACCGCAATTTGAGCGACCGCATGGTGTTGGACTATTACACCCAGACCTACGAATACATCGTCCCTAACCTGGAGAACAGCACACTACAAAATCGGAATGTGCGCCAGGCCATCATGTACGCCATCAATCGGGAAAACTTGGCCGAAACCGTTTACTTAAATATGGTAACCGAATCCGAGGTGCCCGTGGTGCCCGGTAGCTGGCTATTTGAGACCCAGTCCACCAAATACAATTACAGCCCTGAGCGTGCGCTCCAGTTGCTGAACGAAGCCGGTTGGTACGACACCAATGGCGACGGCTTGCTGGACAGAACAATAGACGGCTTGAACGAAAATCTAACGCTGCGCCTGATTACTTACAACGAACCCCACGGAGGTACCCGGACCGATGCGATCAACTTTATCGCTCAGCAGCTTGGCGTTGTGGGCATTCAAGTGGAGGTAAGCACCCTCAAAAAAAACGAGGTGAAAAAGGCTTTAAACGAAAAAGATTTTGATCTGGCCTTGATCGCCTATTCCCTGCCGGATACGCCGGATCTCAGCCCGCTGTTGGCCTCCGACGGCAAAGCAAACTTTTCTTCTTACGGTTCCACAACCATGGATGAATTGTTAAACGAAGCGCGCACCGCCCAAGGAGAAGAAGAGCTCAGCAGCGCCCTGTCTAAGATACAACTTTTGGTGGTAGAGGATCTACCCATCATGGGTTTCTTTTTCAGAAACGGTGTGTTGATTTCAACCGAATCTTTGGGCGGCTTAAAAACCTTGAGAGCCGGCGAAGTCTATCGGGGGCTTGAAACCTGGCAAATGTCTGAATAAGCACTTTCCTATGAATCTAAAAAAGCCTGTAGGAATGTAACATTTCCTACAGGCTTTTTTCTCTTTATTCCTGCCAAAGCACGCGGCTCGCCTCTTATCCGATTGTATCGACCACCGATACGCCCAAACGCGCCAACGTACGCTGTGCCTCCCGGTACGCATCCATGTTACTCACATGTTCCACGCTGTGGGCATCTACGCCGATAATAGCCTTGGCTCCTTCTTCGGCGACCACTTCCCAAAACCCATCATACGGATAACCCAAACCTTCAAACACGCCCAGTTTTTGGGCGATGAGTCCCGACAAATTGTATTCCAAGGGAAGCCCCAATTCTATGGCGCAAGCGCAAATTTCGCGGCTCGCCTTTTTGCAATCTTGATTAAAGACGGAATAGGAGCGAAAGCACAAGTCCGGGTGAGCAAAATAGGAATATAGGCCCGTATGTAGGGCTTCGCCGGCGCGTTTCACATACAGGTTGAGGTCGGCGCCCGAAGTGCAGCTGCCAAAGTACATGCCATCGGGTTCGTCAAAATCGAAATGGTTGCCAAGGATCAGGTAATCCAGGCCACTTTGCTCTTTTAAGTCTCGCAGCCAGCCCATGCGCTTTGGAAAATACTCGCACTCTAAGCCGCAAAGCACCTGAATCTGGTCTGCGTAGCGATCTGCCACCTGTCGAATCGTTGAAACGTAGTCGGGAATCTGGTCTTCTTTCATGCGCATAGTGGATGTGAAGGTGTCGCCGTAGTTCCACGGGCAGTGGTCGGCAAAGCCGAAGATGCTATAACCATTTTGAATGGCCGCCTGTACATAGTCTTCCTCGGTTCCGGTGGTGTGCAGACAACGGTAGGTATGTGCATGATAATTGGTAATCATATTTCCCTCCGAATAATTTTTCAACAAATTTGTCGATGGTTAAGGGCGCACAATCGCGCACTTTTGCCCGGTAACTCGCTGCGTTTTTGCACAATTTTGCCTTTTAATGGCCAAATTTAAGCGCTTGAACCGCCTGCTCAATCTGTTGGGCGGCCTTTTCGTAGGCTGCGTCGCCTTGCCCATAGGGGTCGGCGATATCGCCGCTAAGCCCGGCATATTCCCGCAGCTGGTGTACGTTTATTCCCGGCCACGCGCCTTTGATATAGTCGCAGTGGGATTGAGCCATGCACAGCACGAGCGCGCCTTGACCCAACGCTTGGGTAAACTGGCGCGCCTTGTGTTCACACAAATCATTGATTCCCCGCCTGGCCATAGCGCGCACTGCGCCGCCGCTCGCCGGTTGCCCGGGGTAAGCAGCCAACCCCGCCGATTCCACCGTGACATTGTCAAGCCCCTCTTCCCTGAGCCGGCGTCGCAACAGCCGTTCGGCCATCGGGCTACGGCAAGTGTTGCCCGTACACACCATAACTATACGCATAAAATTATTCTCCCTCGATTGCGTCGATGACATGAAAGGCGGCCGCCCGGTTCATCCTGTTCATAATGGCCAGTCCGATCCCTTCGGCCACAAAGGCTTCCGCATAAACCCGCTGCACCCCTTCATCATCTAGCTTGCGCAGCTGGGCAAACAATTGAGCGGCTGCCGACTCCATGGAGGCTTGACCCAGGGGAAAAAATCTTCGTTTCCCATAGCAGTGGCGATGAGATTCTATACCCAGAATCGCCACCGAGTAACCGGCCGAGTAATCTTCATCGTAGCAGCGGCAGATGCGGCTGACCACGTCCAACGCATCACCTTGCACGATGGTCAGCTGGGCATCGGGCGCGTAGTGTTTGTACTTCATGCCCGGCGAACGCACCGGCTGCTTATTTTCCACCGGATTGAGCACGCCCGAATCCACCTTTACTGTGCCCAGCACCTTGCGCAACATTTCCACCGTGATGCCGCCCGGGCGCAGCACCGTGGGCACATCACCCGCCATGTCCAGCACGGTGGACTCAAGGCCTACTTGGCACTCTCCCCCGTCCAGTATCAGCGGAATTTTCCCGTGCATATCGTCGTACACGTGCCGGGCGGTGGTCGGGCTGGGCTTGCCCGACAAGTTGGCGCTGGGCGCCGCAATTTTGCAGCCGCTTTGCTGAATCAGCCGGCGCGCCACCGGATGAGCGGGCATGCGCACCGCCACCGTGTCAAGTCCTGCGGTCACCCCGTCGGGCACGTTACGCCCTTTGGGCAGCACCAAAGTCAAAGGACCTGGCCAAAAATTTCGAGCAAGCGCCACCGCTTGAGGAGAAAGTTTCCCCTGGATCAATCCCTGCAAATCCGCCAGGTCGGCGATGTGCACGATCAGCGGGTTGTCCGAAGGACGGCCCTTGGCTATAAATATATTGCGCACCGCATCGGCGTTCATCGCATCGGCCGCCAGCCCGTACACCGTTTCGGTGGGCATGCCCACCAATTGGCCCTTCCGGATAAGTTCAGCCGCGTAGGCGATGGACTCTTCGTCCGCCGTAAGTAGCCTTGTGTCCATTCCTTTTACCCCACTTACAAATCGCTGCTTTCTAGCATCTGCTGTTGCTCAGCGAGAATCAATGCGTCGATAATTTCATCCAGATCACCGTTCATAATGTCCTCAATCCGGTACAGCGTCAAGCCGATTCGGTGATCGGTCACTCTGCCTTGGGGGAAGTTGTAGGTGCGAATGCGCTCGCTGCGGTCTCCGGTGCCCACCTGGCTTTTGCGGGCGCTGGAATACTCGTCCATGCGCTGTTGGCGCTCGGCTTCATACAGGCGCGAACGCAACACGCGCATGGCCTTTTCCCTGTTTTGGATTTGGGAGCGCCCATCCTGGCAGGTAACCACGATCCCAGTAGGCATATGGGTAATACGCACCGCCGAGTCGGTCCGGTTGACGTGCTGGCCGCCGGCTCCGGAAGCGCGGTAGGTGTCGATCTTAAGATCGTTGGCGTTGATCACCAGATCCACATCTTCTACTTCGGGCAGCACAGCCACGGTGGCCGTAGAGGTGTGGATGCGTCCGGAGGATTCGGTGACCGGCACCCGCTGAACCCGGTGCACGCCGCTTTCATATTTCAAGCGGCTAAACACGCCCTTGCCCTGAATGAGCAACACCGCCTCCTTCACGCCACCAATCTCCTGGCTGGCCTCGTCGGTGAGTTCCACCGTCCAGCCCTTGCTTTCGGCGTAATGCATATACATACGCACCAAATCTGCGCCGAATAGGCCGGCTTCATCGCCGCCGGCGCCCGCCCGAACTTCCAGCATCGCATTGCGAAAATCGTCGGGGTCCTTGGGCAACAGCATCATGCGGGCCGTTTGGGTGCGCTGTTGCAGCTCGGGTTCCAGCTCATTGAGCTCTTCCTTGGCCATGTCTGCCAAATCCGGATCCTCCAGCATCTCCCGCGCCTGGGCAATTTGTTTTACCAACTCCTGATATTCTTGGGCATACTGGGCCAACTCCATCAGTTCGCTGTGTTCCCGCATTAGGTTTTTAAACAGTTCGGTATCGGCAATTACTTCGGGCAAAGTAATGCGGATAGAGAGCTCTTCATAACGGGCTTGCACCGTTTCCAGCTGGCGCATAATGCGCTCTTGTTCGTTAAAAGATGCCTTATCCTGCATGTTGTATTGTCCTTCCTCGTTATAAATTCATTGAAAATAATGGGCGGATGGGTTACGGTGTGCTCCGCCGGCTCCACACAATCCGTTCGATGCCGGAAATATCTTGCTCAATATGGGCGGCGCTGCCCAGTGCATCGGCAAAACAGGCCGCCACCTGGGCCGCCTGGCCTGCGCCCACTTCGGCAAGGATCAAACCGCCAAAGGCCAGGTGATCCGGCAAACCCTGAGCTATGCGCCGGTAGAAATCAAGTCCGTCGGCGCCACCGTCCAGCGCCATCGCCGGCTCTTTGCGAACTTCCTGCTGAAGGGAAGGCAAATCCCGGGTTTTAATGTAGGGCGGATTGGTGACGATCACATCAAACCGCCTACCGCCCAAAGCGGCAAACAAATCACTTTGCACAAACTCTATCCGAGCCTGATGCGCTTGAGCATTGCAGCGGGCCACGGCCAGCGCATCTGCGCTTAAGTCGGAAGCAACCACCCGGGCGTTGGGGCGAAAAGCCGCTATGCTCACGGCCAGCGCTCCGCTGCCGGTGCACAAATCCAGCACCTGCATTGGGGAACTTTCAGCCATTTGGCTCAAAGCCAGCTGACAAAGCTGTTCGGTTTCGGGACGGGGGATGAGCACCCGTTCGTCCACAAAAAATTTCAGCCCCATAAAATATTCGTTGCCCAGCACATAC
This sequence comes from uncultured Oscillospiraceae bacterium, assembly GCA_964346145.1. GTDB lineage: Bacteria > Bacillota > Clostridia > Christensenellales > Aristaeellaceae > CAYFTL01. The sequence goes on along the minus strand of CAYFTL010000009.1, from coordinate 43,178 downwards.
TGAAGCGGCCGACCTTGGGCCCGCCGCTTTAACCAGTCTTCCAATTGATTGAATTGGGGCTGCGTCAGCAGCTGGTCGGCCTTGAACCGCAGCGCGCTTCGCCCGCTTAGGCCCAAGGCTTCGCACAGCATCCAATCTATATCCGCATCCCAGTCTTGCACGCCGCTTTGCTTCAGAAGCGCTTTGGACTTGCACCGCCATTCTCCGATTTTCATGCGCCTTTCGCAACCCCGTCCGGCTGTTCAGCCGTTTGGATTGCAGCTTCGGGCTCGACCTGCGACGCTGCCGCCGTCTGGCTTTCTGCTTGCCCTTGATCGGCTTGCGCTTTGGCGCGGTGCTGCTGCGCTTCAAACTCTTCGGGCGTGATCATGCCCAGCGCGGTTTTCAGCGAAACCAGCGCCACTTCCACCATGGAATCCTCGGGCGGAGCGGTGGTCAGCTTTTGAAGCATTAGCCCCGGCCATTTAAGCGCCGTAACCACAGGTCCATCCCCCGCCTTGCCCAACCAACGCAATATTTCATAGCTGAGCCCGGCCACCAGCGGCAGCAGCAACAAACGGCTGCCCACCCGGGTCAGTACGTTGGCGCTATCGGTACCCAGCAACATAAACACCAGAATGCTGATGGCCATGACGATGAACAAAAAGCTGGTGCCACAGCGGGGATGCAGCGTGGTAAACTGCTGAGCATTTTCTACGGTTAATTTTTTGCCGTGTTCAAAGCAGTGCACCGCCTTGTGTTCCGCTCCGTGGTACTGAAACACCCGGCGTATTTCCTTCATGCGGGAAACCAATACGATATACACCATGAATATGGTGATGCGCAGCACGCCGCCGATGGCGTTGATCAAAAAGCGGCTGCTGACAAAAGGCTTGATGGCAGATTCCACCAAGGTGGGTAGCACGAAGAACATGCCTATGGCCAGCGCCAAGGCTAGAATTACCGCCACGATCATCATAACGTCGTCGGGTTTCATGCGCAAGGCCTTGGCAATCTTTTTTTCCAGCTTGGAGGGCTCCTCTACCAGCTCGCCGCTCATCTCTACCGATTCGGTCAGGGTTTTCATGCCCATATACAGCATGACCACCAGGTTGACCATACCGCGGATGATGGGCCAGCCCAAAAACTTGTATTTGTCCGATAGTTGTTTGCGGGGCTTTACCCGAAGGGCGATGGCGCCATCGGGCTGACGCACCGCCAAGGCCACCTTTTCAGGCCCTTGCATCATCACGCCTTCCATAACGGCCTGGCCGCCCACGCTGATGGCGCAGCCCTTCTCATCCACCGGAACCGGCGCGGTGGACTTATCTAAATTCTTTTTCATATATAGTCCTTTCAAGCGCGCGACGCTATGCCAAATGCACGCACTTTATATAAAGAAAAACAGACCAAGGCGCTCAACACCTGGTCTGCATTTTCCTCACTTTGTAAAACCGGCGCAACCACAGGTTAACAACTAGCGGCTGCTTACACAACAGACCGTCAACCTGATTAGATGCCATAACGCTTTTTGAAGCGATCAACACGTCCACCGGTGTCTACCAGCTTTTGTTTTCCCGTAAAGAATGGATGGCACTTGGAACAAATGTCCACACGCATTTCTTTCTTGACCGATCCGGTTTCAAAGGTTTCGCCGCACACGCAACGTACCTCGCACTTGCCGTATTCGGGATGAATGCCTTGTTTCATGTTTTTCACCTCTCTTGCAAGAGTGCAAACTGATTCCCCTAGGGGAACTGCACAGTTAATTGTATCACAGTTGTATTGATTAATCAAGTATTTTGGAGCACAGACAAATATTTTTTTGCGAAAATTGTGTAACAAACGATTCCCCCGCGCTCCGTTTCCTAACGGTTTACAACCGTTGTGTTTCGCCCGCATTACGACTTGATATTTACCACTTGAAATAAAAACTCGCATTGCTTACATCAAAGCCAAACGGCAATTTTTCGAACGTAATGGTTTTTACCGGCCGCGGAAATTATGGGTTTCCTTCTCCCAGATGACGATCCAGTTTTTAAGGCGCTGAATAAATTCTTCATTGTCGTTGGTTTTAGCCAACATGCCGATGAGCTGTTCTGCGGCATCCTGACTACTGCCCGACGACAACAGCTTGCGCATGGATTCCACCCCCTGCTGTTCTTCTGAAGTGAGCAGCAAATCTTCCCTGCGAGTGCTGGAGCGCGCCAAATCGATGGCCGGAAAAATGCGTTTTTCGCTCAGTTTCCTATCTAAGTGGATTTCCATGTTGCCGGTGCCTTTGAACTCTTCGTAAATGATATCGTCCATGCGGCTGCCCGTATCCACCAGCGCCGTGGCGATGATCGTTAGGCTGCCACCGTTTTCGATGTTGCGTGCGGCGCCGAAAAACTTTTTGGGTTTGTGCAAAGCGCCCGGATCAAGGCCGCCCGACAAAGTCCGGCCGGTGGGCGGAACCACCAGGTTATAGGCGCGGGCCAAACGGGTAATGGAATCCAGCAGCACCACTACATCCTTGCCCTGTTCCACCAGGCGTTCGGACCTTTCGAGCACCATTTCGGCTACCCGAGTATGGTTTTCGGGCACCTCATCGAAGGTAGAGTAAACCACATCGCCCCGGATGGAACGCTGTATGTCGGTTACTTCTTCCGGCCGTTCGTCAATCAGCAAAACGATCAGCTGCACATCGGGATAATTTTGGGCAATTGCGTTGGCAATCTTTTTAAGCAGCACCGTTTTGCCCGCCTTGGGTGGCGCCACAATCAAGCCACGCTGACCTTTGCCTATGGGAGAAATCAAATCGATGGCGCGTATGGCCAAATCATTTTTTGTATCGGCGCTCTCAAGGCGCAGCCGTTCATCGGGATAGATCGGAGTCAGATCTTCAAAGGGCGTACGGCGTATGGCCCTATCGGGCGGCTGACCATTCACCGAATCGATGTATACGATTGCGCGATAACGGTCGCCTTCCCGCTCAGGGCGTGTGCGCCCACTCACCCAATCGCCAGTGCGCAGGCGAAACCTGCGGATTTGGGCCATGGCCACGTAAACGTCGTTAGGACCGGGCAAATAATTGTCCGCCCGCAAAAATCCGTAGCCGTCGGGCATAACTTCCAGCACGCCTTCGCGAACCTGTTGATCGTCCAACCAAGAGGAAGAGGCGTTGTGCTCCTTGGCAGCCAACGGCGCTGCTGCAAAGGAAGCTCGCCCTTGAACGCTTAGCGCTTCGCCGACCTTGGCCTCATCGCGCTTGTACCCTGGCCTAAACGGATGGTGGATTTGGGGAGGCTTGGCCGGCGCATCTTCAAACCGGCGGTGTAGCATGCTCTTTTCCCCAGCGCGAATCTGTGTGCCCGGCACAATCTTTGTAGCGTACGCCGTCGCGCCTTCGGTTGAATCTTTTTCGTCGGATTCCTCTATAACCTGCGCCACAGCTGTCTGGGCCAATTCGGCCTTGTGAGGCAAAACGCCGGCGGGCTGTGTTTCAATTTCGGCGAAAAAATGCGCTTCTTTTTCGACGGTTTCATTCTCCGCTGCTTTGGCTTTAGAGCCCTTTGTTGTGCCGAGTTTGTCCTCCGCATCTTTTTCATTCTTTTTCTCTTTTAGGGTACCGGATGTATCCAAATCTTTTTTTACGCTTTTTCGTTTGACAGGCGCAACTTTTTGCGCTTTGTCCTGCGGGGCTGCAACCTCTTCTTCGGCGCGTTTATTAAGCGCGGGCTGCAACATCGCGATGATATCGGCCTTCTTGGTACCGGCGGGAATCTTTATGCCTTGCTCTTTGCACAACGCACGCAACTCCACCACAGTCTTTTGCTGCAATGAATGATCCACCAAATTGGGCTCCTCCTTTTTAGTTTTCACGATTGGGAAAATATATGCGTACGACCTTCATTGCACAGCAAACATTCCAGCACCAGCCAACCGATGCCGCTTCTGCTTAATGTCTTCTCAAGCGGTACCACATATCTGATTTGATTTTAAATGACAAGAACAAAAATAACGGAAAGCAAAATGATTGCAAAAAAATAGTTGCTGTAGTGTCAATACCCTTATACATAAGCGTTGACACCCTACAGCGATGCAAAAATAATGTTTTATTTTTTGGCTACGACGATATCCCGATGGACAGCCTGTTCCACCCAGTGTTCAAAGCCATCGGTTGGTTGAACGCAAAGCCCTGCGTTTTCTAGCGCTTGAACCAGCCAATCTCGCTTGATGGTGTAAATATTAAATGCCAGCGCAACACACCCGCCGACCTTCAACACGCGGCGCCAAGCCGGCAAAGCCTGAAGCAAGGCCTTTTCAAAGGTGGCCATGCGTCCGCCTTTGGCTCCCGGAGCGTGTTGAACCCCGTAAGGCAAGTCTGCCACCAACAAATGTACGCTGTTTTGCTTGCAAATATCTGCCGCCCAGGCCCCATCGGCGCAAGCCAACCTAAAGGTTTGAGCGCCGTTTGCCGTGCTTTTCCCTGCAAAATACTCTATGCTTTTTAGCACCGTCAGCTGTTTGCCCGCGCGGGTCAGGGATTGGCTGCGTTGGCTGTGTTTCTTTTTATGGTATTCCAGATAGCGCTTGAAATAATTATAACTTTCGGCAATATCTTTTTTATCGATATCTATTCCGGTTACGTGAAAGCCGCGGTTGGCGCCTTGAAACAAAGTGGTTCCCCGGCCACACATGGGATCCAGCAAATGGATATCCCGCGAATCCGCATCTGCAAAGTCGCTCGTATACAGCGCTGCGTTGATCAACAGCTCGGTAAAAAGTTCGTTGGTTTTGCCTTTATATTTCAAAACCCCCGCCAAATCGCTGCCCAATAGCGCTGCCCTGCGCCCACACACGGGTTTAAACGCTCCCCCCGGCAGCAATTCCGCCAGCATATATAGAAGGGAATGATCGGACAAAACGCGGATCGCCCGCTTACTTAAATCGTCGGTTTCAAAGGTCAGCCATCGGGTTCCGGCAATCTGCGCCACCTCGGACTGAATATCCATGCCGCACCGATTGAGCAGCAAATTCAATTCGCTTTGAGACAATTGCTCGGCAGACGCCTGATAGCGCTGGTTGGCATGGGGCCATAGCAAAATACCGTAACGCATAGGTTCATCCTCCGGCAATGATATTGGAACGACATTTGTAATTATAGCGCATGTGTTGCCATCGCGCAAGCAAGCCCAACCCTGCAATTTTTCTGCGATATTGCGTCTCTTATGCAGCATCAGGCACAAAAAGTTTAACCCTGTGTTCGGCTCCGACCGTTTGCGCAACCGATTTCCAAGTGTTATAATACGGATACGAACACATGTTCTATTTTCGTCTTTTTGTTGATAGGGAGGGTCGTATATGGATCTTATCGAAAAACTTTCGGTGCTGGCCGATTCTGCCAAGTACGATGTTTCCTGTTCTTCCAGTGGTTCAAACCGCAAAAATTCGGGCGGCATGGGCAACGCTGCACCCAGCGGGATTTGTCACAGTTGGGCGGCGGACGGCCGATGCATTTCGCTGTTGAAGGTGCTGATGAGCAACGCCTGTAAATACGATTGCGCTTATTGCGTAAACCGGCGCACCAACGACGTGCGGCGCTCCACATTCACCCCAGAGGAATTGGCCGAACTCACTTTGCAGATGTACCGGCGCAATTATATTGAAGGATTATTTTTAAGCTCGGCAATCGTGCGCGACCCGGATTACACGATGGAGTTGATGATCAAAGCCTTAAAGCTCGTACGCGGGCCTGGCAATTTCCAAGGCTATATCCATGCCAAGAGCATTCCGGGGGCAGATCCCGCGCTAACCGAGCAACTCGGGCAGTTGTGCGACCGAATCAGCGTAAACATTGAACTGCCCTCGGAAAGCTCGCTGAGCCTGTTAGCGCCCGAAAAGCAAAAGAACGCCATACTAAAACCCATGGGCTACATCAGCCAACGGATACTCCAAACCGAAAATGAGTTGCCCCTGTTCAAAAATGCACCCCAGTTTACGCCGGCCGGCCAAACCACCCAGCTGATCGTAGGCGCCACCGGCGATAGCGACCGCCAGATTCTAAAATTGTCCCAGGGTTTGTACAGAAAATACGGATTAAAACGGGTATATTTTTCTGCTTACATTCCGGTGAACAAGGGCGGCAATCTGCCCGACCTGCCCCGCGCACCGCTGCTGCGCGAGCATCGTTTGTACCAAAGCGACTGGCTGCTGCGCTTCTACGGTTTTACTGCCGACGAAATTTTGGACGACGCCAACCCGCAGCTGGACAGCGCCCTCGACCCCAAATGCGCATGGGCGCTGCGCCACCTAGATCAGTTTCCGATCGAAGTAAACCGCGCCCCATATGAACAGCTGCTCAGGGTACCCGGGATCGGCGTGACTTCTGCGCGGCGCATCCTGAAGGCGCGCCGGGTTGGCCCATTAAACGAAGATGCTCTGAAAAAGCTGGGCATCGTGCTCAAGCGTGCGCGCCATTTTATCACCGCCAACGGCAAATACTTGGGGCTTAAGCTGAACCCTCAGCTGGTGCGCCGCGCCCTGGTCAGCGCCGACAGCACCCCGCACAACTATTTTCAGCAGCAGCTGTCCTTCCTGCCGGAAGCAGAAGACGACTGGTCTATGATCCGAAACGCTCTCAAGAGCACCAACCAACCCAAATTGGAGGTGACTTCAATTGGCCCTAACCACGCTCGTATGTGATGGCAGCTACGAAGGGCTGCTCAGCGCTCTGTTTGAAGCGCACCGACTGCGCCCATGGCCCGAGCAGGTTTTGCTCAAAATGCCCGAACAACAGAGCCTTTGGGACACGCCGGTGGAAATAGCCACCAACCTGGCTCATGCACAGCGCCTGCAGCGCGCCATTGATACCAAGCTATCTGCCGAGTCGGCCGAGCACGTGCGCATGGTGCACGCTTGCGCGCAGAAGGACGCAGGCACCCTGCTACTAAAATATCTGCGGCTGGGGTGGCAGGTTGGGCACAAGCTGGATCACTACATGGCCCACCCCTGCGTACAACCGGTGCACATCCTTTCCCGAAAAGTGTCCTTCGAGGTACACCGAATGGAAGGATTGGTGCGCTTTACGGCGACCCCAAATCAAATTTTGTACGCAAAATTGGAACCGGATTACAACATTGTTCCCTTTCTGGCCCAGCACTTTGCCCAACGGCTGCCCCAAGAGAACTGGATTTTACACGACCTGCGCCACGAGGTAGCCGCCTTTCACAAGCCCGGCGAAACAAAGGTTATGCCCCTGACTGGAAAAGCGCCCGACCTAGATTTTAACGATCCGTATGAAAGACTATGGCAAGCGTTCTACGACGCTATCGGCATAAAAGAACGCACCAATCCAAATTTGCGTCGTTCTTTTATGCCCACCCGTTACCACAAACACTTGCCCGAAATTAACCGCCAAAGATAATTGCACACACAGAAAAACGCTCCCGATACAAAGTATCAGGAGCGTTTGCATAGCCTAGCTTGCTAGACTAATATTTGCGCTTACGAGCAGCTTCGGCTTTCTTTTTACGCTTTACGCTGGGTTTCTCGTAGTGTTCCCTCTTGCGCGCCTCAGCAAGAACGCCGGAGCGGGCGGTCATACGCTTGAACCGTTTCAGCGCGCTTTCCAAAGATTCATTATCTTTAATACGTACTTCAGACATCGTGTTTTCCCTCCCCTCGCGATTGCTGGCTATTGATGCCAATGTAGCATGGGGTTCTTTAGCCACACTATATATTATAACCTAGTCGGATATGAGCGTCAAGTAATAGATTTATTTCTGTGGCAATCGTTTAGCCCATTTGGCCGGACAGCTTTTGTCCGCCCAAAATATGGATGTGAAAATGTTGAACCGACTGGCGCCCATGTTCGCCACAGTTGGTTACTAGGCGAAAACCATCACCTGCAATTCCCTGCTCTTGAGCCACCTTTGCCGCGGTTTTGTAAAGATAGCCCAGCAGTTCTTCATTGCGATCGGCGCAATCCAGCACATCGCTGAAATGCTCCTTGGGAACCACCAGCAAATGCACTTGCGCCTGGGGATTAATATCTTTGAAAGCGAAAACTTTTTCGTCTTCATACACCTTGGCCGAGGGGATGTCCCCGCTTGCGATTTTACAAAACAAACAATCCTGCACTCAGAAAGCACTCCTTTCAGACTCTGCTACCAAAAGCTGTGGCACCCTGCGCACTATCGATGTGCACCACACACAAATCGCCCGGTTGGGCTACAGCGTGCACCCGAACATACTGGCCGGTATAGCCCTGGCACAAACCCTTATCGTCCTTTTCTTCAAACAACACTTCTTGCTTGCTGCCGATTAGCGATTGGACGAACTCGGTTTCCAATCGGTTCCCCAGCGCAATCAATTCGGCCGCCCGTCGATTTTTTACATTCTGCGGAATTTGGTCCGGCATGCGGTCGGCTACCGTGCCTTCGCGCCTGGAATACGGAAATACATGGATGCGTGCAAAAGCTATACGCTCCACAAAAGCCATGGTTTCGGCATGCTCCGCTTCGGTCTCTCCTGGAAAGCCACACAACACATCGGTGGTGATTGCGCAATCCTTGAAAGCGCCGCGCAGCCTGTCGACTGCTTGAGCATACTCCTCGGGCGTGTAACTCCTGCGCATGCGCTCCAGCACCGCGCGGCTGCCCGATTGCATAGACAAATGAAACTGCTTGCACACTTTGGGCAAGCGAATGAGCCGGGCCACAAATTCATCCGACACCACCGAAGGCTCTAAAGAGCCCAGCCGAATGCGCTTGACTCCGTCGACCTCATGCACGGCTTCGATCGCCGACAGCAAATCAATGTCCATGCCCCGGCCGTAGCTTGCCAAGTGGATTCCCGTCAGCACCAGTTCCCGATAGCCGGCTGCACTCAGCCTTTGAGCTTCCTGTTTTACGCTTGCAAGGGCCATGGAGCGCACCGGCCCCCGGACGCTGGGAATGATGCAATAGGCACAATAGCGGTCGCAGCCCTCCTGTATCTTCATGGTCGCCCGGGTCTTACCCTCGTGGCCGGATACCGACAGCTCTTCAAACTCCACGCCTTTGAGAGCGCTGACCGCGCTGATCTTGCGGTTTTCTCCAAGGGCCTGTTCCAGCATTTCCACTACCTGGCCCCGCTTTTGAGAGCCTACCACCAGCGCTACCCCCGGAATTTTCAGCACTTCCTCGGCTTCCCGCTGTGCCAAGCAACCGGCCACCACGATGGCAGCCTGCGGATTCTGACGCGCCGTTCGCCGAATAATTTTTCGAGATTTTTGATCGCCGGTGCCGGTTACCGTGCAAGTGTTGACCACGTACACATCGGCTTCCTCTTTAAAATCCACAACCGTGTAGCCTGCTTGTTCAAAACATTCCAGCATGGCTTCGGTATCGTATTGATTGACTTTACACCCCAGCGTATAAAACGCTACTCTCTTCACCGAATTCCTCCCAAATCTGCCCACGCATACATCGCTATGGCCGTGGCCGCGATGGCCGCCGTTTCGGTGCGCAGTATGCGCGGCCCCAAAGTGATCCTGTGGGCGCCCAAAGCCTCCACATCCTCCACCTCCGAAGGGCTGATGCCCCCTTCGGGCCCAATCAAGATGGCAATATCCCGCGCATTTGGCTGCAGCGCGAAAACGTTGTATATTCCCTTTCCCTGCGCCTGTTCCCAGGGCAACAGCACCAAATCGTGGCGCCCAAGCTGCTCAAGAGCCCGGCTCCAATCCACCGGCACCTCCACCATCGGCACCCGGCTCCGCCCGCACTGCTTGGTGGCCTCTTGAACGATCCGACTCCAGCGCGCGACCTTTTTTTGACCTTCCCTCTCGTTGAGCTTGACCACGCAGTGACGCATGCGCACCGGCACAATCCTGCTGGCGCCAAGCTCGGTAAGCTTTTGAGCGATCAGGTCAAACTTGTCCCCCTTGGGCAGTCCCTGATAAACCGTCAGGCTGATCCCGGGTTCGTTGGAGGGCAGCTGCTCCTTCACCTGCGCCGTGGCTTGCCGCTCGCCGCAATGCTGCAAAACTGCGGCATACAAATTGCCTTTTCCATCGCTTAACTGGATAGCCTCCCCGTCTTTAAGCCTGAGCACCGAAAGCGCATGTTGCGCTTCAGCCTCAGGCAACTGCACGGCAGCTCCCTCAAAGAGCCCATCTTCTACGACAAATCTGTGCATGTGCCCTCCATCAAACTGCATTGCGCGCTGCGATGGCCACCCATTCGCCTTGGCGCTTGATTTCCAAAATGGTATAATCGGCTGCATTCAGCGCGGCGCACACATCCGCTTCGCGATCGGCCACGATGCCCGAACAAATAAAGATGCCATCCGGGCGAATGTGCTCTTTGACCGGCCGAGCAAAATCTACGATCACATCGGCAATGATGTTGGCCATCACCACATCGGCCACCGAATCCACCTTAGTAAGCAAATCCCCCCAAACACAATCAATCTGTTGGGCAAAACCGTTGTCGATGACATTCTGCTTGGCCACCTTGACGGCGGTTTTATCGATGTCTACGGCAAGCACCCGCTCGGCGCCGTTGAGCACGGCAGCCATGGCCAAAATGCCGGTGCCGGTACCCACATCGATGACGCTATCCCCCAGCTTTACATATTTTTCAATCAGCTGAACACACAAATTCGTGGTTTCATGGGTGCCGGTGCCGAAGGCCATGCCCGGGTCAATCTGCAAAACGTGCTGACCCTCTGCGCCCTGGTACTCTTCCCAGCTGGGTTTGATGACGATGCGGCTGCCCACCGCAAAGGGTTTATACTCTTGCCGCCAGCTGGTCAGCCAATTCTGATCCTGCTGACGGTCGGTTTCAAGATTCAAGCTGCCCAAATTCAGCCCCAGATCCATGGTCTTGAGCTGCTCAAGACCCTCGGTAATTTGCTCAAGCGCATCGTTCGCCGTGGTTTCCATTTCAAAATAGGCGATCACCAGCACATCTTCGCTCATGTTTTGGGCCAAGGTTTCGGGAAGGATATCCCACCGGCCTTCGGGCCGCTGATTTTGGCGCACATCGTTCCTGTCTTCTATGGTCGTGCCACCGGCACCCGCATCCATCATCAGCTGGGAAACGATTTCCGCGCCTTCGGTGGTGGTATGTATCGTGATTTTTAGCCAATCCACGCAGATTCACCCTCTTAATCATTATGCTTTGTATGCCGATTGTACAGGATTCAAGGCCCGCTCGCAAGTTCCTTTGCCTTGATTCTTGTTTAAATTCTTATGCAGAGAGTCCCGCAATTTTCTTTTTATCAATATATTGAAATCGCATTGATTTTATAACCAACAGCTGTTACAGTAAAACCAAAATGGAAGGGAAGGTTGTTTATGAAAGAGATACGGATCGGAATCATCGGTACAGGCATGATCTCCCACACCCACATGCAACGCTACAACGCCATTCCCAACGCAAAAGTGGTCGCCGGGTGCGATATTGACCCAAAGGTGCTGAATGCCTGGGGCGAGCAGTACGGCATCAAAGATCGCTACACCGACTACCGGGAACTGTTGAAGCGGGAGGATATCGACGCAGTGGACGTTTGCCTGCACAACAACCTGCACGTGCCCATGGCCTTGGAGGTGCTGCGCGCAGGCAAGCATTGCTACTGCGAAAAGCCCATGGCAGGTTCCTACGCCGACGCCAAGCTTTTGTACGATGCTGCCAAGGAATCGGGCAAGGAGCTGGCCATCCATTTGGAAGCTTTGTTCTATCCACAAAGCCGGATCGCCAAAAAAATGGTGGATGCGGGAACGCTGGGCAAAATATACCACGCCCGTTCCTACGGATACCGCCGGCGCATGCGCCCGGGGCTGGACATTACCGGACCCGGCTTGTTCTCTCCGGATTTTATCAGCAAAAAGTGGGCCGGCCACGGTGCGCTGTACGACATGGGCGTGTACCACATTTCTCAGCTGCTGTATGTGCTGGGGGTGCCCAAGCTTGAGCGCGTTTCGGGCAGCGTGTACAGCGAAATTCACCAAAATCCCAAATCCCTGGGCAACAACACGTTTGAAGTGGAAGAGCTGGGCGCAGGATTTGCCAAGTACGAAGGCGGACTGACGCTGGATATTTTGGAAAGTTGGGCCATCCACATGGACGACTTCGGGCGCAGTTTTATCGCCGGAAGTGAAGGAGGCCTACGACTTATGGACGATGGCCTGCAATACTTCCATCTGGTGGAAGACCAGACGGTCAGCACCAACATAGATGCCGGCCAAAACGAGGGGGCCAACTTGACAGCGGACCCGGCGCTTCGCTTTTTTGACAACGACCAAAGCCACTGGATCGCTTACCTGAGCGGTCAGATTGCCGAGCGCTACGATTCTGCCTGGTTGGCGCTGCAAACCATGTTGGTATCCGAAGGCATCTTTCTCTCAAGCGAGCTGGAGCGCGAGGTAACCGCCCAGGAAATAGAAGCGCTCTCCCAATCCAACGCGGTGCGCAAGCAGCAAACACCTTGGGGAGCCTTCGAGTATCGATTGTAATTTATCTATCCTTTTTTAAGGAGGAGTTTTTAATGAACCATTATAACAACTTTGCGGTTATGTCTTACTCCTTTCACGGGCTGCGCAATATTGGCGCGATGAACCTGTTCGGCTACCTGGAAACCGTGCGCTACCGATACAATTTAAACACCGCCGACATTTGGAACGGTTTTCTGGAAAGCTACGAAGACGCCTATTTGCAACTCGTACGCGAACACATTGAAGAGCGCGGACTAACGGTAGTCAATTTGTGCTGCGACGGCGCCCACCTGTGGGACGACGATCCCACCGTGCGCGCAGAGTGCGAGAAAATGGCCTGGGACTGCATACGCGCCGGGCGGATACTGGGTGCCAAAACCATCCGCATAGACGTAGGTTCGCGCAGCGACGAAATCACTCCCGAGCAAATGGATTACGTGGCCGCCAAATACGGCGAATACTGCGCCGCTGCCGCCGAATTCGGCGCCCGACTGGGACCGGAAAACCATTGGGGCGGCTCCACCCATTATCCGTCCATGGAAGCGCTGTTCGCCCGGGTAAAAGCGCCCAACTTCGGGTTGCTTTTGCACCTGGGCAACTGGCGGGGCACCGAAGCCGAACAGGACGAGTACGACCGCTGATTTGCCGCCAGAGCCATGCACATCCATATGAACTACGAACACTGCGAGCAAGCCGATCGGGTTATGCCGCCGCTCAAGCAGGCGGGTTATTCGGGCTGCTGGAGCATCGAAAGCCACAAGGCCACAAACGAATACAACAACGTGGCGTTCCAACTGGCCCAGGCCAAGCGCGTGTTGGCTCCAATGAATTACGATGGCGGCTGGAAGGTCGCTCCGCCATCGGTCAACCGGGACAATAAAGAAGACACTCTGTAATAAAAATAATGCGGCGCAAAAATGCGCCGCATTATTTTTATAAGCTTTATCTTTATTTCCAACTGCCAAAAGCGTCCTTCATATGGTCGAAGAAGGATTTCTTTTTCTCGTATTCGCGCCCAGTCACCGTACCATCGAACTCGGTGAGCAACTGCTTTTGTTTTTCGGTCAGCTTGCGCGGAATTTCCACATCCACCGTGATATACAAATCACCTTTGCCCGAACCGCGCAAGTATTGGATGCCTTCGCCCTTAATGCGCAGCACTGTGCCCGGCTGGGTGCCTTCGGGAATGGTATATTTGACCGGATTGCCCAAGGTGGGCACATCGATTTCGGCGCCCAAAGCGGCTTGAGTAAAGGATATGGGGATGTTGCAGTGCAAATCGAAATCCTTGCGCTTAAAGAACTTGTGGGGAGCTACGTTGATTTGAATGTACAAATCGCCCGGAGGACCTCCCCGTTCGCCCGGCTCACCCTGGCCACGCATGGTGATGATCTGGCCGTTGTCTATGCCGGCAGGCACGTTAAAGGATATCTTACGGCTGGTGCGCACCTTGCCCCGGCCGTTGCAACGGGTGCACGGATCTTTGATGATCTTGCCGCTGCCGTGGCAGGTTTCGCAGGTGCGCGCATTTTGGATGCGCCCAAAGGGTGTATTTTGAGTGTACACCACCTGCCCGGACCCCTTACAGGTAGGACAGGTTTCCGGGCTGGTGCCTTCCTTGGCGCCGCTGCCGTGGCACACCGGACATTCCTCGTCCCGGGCCACGTTGATCTCCTTCTTGGCACCCAGAGCCGCTTCTTCAAAGCTTACGCGGATTTCGTACTGCAAATCGTTGCCCTGTATCGGACCGGTGTCCCGCGCTCTGCCAGCGCCAAAGCCGCCGCCAAAAAAGGAATTCAATATATCGTCAAAACCACCGAAACCACCGCCGCCAAAGCCGCCGAAATCGGAATAGCCGCCAGCTCCGCCACCGCCCCCCATCGGGTCGTGGCCGAACTGATCGTAGCGCGACCGTTTTTGCGCATCGGACAGCACTTCGTAGGCTTCGCTGGCTTCTTTAAACTTCTCTTCGGCCTCTTTATCATCCGGATTCACGTCCGGGTGATATTTCTTGGCCAGCTTGCGGTAGGCTTTTTTTATCTCATCATCGGATGCCGAGCGCGAAACGCCCAGTACCTCATAATAATCCCGTTTTGCCAAATATGCCACCTCTTTGTTTGGCCAAGTATTGCGGCCAACTGTCGTATGTGAAACGCGCAAGCACTCCCAGGGCTAGCCCCGGGAGTTGCGCGTCAAATATGATTATTGATTGTCTTCGTCGTGTACGGTGTAATCGGTTTCTACCGTACCGTCGTCGTTAACCTGTGCACCATCGGCACCTTGCTGCTGGGCAGCCTGTTGCTGGTAAATCTTGCCAAAGATTTCGTAGGTGAGCTCGGTGAACTTTTCCATCGCCGGCTTGATTTCGTCGGCGTTGTTGCCCTCACGTACCTTCTTGAATGCTTCCAGCTCATCGGTCAACTTGGCCTTGTCGGCGGGATCCAGTTTGTCATCCAGATCCTTCAAGGTCTTCTCGGTCTGATAGATGGTGCTATCGGCCTGGTTGAAGGTTTCTACCTCTTCTTTGCGCTTTTTGTCTTCTTCTGCATAGCGCTCGGCTTCTTCAACCGCCTTGTTGATGTCGGCCTCGCTCAAGTTGCCCGAAGCCGTAATGGTAATCTTCTGTTCGTTGCCGGTGCCCAGATCCTTGGCCGAAACGTGCACAATACCGTTGGCATCGATGTCGAAGGTAACCTCAATCTGGGGGACTCCACGGGGAGCGGCCGCAATGCCCGACAGCTGGAACCGGCCCAACGTTTTGTTGTATTGCGCCATTTCGCGCTCACCCTGCAATACGTGTACATCTACAGCGGTTTGACCATCGGCCGCGGTAGAGAAAATCTGGCTCTTCTTGGTGGGAATAGTGGTGTTGCGCTCAATCAGCTTGGTAAACACGCCGCCCATCGTTTCGATACCCAGCGACAGCGGGGTAACGTCCAGCAGCAATACGTCCTTCACTTCGCCGCCCAGCACGCCGCCTTGGATGGCCGCACCGATGGCTACACACTCGTCGGGGTTGATTCCCTTATATGGCTCCTTGCCGGTGATGCGCTGCACCGCTTCCTGCACCGCAGGGATACGGGTGGAACCGCCCACCAGGATTACCTTATCAATCTGGTTGGCCGACAAACCTGCATCTTTAATCGCCTGATTCAGGGGCGTAATGCTCTTTTCCACCAAATCGGCGGTCAACTCTTCAAATTTGGCCCGGGTCAGGGTTACATCCAAGTGCTTGGGGCCGGTGGCATCGGCTGTGATAAAGGGCAGGTTAATGTTGCTGGTCATCACGCCGGAAAGCTCAATCTTCGCCTTTTCAGCCGCCTCTTTCAAGCGCTGCAAAGCCATACGATCCTTGCGCAGGTCGATGCCATTTTCGCGCTGGAACTCATCGGCAACGTAGTTAATGATGCGCTCATCAAAGTCATCACCACCCAAACGGTTGTTGCCCGCGGTGGCCAAAACTTCAAACACACCGTCGCCGATTTCCATCAACGATACGTCAAAGGTGCCGCCGCCCAGGTCATACACCAAAATTTTATGGGAATCCTCTTTGTCCAGACCATAAGCCAAAGCGGCTGCGGTAGGCTCGTTGATGATGCGCAGCACTTCCAGGCCGGCAATGCGTCCGGCATCCTTGGTGGCTTGACGCTGCGCGTCGGAGAAGTAAGCCGGCACGGTGATAACCGCCTGGGTCACCGTCTCGCCCAGATAAGCCTCTGCATCGGCTTTCAGCTTTTGCAGAATCATGGCTGAAATTTCCTGGGGTGTATAATCTTTTCCGTCTATGTTGGTTTTATGGCTGCTGCCCATTTCCCTTTTAATAGAGCTGATGGTGCGGTCGGGGTTGGTCACCGCCTGGCGCTTTGCCACCTGGCCCACCAGCCGCTCGCCGTCTTTAGCAAAAGCAACCACCGAGGGAGTAGTACGCGCGCCTTCCGCGTTGGGAATTACGACAGGCTCGCCGCCTTCCATAACCGATACACAACTGTTAGTTGTTCCCAAATCAATACCAATAATCTTGCCCATAATATTTTCCTCCAAATCTAAAACTAAATTGCTGAAATAAATATATTGTCTATTCGTCTGCCGCGACTTTTACCATCGCGTAGCGAACAATTTTATCTTTTACACGGTATCCCTTTTGAAATACTTCGATGATTTCTCCCGGATTTTCGCCCGGGCCCCGCATCACCGCGTTGTGCAGTTCGGGGTCAAAGGGTTCGCCCAGCGCCGGAATCTCTTCCATGCCCAGCTTGCCCAAAATTTCGTACAGTTGGCGGCTGATCATCTCCACCCCTTCGCGCAAGCCCTGACCATCTCCTGATTGCTGCGCGGCGTCCAGCGCGCGGTCCAAATTGTCCACCACCGGCAACAGAGCGGCGATGACTTCCCTGGCGCCGTCGCTGTACGCATCGGCGCGGGTGTTGTTGTTGCGCCTGCGAAAATTATCAAAATCGGCTTGGGTGCGCTGCGCCATGTTCAGATACTCATCGCGCTGCTTAACTGCCAACTCCAAGGCTTCACGCCATTTATCTTCGCCAAATTCCCCTGTTTGCGCCGTTTCTTCGGCGGGTTGGTTCTCTTCAGCCGGAATCTGCTGCTCTTGTACTTCAGCCTCTACCGGCTTTTTCTTATCCTTTTTTGCCATCTTTCTCGCCTTTCTACATTGCTATTTAGGAAAACTTGCCCGACAATATGTCGCTTATCGCTTTGCCCATAAAGTCGAGTACAGAGATAACCCGTTCATACCGCATACGGGTGGGCCCTATAATCCCCAGTGTACCCGAAGATTGGTTGCCAACCCTGTATGTTGCCGTAATGATGGAGCAATCCTTGAGTTCCGGGAGCTCGTTTTCCGGACCGATGCGCACACTAAACTCAACGCTACCCGATTGCCTGAGCAATGTGTACAGCGCCTCCTTGGATTCCAACATCGTCAGAAAACTGCGCGCCTTTTCAATATCACTGTATTCCGGATAGTTTAACAAGTTTGTGGAACCACCCACGATCAAATCGGCATCGGCATCATCTTCCAGCTGGTTTTCCAGCACATCAATCACGCTGGCCAACATCTGTCTGTGCGTTTGCAAGTTTGCAAAAATTTCGGAAAACTGCATGCGAACTTCGCTAGGATTTTTGCCTTGCAGCTGTTCGGTCAACATTTTTGAAATGCTGTACAGGTGATCGGTATTCATGCCTTCCGGAACGCGAATAACCGAATCTTTTACGATTCCGTTATTGGTAATCACGATCATCAACGCAACCGTTTCGGTAACCGGCACCAGCTGCACGCGTTTAATCCTCAGCGTTTGGCTCTTGGGCGCAATCACCAAAGAGGTATAGCGGGTCAAGTCGGACAAGGCCTGGGCCGTGGTCCTAATGACCTCTTCCACCTGTCCGGTGCGCTTTTCCATGTACTCATGAATTTGCTGAGCTTCTTCGTCCGACAGTTCGCTTCCCTCTAATATCTGATCCACATACCAACGGTATGCCTTGGGTGAAGGAATTCTGCCCGCCGAAGTATGGGGTTGATCCAGATAACCCAGTTCCTCCAAATCCGACATTTCATTGCGAATCGTTGCCGGGCTATAGCCCACCCCTGCTTTGCGGGAAATGGTTCGAGAACCCACCGGAACAGCGGTTGTAATGTAGTCGTCAATGACGGCCTTTAGAATCATGAATTTTCGGTCGCCCAACTTCAAAACTATCGCCTCCTTAGGGTTTGTTAGCACTCTTTTGATTCGAGTGCTAATCCCTATGCCTATAGTATCATTTTTGTGATGCTTTGTCAATAAAAATCCCTGAAAAAAGCCCAAAATACTCGCCTTAACAGCGCTGAAAACTCTTGGCAGACGCTTTTGAGTAGATATAAAAACTCCGCCTGATTCCCAGCAAGAAATTAGGCGGAGTTTTGAATTGCATGAAGCCCATTTTACCAAGGTAGAATGAAGCGCTTGATGCTTTGGCACCAACGGTGCTTGTTATAGCGCTTAAAGTCATTGCGTAGCATCTTTTCCTTAAGCGGCACGATTTCAACAAGCAAACTCATTTATTGGCTCTCGCCCGCCAGTATATCTTCTCTCTGATAAAAATTTTCAGTTCAAAGAATAACATAAACAGCGTTGCAATCAAAAATCCAATCATCAAAACTTTATAAACAAATGCAAAATAGGCAATATAGCCCACGATTGCAACCAAATAAACGATCACTAGCATATGCCATTTTTTTGCAGAACTATCGGCGACCAGTTTCTTTGTTACTGTAGCATCGCCTTTGAGGAGCACATCCAAACTTAAACCAAATTCTTCGCTGATGGCAACTAAATTAGAAATATCCGGAATCCCTCTACCGGCTCCCCTTTTGGTAATCGCCTATCCTAACACGCGCAGCCTTTCGGCCAGTTGCTCCTAGGAAATTCCTGCACTTTTTCTATAATTTCTAATTTTTTCTCCCAACTTCATAAACGAGCCCTCCTTGTGTTTCTTTCACAGGTGCATCATAGCAATTCGCTTAAAAAACACAAGAAACAGTTCATTACATCGACGCTACTTAGCGTAGCAAACTCTATTTTCAAGCAAATTGCTGATTCACAGTGCTGTTCACACACGCAAATTCATTCAAAGCGTTCTATATATTTTCTTTTTTGCAATGTTCAAACTCCAACAGACTTCAAAACACAAATTAAAAACATTCAAAGTCCGCGCAGAAAAAACCACCTTGGTAAAACCGACCGTACTTTTCTAGAGTCAAAGCCCTCCCACAAGTTTCAGAACCACCTGATTCTGCAAATCCATCCCATATTCGGTCAACCAAAGTCTGCGGTTATCCAGTTCCAGTATTTCGTTTTCCTTCAAAAAGGCAATTTCCTTGGCCAGTTTGCGGCCGAGATCGATGCCGTACCGATCTTTAATTTCGGCAAGGCTGACACCCTCCACCATGCGCAGCCCCAGCATCAGGCATTCTTCCACCTGCTCCCGCCGCGTAATCGGGCTCCTATCCAAATAGCGTCCGCCCATTAAATACGCTTGAAGGCTTTTGGGGTTGTGAAACCTCTCCTCCCCTACCAGCGAATGGGCAGCGCACCCTACGCCCAAATATTCGGCTCGCGTCCAGTAGACAATATTGTGCCTGCATGCAAAGCCGGGCTTTGCATAGTTGGAGATTTCATAGCGCTCATATCCAGCAGCCCCCATTGCACCATGCACAAGCTTGGCAAAAGCATCCTCGGCCTCTTCGTCCGGCAAAAGCACAGCCTGGCGAGCCACCCAGTCGTATAGCGGCGTACCCTGCTCCACGATCAAGCTGTAACAAGAAAAATGTTCCACATTCAGCTCCATCGCCTTCTCCAAGGTCTGCTGCCACATTTCAGGGGTTTGTCCGGGCAAGGCATACATCAAATCCAGGTTGATGTTATAAAATCCCGCATTCCTGGCCATCTGTATTGCTAACTCCACATCCTGCCAGCGATGCAACCGCCCCAGGGTCTTTAGAAGTTCCTCTTGGCTTGCCTGAGCGCCCATACTCAACCGGTTTATGCCCGCCGCCCGATAGCCTGCAAGCTTGCCCGCGTCCACAGTTCCCGGATTTGCCTCCATGCTCACCTCGGCGTTCGGTTGCAAATCGAATGCTGATGCGACGGTGTCCATAATCCCCTTAAGCTGATCGGCAGACAACAGCGAAGGCGTGCCGCCACCGATATACACGGTGGCAACACGCCGCTTGCCAAAGCGCGCAGGCGCTTTGGCAATTTCTTCTTGTAACGCTTCCAAATATTCCGGCAGCAAATTCAGCTTGCCCGAATAGGAGGCAAAATCGCAGTAATTGCATTTGCTTGCGCAAAAAGGTATGTGAATATATAAAGATAAGTTGTCCATCAATCCATTTTAAGCACTGCCATAAACGCCTCGCTGGGCACCTCCACCGAACCCACCTGGCGCATGCGCTTCTTGCCTTCCTTTTGCTTTTCCAGCAGTTTTTTCTTGCGCGAAATATCGCCGCCATAACACTTAGCCAACACGTCCTTGCGCAAGGCTTTCACCGTTTCCCGGGCAATGACCTTGCCCCCGATACAGGCCTGAATCGGGATTTCAAACATTTGGCGCGGAATGGCTTCCTTTAGCTTTTCGGTGATAGAGCGCCCCCTGGCGTATGCGCGATCCTTATGCACGATAATGGACAGCGCATCACATGTTTCGCCGTTGAGCAACAAATCCAGCTTGACCATGTCGCTCTTGCGGTAATCGCTCAACTCATAGTCAAAGGACGCGTAGCCCCGGGTTCGGCTCTTCAGCTGGTCAAAAAAGTCATAAATCACTTCGTTCAAAGGCAGTTCGTACTGCAAAAGCACGCGCCCGCCGTCGATGTATTTCATATCGATAAACGTGCCGCGTTTGTCTTGGCACAGCTCCATAATCGCGCCCACATAGTCCTGGGGCGTGATCACCTGGGCGTTTACATAGGGTTCTTCCATGGAGTCAATCTGATCCACCGCCGGCAAATTGCTAGGGTTATCGATGGATTTTTGAGTGCCATCGATCAAGTTTACGTGATACACTACGCTGGGTGCCGTGGTCACGATGTCCAAATCAAACTCGCGCTCCAAGCGCTCCTGCACGATTTCCATATGCAGCAGCCCCAAAAATCCGCAGCGGAAGCCATACCCCAAAGCCACCGAAGTTTCAGGTTCAAAGCTGAGCGCTGCATCGTTAAGCTTTAATCTGTCCAGCGAATTGCGCAGCTCCTCGTAGTCTGCGCCGTCTGCCGGGAATATGCCACAAAACACCATGGGCAGCACCGGCTTGTAACCGGGCAACTCTTGGCTTGCCGGACGTGCAGCGTTGGTAATGGTATCGCCCACGTGGATATCGGAGATGTCCTTTATAGACGCGGCGATATAACCCACTTCCCCCGCATCCAGCGAGTCCATAGGCATATAACCGCCCGGCCGAAACGCGCCGACCTCGGTTACCTCAAACTCGCTACCCGAAGCCATCATGCGGATTTTATCCCCCACCCGCACCGAACCATCCACCAAACGGACCGAGCTGATGGCACCCCGGTAGTTGTCATAATAGCTATCGAAGATTAGCGCTTTCAGCGGGGCATCCTGATCGCCGCTAGGCATCGGAATCCTGCTAACCACAGCCTCCAGCACCTCTTCAATGCCGGTGCCTTCCTTAGCCGATACCAACGGGCTCCCCTCGGTATCCAGGCCGATTTCATCTTCAATCTCTTTTTTGACCACATCGGGCTGGGCGCTGGGCAAGTCAATTTTGTTGATAACCGGCAATATTTCCAGATCGTGTTCCAACGCCAAATAAACATTGGCCAAGGTCTGCGCCTCAATGCCCTGGCTGGCATCTACCACCAAAATAGCGCCCTCGCAGGCTGCCAACGCGCGGGAAACCTCGTAGTTAAAGTCGACGTGGCCGGGGGTATCGATCAAATTAAGTATGTACTCCTGCCCATCCTGAGCTTTGTAGGGAACGCGCACCGCCTTAGACTTTATGGTGATGCCGCGCTCGCGCTCAAGCTCCATAGAATCCAGCACCTGCGCGGTCATATCCCGGGAAGCCATGGCGCCTGTTTTTTCCAGCAGCCTGTCGGCCAGGGTGGATTTGCCGTGGTCGATATGGGCTATGATGCAGAAATTTCTGATTTTGTCTTGGCTAATCTTTGACAATTATATATTCCTCCAAACGTTCCTGCGAACGACTTTTTACAATAATCCATTATTTATCATACTGTATTATCGGTTTCAAATCAAGGTGATTCTCGTGCGATTTTTCGCAGCGCTGCGTTGTATATGCGCTGCTTTATGTGTTATAGTTATAGAAACAAAATCGTTTGTTATTTTAATAAAGGAGCGTGAGTTTATTGTCAGAGAATCCTTTGATTGAACGCACTTTAGCCGCCCTTGCAAAGCGCAAGTTCACTCCACATTTTTGCCAAACCCCTACAGAGGCTGAGCAATTGATCCTCTCAAACATTCGCCCCAAACAATCTGTGGGCATCGGTGGTTCCATGACCATTAAAGAGCTGTCGCTCGACCAAAAACTTGAGGACAAAGGATGCTCCGTCTATTGGCATTGGAACAGCCCGCCAGAAACCCGAACCCAAGTACTCCACGATGCGCACACCGCCGATGTATACCTGACCTCCACCAACGCCATTACCCACCAAGGTTCCCTCGTCAACATAGACGGCAACGGCAACCGCGTAGCCAATTTGTTTGCCGGACCCGACGTGGTTTGGATTGTCGCAGGCACCAATAAATTGGTGGAAGGTGGACTCGAAAAAGCGGTAGAGCGCATAAAAACCCAGGCCTGCGGCAAAAACGCGCGTCGGTTGAATTTAAACATCCCTTGCGCCCATACCGACCATTGCACCCTCGAAGGCCAATGTTTCAGTGCCGACCGCATATGCAAAACGCTGGTTGAACTGTCCTACTGCCCTCCAGACAAAACCGTACACGTGGTGCTGGTGGACTGCACTTTGGGGTATTGAGGGGTACGTACTGATCAATACAAAATCATCCATCTCACAAATAAAAAATATCCGGAGCATATATATTTAAATATGCACCGGATATTTTTTGTTCTGTACGATAGTAATACGCTTCCGCCTAACCCTTTACAGCACCGATCATAACGCCCTTCACAAAATATTTTTGCAGGAAGGGGTATATGCACAACACGGGCACCGTGGTCAACACGATGGTCGCATACTTGATGGTTTCTGCGAATTGATTAATCTGGTCGTTTTCGGCCGCAGCTGCGTTCAAAATATTGGAGTTGGCAATCAAAATTGCGCGCAACACATTCTGAATCGGCAGGTTTACGTCATCCTTAATGTACAGTGATGCCGGGAACCAGCTGTTCCAGTGAGCCACACCATAGTATAAGAGCAACACGGCTATGGTGGGCATAATCAGCGGCAAAATAATTCTAAACAAAACGATGATGTCGTTGGCTCCATCGATATGGGCCGATTCTTCCAAGCTGTCGGGGACCGCTTCAATGGCCGTTTTACAGATGACCGAATTGTAAACGCTCATGGCACCCGGTAAAATCAACGCCCACAGCGAGTTGTACAACCCCAACTGCCGCACGTTCAAGTAGCCTGGAACCATGCCGCCGGAAAAGAACATGGTGAACAAAATCAGCGCAGTAATCGGCTTCTTCATGCCTACGTTTGTGCTGGCCATAAAATAACCACAGCACAGCGTGAGGAAGATATTGATCGGCAGAGATGCTCCCAGCACAATCAAAATATTCTTATAACCGCTGATGAGCAACGGGTGGGTAAACGCCATGCGGTATGAACCCACGTTAAACCCTTTGGGCCACCATAATGCACCGGCGTTCTTGATCAGCTCACCGTTGCTGGTGAAGGAAGCAACCAGTACGTAGTACATCGGATATAGAGTCACAAAGCAAAGCGCCAACAAGATAATTATATTGAATACGTCAAAAACCTTATCGCCTCTGCTCCTGGCCATGAGTGTACCCGTTTCCTTCATGGATTTATCAAATTTCTTAGTTTTCACGGTACAATACACCCTCCGTTTCTAGAACAAGCTGCTTTCGGTAAACTTACGGCTGACTGCATTAAACACCAAAAGAAAGATGACATTCACAACCGAGTTAAACAGACCAACCGCCGTTGCATAGCTGTACTTTCCGCCTTCAATACCCTGCCTATAAACGTAGGTGGAAATAACATCGGCCACCTCATACACCGGCGTAGTGTACAGCAGTAATATTTTCTCGTAGCCGACGTTGAGGATGCTGCCCATGCGCAATATCAGCAAAATCATAATCGTGGGCAATATACCCGGAATCGTTACATGGAGCACCTGCTTAAAGCGGTTGGCCCCGTCTATACGCGCCGCCTCATACAGTTCGGGGCTGATCCCCGACAGCGCAGCCATATAGATGATTGAGTTCCAGCCTATCGTTTGCCATACGTCGGAAAGGATGTAAATCGGAAGGAAGGTGTTCGTGTTGGCCAAGAAATTTTGCGGTTGTCCGCCAAAGGCCACTGCAATCTGGGAAAATATTCCATCGCTCTGACTATATGTCTTGATAATAGAACAGGCCACCACCAAAGAAATGAAATAGGGCATGTAGGTGACGGTCTGAACCGTCCGCTTGAGCTTGGTGTTGTACACCTCATTTAACAACAAAGCCAATATTATCGGCGCCGGGAACGCGAACAAAATATTTAAAAAGCTAATCGTAAAAGTATTTCGCAGCAAGCGCCAAAAGTACGGGTTGGTAAAGAATGCCTCAAAATGCAAAAAGCCCACCGTATTGCTGCCCCAAATGCCCCGGGCTGGCCTATACTGCTTAAACGCGATAACCAAGCCATACATCGGCTTGTATGCAAACAAAGCCAAGTAAATCAACACCGGAAGAACCAGTAAGTATTTGTATTTGTTGCGCTGAATATCCTTTGCTATCCTCTTGCCCAATGTCCCACCGGGCATATACATTGCTGTAGAGGGCGTCCTTTTCGCCATGAATCCATCCCTCCCGAATTTTCTCTTTAAATCATCAGTTTTTAGATATAGGGTATGCAAGATGTCGCACTCTCTTATGTGAACCTACAATTTACGAAAAGAGAGGAAGTAGGCACCGGAGCACCTACTTCCCCGATTTTCATTCTAAATCGGTTTAACGAGTCAAGTAACGATCAAATGCTGCCTGGCGAATCTCAAGAACGCGCGCCAGATCCATACCCTCCAAGTTGGCCAGATGGTTCTCCCACTCAGCATCAATATCCATGCTGCCGGTAACGATGCTAGCAAAAGTTTCTTGGCAGTAGGTATTGATATTGTTCAGGTACAAGTCCATCTCGTCGGATTCCTCGGTGGTGAAGGTAATGCCCACAGGCTCCTTCCAGTTAGAGGATACAGCCTCGTTGGGGTAGAACCACAGGTCGTTGGCATCAATTCCAGCCTGGCTGTTCTTTAAATACAGCATACGGGTGGCTTGTATGCAGCTTCCGCTCCAAGTGGAACCGCCGTATTTCATGATGGCGTTGTTCAATCCGTCGGGATCGTTAACCACTGCGTCCATGTATTCGATTTCGCCCTTATCGTTGTACTGCCAGGATTCACCTTCTTTACCAAAGTTCCAGAAGATGTTTCCTTCTTCGGTGTAGGCATAGTCCAGAACCTGCAAAGCCAGTTTCATTTTGTCTTCCGATGCATTGGTAGTGACAAATGAGGTATGTGGTCCAATTCCAGTGCCGCCGAAGATCATGCTCAGCGTGCCGTCATCGCCCTTGGGATACTGCAGCGCAGTCCACTTTGCACCGTTGCCCGAAGTGGGTTCCTCAGCTTCGTTGATCCAGTTGGTCAGCTGACCCATCGAGGTGATCGAAATGCCCACCTTGTCGGCCAACAGCTTGCCTTTGATGGAAGTGTCGTCCAAACTGAAGATGTCTTGGTCGATCAAGCCTTCTTTGTACCACTCGGCCAATTTCTTGGCGTACTCTTTCCATTCAGGCTGCGCTTGAGCCAACTGAATTTTGTTGTCTGCAGTCACATAGTAGGTAGCATCCGATGCGCCATAAGCGCCAAAGGCGCCTGAAATTCCAGTGGTGTTAAAGCGGCTCCATGCAAAGGAAAGCTGTGCGCCATATTTTTCTTTGAAGGTACGCATCACGTTTTCCCAATCCGAAATGGTTTCCGGAGCCTGCAAGCCGGTTTCATCCAGCCAATCCTGGCGGATAACCGGTCCCAGGTAAGAATCGTTCCAACCGCCATCTTCTCGGTAAAAGCCGAAACCATAATACTGGCCGTTATCGGTCTTTCTTACCTTGTCATAGTTTTCGTCACTTTTGATGAAGGAATAGTAAGCCGGAGCATATTCCTCAATGTAAGGGGTAATGTCCCAAATCTGCCCATCATCGATATAGCGCTGGGCATCCTTGGAAATATCGAAGTAGATGATGTCGGGCATTTCACCGCCGGCCATCAACAGGTTAAAAGCAGCGTTTTCATCTGCGCCCACCGTGGGGAAACTCCAATCAATGTTAACGCCCACCTGCTCACTCAAATTTCTGTGGAAAGGCGATTCTTCCCAGCTTGCAAAAGAGTCGTGCAGCCTATACCCGGTTCCAACATACCAAGAAACAGACTCCTCGGTCTGCAGCGGATAGGTGTCCTTGCCGGAGGGCAATTTCAATTCCGCCATGCCGGGTACCGTCATCAGCAATAGTGCTATTGCCAACAACAAACTGAATTTCTTTTTCATTTTTAGTTTTCCTCCTCTTAATAATTTTTAAAGACAATTTACCATTATCTTCACATCAATCATTTTTTATTATACTGTACCGAATGGTTAAAGTAAATACTACAATCGGGATTTTCTTAATTTAATTTTTAACTTTAGATAACATTATTATGCATTCAGCATCATTTTATGGTGATTCTTGCCCAATATTGCCCTCTAACCTTGCGCTGGATTTACTTTATCTTCCTACGGCTTTACATGCAGCCTTTCAAAAAGCTTTTAAAAGCTCTCCCCATATTTTTCTGCAACAAAAAAGGCCAGCACAACTTTGCTGTGCTGGCCTTAAACCTTTTTTACACCAATTCAAGGATGACCATTTCCGCAGCATCGCCGCGACGCGGTCCTTTTTTGATAATACGGGTATATCCCCCGCCGATGCCATTGTTGTCTTCCTTGCGTTTTTTGTATTTGGGGCCAATTTCGCGGAACAGCTTTTCCACTACAGGATATTTTACATCCTGGGTGCGTTCGCGGTAATCGCCCTTGCTTTCCTTCTCCTGCTTAGGTTCGGGAAAACTATACAAAGTGCGCATCGCCTGGCGGCGCGCAGCCAGTTTGGCAGGGGCGTCGTTGGTAACTTGCACCTCCACCGTCTGGCCCTTTTCGTTGTTGGTTTTCTTGGTGACTTCAATATTATTGTCGCATTCGCGTACCGCCAAGGTGATCAAACGCTCTGCGATTGAACTTACCTCTTTGGCGCGAGCCAATGTGGTTTCAATTTTGCCATACCAGATCAGGCTGGTTACCTGATTGCGCAGCAGCGCCTTTCTCTGGTTCGTCGGCCTGTTCAATTTGCGATTGGCCATGATCGCGTTCCTCCTTCAACTATATACGTGCCGCTATCCTTATTAAAGGCCTAGAGTATAACCCCTTGCGAAACGTACAACATTCTCTGGTGCCTATTCGTCGCTGGCTCGAAGTGCCAAATTCAACCCTGCAAGTTTTTGCTCCACTTCTTCAAGGGACTTCTTGCCCAGATTGCGCACTTTCATCATGTCTTCCTGATTGCGTTGAATCAGTTCTGCCACCGTGTTAATGCCTGCACGTTTCAGGCAATTGAACGCGCGAACCGACAAATCCAGTTCTTCAATGGTCATTTCCAGAACCTTCTCTTTTTTGTTGTCCTCGGGTTCATTAAAGTCGACAGGAACCACATTCTCCGTCAGGTTGGCGAACAGCGTCAAGTGCTCGGTCAAAATCTGTGCAGCCATTCCGGTGGCTTCCTCGGGCAAAATACTGCCGTTTGTCCACACTTCAAGCGTAAGCTTATCATAGTCTGTAATCTGACCAACGCGGGTGTCTTCCACCGCATAACTCACCTTGCGGATGGGCGTAAATATGGAGTCAATCGGAATAACTCCAATCGGCATACTGGGTTGTTTGTTTCGTTCTGCCGAAACATATCCACGGCCTTTTTCCAAGGTCATCTGCATTTGCAAATGTGCACCTTCGCTCAAAGTTGCAATGTGCAAGTCCGTGCTTACAATCTCAACCTCTTCGTCTGCTTTGATGTCGGCCGCAGTAACGACACCTTCGCCGTATGCGTCTATCATCACAGTCTTGGGTTGATCCGTAAACAGCTTTGCGGAGAGGTTCTTTAAGTTCAGAATGATTTCTGCCACATCTTCCTTCACCCCGGGCACTGTGGAAAACTCGTGTTGCACACCTTCGATGCGCACATTGGTTACCGCAACGCCAGGAAGCGAATTTAATAGCACACGCCGTAGCGAATTGCCCAAAGTCTGTCCAAAACCGCGTTCCAAGGGTTCTAAAACGAACTTTCCGTATCGTTTGTTCTCGCCGCTTTCAACTCGTTCGATTTTGGGTTTTTCGATTTCAATCATTCAGCAATCCCTCCTCATTCGCGCGTAGAGCCTTTCGCTGCGCTTTGCAACATACATCAGCACAGCAAAAGACATTATATTAACGAGAATACAACTCGACGATAAGATGCTCCTCTACCGTCAAATCAACGTCTTCGCGCTGAGGCATAGCTACTACAGTTGCCTTCAGATTTTCTGCATCCATCTCGAGCCACTTGGGCACGATCCGGCTGGTGCCTTCGCGAACCGCTTTAAAGTGGTTCTGCTCGGCGCTGCGCGAACGCACAGAAATCACCTCGTTGGGGCTTACCAAATAGGAAGGAATGTTTACCTTCTTGCCATTGATCTCAATATGTCCATGGCGAACTAGCTGGCGCGCTTGGGGACGGCTTTCCGCCAAACCTAGGCGATAAACCACGTTGTCCAAACGGCGTTCCAAAAGGATCAACAGGTTTTCACCGGTAATGCCCTTCTGGCGTTCTGCCATATCAAAGTAGTTTCGGAATTGTGCCTCCAACACGCCGTACGCGCGGCGGGCTTTCTGCTTCTCACGCAACTGCATTCCATATTCGGATTGCTTGCGCTGGCGTGCCTGGCCGTGTTGACCCGGCGGGGTGGGGCGATTGCCCAACGCACATTTGGGGCCGTAGCAACGGTCACCCTTCAGAAACAGTTTGGTGCCCTCGCGACGGCACAGACGGCAAACCGAACCGGTATATCTAGCCATAAATCAGTACCTCCTCGATTACACTCTTCTGCGCTTGGGCGGACGGCATCCGTTGTGGGGAATCGGTGTCACGTCCTTAATCATGTTAACTTCCAGACCTGCTGCTTGCAGTGAACGAATGGCTGCTTCGCGCCCCGAACCAGGTCCTTTAACGTAAACTTCTACAGTCTTCAGTCCATACTCCATGGCGGCGCGTGCAGCTGTTTCAGCAGCAGACTGGGCCGCAAAGGGGGTGGATTTTTTGCTGCCGCGGAAACCCAACCCGCCGGCCGAAGCCCAGCTGAGCGCATTTCCTGCGGTATCGGTGATCGTTACGATCGTGTTGTTGAATGAAGAGCGAATATGAGCGGCTCCGCGTTCCACCAGCTTTTTCTCGCGGCGGCGGCGGGTCACCCGTTTCAGCTTTGGCTTAGCCATACTTCATGTTCCTCCTAATCAGATCGGTTAATTGGCCTTTTTCTTGCCTGCTACCTGTTTCTTGGGACCCTTGCGGGTACGGGCATTCACCCGGGTGTTTTGTCCGCGAACGGGCAAACCACGGCGGTGACGCAGACCGCGATAGCAACCAATTTCCATCAAACGCTTAATGTTTAAAGAAACTTCGCGACGACGGTCTCCCTCCACTTTTAGGTTTTGATCAATGTAATCGCGCAGCTTGCTAACATCTTGTTCGGTCAAATCCTTCACGCGCGTGTCGGGGTTGATCCCAGTGCCTGCAATGATTTCAGCTGCTGTAGTACGGCCAATGCCATAAATATACGTCAGGGCGATTTCGACTCGCTTCTCTCTTGGAAGGTCGATACCTGCAATACGTGCCATCTGTTAAAAGCACCTCCAGCTTTCGTGTGAATAGAGTATGTATATCAAAAGAGCCACGGGACACGGTAAGCGTACCGTGCAGCCGCTCCGTGTCTCCTTTTTTTCGGTATTAACCTTGTTTCTGTTTGTGTCTAGGGTTCTCGCAAATCACCATAACATGGCCTTTGCGCCTAATAATTTTGCACTTTTCGCAAATGGGTTTTACAGAGGGTCTCACTTTCATTGAATTGTGCCTCCTTGCTATCTCTAAGCTTAGCCCTTGCTCCGCCAGGTGATTCGTCCCCTGGTCAGATCGTAGGGAGAAAGCTCAACCGTAACTTTGTCTCCGGGGTAAATACGAATGTAGTGCATACGCATCTTTCCCGAAATGTGCGCCAGAACCTTGTGTCCGTTGGCCAGTTCTACTTCAAACATCGCGTTGGGAAAAGTATCGGTTACTACGCCTTCGACTTCAATCGCATCCGCTTTGGCCACTTTCATTCCTCCTCGCTTAGCTGTAACGCTTCAAGCGCTCGTCTTACTTCATGGTCTTCGATCGTTTGGTTGCGCTCTAGCTTCTGTTGCAACTCGGTCGCGCATTTTTTTAATGCCACCAAGTGCTTGCGCTTTTTCTTCTTGGGTTTTTCCATCTTTCGTAGCTTGCCGTCCACCAGCCACACGTATTGGTCGTCTTCCACCCGGCAGATCAGGAAGCAACGCCCCTTGTCCCGCCCGGCTTTGGATTTTACCACCTGTCCTACCGCCAATGGAGTCTCTATCATCGGATGGCCTCCCCTAGATTCGCGCCGGGGAACGTAAGAATTTCCGGTTCGCCCTGGGTAATCGCTACGGTATGCTCATAATGGCACGCCGTGCTGTGATCCTTCGTGCGCACCGTCCAGCCATCGCTACCAACATATACCCGCCAATCGCCCATGGCAATCATGGGCTCTATGGCAATGGTCATGCCTGCAGAAAGCCGCACACCCCGCCCCGGATGGCCAAAGTTAGGCACATCTGGCGCTTCGTGCATTTGCTGCCCGATTCCGTGTCCACACAGATCCCGAATGACAGAATAGCCGTTCTTCTCTGCGTGTTGTTGCACAGCGTTGGATATATCGCCAATTCGATTGCCTTCGCGCGCTTGGGCGGCACCTAGCCAAAAACACTCTTCTGTTACCCTGATGAGTCTTAAGATTTCGTCCGGCACTGGGCCCACCGGTGCACTGAATGCGCTATCGGCCTGCCATCCGTTCAAAACCAAACCTGCATCGATTGATAAGATCTGCCCTTCCTTGAGCTGCTCATCCGACGGAAAACCATGAACCACCTGCTCATCTGGCGACGTGCACAGCGTGTAAGGAAATCCATTGTAGCCTTTAAAGGAAGGGATTGCACCTGCATCGGTAATCATCTTTTCAGCCATCCGGTCCAATTCCATGGTGGTGATCCCGGGCTTTATATGATTTTTCAGTTCACCGAGAACCCGATGCAACAGTGCCCCTGCCTCGCGCATGAGCTGAACCTGTTCTGGAGATTTAATGGATATCATCTATACATCACTCCAAAACCGCCAGGATATCAGCCAGCACTGCTTCGGCAGCCTGGGCACCATCAATCGTTTTGAGCAATCCTTTGCCTGCGTAGTAATCGATCAGCGGGCTGGTTTGCTCGTGGTACACCTTCAACCTGTTGGAAATGGTTTTCAGCTGATCGTCTGCCCGCTGAACCAGCGGCTTGCCGCAGTTGGGGCAATCGGTGGCGCCGTTTAATGTGTTTACGTGGTAAGTGCCTCCGCAATCGGTGCACACACGCCTACCGGTCAAACGGTCAATCAGTTTTGCATCCTCCACATCCAGATTCACCACAGCATCCAGGTCTGCAAAAGAATCTAGTGTTTCAGCCTGCTCCACCGAGCGCGGAAAGCCGTCCAGCAAAAAACCTTTTGTGCAATCTGCGTTGCCCAAGCGCTCTTTCACCAGTTCCACTACCACGGTATCGGGAACCAACTGTCCGGCATCCATATACTGCTTGGCTTTTGTCCCGGCAGGGGTGCCTAAACGTACAGCGCTGCGCAGCATATCGCCGGTAGAAATATGCGGGACGCCCAGCTTTTCGCTTACGCGAATCGCTTGGGTCCCCTTACCCGCACCTGGCGGGCCTAAAAATACCAATTTCATTCGTCGCACTCCTCTTTTAGCACAATGCTTCTGCGTCCGAAAGTTTCCTGGATTAGAGGAAACCTTTGTAGTGACGCATCAACATTTGAGCTTCCAGCTGGCGTGTGGTTTCCATGGCAACCGATACTGCGATCAGCAACGAAGACGCTGCAAAGGGCATATTAATGCCGGCCAACGCAGACAGCAGTGTGGGCACAATGGCCAGCACAGCCAGGAAAAACGCGCCAAACAAAGTAATGCGCCTGGAAATCTTGGCAAGATAGTCCGAAGTCGGCTTACCTTGACGAATTCCGGGAATCATTCCGCCATTTTGTTGAATGTTCTTCGAAATATCAATCGGATTAAACGAGATTGAAGAATAGAAGAACGTAAAGCCCAGAATCAGGAAGAAAAACACCAGCTGGTAGGATACCGACAAATAATTAAAGTTGTTGTTCCACCAGATGGCTGCCGAACTGCTAGGCCAGAATCCGAGGATCGTGCTGGGGAAGTTCATGATCGCCGAAGCAAAGATCAACGGCATAACGCCCGAAGAGTTCACTTTCAGCGGAATGTGGGAACTTTGGCCCCCATACATTTTCCGCCCAACTACGCGCTTGGCGTACTGAACCGGAATGCGGCGTTCACCGCAGTCCACAAATACGACGCCCACGATCAAAATCAAAACCATGAGCACCACAGGGATTGCTTGCCAAGCCGCCATACTGCCGTTCAAAATGTTTTGAAGGCCATTCACCGTGCTCGGCCCCAACCGGGATACGATACCTGCGAAGATCAACAACGAAATTCCGTTACCGATTCCGTTCTCGGTGATCCGTTCACCAATCCACATCGCCAAAGCGGTACCGGCCGCCAGACAAACGCCGATTGTAACATAATCATACCAGTTAGTACCAGAGGAAGCGCCCAAAGAAATCGACAATACCACGGCCTGTACAAAGCCCAGAACGATGGTCAGATAACGCGTATATTGGGCAATCTTCTTGCGGCCGTCATCGCCCTCCTAGCCAGTTCTTCCAGCTTGGGGATGGCCACTTGCAGCAGTTGCATAATAATGGAAGAGTTGATGTATGGAGTGATTCCCATCGCCATGATGGTAAACTGCTCCATGTTGGAACCGGTCATCATGTTGATGAAGCCCAGCAGGTCGTTCCCTTGCATTGCCGCAGCTACAGCAGCCGTGTTTACACCCGGCGTGGGCACAAAGCAAAGCAAACGATATATCAGCAGCATGAAAAAAGTATACAGGATCTTCTTACGCAGGTCTCTTATTCTCCACGCGTTCCGAAAGGTTTCCCACATATCAGATCACCTCTGCTTTTCCGCCCGCCGCTTCAATCTTCTCCTTCGCGGTGACCGTAAACTTGGCCGCCTGAACCGTTAGTTTTTTGGTGATTTCACCGTCACCCATGATTTTCACGCCATCGCCAATCTTCTTGATGATGCCCGCTTCGATCAAAGCTGCCGGGGAAACTGTGGCGCCGTCTTCGAAAATATCCAAGCGTTCCACATTGATGGCCACATACTCTTTGCGGAACGGATTGTAGAATCCGCGTTTGGGCAGTCTGCGCATCAAAGGCATCTGTCCGCCTTCGAAACCGGGGGCTTTTCCGCCGCCGGAGCGCGCCTTTGCACCCTTATGACCTTTACCGGAGGTCTTGCCCAAGCCCGACCCAATACCGCGACCCAGTCGCTTGGGAGACTTGGTCGACCCGAACGCAGGTTTCAGTTCATGCAGTTTCATGTCGAACCTCCTTAGTCGTTAATCTCTTCTACCTTCACCATGTGCTTGACCTTGTTGATCATTCCACGGATGGCCGGGCCGTCTTCGTGCACAACCGAGTGGTTGATTCTGCGAAGGCCCAGCGCTTCAATCGTAGCGATCTGATCTTTCATTCGGCCAATGGTGGATCGGGTTTGTGTTACTTTTAATTTCATTTTACACTAACCTCCTAGCCCATCAACTCTTCAACGGATTTTCCGCGAAGCTTGGCAATCTGTTCGGCTGAACGGAGCTGCTTAAGGCCGGCCAGGGTGGCTTTCACCATGTTAACCGGGTTGCTGGATCCGTAGGATTTTGTATAAATGTCGCGGATACCCAAAGCTTCCAGAACCGCACGGACCGGACCGCCCGCGATAACACCGGTACCTTCGGGAGCCGGCAACAGCATAACGCGGCCTGCTCCGTATACACCGATTACTTCGTGGGGAATCGTAGTGTCCTTCATGGGAACGGTGATCATGGTTTTCTTGGCAACTTCGTTTCCTTTGCGAATAGCTTCCGGAATTTCGTTGGCCTTGCCCATACCCACGCCCACGCGACCATTCTCATCGCCTACTACCATCAAAGCAGTAAAACGAATGTTGCGGCCGCCTTTAACGGTTTTGCTTACGCGGTTGACTGCGACAAGCTGTTCTTTAAACTCGCTTACTTGTTCGTAGCGCTGCATGCGTGCATTCCCTCCTGTCATTAGAAGTCCAGACCGCCTTCACGGGCGCCTGCGGCCACTTCAGCCACACGGCCAGTGTAGACATAGCCACCGCGGTCAAACACCACGCTCTTGATGCCGGCGGCGATTCCGCGCTCAGCAATCACTTTGCCTACCACTTTGGCTGCGCCCTTTTTGTCAAGCTCTTTCACTTGATCAGCGATAGACTTTTCTACAGTCGAAGCAGCCGCCAATGTCTTACCGGCTACATCGTCCACAATCTGAGCGTAGATGTGATTTAGGCTGCGGTACACGCAAAGCCGGGGACTCTCGGGCGTGCCGCTAATTTTGTTGCGGACGCGCTGATGGCGGATAACTCGATTTTTGTTACGATCCCGCTTGGTAAACATTTGCGCTCACTCCCTTTCTTATTTGCCCGTTTTGCCTTCTTTGCGGCGAATGTGCTCGTTGTCATAACGAATGCCTTTGCCCAAATAAGGTTCGGGTTTGCGTACTGCGCGGATGTCGGCGGCAATTGCGCCAACCAACTGTTTGTTGATGCCCTTGACTACGATTTGGGTAGCTGCGGGGGTTTCAAAGGTGATGCTCTCGGGGGCCGTAAACTTTACTGGATGGCTAAAACCAACGTTCAACGTCAGTTCGTTGCCGGCGACTTTGGCATTATAGCCTACGCCCTCCATCAAAAGCAGCTTTTGATAACCTTCGGTAACTCCAACCACCATGTTGTAGACCAAAGAACGGTACAAGCCGTGCATCGAACGATGGGGCTTGCTGTCAGACGGACGGGTAACGAGCAACTCGTTGCCCTCCTGGGTAACTTTAATATCACTATGGACCTTCTCGCTCAACGTACCTTTGGGGCCTTTTACGCTCACCGTGTTGTCATCCGCAACGGTAACCGTCACGCCGCTGGGCACATTGATCGGAAGTTTTCCGATTCGAGACATGTGTTGCACCTCCAGACTGTGCTTGATGTTTACCAAACGTAGGCCATTACTTCTCCGCCTACACCCTGCGAACGAGCTTCCCTATCGGTCATAAGGCCGTTGGAAGTAGAAAGAATCGCGATACCCAATCCACCAAGCACTTTGGGGATGGCATCTTTCTTGGCATAGACGCGCAAACCAGGTTTGGAAATGCGCTTTAGCCCAGTGATTACCGACTGTTTTTCCTGAGTATATTTCAAAACAATTTTGATCTGTCCCTGCAGTCCATCGTCAACAAAATCAATACTCTTGATATACCCTTCATCCAACAGGATTTTAGCAACCGCCTTCTTGGTATTCGAAGCGGGCAGGGTAATGGAATCGTGTTTAACGATCAGGGCATTTCGAATGCGAGTGAGCATATCTGCAATAGGATCATTCACGACCATTGTGTAACCTCCTTCCGTGTTTTCCCAGCTTACCAGCTAGCCTTTCTTACACCGGGAATCTGGCCTTTATAAGCCAGCTCGCGGAAACAAATGCGGCATACGCCATATTTCCTCAAAACTGAGTGGGGGCGTCCGCAGATGCGGCAGCGGGTGTAAGCGCGTGTGGAGAACTTAGGGGTTCTCGTCTGCTTGACTTTTAAACTTGTCTTTGCCACGTTGCGTATCCTCCTTCTTTATGCATGAGCGAACGGCATGCCCAACAAACTCAACAGCTCTTTGGCTTCTTCGTCAGTCTTGGCAGAAGTGACGAAGATCATCTCCATACCACGGATTTTATCCACCTGATCATAGTTGATCTCCGGAAAAATCAGCTGCTCACGAACGCCGAGCGCGTAGTTGCCACGGCCATCAAATGCCTTGTTGGAAACGCCGCGAAAGTCGCGCACACGAGGAAGGTTGATGCTCACCAGCTTATCCACAAATTCATACATGCGATCGCCGCGCAGAGTCACTTTAGTTCCAACGTTCATGCCTTCGCGTACTTTAAAGTTGGCGATCGATTTCTTAGCCTTGGTAATCAGTGGCTTCTGACCCGAAATAATGCTCAGCTCGTTCACCGCATTTTCCATGGCTTTGGGGTTGTCTTTGGATTCGCCCAAACCGATATTGATAACCACTTTTTCTAGTTTGGGGATTTGGTTTACGTTCTTGTAGCCGAACTTCTGCTGCAGCGCAGGAATGACTTCGGCAACGTACTTATCTTTTAATCTTGGCACGATAGTCTCCTCCTGTCGATTAGTTATCGATAACAGCGCCGCATCCTTTGTTCTTACACACGCGTACTTTCTTGCCATTGTCTTGGAACTTATAGCCTACGCGGGTGGGCTTTTTGCATTCCTTACAAACCAGCATCACGTTGGAAACCGGGATTGCCGATTCCTTTTCAATGATGCCACCGGGCATGCCTTGTGCGCGCGGCTTCTGGTGACGTTTCACCATGGCAACGCCTTCAACAATGATCTTGCCCTCTTTGGGGAACGCGCGGATTACTTTGCCCTGTTTGCCTTTGTTTCCATCTTCACCTTTGCGGCCAACGGTTACCACTACGGTGTCTTTGACCTTAATTCTCATCTTTGGTGTGCTCACTGCGTTCACCTCCACTACAGCACTTCGGGCGCCAGCGAAACAATCTTCATGAAATCTTTTTCGCGAAGCTCGCGCGCGACCGGCCCGAAAATGCGGGTGCCACGGGGCTGTTTGGCGTCGTTGATGATCACGGCAGCATTGTCGTCAAAACGGATGTAAGATCCGTCGGGACGGCGGTATTGTTTGCGCATGCGCACGATAACCGCCTTTACAATGTCGCCCTTCTTAATTGCGCTCCCGGGAGCGACTGCTTTAACCGATGCGATGATGATGTCGCCTACGCGAGCATCGCGCCGGAAAGAACCGCCGGTTACGCGAAAACACATAATTTCTTTAGCGCCGGAATTATCGGCGACTTTCAAACGGGTTTGCGGCTGAATCATTGAGTGATTCCCTCCTTGCTCACGTGCGTAGGCTTACTTCGCCTTTTCGACGACTTCCACCAAACGCCAACGCTTATCCTTGGATAGCGGCCGGGTTTCCATCACGCGGACTCTGTCGCCAATGCCGCACTCATTATTTTCATCATGAACCTTTAATTTATCGGTCTTATTCAAAATTTTTCCGTATAAGGGATGTTTAACGCGCCTGCGAATCGCCACGACGATGGTTTTGTCCATCTTGTCAGACACGACGATTCCTACACGGGTTTTGCGAATGCCTCTTTCTTCGGCCATGGTTTAGGCAGCCTCCTTTCGCTTCGTCATGCCTGCGCACTAATTTCGCGCTGGCGAATAATGGTTTTTACACGGGCTATATCGCGCTTACACTCACGGATTGCCGCGGTGTTCTGTAACTGACCCGTGGCCAACTGGAAGCGCAGGTTGAACAGCTCGCCCTTTCTGTTTTTCAGATCGGTGTTGAGCTCTTCGGTGGTTTTGTTCATCAATTCCTTGAATTCCTTGGTTTTCATTGCTCGTCACCACCCGATTCGTCGTTCTCTCGCTTGATAAACTTGCTCTTAATGGGCAATTTGTGCGAGGCCAAGCGAAGGGCTTCACGAGCCACTTCTTCAGAAACGCCACTCATTTCAAACAACACACGGCCGGGTTTTACCACTGCTACCCAGTATTCGGGCGAACCTTTACCGGATCCCATTCGGGTTTCTGCCGGTTTGCTGGTTACGGGCTTGTCCGGGAATATTTTGATCCAAACTTTACCGCCGCGGCGAATAAAACGCGTCATGGCAATACGCGCAGACTCAATCTGGTTAGAGGTGATCCAGCCAGGCTGTGTGGCCACAATGCCGTAATCACCGTATGCAAGGAAATTGCCGCGCATGGCCTTGCCTTTCATGCGACCGCGCATCACTTTGCGGCGCTTGACTCTCTTGGGCATTAGCATGACTATTTCCCTCCTTCCGTCTTCCTAGGAGCGGCCGGAGCAGCTACTGTGGCTTTCGCCCTGGGCAGCACTTGGCCTTTGTAAATCCAAATTTTTACGCCAATCTTTCCGTAGGTCGTATTGGCTTCAGCAAAACCATAATCGATGTTTGCCCTTAAGGTTTGCAGCGGAATCGAGCCTTCATGGTAGCCCTCGGTGCGGGCAATTTCTGCACCGCCCAAACGGCCGGATACCATAGTTTTAATTCCTTTGGCGCCGGCTTTTTGTGCGCGGCCCATTGCCTGCTTCATCGCGCGGCGGAAGGAAATACGTTTTTCCAACTGCTGGGCAATGTTCTCAGCTACCAGCTGAGCGTCGGCATCGGGGAATTTAATCTCGATAACGTTAATGTTGGCTGCTTTGCCGGTGAACTGCTCCACCGATTTTTTAATCGCTTCC
Organism: uncultured Oscillospiraceae bacterium; assembly: GCA_964346145.1. Classification (GTDB taxonomy): domain Bacteria; phylum Bacillota; class Clostridia; order Christensenellales; family Aristaeellaceae; genus CAYFTL01. Next base: position 4,151 of record CAYFTL010000009.1, on the reverse strand, counting down.
ACACCTGCGCCACCGCGGCCAATCAAAATGCCGGGTTTTGCCGTGTGAATGGTTACTGTAATTCTGTTGGCGGAACGCGCAATGTCAATCTTGGAAACACCAGCTTGGTAGTGTCTTTCCTTGAGCATTTTGCGCAAATTATAGTCTTCCACCAGATTGTCGGAAAAATCCTTTTTGTCGGCATACCACTTGGTGCTCCAGTCGAAGATCACACCAACGCGTGCGCCGTGGGGATTAACTTTCTGGCCCATCTGTTCTCCTCCTTGCCTTACTTCGCCTGATCAAGCACGATGGTAATATGGCTGGTTCTCTTCAAGATAACGTCCGCGCGTCCATGGGAGCGGGGCCAATACCGTTTCAGAGTGGGACCCTGATCCGCAAAAACCTCCGCCACATACAGCGAATCGCGATCCATGTTCAAATTGTTTTCAGCGTTGGCGATGGCCGAATTGAGGAGCTTTTCCACAACGGGAGCGGCACTCTTGGGGGTGTTCATCAGGATTGCCAGCGCGTCGTTCACGTTTTTGCCGCGAATCAGGTCAATCACAATCTTTACCTTTCGGGAAGAAATGCGAATGTACCGGGCGACAGCACGCGGGCGCTTGTCAGCTTTCTCGCTGCGAGCCTGTGCCTTTTCTACTATACGGGTTGCCATTTCATCTCACTCCTTCCCTTATCTGCGGCCTGATGCCTTCTCACTGCCGGCGTGACCGCGGAAGGTACGGGTGGGAGCAAACTCTCCGAACTTGTGTCCAACCATATCTTCTGTAACGTATACCGGCACGTGTTTGCGGCCGTCATGCACGGCAACGGTGTGCCCTACAAACTGGGGGAAAACCGTGGATGCGCGCGACCATGTCTTTATAACTTTTTTCTCGCCGCTGGCATTCATGGCTTCAACCCGTTTCAGCAGCGCTTCTTGAATAAAGGGTCCTTTTTTAACAGATCTGCTCATTGATGAGGGAGCCTCCTTCCTAGGCGTTACCGGCTATTTCTTACCGGCTCTCTTAACGATCATGTTGTCAGAGTATTTGTTGCGCTTGCGCGTGATAACGCCCTGAGTGGGCTTGCCCCACGGGGACATGGGTGCGGGCATACCCACGGGGGATTTGCCCTCGCCGCCGCCGTGCGGGTGATCGTTGGGGTTCATAACCACACCGCGAACGCCCGGGCGAATACCCATGTGGCGCGAACGACCGGCTTTACCGATGCGCACGTTCTCGTGGTCGTGGTTGCCCACAACGCCGACCGTGGCCCGGGCTTGCATCAACACTTTGCGCACTTCGCCTGAAGGCAAGCGCACCTGTGCGTGAGAGCCTTCCTTGGCCATCAGCTGAGCTGCAACACCGGCTGCGCGAACCATTTGTCCGCCTTTGCCGGGCTTGATTTCAATGTTGTGAATCAAAGTTCCCAACGGGATGTTGGCAATGGGCAAGCAGTTGCCGGGTTTGATGTCGGCTTCGGTACCGCTCATTACGGTGTCTCCCACTTTCAAATCCTCGGGAGCTAGGATGTAACGCTTTTCGCCGTCCACGTAGTTAAGCAAGGCAATGAAGCAGGTGCGGTTCGGGTCATACTCAATAGACGCTACCTTTGCGGGCACATTGTCCTTATTGCGCTTAAAATCAATGATACGGTATTTGCGACGAACGCGGCCACCCTTGTGGCGCACGGTGATTTTTCCGTGATGGTTGCGACCTGCCTTGTAGGGCAAGGTGGTCAGCAACGAGCGTTCGGGTTCTTTTTTGGTGATCTCTTCATAAGTGAGAACCGACATAAAGCGCCGCGCAGGCGAGGTCGGTTTGTACACTCGGATTCCCATAGCGTGTTCCCTCCTCTTACTCTACGCCATTCCCTCGAAGAACTCGATGGACTTGGAGCCTTCCGTCAGTGTGATGTAAGCCTTTTTAACTTCGGGGGTGCGGCCTTGAGTGCGGCCCTGGCGTTTCATCTTGCCCATGGTGCGCATCGTGTTTACGCTCTTGACTTCCACTCCGAAGATTGCCTCAATGGCTTTTTTGATTTCGCTTTTTCCGGCCTTGATAGCCACCTCAAAGGCGTACTGTCTATTGGCCATATTGTCGTAGCTCTTTTCAGTAAGAACCGGACGAATGATGATATCGTGAGGATCCTTCATTAGATGTACACCTCCTCGACCATTTTCACAGCCTCTTGAGTTACGATGAATTTGTCGTATTTCAAGATGTCGAGTACGTTCAACGTGTTCACGTAAGCGGTCTTTACGCCCTGCAGGTTTGCTGCGGCGCGAACCACTTTTTCGTCGCGTCCGGGCAATACGATCAGCGCCTTGCGGTCGGCACCCAGATCTTTGAGCATCTGAGCCACGATGCGGGTCTTGGCTTCGGAAAGCTCAAGCTTGTCCAGCACGACCAAATCGTTGTCCACGACTTTGCTTGTCAGCGCACCCTTCATCGCCAAGCGACGAACTTTGCGCGGAACAGAGAAACTATAATCCCGGGGTTTGGGAGCAAACACCACACCGCCGTGACGGAACTGGGGCGCCCTGTTGGAGTGATGGCGCGCGTTTCCGGTGCCTTTTTGGCGATAAATCTTGCGGCCGCCACCGCGAACTTCGCTGCGTGTTTTTGCAGATTGTGTGCCTTGGCGCTGTGCGGCCAGCTGGCTGCGCACTACCTGATGCATCACAGATTCGTTTACTTCAGCGCCGAATGTGTTCTCGGAAAGTTCGATCTCGCCCACATTTGCGCCTTGCATATTGAAAATTGCTACCTTAGGCATTGTTTCGTCCTCCTTCCAGAAAACTTATTTCGACGACTTCACCGAATCGCGGACGACGAGCAGGCTGCCCACTGCACCGGGGACGGCGCCTTTGATCAGCAGAAGGTTGCGATCGGCTTCCACTCGTACGACTTCAAGATTCTGGATGGTCACTTTTTCGTTACCGTACTGTCCACTCATTTTTTTGTTTTTGAACACACGGCCGGGGGTGGCGCTGGAGCCCAAAGAGCCTTGTCCACGGTGGTATTTCGAACCGTGAGCCATGGGTCCGCGTCCCAAATTCCAGCGGTAAATCGCACCGGTAAATCCGTGTCCTTTGCTGATACCGCTTACGTCCACGCGATCGCCTTCTTCAAACACGTCGCAAGTAATCTTAGAGCCAACTTCGTAGGGCGCGATGTCATCCAGACGCAGTTCACGCAGGTAACGGGTAGCCTCTACACCCGATTTCTCGAAGTGGCCTAGCTCGGGTTTGTTCTTCAGTTTCTTGGCACGCTGAGGAGCGAGCTCGCCGAAACCGACTTGAACAGCCTCATAACCGTCAGTGTCCACCGTTTTCTTTTGCACCACCGTGCAAGGGCCGGCTTCCACTACGGTGACCGGTACCAAGCGGCCGTCCGTCAGGAAGACCTGAGTCATACCGATCTTTTTACCGAGAATTGCCTTCTTCATGGTTGCACCTCCTAATTAAAGCAACAGCCTTACAGCTTGATTTCGATCTCAACGCCTGCGGGCAGATCCAGCTTGGTCAGCGAATCCACCGTGCGGGGAGTGGGATCTAAAATGTCAATCAAACGCTTGTGGGTCCGCATTTCGAACTGCTCGCGCGAATCCTTGTTAACGTGGGGCGAACGCAAGATCGTTACCACTTCGCGTTTGGTCGGCAGCGGAATCGGTCCCGACACACGCGCGCCGGTGCGCTTTGCAGTTTCTACGATACGCGCGGCCGACTGGTCGATGATGTTGTGTTCGTAAGCCTTCAGCTTGATACGAATTTTTTGATTTGCCATTGTTTCTCCTCCTTCAGACTCATGCACACGCACCCGGGCGTGCCCTTATTCTTTTTTCGACGGCGCATGAGCCGTCGCCCGATTGTCGGACTGGTCCCCGAAAATTCCCCGAGCAAATCGCCCGCAACCTTTCGGTTCATCCCGTGTTGCTCGCAACTTTTGTCTCTTAAAAAAGCGCACAAAAATTGCGTTCGACGCAACTTATTCATTATACCCGCCCCAAGCGGTAAATTCAACCCCTGCCACACCACAAGTTTGCTTATTTATGTTAAATGTTTGCGTAATTTAAAGATTGCGGCGAAAAAATCGCCGCAATCCCTAAAATTGATTGATTATGCAATAACCTTGCTGACTACGCCCGAGCCTACCGTGCGGCCACCT
>CAYFTL010000008.1:53267-73352 GCA_964346145.1 uncultured Oscillospiraceae bacterium | reverse complement strand
AAAATCCATGGACTAAATTAACTGGTAAATCATAAGTGAATTCGTATTCGCCCATGAAATTATCTCCTTTATCATTCTTTTTATGATATTATATCATAAGAAATGCAAAGTGCCACCCTATTTTGCAAACGCTTAAGCGGCCTCCTCGCGCCCCGCTTACCAGGTTTGTAAATTTTCAAAAGAAGCCTCCCATCCTCTAAAAATGCCCCGGATGTACATAAGTTCCATCTACATCCAGATCGGCAAAGTTGTTGCTTGCCTTTACCTCTGCATAAAGCAACTTGCGCACAAACAAGGGCACAAAAAAATCCGGATGGCACCACAAAGGCACCATCCGGTTTTGTCGTCTGTTCTATTTACCCACTTGGCGCGGGCGGTTTTGCTTTATTCTTTCGATTCTGACGGGCTCGACTCTTGCAGCTTTGCGGCGTCCACCATGCCCTCGCCGATGATGTAGGCGATCAGCGTGGCGCCCGCCATAATGATGGCGATGATCTGGGTGACTTCGGATTCGCCCATGCCGAAAGCGATCAGCAAGGGCCCTATGAATCCGGTGAGGGCCGCCCAGAATTTGCGCGAGGTTAGCTTGGCTTTCCAGTCAATTTTCATAATTCTTACTCCTTTTCCAGCTGTTCAATGCGCTTGCACAACTCGTCAATCCGTTGGTTGGCAGCTCTGATTTGTTCGTCCCGGCGCTGGTTGGCGGCTTTGAGCTGCTCCTCAGTGATCGTTTGGCGGGTGTGGATTTCGTTCACCTGAGTGCCTTGCGCCTTTAAATCCAGGCGAATGTCGTCTACCCCTATTTTGATGTCGTTCATCGCTTCTTCTATTCGAATCATCCGCCTTTCGTGACCCACTTCGATTTCCAGCTTCTTTCGGCTATGGCTTTTGTAGTTGGCATATAGCCCGTATAATGTCGCAACCAAGCTGATAGCAAAGGAAATCAAACCGAAAGTGATAGTTTCCTGGGTGATGTCCTTGCGTCTGCGCAGCCGCGCGATTCTATTTCCCAGCGTTTGATTCATGGATGTTCCCTCCTTCTTTCCTTTGTTGATTCCACTGTACCATCCGTCCAAAGCGATTTGAATACTCCGTTGGTTGAACCGGGCCCGTTCTTCACAACCGAGAGTTGCAAAATTCCACAACCATCGGTTGAACCGGACGGCTTTGCCAAACGTTCGCTATATATTTGCTAAAAAACAGGCCCTCGCCGATTTATCCGGCACAAAATATTGCGGGGTTCTGCGCCGGCGCGATTGCGCAAAATTCATTTTGAGCGTATACTGAATTTTAGTACTGTCCTTATGGAGGGGAGCCATGAAAGCGCACCAAAATAGGCCGCCGCGCGTCACCAACAAGCCACCCTTTGCCGTTCCACTGCGGCAGGGCTTTTTTGCGTTTTGGACAGCCCTCCCCAAGATGGCCTTGTTCACCTCGGTTTTTTATTTTATAACCAGCCAGCTCATCCAGCCCTTGTTGTCCTCAGTGTTGCAGGGCTTTTTGCGCTTCAACGGCAGAACCGTGGTTTTTAACAACGAAATGTGGGAATTTCTGCTCAGCGTGCCCGGTTTGGTGTCCATCTTTGCGTTGACCAGCCTGGGCATATTGCTCATTTATTTTGAATGTGCGGTGCTCACTTCGCTGGCGCGCCAAGCTCAGCAAAACGGCAAGGCAAAAATCCGCCGCGCGCTGAGCGAGGCGACCTGGGCGCTGCGCGGCCTTCGGGGCAGAGGTGCGCTGTTCTTTTTTGCATATGTGCTGATCCTCCTGCCGCTGGTGCATTTGGGACCGCTCTCTTCCTGGGTGCCCGAGCTGATTTCGCGCAGCCCCATCGCCACCTGGCTGGCGCGCAGTTCGTATGCAACCCTGATCAGCTGGGGGCTGGGCGCCCTCATGCTCTTGGCCTTTGGCAGTTTGTTTTTTATCATGCCCGCCATGGTGTTGGATGGGTACCGCTTTAAGAACGCAATCCGAAAAAACGCTATCACCCTGCGCGCCTACGGCACTTGGGCGCTGGCCCTTTTCGGCGTGTTTGTTGTGATGTGGCTCGCGCTTTATGTGTTGCCCCGGTTTATACTGGATGCAGTTTTTAACACGGAGCAGGTATCCCTGCGCCGGGCGCTGGCGGCATCGGGCACCCGTTCGGTTCGAGGTGTGATCGCCATGCCGGTGTGGCTGGTTTGCTCTGTGCTGCAGGTCGGTTTGCTGCCCCTGCTGCTCAGCCTGCTCACCGCATTTTATCAGCAGGTGTGGAAGCCCTTGCCCGAGGAGGCCAGGCATCTGAACAAGCTGGACGATGTGCTGGAAAAATCGGCGGTGGCGCTGCGCGGATGGCTCAACCGGCAGTGGAGCAGGCTCAAGCAAAGGTGCAACGACAGCAAAATTTTGTCTCATCCGCTGGTGCGCAAATGCAGAAAACTTATCCTGACGCTGGTGCTGGTGCTCCTTTGGTGGGTGGTCTACAGCGCCTATCAAGCGGGGGTCCGGATTCACGATCCGGTGGTCATCGGCCACCGCGGCAGCATGCACGCGGTAGAAAACACGCTGGACGCCTTCCAGCAGGCCATCAATGCCGGCGCCGATTATGTGGAGGTGGACGTGATGCTGTCGGGCGACGGCGTGCCTGTGGTGATTCACGATTCCTACCTGCGGCGGTTGACCGGGCGCAAGCAGTACGTGTTTAACCTGACGGTGGACGAGCTCAAGCAGCACGAACTCAGCCAGAGCGGGTTCACCGCCACCGTGTCCACCTTGGACGAGGTGGCCGCCTTCTGCAAGGGAAAAATCCGTATGCTGATCGAGTTTAAGCCCCACGGCCGGGAGAAGATCGACACCATTGAGCAGGTTGTCCAAATCATGGAGCGCCATGAGATGATGGAGGAAACCCTGTTCATGTCCATCAACTACAACATGGTGCGCCAGATGAAGCGCAACTATCCCCAAAGCAAGGTGGGTTACTGCGTGTACGGCAGTGTGGGCCGATTGGACGACACCAACCTTTCGGCTCTAAACATCGACTTTCTGGTGGCCGAAGAAAAGATGGTCACCGAAGATTTGGTGTATGACTGTTACGACGCCAACCTGCCCCTGTACGTGTGGACGGTAAACCGCCGGCACTCCATGGAGCAAATGCTGCAGGTGGGGGCGCTGGGACTGATCACCGACTATCCCGAGGTTGCTGTGCAGGTGATGCAAAAAATGTACGACACCGTGGCCGAAGGCCGCCGCATCGAAATCGCCACCAACCCCTCTTAAGCTTTGCAAAGAGGCGCCTTGTTGAATAGAGTAACAAAATCAGAATAACGCATGGATTGAAAAGACAAACCTGCATAGACAAAAGGACAAGCGATCGCTTGTCCTTTTGTGCTGCGCCTGCCCACCCGGGGCAAGTTAGAAGGCGACCGGCCCGGCATTTTCAAAATCCGCAACCACAAACGCGTTTTTGATGTGTATCTCAAACACGTCCAAACTGTCGCCTATGGCGGCGATCGTTTCATCGTACCCCGGGATTTGTGCAATGAACAAGTCTTTCAGGTCGCCGATTGTGCGCTCGCTTTTCTGGGCAATGGCATCGCTCGAGCGGGCATGTGGAATTCCGCCTTGGGGCACGGTGGTAAAGGCGACCTGGCTGTTAGCCTTTATTTCGGCCACCTTTTGGTTTTCCCTGTCCGAAGCGAAGTACAAAAGCTGGGGCTTTGCGGCGTCAAAGCAAAAATTGACGATGCGCACATTGGGCGCCCCATCGGCCACGGTGGCCAGGGCGATCTGGTTTGTTTGGCCCAGTATCCGGCCGAACATCTCTTTGTAATCCATTGGATTCCCTCCTTTTTTAACCTTTATAAGATCAGTATAGCACCATTTGTTGACAGCATACTGTCAGCAATATAGTATGGAAGCAGGAGGAAATTTATGAAACTGGAGCGTTTGATTGCCATTGTCATGCTGCTGCTCACCAGGGAAAAGGTAAGCGGCAAACAGCTTGCGGAGCTGTTCGAGGTGTCGCTGCGCACCATCTACCGCGATGTCGAAGCCATCAACCGGGCGGGCATCCCGATTGTGACAACCCCGGGGCCAAACGGCGGCATCGGCATTATGAAGGAATACAAAGTTGAAAAAGGAATTTTTACGACAGCCGACATAGTCGCCATGTTGATGGGGCTGGGCTGCATTTCCAGCACCTTGTCCAGCCAAGAAACCGCCAGCACCCTTGCCAAAGTGCAGAGCTTTATCCCCGAAGCACAGCGGCACGAAGTTGTGCTGAAAGCCAATCAAATCGCGATTGATTTGTCCCCCTGGATGGGCAGCAACCTAACGGCCAAAATCGGGATGGTACGCTCGGCTTTGGACAGCCGCAGGCTGGTGTCCTTTTTGTACCGGAACCGCCAAGGGGAAACGGCCTTGCGCACGATGGAGCCCCACCGGCTGCTGTTTAAGGGAGATCATTGGTACGTACACGGATATTGCCGCGGGAAAAAGGATTTCCGGCTGTTTAAACTGTCCCGCATGTCCGATATCGAAATCCAACCGGACACCTTTGCGCCGCGCACAGTGCCGCCGGCCATTTCGGAGTTCACCCAAAATATGGCCCAAAATATGATCGACGTTGAGCTGCTGGTGCACAGCTCCATACTCGATAGAGTTTTGGATTATTGCAGCGAAAGGGATATTTCCTCTGCACACGATGGCCTCTACCGGGTGCATTTTAACTTTGTGCCCGACGATTACGGCTACGGAATTTTGATGAGCTTTGGGAGTCGATGTGTGTGCACAGGCCCGCCCCATGTGCGCCGGGAATTGTGCAGCAGGCTGCGCCAGGCGGCAGAGGCATACAAAGATTAAATCCATTCCTCCCTCGTCCACAATATGCAACAGCATGCGGGCGCCGGAGGGTGGAGGCCGAGCACAACAAATGAGGCGGCTTGGTTGGAGCCTATCCAAACCAAATTCACTTTTTCTCCCGCTTTTCCGGCAGATTAGAAATCGGTTATAAAATAGCAAAATTCCCAAATCGCCCACGATTTGTAATAGAATTTATTGGAATATAAAAAAGGGCGTGCGCTGCTGCCCTTGGCAATACAACATAGGCCTTCTTTTTTGCAAAGAGGGGCTGTTTTCTTGAAAACAGAGCAGGAGGACATCATGGAAAAACAAAAACCAAAGTTCTTTGCCCCGCTGGGCGCCGGGTTCCACGCATTTTGGATGATGTTGCCCAAGCTGCCATATTCATGGGCGCAAATTTGGGCTTCATCCACATCATCATCCGCCCGTTATTTTCCCGGCTCTTGCGCGCCTTCGTCAAACTCAGCGGACAAAAGCTGATGCTCAACGAAGGCATTGCCAAGTTCCTGCTCAGCTGGCCGGGGCTGTTCAGCGTGCTGGTGCTGGTGCCGCTGGCGATTTTGTTTGTCTATTTTGAGTTTGCCACCATCGTCTCTTTGGTGCGCCAACCCTTGTCCGGCGAACGGCCCAGCCTGCGCCGGGCCATACAGCGCGCGTTGCCCACCTTCTCCTCGCTAAAGGGACCGGGCGCGTTGGCCTTCGGCCTGTACGCGCTGGTAATTTTGCCGCTGATGCCCATCGGCCTGCGCTCCTCCCTTTTGCCCAGCCTGACCATTCCAAACTTTGTAACCGGCGAACTGGTCAAAACCACCCAGGGTTCCATCTTGCTTCTGGGTGTGTATCTGCTGCTTTTGTCGCTATTGGCCGTGCTGACCTTTGTGCTGCCTGCCATGGTGCTCAGCCGCAGCAAATTTGGCCATGCGCTAAAGCTGAACGGCCGAACACTGCGCAGCTACGGTCCCAAAATTTTCGGCGTGTTTCTGGTGATATCGCTGCTGAACATATTGCTGTTTGTGCTGCCGGAAACCGCGCTTTATGTGGTGTTTAACACCACCCGCACCACCTTTCGCCAAGCGCTGTACCTATCCCGCGGGCGTTCGCTGCAATCCATCTTGGCGTTGCCCTTGTGGCTGGTGTGCAAGGGTATACAGCTGATGCTGATGCCGCTGGTTACCTCCTTGATCACCTCCCTATATATGCAGCTGTTCACTCCCATCCCCGACGATCCGCAGGTGCTGCGCCGGGTGGGCCGGTGGATGGACGACCTGAAGGAACAGCTGGTGACCATGGGGCAGGCGCTTTTAAAGTTTTTGCGGCTGGTATTTGCCTGGCTAATCAACAAACCCTTCATCCAGCGCCACAAAAAGCTCTTGTCGGTGGCGCTGATTCTGAGCATCGGCCTTGCGGTTTTGTTCAGCGGCCAGTCCATGGGACTGGTGCACGACCTGATCGTGATCGGCCACCGGGGCAGCGCATACGGGGTGAAAAATACACTGGAGACTGCCCAAGCGGCCATCGACAGCGGTGCCGACTACATTGAGGCCGACGTAATGCTGTCGGCCGACGGCGTGCCCATGGTCATCCACGATGTGAACCTCAAGCGGCTGGCCGGCGTCAACAAAAACGTGTACGAGTTGACCGCAGCCCAGCTGCAGCAGCTCACTTTAAGCCAAAACGGCTACACCGGCCGCATTCCCACTTTGGAGGAAATGGCTCAACTGTGCCAGGGCAAGATGCGCCTGGCTATAGAATTTAAACCCCACGGCCACGAAAAGCAGGACACCATCGACCAGACCATGGCGGTGCTCAAAAAATATAACGCCTACGATAAGGCGCTGTTCGTATCGCTGGAATATGGCATCGTACTGCAAGTCAAGGCCAAGTACCCCGACGCGCTGGTAGGCTACTGCGTGTACGGCGGCCTGGGCAGCTTCGACATTTCTTCGCTGATCAATCTGAACATCGATTTTCTGCTGGTGGAAGAGCAAATGCTGTCCGACGGTTTGATCAAAGCCTGCCGGGAAGCCTGGATTCCGCTGTACGCCTGGACGATAAACGATTATGTGACCATGCAGGATTGCTTCTCCATGGGTGTGACCGGCATCGTCACTGATTTTCCCGACACCGCCATGATGCTGCTGGAGGCACACTACGGCCCCGACTTACACCACCGCTATATCGAAATAAACCAAACCCCGTGGGACGAAAGCGATCAGGATCCGGAAGACGATTTAGAGCAACAGCTTAGGGAACGGGAAGAGGCCATAGAGGAACAAAGCCGGATGCACGAAGAACAGCTTGAACAACAGGCCGAAGAACAGGAAGCGTTTGTAGAAGAGCAGGACCGGCTTCAGCAAGAGCAAATTGAAGCGCAGGACCGGGAAGAGGAAGAAAGCGCCAAAGAATACAGCTGGATTCCCAAGCAGCTGATCAATTTGCCCATCAAGCCTTTTGACAACCCAAACTTTGCAAACAGCCAGACGCTGGTGAAGCGCGTCGGCCCTTACCGCGCCACGGCCATCGTTAATCCTTTGGTTTTGCTCTTTCTGATGTTAAAATAAGTGAAGAAGAACGCTGCGCAGTCAACCGCACACACCAGTGTTCCAAGGCCGCCGTCCGACCGAAACTACTGGGCGGTAATATCCACAATGAAATTTGAACACGCAATTGTGCCCATTGCGACACAAAAAAAGCTATGGCGACGAGCAGATCATCCGGATACCCGCTTGAAAGATCCAGCAGGCCAATACTCAGCTCGACACCATCGTAACGGTTATCCTGCCGAAAGATTTAGACAAAGATTGCCGGCGGCGTATAAGCGCCGCAAAATACACACGTACAACAATGCTAGAGGTGGCAACATTATGGGCAATGAGCCAACGGTAAAGCTGTACGCGCTGACGCTGGATTGCAAAGACCCCTATGCGCTGGCAAAATTCTACGCAGCGCTGCTGCAATGGGAAATACCGTTTCACGATAAGCAGTACGCCTGCGTTTGTCCTCCGGGGGTGCAGCAGGGCGCCTACCCGGGCATAACCTTCCAGAAAAACCCCGAATACGAGCCGCCCGTGTGGCCGGAGCAACCCGGCGCCCAGCAGCAGATGGCCCACATCGACTTTGCCGTCGAGGATTTGGAACGGGCGGTTGAGTATGCAACCGGTTGTGGCGCTACCCTAGCCGGCCAACAGTTTGCCGAGGGTTGGCGGGTGATGTTTGATCCGGCGGGCCATCCCTTTTGCCTGTGCCAAATGGAACCCATCTTTAAAAGCCCCCACTTTGCGCTGCTTTAAAAAGCTTGAATGTCCGGCAGCCGGGGCGCAAACACCGCCTGTTCTATTAAAAAACAATAAAAAGCGGGAAGTGAAAATACTTCCCGCTTTTTATTGTTTTTTAAAGCTGATCTGTGTTGATTGGCGCAGCCCTTTGAGCAGTTGCTCCTGAGCCAGCGCGCACCCTTTACACGTGCCGGAAGTTTTCCACATCCAACACGAAAACGTTGGCTCCGCCCACCGTAACTTCGCTACCCTGGGCGCCCATCGCTTTCTTGGCTTCGTCCTTCCCTTCGGAGGAGTCCACCCGCTTTTTGCGGCTCTTGGTCAGCTGTTTGATCAGCGCTAGCACGTCTTCCATCTGGTCGTCTTCCACACCGATCAGCAGCGTGGTATTGCCGGAGCGCAGCAGCCCACCGGTGCTGGCCAGCTTGGTAATGCTATAGCCCTCGTTCATCAGTCCAGATCCCAATCTGGAGGCATCCTCATCCTGCACAACGGTGATTAACATTTTCATTGGCTTTGCTCTCCTTTCCCGTTCATCCTATCGGCATATCTATGGATGCCGCTTGCATATCATTTGTCTGTTTTTGATAATATCATAAATTAACACGCGGCGCAACTTGCCGCTTTTGCGGCGGGTGCAATCGGCCGGGCTGTTGTGGTATACTAGATGCAAAAATTAGGGCTATACCGGCAATCCGGGCCGCCCGGAAGGGACTCCAAATGGAAACAAGCAAACTTGCCGCAGATTTGTACTTTCCGGCCCTCTCTTCCCTGCAGTACCACCAAAAGGCCTTCGTCCAGTGGCTTCCCGGGCAGGAATTTCTGCCCACCGATGCGTTCGACGAAATCTCCTTTGTAGAGCAAGAGCTGATCTATCTACCCTTTTACCGGGTTACAGGCCATTTTGAGGCAACCTTCAGCTGCAAATCGGCGAGGACAGGCAAGAAACCTATTGCGAAACCGAATACGATTCCGAAACCAATGAGCCGCGCGAGGTGACACACACCCGCACCGTCACCGATTGGAGCCCTTATTCGGGCTCCACCGCCCGCAAGAGTTATACGGTACACGCCTGCGCGTTTAACTTGACAGGCCCGTTGCTGCGCGGCATACGACACGACAGCAAGGAACTTTTTAACTTTTTAGAAAAAATAGGGGCGAGCGGCTCTCCCTCCCAGTTGGATGCTGAGGCCGCAAGCCAGCTCTCGCTGCCCCAGTTTGAGCTGAATGAGGCCAAGGCTTATCGAAAACGCGCCAAACCCCAGCTGGATGCCCTCATTTTAGAGGCCGTCAAATCCAAAGCCCGCCAGCAGGGCGACCACTACGACAACCTTAGCTGGAATGCGGAGATCACCCACGAATTCTCCCCTTATTACGCCCCCATCTGGCTCACCCGCTACACCTACAGGAGCCAGACCCACCATTTCTTGAGCAGCGGGCGGCAAAGCAGCATCAACCTGGGCACTGCGCCCTTTTGCGATGAGGACAGGGCCAAGGCCCGCAGCTACTACTTGCCTTTTAAGCTGTCGCTGATCCCCGCCATTGTGTTTTTAATTTTGCTGATCACCTCTTTCGACAAATATTTTTTTCCTGCCGTAGGGATATTCATACTTTCCGCCATCCTCGCCATCATCGGCCGGGCACGCAACCGCGCTTTCATAAACAAGCAACAAGCACAGCTATCCAAGGCCCAGGCAAACGTGTTGCAAAACCTGGATACTTTCTTTGCACAATAGCCATTGCAGCAGCCACAACCAAAGGGGCGGCAAGCCGATCCGCCCGGAAGGGATTTTAAATGGAAACAAACAAGCAAACCGCCGATTTGTTCTTCCCGGCTACCGCTTCCCTGCGCGACCACCAAAATGCCTTCATCGAGTGGTTGCCCAGGCAAGAATATTTGCCCACCGATGCGTTCGAGGAAATCTCCTTTGTGCAGCAGGAGCTGGTCTATCTGCCCCTTTACCGGATCAGCGGACAGTTCAATGCTACTTACCGCTGCCAAATTGATAATGACGGCGAACAGGCCCAGCCCAAGGCCGATCCCCCGCAACCCGGCCAAGGCCAGAAAGCCGGCAGCCTCGTGGATTTGTGGCCTTTTTCGGGCTCGATTCCCAGCCAAGATTACGTGCTGCACGCGTGCGCCTTCCAGAGTTTGGATTGGGTTCTGAGCGGCACATGGTACATCGACGAGGCGCTGCTCAGCTTCTGCGAAAAAATAGGAGCACACATCCAGCCCGATCCTCTGGATGGCCGGAACGCAAGCGACGTCACCCGAATTCCGTTCGAGGTAAGCCCGGAGGACGCCTTTGAGGTACGCATTAAAAGTCAGCTAGATGCGCAGATTCAAACCGCCGTCGAATCTGCGGCCAGCGCATACAGGGATATTTACAGCGGCCTTCGCTGGGATGCAAATATCAGCCGCGAATTTGTGCCCTACTATGCCCCCGTTTGGCTCACCCACTATGTGTACAACAATTCCTCCTACTATTTTTTGAGCAGCGGGTTGCACAGCAGCGACAACCTGGGCACCGCGCCCCACTCAAAGGAGACGAAAAATGCCGCCAAAAAATATTATCTACCCTATAAACTATCGCTGATCCCCAGCATTTTCTTTCTCGCTTTGTTCGCCGCCTCTATCAAGACCTATATATTCCCCGCTTTTGTGTTTGTTGCCCTCTCCATCATTCTGACCATCGTCGGAGACATACGAAAAGCGTTGTTTTTAGACAAGCAAAAAGAGCAGCTGCGGCTGGATCAGGCAGAAGCACGTAAAAACCCGGATCCTTTTTTTGCACAAAGTCCACCGTTGTGGTCGCCGCAAAAGGATTGAGCGATGGCAACCGCACGACAAAAATCCTAAACCTATTGGCCACCGCCGCAACCGCCATCGCTGTTCTCGCTCTGGCAGTGCTAACCTCTGTAAATATGTGACAAGGCACAGCAACCCGATTTCTTGCAGTTTGAAATCCTTCTTGATTTTTGCGCAACAAAAGGGAGGCGCTTCTTCGTGAAGCGTCTCCCTTTTTAAAATTATTTTTAATGCATACGCTCTGCTGTCGTCCGAACCGGCTTAGCCGCACCTGGAATATCCGCAGCTGCGGCAGGATACGCATCCGCCCTCAAACTGCATTTTGGATCCGCATTCGGGGCAGGCGCTGGAGCCGGGCGTGTATTCCCTTGGCCCTTCGGGCATTTCCTGCTCGGCGCGCTTTTTGGTGGCAACCGGAGCGTTGCCCAGCTTTTCGGAGGAGGTTTCCCCCGGATTGGTGGGCCTTAACGGCTTGCCTTCCCGGATAAAGCGATCCACTTTTGCAACCACGCGGGCAATAGCATCGGGACAGGAGGTGCAGCCCATGCCGCTTTGGCGGATGGTGGAGGGGCAGCGAATGCCCTTGAGCTGATCGTAAATCTCCTTGACGCTGATGCCACTGCGCAGCGCTACGCTGGCCAGGCGGGCGGTTGCTTCCGATTGGCTGGGACAGCCACCGGCTTTGCCCGTGCTAGTAAACACTTCGCAAATGCCGTTTTCGTCAAAGTTGACAGTGACGTACAAGTTGCCGCAACCGATCTTGATGCGCTCGGTAAACCCTTGGGTGATGGTGGGCCGGGGCCGGGGCTCTACGCCGTTGTCGGGCGCCAGCGGCTCTACCGCCGGGGGCGGCGTGGGAACATCCTCCGCCTGGGCCTTGGGCTCTTCCGGCTTCTTGCCGATGTTGAGCACCTGGCCGTCGCGGCTGCCGTCCCGGTAAATGGTGATGCCCTTTAAGCCTTCTTTAAAGGCCAGTTTGTACACCTCGGCCACTTCTTCTTTGGTGGCGCTGTTGGGGAAGTTGACGGTCTTAGACACCGCGTTGTCGGTGTGGTGTTGGAAGGCTGCCTGCATGCGAGCGTGGTAGGTGGGCGAAACGTCGTGAGCGCACACAAACACCCGGCGAATGTCCTCGGGAATCTCTTCCAGATGGGCAATCGTGCCTTCCTTGGCGATTTTCTCCATCAGCTCTTCGGAGTACAGGCCGCGCTCTTTGAGCAGATCTTGCAAGATGGGGTTGACTTCCACCAAATGGGTGCCGTCCATAACGTTGCGGATGTAGGCGAAGGCAAACACCGGCTCGATGCCCGAGGAACAGCCGCAGATCATGCTAATGGTTCCAGTGGGCGCGATGGTGGTCACCGTGCCGTTGCGCAGCGGTTCGCCATCCTTGTAAATGCTTTCGTTAAACAGCGGGAAGGTGCCGCGCTGCTTGGCCAAGCGGCTGCTGGCCTGGTGGGCTTCGGTGTTGATAAACTGCATCAGCTTGCCGGCCAGTTCCACGCCCTCTTCCGAGTTGTATGGAACACCCAACAACAGCAGCATGTCGGCAAAGCCCATGACACCCAAGCCGATTTTGCGGGTGGAGCGGGTCACCTGATCGATGATCTCCAGCGGATATTTGTTCACTTCGATTACGTTGTCCAAAAAGTGAACCGCCAGGTTTACGGTTTCGCCCAACAAATCGTAGTCGATGGCGTAGCCTTCGTCGGTCTTTTTGAGCATTTTAATCAGGTTTATCGAGCCCAGGTTGCAGCTTTCGTAGGGCAGCAGCGGCTGCTCTCCGCAGGGGTTGGTGCTTTCGATTTCGCCTTGGCTGGGCACCACATTGTCCCGGTTCAAACGATCCAGGAAGATGATGCCGGGCTCGCCGTTGTGCCAGGCCGCCTCAACGATCGTATCAAACAGCGCCCGGGCGTTGCGGCTGCCCACTGCTTTGCCGGTGGAGGGATCGATCAGTTCGTATTCTTCGCCCTTTTCCACAGCGTTCATGAACGCTTCGGTGATGCCGATGGATATGTTAAAGTTGGTGATGTCCTCGTTGTTGGACTTGCAGTGGATAAATTCTTCAATGTCGGGATGATCCACCCGCAAAATGCCCATGTTGGCACCGCGGCGGGTTCCGCCCTGCTTGACCGCTTCGGTGGCCATGTTGAACACGCGCATAAAGCTCACCGGGCCCGAAGCCACGCCGCCCGTGGATTTGACGGTGGAGCCGGCGGGGCGCAAGCGACTGAAGGAAAATCCGGTGCCGCCGCCCGATTTGTGAATCAGCGCAGCGTTTTTCACCGCGTCGAATATAGCTTCCATGCTGTCTTCGATGGGCAACACAAAACAAGCCGACAGTTGACCCATGGGCAACCCGGCGTTCATCAGCGTGGGCGAGTTGGGCATAAAGCGCTGCTCGGCCATGGCTTCAAAAAACGAATCGGACACCGATTTCGTATCTGCCTTTTTATCAAAAGCGGTTTCGGCCGAAGCGATGGCATCGGCAACCCGCCTGAACAGTTGATCTATGGTCTCCTTGGGCATTCCGGTTTCATCCTTGGCTAGGTAGCGGCGCCGGAGAACTTCGCGCGCGTTTACCGATAGCCTTTCTTCTACTGACATAAAATCCCTCCACTTATATTAAAACCTTTTTTATTATAGCACTACATATAGCGTTTATCAATATGCACAAACGCTATATTTGCGTTTTGTGGGAGCCGTAATAAAATACCCAAACTACCGGCGCATCAAACAACACAGACTACAAAATTTAAAAAATCCTTGCCGCATCAGCGCGGAAAATAAATTTCTTAACAAGAATTAATCCTTGCCGGTTGAACCTCACCGCAAATGCGGCTACAATGGTTTATAGTACATAATGACTGTCGCGATGGCCCTGTCCATTCGCTTTTTAAGGAGAAAAATATATGAAAAAAATATCGTTCGGGTTTTACTGGCAAAAGCTCAAATATTTTCTGGCGCGGGGCGTCCGGCCGCTGAAACGGGGCTTTCCCCTGTTTTTATCCGATGCATCCACGCTGCTGCTTTTTGCGCTGGTGCTGATCGGAGTGCCTGCGCTGCTCCAGTCCTTGAGCGTCACCTCAGCGCAAAATGCGCTATATTTGGGCACCAACGTCCCCTTTTCCAACACCTCCATGCAAGCGATGGGCGCCTCCTCCCTTTCGGGATTCATCAGCCTGGCAGAAAGCTTTTTCACCAGTCCGGTTTTGTACGCGCTGATGGCCTTCGTGCTGTACGGCCGCATAGAAAATACGCCGCGCACCATACAGCAATCGGTGGCTTCGCTGTCGGGGCGCTGGGGCAGCGTGCTGCTCACCAACCTGGCCATCGTGTTGGTTTTGTTTTTTCTCACCCGCCTTGTTTCCATGGCCTTTCTGCTGCTGACCATGGTCACCGCGCTGGTCGCCTGGATTCCGGTGGTGGGCTGGATCATTAACGCCCTGACCTCGCTAGTCGGTTTGCTGCTGAGCACCGTGCTGGAGGTGCTGCAACTGGTGGCGCTCACCTACGCTATGCTGGGGCTGATAGGCGACGGCTACCGCGGCCGCCATCTGTGGGATCGCGCCCTAGGCCTGTTCTGGGGCGGACGCACCGACAGCCTGCCCGCCGTGGGCGGCCTATGCGCACTGTGGATGATCGTGCTGACCGCGACTACCATCGCAAGCACAGCGCTCATCAGCCTAGGCATGGGCACAGAATGGGCGAACATGATCAGCGCGCTGGTGCACGTTCTGCTGGTTCCCTATTCGGCCTCGGTCATGGCCGGCGTATATTTCGCTGAGCGCGACCGGGTAGACGGCATTCGGGTGTGGCAAGACCGCAATTAGCCGGTCAAAAACCGGTATCTTCCGCCAGCAACATCGGTCCGGTTTCAGCCCGACCGACTTTGCCACTCAAACCTTGGGACCTTGCAGAGCTTCCCGACTTATAAATCGACAATCCATCCCTTGGATATGACCACAAAAAATCGTCGCGCCGCTGATCAATAGACCAACGACCGGCGATTTGGTTTATCCTTCGCTCAATCTCCTTTGCATTTGGTGCCCGGCGTATCCTTCTTGTGGTTCAGCCGGGCGGACGACATCTAAAGTTCTCCCGTGCCCCACCGACCAGAGAGGACGGACACATGCCATGAACAATCAAAATGCAACACCCAATTATGCAAATATAGAAACCCTCAATCCGGCCGACATATCGGTTTGGCGGCTGTACAGGCAACGCTTCTGGCCGCTGGTACTGCTCGCTCTCATTCTTCTAATCGTTCCGGCGCTGATTGAATGGTTGCAACCTTTCGATGAATAAACCCTTGAAGCACAGTTTGACTTTGTTGCGAGCTTCCGGAACGTTCCTTTTCTAGATACTCTGCTGATGCCATTTGCCAATGTTGTGCTTCTCTTTGGCTTTAGCCTCCTGCTGGCCCCTTCGCTATATGGGGTTGCGATACAGATACTGTTTGCCCAACTGTACGGGCGCAAGCAATCCATCGTCCAATCATGGAGGGCGCTCAAAGGTCAACATGGCAGCATAATCCGGCTATACCTGAGGGGCTCCCTGTTGGGATTGGCTTTAACGATGCTTGTTTTGTTTGGTATCCTTGCATGTATGCTAATCCTCTCCATATTTATCCCTCTATTTAAAGAAATAGGCATACTCCAGCTGTCGCTCTATGTCGCAGTCGCCTGCATTGGCGTGACTTCCGGCGTATGCTCAATCCTGCAGTTGGGCGCCATAATTCCACCTTCTGTGGAAGGCTGCCGGGGCGCGGAAGCGGTGGAGCGCCGACGCCGACTGTACCTGCATTCACTATCAACCTTATGGACCACAGGCCTCAAAGTCAGCATTGTTACTTTTCTAATCCCGCTGCTCTCCAGTAAAATCCTCATCGGGTTTTTTATTGCGAATGCCTCCTCTGTTTCTTCCGATAATTTTACCTGGCTGCTAAATCTGCAAGATATCGTATCTTTAATTTATGCTCCGGTATCCCTTCCTTTGGTCTGGTGCATTGTGGCCAAAGCCCATGTGCAAATGGCGCGCAAATTGGCCGGCCTTTCGTCCGCCGAGGATCCCCCGGCCGAAGAGGATGCGGAATCCCCGACCGAGTAAATATAAGCAAACACGCCCGACACATCTTTATTTTCGCCCAACCTAGTAGCCAAAGCCTCTCCCCCCACCGACCAGAAAGGACGGACACCTGCCATGAACGAGCAACATGCAACACCCAATTATGCAAATACAGAAACCCTCAATCCGGCCGACATATCGGTTTGGCAGTTGTACAGGCAACGCTTCTGGCCGTTGCTGCTGCTCTCGCTTATTGTGCTCGTGATTGCAACATTGTTTAAGCAGATAAAGCCCTCCGAGCAACAAATTGAGCAGTTGGTGACTTATATTCTCTATCTCATCCAGGGCGCACCGCGGGGCTTTACGCTATCCATAAACCCCGGATTGGTATGGCAAGTTTTTGCCTGCATAGTGATCGGACTTGCCGCTATCTTTTTGCTAAACCCCTTGTTGTACGGAAGCGCCATGCAAATACTGTTCGCCCAGCTAGAGGGGCGCAAGCAGTCCATCGCCCAAGCATGGAGGGCGCTTCGCGGACAGTGGCGTAGCGTGTTTCTGCTCAACCTGGTGGACTTTTTGTTGGGGCTGGCCTTGGTTCTCCTCCTTACAGTGGGCTGCTCTGTCCTTATACTAATCCTCGGCATACCTATGGGGCTGTTCTCCAGCGCGCTTCCCTCTATTTTGTTGGGACTGTTGCCGGCTGCTGCCCTGCTATGGGGCGCCGGCGTTTCGACCGTCCTTTAAATAGGTGCCATCATTCCGCCAGCGGTGGAAGGCTACCGAGGCAAGGAGGCGCTGCAGCGCCGCCGCGATCTTTACAGAAATTCGCGTCCTTGGCTATGGCGCACAGGGCTCAAAATCAGCGTGATCATGTTCGTAATACCGCTGGTTTTTAACGGATTCTTCGGATGGCTCATCGGCACAGAAGCTGTGGCGGCGCCTAAATGGACCCCACTAGTCATCATCACGCAGACCTATTTCTTGCTCATCTCTCCTGTGATCTGGTCCATGATAGCCAAAACCCATTTAAAAATGGCAGACAAGCTGGCCATGAAAACATCCGGATCCAATGGATAACCCCGGCGGACACGCCTACTTTTTGAAATTCAGCCTTGATCGGGCCTATCGGGCCCGTTAAAATAATAGCCAGACCTCTATTCAAACAAATTCAAAGGAGAATCTTACATGAAAGCAATCCTCACCGTGCTGGGCAGCGACCGAACCGGAATCATCTCCCATGTGAGCAACCTATTGTACGAAAACGGCGTAAATATTCTGGACATCAACCAGACCATCCTGTCGGGCTACTTTACCATGGCCATGCTGGTCGATCTTAGCGAAATGAACCTGGACTTCCCCGAAATGCTCCACGCCCTCGAACAAAAGGGCCAAGAGCTGGGTGTACAAATCCGCATGCAGCGCACCGAAATTTTCGATGCCATGCACCGCATGTAAAGGGGTGGCGGCATGTTAAGCACCAATGAAATCATGGCCACCATCCGCATGATCGAAGAGCAAAAGCTGGATATCCGCACGATCACCATGGGCATTTCGCTGCTGGAGTGCATCTGCGACGACCAGCAGCGAACCTGCGACAAGGTGTACGACCGCATCACCCGCCAGGCCGAAAGCCTGGTGGGCGTGGGCGAACAGATCGAAGCCGAATTCGGTATTCCCATCGTAAATAAGCGCATTTCGGTCACTCCGGCGGCGCTGTTGTGCGGCAGCGTACAAAACCCGGTTCACTTGGCCAAGGCCATGGACAGGGCCGCCCGGGAGGTGGGCGTAAACTTTATCGGCGGGTTCAGCGCGCTGGTGCAAAAGGGCGCCACCGCCGCCGATTTGCGGCTGATTGAATCGATTCCCGAAGCGCTTGCCCAAACCCAAATGGTGTGCTCCTCAGTAAACGTGGCCAGCACCCGGGCCGGCATTAACATGGATGCGGTGCGCGCCTGCGGCCAGGTTATCGTGCGGGCGGCCCAGCTTACCGCCGACGCCGACGGGCTGGGCAGCGCCAAATTCGTGGCCTTTGCCAACGCGGTGGAGGACAACCCTTTCATGGCCGGCGCCTTCCACGGCGTGGGCGAGCCCGATGCCATCATCAACGTGGGTGTGAGCGGGCCGGGCGTGGTCAAGCGGGCGCTCGAACAGGTGAAGGGCCAACCCTTTGACGTGGTGGCCGAAACCATCAAGAAAACTGCCTTCCAGGTGACCCGCATGGGCCAGCTGGTGGCCCAGCAGGCCAGCAAGCGCCTGGGCGTTCCCTTCGGCATCGTGGATCTGTCATTAGCCCCCACCCCTTCGGTGGGCGACTCGGTTGCCCATATTTTAGAGGAAATGGGCCTTGAGCGCACCGGCCAACACGGCACCACTGCCGCGCTGGCGCTGCTCAACGATGCGGTCAAAAAAGGCGGCGTGATGGCCTCTTCCTCGGTGGGCGGCCTTTCAGGCGCCTTCATCCCTTTGAGCGAAGACATCGGCATGATTAACGCCGCCCAGGCCGGTACCCTCACTTTGGACAAGCTGGAGGCCATGACCTGCGTGTGTTCGGTGGGGCTGGATATGATTGCGGTTCCCGGCGACACCCCCGCCTCCACCATTTCGGCCATCCTGGCCGACGAAGCCGCCATCGGGGTCATCAACAACAAGACCACCGCCATCCGCCTGGTGCCCGCACCCGGCAAAAAGGTGGGCGACTGGGTGGAATTCGGCGGACTGCTGGGGCGCGCCCCGGTGGTTCCGGTGCACACCGAATCGGCCGAAGCTTTCATCGCCCGAGGCGGCCGCATCCCTGCGCCGCTTAGCAGCCTGAGGAACTGATGTTTCCCTCCCTATCCCATTTTTATAGACCGATGCCTTCGCCGCGCGCTTACAGGCATCGGTTTTTGCTCCTTGCCGCCTGCGGTGATTGCGGCGTGACCTTTCAGGGTAATTAATCCACATCGGCTTTGGATCTTAAAAACGACTTGATAAGGAGCGTTTGCGTTATGAGAAATATCGAAATACACATCGACTTTGCGTGCCCCTTTTCCTACATGGGTGGGGAAAGAATGATTCAGTTTTTAGAAAAGAACAACGCACCTATGGACAAGGTCCGCTTCCGCAGTTTTCAGCTGCAACCCAACGACGACAACCAAAGCCCCAACTACTTGATGAACCGCTTTAAAGCGTCAGGCATGGCCACGGTGGAAGAGTACCGCAACTTTTTCAACAACGGAATCGGCCGCGCCGCCGCTGCTTTGGGGCTCCACTACGATGTGGACTCCATCATCTCCAGAAACTCGCGCCACGCCCATATGGGCTACCAGTATGCCGCATTGCACGGCAAGCACACCGAGTACTTCCGGCGGGTGATGTCGGGCCATTTCGAGCAGGGCAAAGATTTTTACGATTTTGCTTACATCGACGGCGTGCTCAAGGAGCTGGGTCTTGACGAAAAAGACTTCCACGCCCGGGAAGAGGAAATGGAGCGCTTGGTGGACGAAGACATCGCCCTGGCAGCGCAGCGCGGAGTGCACAGTGTGCCCACCTTCTATCAAGAGCCCGAAGGCATCTTGCTGCAGGGCACGGGCAGTTTTGAAGAATTCGGCGAGTTCATGGCCGACTAGCCTTGCCCGTTAGGTGCACTGTTGTCCGCTTAAAAAAAGATTAGACCCCCTCTAAAGAAATACAAAAGGCTGTGCGCTTTCGCGCATGGCCTTTTGCGTTTGATTTTGGTATCATGGGCGTAGCAAAACCTGTCAATCCGCCCATACAAAAGTTGGATACGTCAACCCCTACTGACAATATGGTGCACAAAATGCAAGGCATCCGATTAAGATTTGCGATATGATGTTTTCGAAGGGAGGGAAAGCGATGGATTGGCTTGACAAGATGAACAGCGCGCTGGACTATATCGAAGCAAGTTTGACCGAAAAAATATCCTACGACCGCATTGCCCGCTTGGCATGCTGCTCAAAATACCATTTTCAGCGAATGTTCCCATTCATTACCGGCGTATCCTTATCGGAATATATCCGGCGCAGAAGGTTAACCCTGGCCGCGTATGAGCTGCAAGCCACCGATATAAAAGTGGTGGATATTGCACTGAAA
>CAYFTL010000008.1:1321-53167 GCA_964346145.1 uncultured Oscillospiraceae bacterium | reverse complement strand
ACTTCCTCGCCTGCTTGGGATTCTTCCACCACCTGTTGCTCAGCCGCTTCGGTATTTTCTGCCGGGGCAGCGGCTTCTTCCTCGGTGGGCAGCACGGCCGGCTGTTCATCCTCTTCTACCGCAGCGGCCTCGGTTTGGTCTGCCGCGGGGAAAATCAAGGGTTCAACCCCTTGTTCGCTGGCTTCCACCACTGCGATGGCCGAAATCTGGGGCGGCATGGACATGGCCACGGCTCCAGTGTAGTGCACCGTCACCCGATCGCCCACCGCGGGCTCGACTTCCTTGACGGTCTTCTCAAATAGATTGACAATGTATTCGCTGCCGTCCTCGCCCGCCAGGGTGATGCTCTCATCGCTCACCGACTTGACTTCGCCGGTTACCGTCGTGGGCACAACGTGCAGTGCACTGATCTGGGCCGGGCTGGATTTGGTCATCTTGCCGTCGTAGTAGGCCACCACGATATCTCCGGCAAAAACCTTGGTCCCTTCAGGCACCATTACCCAAATCATTTCCTCGGTTTGGTGGCGCATCAACAAAAACTTGCCTTCCTCAACTTGCTGCACTTCGCCGCTGAGCGCAAACATCCGGATGGCCCGGGCGGTAACCTGGGGCGGAATGGATTTGGTCATCGCGCCGTCGTACTCCACAAACACGTATTGGCCGGCTTCCAGAGGCTTTTCTTCGGTTTCAATCTGGGTCTCTTCGCCAATGTGTACGGCCACCGCGCCCAGCTGATGATCTTCCATCGTCAGTCCCTCGGCGCTCAGTTCGGTTATCGTTCCCTGCAAAATATTATTCTGTTCTTCGGCTACACCCGGAAGGACGCCCAACAACAGTGCAAAGCAAAGGGCAATTCCTAATAGTTTCTTCATACCTTTTCATTTCCTTTCTTAAAATAAGAATATTGAATTTCTCTTTTCCTCCTGTGCTGCTTTCGCAGCTTGATACATTCATGTAGACGCGGATCAAAATCCGGCGGTTCCCTTCGATCTGTTTTTTGTCGGCATTGGCACCGCCCGTTTACTTTCCGCTGCCACAGTACTATAATCAGGACAATGCGCACCCAATAATTCGGGATTCGGTCTAGCCTTTCAACCACAAAGTCGAATATTGCATTGCCATGATACATAAAATATAATCACTTTCCGCTTAACAGAAACATATTTCCCCAATTTTTACGATAAAAATGTGCCCTGTAATTTTCTAAATAACTTCCCGAATACCGACACCACTGCCACCGTCGACTGAATGGTTCCTTGTATAAGTAATCAAACGATGTTTGCGCACGAATTTGGAGGAAAAGCTATGCAGCCCGAATTTTGGAACGGCAAAATTGAATTTCTGCAAACCACCCGCAACCGGTTGTGGAATGACGACTATTTTGCATTTTTGGTAGAGCGGGTCTGGCAGCTAAACGCACCGATGCGGGTAATCGATTTCGGCTGCGGCTACGGGTTTTTGGGCACCAAATTGATGCCGTTGCTGCCACCCAACAGCACATACACGGGGCTGGACATTGCACCAAATCTGCTTGCCGAGGCTCGCCGCCTGTTCAAAGACGCTCTCTTTCCGGCCGATTTTATTCAAACCGATTTGAATGCATATGTGCCTAGTGGGCAGCACGATCTGGCCATTTGCCAAGCGGTGTTGCGCCACACGCCCAACCCCAAAGGCATCCTCGCCAAAATGGTGGCTTCGGTAAAACCCGGTGGCCTCATCGTATGCATTGAGGTGGACCGCCAGCTGGAGGAGGCCGGGAATTATATCCACAGCCCCACATACAATCCCGATAACCGGGACGCTTTCCTTAGGCAACGCTGGCAACAGGAGTTGAGCGCCGGTGGGCGGGACTACCGACTGGGCATTAAAATTCCGGTTTATATGGAAGAATTGGGCCTAGAAAATATCGGGGTACGCCTCAACGATTGTGTGGAATACCTAAGCCCCAACCTCTACCCCGATGGTTATCCGGAGCAGCTGCGCCAATTTTGTGACACCCGCGGGCTGGAATATGACGGCCCGCCGGCGCCATCGGTGAGCGCCCGAGCGTTAGTGGTCTCCTACGGCAACAAAGCCTAGCAATAAAACCGCACCATTTTTTAACACCGGGCTGCTCTCCCCGCCTGGCGAAGGCAAAAGAAGGTAGTCCGCCTTTGTCAC
The DNA here is from genome assembly GCA_964346145.1 of uncultured Oscillospiraceae bacterium. Taxonomy (GTDB): domain Bacteria; phylum Bacillota; class Clostridia; order Christensenellales; family Aristaeellaceae; genus CAYFTL01. Next base: position 51,007 of record CAYFTL010000008.1, on the reverse strand, counting down.
CAAAGGCTTTCCCACCGTTTTATTCAGACAATATTTCCCCGGCACACGGCAAACATTCTTCGGCAAACGCCTTGCGCCACACAAAGGAGGCCGCACGTTTTGAGCAGCAAAACCATCAACATGACCAGCGGTTCGCCCATCCACCTGATGATCCGCTTTTGCCTGCCGGTTATGGTGGGCAGCATTTTTCAGCAGATTTACAACATCACCGATTCCATCGTGGTGGGCAACTGTGTGGGCTCTTCGGCGCTGGCCGCCATAGGCACCACCGGCTCCAGCACATTTTTTCTGTTGGCACTGGCCTCGGGGTTGACCAGTTCCTTTTCCATATTGCTATCCCAAAGCTTCGGTTCAGGGGACGAACAAAAGATCCGCCGGATCCTTGCGGCCGCCATTTATGTAACGCTGGCTGCAGCGCTTGTGCTGTCCTTGGTGGGCATATTCGGCTCGGCCTTCATCATGCAACTGTTGGATGCACCGGCCGATATCATCGCCGATGCCACGCTTTATCTGCAAATCTGCATCGGCGGCTGTTTGGGCCTGCTGGTCTACAACGCGGCAGCGGCCGTGCTACGCTCAGTGGGCAACAGCAAGATTCCGCTTTTGTTTTTGATTCTCACCTGCGTGCTGAACGTAATCCTGGATCTGGTCTTTGTGTTGGCTTTTGGCCTAGGCGTCATGGGGGTAGCCGTCGCCACCGTCGTCTCCCAGTGGATCGCCGCAGCCGCCTGCGTAATCTACACCGTAAAGGCTATGCCCATATTCCGCTTAACCCGACGGGACATGCGCCCCGACGCCCAATCCTTTCGGGAAATACTCAAAATCGGCCTGCCCATCAGCCTGCAGTCGATGCTCTTGGCGGTGGGCGATATGGTGGTCACCCGGGTCATCAACGCCTTCAACACCGAAATGGTGGCTGCCTTTTCCACCGTTACCCGCATCAACAATCTGGCTTCGCTGTCCTTTTCCTCCATTGCCCATTCCTTTTCGGTGTACACCGGCCAAAACGCCGGCGCCAGGGATGTGGGCAGGATCCGCCAGGGTGTCAACCAAATCAGCCTGCTGGTCATGGGCTTAAGCCTTGTCTCTTCGGCAGCGGTGTGGCTGTTTGGGCAGCCGTTGCTGCAGCTGTTTGTGCCGCCGGACGATCCAAACTTCGTCGCCGTATTGCCCATGGCAAGCTATGGGCTCAAGGTGTACGCCTGTTTCTTTGCCTTCCTGGGCCTTATTTGGACCTTCAACGGCGCGCTGCGGGGCATGGGTGAAGTGTTGGTGCCCTTGTCTTCGGGTTTGAGCGAACTGGTGCTGAAGGTGGGGCTGTCCATCGCCTTCGCCCGTCTGTTTGGCCACCGCGGCACTTGGTTCGCCGCGCCCATCGGCTGGGTCATCGGCCTGCTGCCTTCGCTGATTCGGTTCTATAGCGGCGGCTGGCAGAAAAAACTGCGTAGCTTGCCCCGAAATACATAGCGCATGTCCCCCTTTTAACCTGGCGGCCGGCGCCCCTTTAGCCCTTTTTAAATCCGCTTTACATAATTTCGGCGCACCGCTATACTATACAAAACGAAGGAAACGCGGCAAAGCTTTTGCCGCGCACACCCTATACAACCGTTGGAGGAAAATTATATGAAAACCCGATCGGAAATCGACATTCAATACAAATGGAAGCTGGAAGATTTAATCGAAAACCAAGACAGCTGGCAGCAAAGGGCGGCCCAGATGGCTGAGCAGACCCAACAAATTGCCCAGTTTGAAGGCAAACTGGGACAGCTAAGCCAGCTCAAAGCCTGCTTTGACCTCTTGTACGGTGCGCGCCAAACCGGCGAGCAGCTGTACGCCTATTCCCGCATGCGCCGGGATGAGGACAACGCAGCCACTCAATATCAGGCGCTGACCGACCAGGCCCAGGGCCTGCTGGTCAAGCTGAGCACCGCCTCGGCCTACGTAGTGCCCGAACTGCTGACTTTGGACGAGAGTGTGCTGGACAGCTACATCGAAAGCGACGAGCTGCACATCTACCGGGTAGATTTGCAGGAGGTCAAGCGCCAGCGCCCCCACACCCTGTCGGCTGAGGGCGAGCGGCTGGTGGCCATGACCGGTGAAATGGGGGCCACCGCCTCCACCGTGTTCGATATGCTCACCGATGCCGATATGTCCTTTCCCCAAATCGAGGACGAGCACGGCAACATGGTGCCCGTGACCCACGGCAACTACAGCACCTACCGCATGAACCGCGATCGAAACGTCCGCCGGCGCGCCTTCGAATCCATGCACGGCACCTACAAAACCTTTGAAAATACAATCCCCGCCATTTACAGCGGTTCGGTCAAGGGCGATCTGTTCTACGCCCAGGCGGCCAAGCACACATCGGCCATGGACAGCACGCTGTTCCCCGACGCCATTCCCACCCAGGTATATCACAACCTGGTGAGCGCCGTGCGCGACAGCCTGCCCGATCTGCACCGTTATGTATTGCTGTGTGCCAAACTCAACGGCATAGACGACCCCCAAATGTACGATATCTACCTGCCGGCGGTCAAGGAGTTCGAAATCAACCTGCCCTTCGACCAGGCGTACGACCTGGTGGTGGACTGCTTAAAGCCGCTGGGGAGCGAGTATCAGGCCCAGTTGCGCGAAGCCAAAGCCGGACGCTGGATCGACGTATACGAAACTAAGGGCAAGTCTTCGGGCGCATACTCTTGGGGCGTTTACGGCTGCCACCCCTTTGTGCTGCTCAACTACAACGACAACCTGGACGGCCTGCTCACCGTGGCCCACGAAATGGGCCATGCCATGCACAGCTTTTACAGCAACGCCGCCCAGCCCTACCCCACTGCCGACTACTCGCTGTTCGTGGCCGAAGTGGCCTCCACGGTCAACGAGGTGCTGGTGATGCTGGAACTGCTGGAGCGCTACAGTGAACCCGCCGCCCAGCAGTATCTGCTGTACAATCTGCTGGAATCCTTCCGCACCACGGTGTTTCGCCAAACTATGTTTGCAGAGTTTGAGCAAAAGAGCCACGAAATGGCCGAACAGGGCCAGGCGCTAACCGGCGAAAGCTTAAACGCAGTGTACGATCAGCTGAACCGGGACTACTACGCGCCCATCGGCCAGCCCGAGCTGATGCGCTACGAATGGATGGAAATTCCCCACTTCTACCGTGCTTTCTACGTATACCAATACGCCACCGGATTCTCGGCCGCCATGGCGTTGGCCGCCAAAATCCGCAATGAAGGCGCCGGCGCAGTGGAGCAATACAAACAATTTTTGAAAGCGGGCAGCAGCCTACCGCCCATCGAGGCGTTGAAGCTGGCCGGGGTGGACATGTCCTCCCCCGAGCCGGTGCGCCAGGCGCTCAAGGAGTTTGCCAACCTGCTCAGCCGCTTTGAAAGCGTGGCACAATGAGCGAATACAATCCCCTGCGCGCGCTCAATTTTATACTCGGGCGCATAAAAAATCCGGCGCGCTACGCTGCGCTGGACGCCGACATAAGCAACCTGGTGAGCGCCGCCATGGATTTAGATCTCGCATACATGCAAAGCGCAGGCGTGGTGGACGAGCAGGGCTACATGGGCGACAGCTACTACGACGACGAAGACGCCTTCGAACACATCTTCGAATCCTTGTGCGCCCTACTTGATATAGCCTCCCAAAACGAACCTTTGTTGGCCGACTTTGTGGACGAATACATGGCCGCACAGCAACAATATCTGGAGGCATGCGGCCTGGTGGAATGGGAATAGGAGGGTTAATTATGAAGGTTATCAAGGTTTACAAAGAAGAATACCCCGCACTAAAGCTGATCGGCAAGCGCTACACCGACCAAGACCGGGATCCCTCCGGCTCGTTTGCCTCCTATTGGGAACTGCACTTTCGCGAGAATTGGAACGATGTTTTGACCCAGATAAAACATGTCGACGGCATCAGCGAAGATTTGGTGGGCGCCATGCGCATCAACGAAAGCGGAACCTTCGAATACTGGATCGGCGCCCTCTTCGCTCCCGATGCCCAGGTACCCGATATCTTCCAGTCTGCCCACATCCCCGCCGGCCCGTTGGGCGTCTGCTGGCTGTACGGCAACGATAAAAACGGCGAACTTTACAGCACCGAAGCCTCGGACTTGGCCATGTCGGCGCTCAAGCAGCAAGGCTGGAACTTTTCCGACAAGGGCTGGTTTTTTGAGCGCTACAATTGCCCCCGCTTCACCACCCCCGACGAAGAGGGCAATGTAATCCTGGACGTATGCGCCTATTTGATTTAAGTTGCTCCCCGCTTCTCAATTTGAATGCGCCATCCCTGTCTAGGGCAAGACAACAAAAATATATTATTTAAAGAAGGCACATTGATGGAACCAATCCGCAACAAACTACGAATGACGCCATCGCAAACCATCACATTGAGCTTTGCACTGCTCATCCTTGCGGGCGCCGTTTTGCTGAACCTACCCGCTGCCTCCCGCTCCGGCGAGAGCGTCGGCTTTCTGGATGCCCTATTTACCTCTACCTCGGCAGTCTGCGTGACCGGCCTTGTGGTGGTCAACACGCTGGAACACTGGACACTCTTTGGCCATATCGTGATCTTATCGTTGATTCAGTGCGGCGCACTGGGCTTTATGACCCTGTTGACGGTGGGCATGATGGTCTTGCGCCGCCAAATCTCCCTAAAAAACCGAATGGTCATCCAGGCCTCCTTCAACCAGGCGCACACCGGCGGCATGGTACGGCTGGTGCGAAGGATTCTTCTGTTCACCCTGGCTATCGAAGGCATTGGCGCGCTGCTGCTGACACTGTCCTTTCTCTTCACGGACCGCACTTCCTTTATCGATGCGCTAGGCAAAGGAATTTTCCACAGCGTTTCGGCCTTTTGCAATGCCGGGTTTGACATCGTCGGCGACAGCAACCTGACACCCTATCGGGCTAGCCTGCCTATCAACGCCATCATCATGGGGCTGATCGTGCTGGGTGGACTGGGCTTTACCGTGCTGGCCGAAGTGTATTCCCTGGCCAAGAACCAAGAGAAACGGTCGCTCCGCCTGCGGCTGCGCCACATGACCCTGCACAGCAAAATCGCGCTGACGGTTACCGCAGCCCTGCTCCTGTCCGGCGCAATTCTTTTTTTGCAGCTGGAATGGACCAACCCCAAAACCCTGGCCGATTGCCCCTTGGGGAAAAGCTGCTCGCCTCCCTGTTTCAATCGGTCACGCTGCGAACCGCAGGGTTTAACACCATCGACCAGGGGGGAATGACCGAGGCTTCCCAGTTTGTGTCCTGCATCTTTATGCTCATCGGAGGCTCGCCCTCCGGCACGGCCGGCGGCATCAAGACCGTCACACTGGGCGTCATTGTGGTTTCCATGCTGTCAGTCTTCAAAGGAAGAAGCCAAATTGAAGCCTATGGGCGCACCCTTCCACTGGATCTTTTGCAAAAATCATTGACGGTGGCCTGCGCCATGATCACCGTGGTAACGGTTTCTACCATCCTGCTGTATTTTACCGAGCAGGGCGCCGGTTACCCTCACTCCTTTATGGATTTGTTGTTTGAAACCTCTTCGGCCGCCGGAACGGTCGGCCTCAGCACAGGCATCACGCCGCTTTTGTCCTCGCCGGGCAAAGGGATTCTCATCCTATGTATGTTCCTGGGCCGGTTGGGCCCGGTCACCGTTGTGGTGGCCCTGAACATGAAATTGCACAGAGAGAGCGACGGCACCACCTACCCCGAAGAACGGGTTATTATTGGCTAAACGGAGATGTGCATTATGGCAAAACAAAAGAAAATTACCCAATTTGCGATCCTTGGCCTGGGCCGGTTCGGCATGAGCATCGTGCAAACGCTGGCCCAGCACGACGTCAACATTTTAGCCTGCGACCGGGACGCCGCCAAGGTGCACGCAGCCACGGAATATGCCACGCAGGCCATCCAGATGGACATGGCGGACGAGAGCGCCATGAAAACGCTGGGGTTAGGCAATTACGATGTAGTCATACTGGCTATGGGAGAAGATTTTGAGGCTTCCTTGATTGCCACCATGGTCGCAAAGGAACAAGGCGCCCAATATGTTATGGTGAAAGCGCAAGGCCTGCGACAGAAGAGAATTTTGAAAAACATCGGCGCAGACCAAGTGGTGCTCCCTGAGCACGAAACGGGGGAAAAAATCGCCCGGCAATTGGTGGGCTCCAATATTATGGATATTTTGGAGGAATCGGAACTCTACGTCATTTCCGAAATGCGCCCGCTGGAAGAATGGATCGGCAAAACGGTTCGCCAGGCCGATATCCGCCGCAAACATGGGCTAATGATCCTCGCCGCTCGCCGGGGCGACAAGCTGAGCATCCCCATATCGCCGGACAGGGTATTGACCGAAGAGGATGTGCTGATCACGTTGGAAGAACGCAAACCGCACAAATAGGTCGATTGACCTTGCCACACAGGATTTATACCGTTTTATAAGGCTTATCGCCTCGGTTTGCGCTTGACGTTGCCCACGAACTTTTTTATAATAAAGTTAACCCAATCTGTACAAAAGTAGCGAGTTAGCTGCCTACGCTGGTGTGGGCAGCTTTTTGTTATATTAACCGGAATAACCCAGAGGAGACGTTGCTATGACGCTGAATGGCAAGCATTGTATAGGCTACCTTCAACAAGACAATCGCGAAAAAGGATATTTCAGGGTTCGCCCGCTGCTGTGCTCGGGTGCGGACCGGTGCGAGCTCATCCCAAACATTGAGCGCGAATGCCCACAAGATGGCTTTGTGCGCGTGGTGCCCGATAAAAAAGAGTCCATGCGCTTTAAAAAACGTATGCGCGCCCTAGGCCGCTACTGCGTTTTGGATTTATGCACGGGCGATGGCGAACGCCCTAAGCTACGCCTAAACAAAAACTACCGGCCCGACCGGGATGAACGCAACGAGCAGATCGTCTATTCCGACGCGGTGCGCAAACCGCCCAAAACTGCGCTGCTGGCCGAAGTGGTCACCATGGACGACGGTGCATCCATCGCCTACGTAGATGCGTTGCCAGGTTCGACCTTGGTCATGGCGCGCAGCGCTCAGCAGCTGATCGGTCCATTTGCTTGGCGCGAAGGCGAAACGGCACACGAAATTGAGTTGCTTGCCGAACCTTCCCTGAGCACTTTTCCGCTGGAGGAAGCCTGCAAACACATTTTTGATTTGCAGCTGGAGCCCGGGTTGAATGTCAGCTTGTACTGCAATTGGAACGCAAACCTGGCCGAGCAACAAAAACCGGCCGAGCAACAGGCTCAAACCGCCGAGCCCAAGCAGCAGCAAACCGAAAGCATCACCACAGACAAAGCGGCATCTCCTGCTGCCGCCTCCCCACAGGAACCAACTCAAGAAACCGAAAAAACAAAGGAGAAAGCCTGGATCTCCCGCAATAATTTGCTACAGCGCCCTATCCCTGCGCCAACGCGCAGGCGCAGCCTGTCGGAAATCGTGGACGATAAGTGGACCCAGGCGCGCATGGATCAGCTGGGGCACCCGGTGCCCGAAGATGTGAGCGGCATGCCCGCCCAGGACCCGGTCAAGGAGGCGCTGGACGCGCTGGGCAACGTGTGGTACCAGCCCGAAGCGCGCCAAACCCTGCTGGAGGCCATGTTCCCCGAAGGCCAGAACCGGGAAAACCTTAAGCTATGGTTGGGCGAACAGCCGGCCTCCAAATCTAAGGAACAGCTGAGTTTAGAACAGCAAATGACCGCGCTGGAGGCCGAGCGGCTTAAGCTGATCGGCGAAATTGACGAGCTGCGCCTGAAGCACACCGACACCCGCAACCAGCTGATGGACGAGCTGCGGGAACAGAACAAACGGGAAGTGCGCCGGCTGGAGGCCAAGGCCGACCAGCTCAAGGCTTCCATTCAAGCCCTGGAAAGCCGGGCCCAGGCAGCCCGGGACAGCCTGGCACAAACCAAATCCACCATCGAAGGCGAGCTCAACCAGAGCCTTGAAAAGCGATTGGCCTCCCAGCTGATCGATCAAAAAGCCCGCCACGCCTTCATCTCCCTGGCTCACACCGGCGATTTGGAACCCCCGTCTCCGCCGATGCTGCGCGAAGTTTCGGCCGGGGAACTGCTCAGCGATCTGCGCATCCGCTTTGAATGCGCCGGTTGGAAGCTCAGCCACGACGAGGCGGTCAACCTGTTAACCTGCCTGGCCCTCAGCCCCATATTGTTGCTTTCGGGCTTGCCGGGCAGCGGCAAGAGCGCTGCGGTGCGCATGAGCGCACAAGTGCTGGGTATTTATCGCGAAAATTTAGCGTGTTTTTGCGAAATTCAAGCACAACCCGATTGGCACACCGCCCAGCAAATGCTGTTTCGCCAGCTGAGCGACGGCCTGGTGGTGCCTACAGATCCTGCGGTCTACCGGTTGCTAAGCCAGCACGAGGGTCTGGCACCTTCGCTTTTATTGATTAACAACGCCGGCTACAGCGACGCGGCCGGCTACGCCTCGGGCTTTTTCGGCCTGAGCGAAGAATATGGTCCCCGTCTGATTCGCTGCGGCAACCAGGCCTTAGAACTACCCAAGGCTTTGCGGCTGATTCTCGAACTGGGCCAGGCGCGCCCCGCTGCCGCGCTGGCCGATCGCGCATTCTCCATCCACTTTGAAGGCTTGCCCGCCAGCGAAGATTGGCGCAGCGATGCCCAAAGCGATTGGGAGGCGCCCGAGGGCACCGTGGGCCTGCGCAAGCTCAAGGCGCTCTTCAGCCCCGATCAGCCGGTGCCTGGCGAAGTAGAGCTGCATTTAAAAGAGCTTCGCCAAAAGCTGGACAAAGCCGGCTTGACCTTGACACGCCGCACTTTAAAAGCGGTTTGGGAATACTGCGCCGCGGTAATCCCGCTGATGCAATGCACCCCGGCGGAGGTGCTCGATTGGGCGCTCAGCCAACGGGCGGTATCCGGACTTTGGCTCAGCGCATCTCCGGCCGAGCGCAGCGAGCTTTCCTACCTGTTTACAAAAATGCCCCGGTGCAACAAGCGCATCAAGTTTTTAAGCCAAGGCCAAGACTAGGCAGACGGTTTGAACATTTCACCCGGCGCACCCGTCTAAATAATAGCAGTGTGGTTGCCACTTGAAAGGGAGGTCTGGCCATGCTCGGCGTTTCCAGAACCGGTGTAATACTCGCACCACACGACGATCACTGGCACGATTTGTTTGAACAAACCCGTTGCCAGCTGCTCACCATTTTAGGCGGCAATGTGCTGGATGTGCACCACATCGGCAGCACCGCCATATCTGGCATTGTAGCCAAGCCCATTTTGGATGTGGCTGTCGTTTTGACCGACCCGGCAACCATCGACCTACAGGCCATGGCATTTCACGGCTACCAACACAAAGGCGAGGCCGGCATCCCCGGCCGCTGCTTCTTTGTAAAATACCGGGATGGGGATCTGTCCACCCACCACATTCATTGTTATGGGCCCAACCATCCCAACCTGATCGACAACCTCGCTTTTCGGGATTATCTGAACGCCCATCCCGATTGGGCCACTCGCTACGGCGAGTTAAAGCTGCAACTGGCCAAGGAATATGCGGATGATCGCGCCCAATATACCGAAGGGAAAACCCGGTTCATCCAAATCGTGCTGGCGTTGAGCCGAAAGACCCACACACAAAGCGAAGGCTGACGTACCATACGCAGGGCATATTATATATAAAATATTTTTGGAGGTTTCATATGATTGTTACGACAACACCCAACATCGAAGGGCGCCCCATACGCGAATACAAAGGCATTGTGGTGGGCGAAGTGATTAATGGCGTAAACTTTGTTAAGGACTTTGCCGCCGGACTGACCAACTTTTTTGGCGGCCGCTCGGGCAGCTACGAAGAAGAGCTGATCTCCGCCCGGGAAACGGCACTGGCCGAAATGGAAGAGCGCGCCGCCCAGTTGGGGCAAACGCCATCGTGGGCGTAGACATCGACTACGAAGTGTTGGGCGAGGCCGGTAGCATGCTGATGGTGACCGCATCGGGCACCGCCGTCGTCATCTAGAGCGCAACAGCAAATGCTCCCCCCTCTTCCCTTGTTGGCCTTACTTATCCAAAATCAGCACAACCGATCGACAATCCATCCACTCCGCGCCGGACAACAAAGTTTGTACCGATATTTAAAAAATCTTCAACATCGGTGTTTGAACGGCTTTTTACCAAGGTATATAGTGTGTAACACAGAATAGGAAGGTGAGAATTGTGTTGAAGTTTTATGGTAAAAAGGATTCCAATCAGGTTTTTCTCAACATGGGAGTTTCTGCTGAATATATTGGAGACGAATTAAACTTATTAACCCCCAACACCACCGATGCGGCATCCGAAAAGCATGTGCCGGTGGTCACCGAAGAAGACGGTCAAATCGTCGTGCGGGTGGGCAGCGCGCCCCATCCCATGCTTGATGCCCACTTCATCGAATGGATCTTCATCAAAACGCTGGCCGGCGGCATCTACCGCGACCTATCGCCCAACGATCCGCCCGAAGCAACGTTTTCTCTCCCGGCCAATGAGGTGTTGGAGGTATATGCCTACTGCAACCTGCACGGACTTTGGAAGGCCGACACCTCCACCTTGCCCAGCAACGCATTCGATATCAACGAAACCGCTTGCTCGGCAGAGTTCCCCGAAGGGTGCATTGAGCCCGGGGCAGAATAGCGCGTTAGGCCTTCGCTGCACAACAGCCATATCATTAAACCGTGAAAACCTTTGAGAAATAAGGTTTTCACGGCTTTTGTTTTTGCCCTTTTTCTTTTGAACCCTTTTGCGCCGCCCGGCTTGGGCACAAAAAACATACCGTCATCTATCGCGATCCATGCCAAAGCATTGCCGTTTCCGAGTTTTTATAGTCAAAAATCAAAAACCCCCCGCCTTATATGGCAGAGGGTAAATATATGTTAGTCTTTCAAATTGAAGAAGCGCACCGCGTTGTTGTAGCAGATGTCCTCAACCATCGAACCGATGATCTCGATATCGTCCTGGGGATATTCTCCCCGGTCGATGATCTCGCCCAGCATTCCGCACAAAATGCGGCGGAAGAATTCGTGGCGAGTGAAGGAGGTAAAGCTGCGGCTGTCGGTCAACATGCCCACAAAGCCGGTGAGCAGGCCGTTTTCCATACACTCGGTCAGCTGATTGCGGATGCCGCGCTGGGTGTCGTTAAACCACCAGCCGCTGCCCAGCTGCACCTTGCCGGGTACGCCGGCCTCGGCAAAGGACACCGCCATGGTGGCCATCACCGGGTTGTCGTTGGGGTTCAATGGGTAGAGCACGGTGTTGGGCAGCAGACCTGCCTCGTTGATATCGTTTAGGAAGCGGCTGAGTTCGGCTGGGGTGGTAATGTTGCCCACCGAATCGTAACCGTTGACCATGCCGGTTTCGCGTGCGCCGCGCTGGTTGCCGCTCCTCAGGGCGCCGGTGTGAATCTGCATGCCCCAACCCCGGCGTACATATTCGCCGGCCAAGAACTTGAGCAGCGCGCTTTGGTAGCTGACCGCGTCTTCCTTGGAAACGGTGCCGCCCATCGCAGCTTTCACTGCCGCGTCGGCTCGGCTAAAGTCCAGTGTGTAAGCAAAATCCACAAATCCATGGTCGCTCAGCAAACAGCCCGCGCTGGCAAACCGGTCCATAGCCACCATCAGCGCAGCCTTTACATCTTCAAAGCCTTGAATGTCCACCCCGTTGGCCGCACCCAGCTGCTTCAGGTACTGGCCAAAGCCGGGAGCCGCGGCATTGAGCGCGCTGTCGGGCCGGAAGGCAGGCAGCACGTGGATACCGATGGGGTTTTGCTTAATTTTTAGGTGAATGGCCAAATCGTCACAGGGATCGTCGGTGGTGCACAGCGCCTTTACGTTCATGCGCTTGAGCAGCGCTTGGGCCGTGAACTCATCGCCTGCAAGCATTTTGTTGGCACGCTTGTAGATGTCTTCGGCGCTCTGCTCGGTCAACGGATCTTCGATGCCGAAATAGCGCTGCAGTTCCAAATGGGTCCAATCGTACAGCGGGCAGCCGATCAGGCGCTCCACCGTGCGCCCCCACATTTTAAACTTGGTGAGGGGATCCCCATCTCCGGTAACGTATTTTTCTTCGATGCCGGCCGCACGCATCGCGCGCCACTTGTAGTGGTCGGCCGCCAGCCACAACTCAGTGATGGTTTCGTAGCGCTTATTTTCATAGATTTCGTCCACAGGCAAATGGTTGTGGTAATCGAAAATCGGCATATGCTGGGCATAGTCGTTAAACAACGTTTCAGCCGCCGAGGTAGTCAACAGGTAGTCATCGCCAAAAAAACTCATGAAAAGCACCTCTTCTTCCGGGCAATGTTCAATCTTGCCACATTTTCTTATTATACATTGTATCATTTACTACGCGCCGCGCCAATCTTATTTTGCCCTAAACCCCTTAAAATCTTGTTTTGTTGTGGATTTGTATCAGCAGACTGTGCCAAAGCAAACGCTGCCACTCTATTTTTTCAAAAAATCAGGATTATCCAGGCCAATTTGTGAGCAAAAGCGTTTGCAACCACAGCACGACGCGTGTATACTTATCTGCAGTGATAGTTTGCTAAAGGAGATGTGGACATGACCCCTATAGACCAAAATTTTTTAGAAAAAGTGCGCCAATGGATTGAGGAACACAAGGAAGGAATGATCGCCGATATCCAGCGCTTTGCCAGCATTCCCAGCGTAAGCCGGGCCGACCTGGCCGAGGAAGGCATGCCCTTTGGCCGGGATTGCGACAACATGCTCAACTTTGCCCTCGAGCGCGGGGAGCAGCTAGGCTTCTATGCGCTCAATCACGATGGATATTGCGGCTCCATCGGCATGGGCGAAGTGCAGGACAGCATCGCCATCGTAGGCCATCTGGATGTGGTGCCCGAAGGCGACGGCTGGGTATATCCGCCCTACGCCGCCAGCCGCCCTCACCAAGATTGGCTGGTTGGCCGGGGAGTGAGCGACAACAAGGGCCCTGCGGTGATGGGTCTTTACGCCATGATGATGCTTCGGGATTTGAATGTCCCCCTCAAGCACGGCCTTCGGTTGATCTGCGGTTTGGCCGAGGAAACCGGCATGCAAGATCTGCAACACTTTATGGACACCCAGGTGCCCCCGGCCATTGCGCTGGTGCCCGACGCAGGCTTCCCGGTAAACTACGCCCAAAAAGGCTCGCTCAGCGCCCACATCGGGCTGGATATTTCAAATAGTTCGGTGCTTAAAAGCTTCTCCGGAGGCTTGGCCGACAACATGGTTCCCGAAAGGGCCCAAACTCAGCTGGCGCTAGGCTACGCCGACGTCCAAGGCGCGCTCAGCCAAAATGGCGTGACGCTTGGCGATGAACTTTCCCTCGCCCAGGCCGACGATGGCTGCATTTTGAGCGCCAAAGGAGTGTCGGCCCACGCCGCCGATCCTGAAAAGGGCAAGAGCGCATTCGCCATATTGGCAAATGCGTTGTTAAAGAGCAAGCTGCTAGATCCGGTGGCCCACAAAGCCATGAGCACGCTGGCCCACATCACTTCCGACTGCTACGGCATCGCGTTGGGCATCGACGGCGAGGATCCGGACAGCGGCAAAACCACGCTGAACCTGGGCGTTGCCTATATGGAAGAGGGTGTGCTGGTGCTGCACATCGACAGCCGTCAGAGCATCGCCGCCGACATCCCCGCGGTGGAGGAGGCGCTCAAGCAGTTTTGCGCGAAAAACGATGTGCAACTGCGCATGCTGAAGACCACTTCCCCTTTCTACATCGACCCCAAGGATCCCAAGGCGCAGGTGCTGGCCGACATTTTCGCCCAGCTGAGCGGCATGGAGGCCGAACCCTATACCATGGGCGGCGGCACCTATTCCCGGGTGATGAACATGGCCATTACCTATGGCCCAGGGTTACCCGCTCCGCTGCCCGAGACCCCCTTCGCCCTGCCCGAAAATCACGGCGGCGCCCACCAGCCCGACGAGGTGCTGTACATCCCCAATCTGCTCAAGGCGCTGGAGATTTACGCGGTGGCCATCGTAGAGCTGGACAAACTGATTTAAACCACCATACAAAAGAATCCGGTGCTATTTAGATGCGCCGGGTTCTTTCTTTAACGTCTGTCAATTATTTCTCGCTTAAAAAGGCATCGATTTTGAGGATGGCCGCCTCCACGGCAATCGGTTCTTCGTAGGCTCCAAGCACAATCTGTCGAAGCTTTTCCTCAAGCGTGTCGGCTCTCCCATCGATCAGTTCACATATGGCGGCCAAAATTCCCGGCAGGTGTTTGCGCAGATAAGCCTCCCTTTCCGCCGGCGGCAGGAAGTTGGGCAGCAGCAGCTCTCGGCTCTCGCGGGCATGAGGGCAGTTGCGCGCCAGCGCTTCGGCCTTTTCCCTCTCCCCTGTCGAATCATAAAGAAAGCACAGCACCGCCGTCGTCGTGGCACGGCGCTTCTCGCCGGCTCCCTTTTCCAACATCCGCTCACAGGCCAAAATGGCCCCGCCTATTCCCTCTCCTGCCATGGCCAACGCTTCAGCGCGCGCCTCGGCTAGTCCTAAATCGGCGGGAAAATCCTTTAATGCCCCCTCAAAAATCACCGCCGCGTCGCGGTGTCTGCCTTCGGCGTTCAACGCATTGCCCTGCTCGTACACCCCCCACATCTTCCCTTTGATTTCACCCATCCCCAGCAGCTCATCAACGGTAACCCCAAAGCAGTGGGGCAACCCTGGCAACAGAGTGATGTCGGGGTAGCTTTCATCGCGCTCCCATTTGCTAACCGCCTGCCCGCTAACTCCAACGTGTGTAGCAAACTCTTCTTGGGGCCACCCCATATCGATCCGCATCCGTTTTAGATTTTTGGCAATAAACATGCTGTTCGCCTCCTTTTCCGGTGATCACATTTTAGCAAGGCGCTTTTCGTTCCACAAGAGAGGCGTTCTTGAAAAAAATCAATTTGCGGTTGATTCGATCGTTGTTTGAGGCCTTCAGCATACGAAAAAAAGATGAATTGATTTGTAAACCATCCATCTTTTTTGTTTTATTTGCCCGCCTAATCTAACGCTTATTAGCGCCCTACCCTTAGCGCACCGCCTTTGCAAGGATTATAGCATAGATTTAAAAACCGAAGGGATCATTGTTTGATCTTCCTTCGCCTTTTCTTGTATACACCACCGGATTTGCAGAGGGTTATAGCTTCCTCTGGCTTTTCTATCTCACTTGTAGTTTCGGCTAATATAGGGAACCTCGTCTACGCTGGCCAGCTCGTTAAGCTTAAGGGACAGGTAGAAGAAGTAACCCGACAGCAAATTTGCCAGGTCTATCAGCCTGTTGGGCACAGGATGACCTTGATGCACGTGGCGGTAAATCAAGCGCACCAAAGCTTTGCCCTTGACCCTAAGCACGTGGGCCATGCAGGCCGAAACGCAGCCCTGGTTGAGCACAAACAGCTTGCAGCGCTCGCCACATTCGGCCTTCAGCCGCTCCACCGCTTGCAACAGGCGCTGGGTTTCTTCCTCGGTTACACTCAAATGAGTGCGCAGCGTGGGGTTGATGTGGTAAATCATTTCGCATATCCACAAAAGCTCCGAGCGCAACCCTTCGTTTTCCACCAACGAGCGCAGCAACCCGGTGCAGGATGCCATTTCATCGGTCAACAGCTCAAAATCGCACCGCAGATCGTCGCTGGCATCGGCCAAGAATGGATACGCCTCGTAAGGACTTCTATACAAGCTCATGAAAGATCCTCCCAACGTTTTAAAATGTTTTGCATATAATCGCGCACATCGATTCGGTACACCGAGTTGAGCGCCGAAATATCAAAGCAATCAGTACGCTCGTCGGCCACAATGTGCCCGTCCTTCATCAAAATAATGCGGTCGGCAAAGGAAAAAGCCAGGTTAATATCGTGAAACACGGCGATCACGCAGCGGCTGTCTTGCTGCACCCATTCCTGCAAGTTTGTCACCAGCTCAATTTGGTATTTTAAGTCCAGATGGTTGGTGGGCTCATCCAGCAGAATAATTTGAGGATTTTGGGCGAAGGTGCGCGCCAGAAAAACCCGCTGCAGCTGACCGCCCGACAGCTCGGTAATCAGCCGGTCCTTCAAATCCAGCGTACCGGTCTTTTCCATGGATTCCAGCACGATCTGCTTGTCATACGCACTGACCGAGGAAAAAAGCCCGCGTTTGACATGGGCATAGCGCCCCAGCATCACGGTTTCATACACGGTGTAGGAAAAATACACCGAAGAAATTTGGCTCATGTAGGCCAACCTGGCGGCGGCTTGGCGGCTGCTCAGCCGACGCATGTCCACGCCGCTGACTTCAATTTGCCCGCTGCTGTGCAAGAGGCCGGCGATCCCCCGAAGCAGCGTGGTCTTGCCGCAACCGTTGGACCCCAATATGCAAATCTTTTCGTTGGGTTTTGCCGTGAAGGAAACGTTCTTCACCACTGGATCACCGTCATATCCGCAGGATAAATTTTGAACCTGTAACAAATTTACCCCTTCTTTCTGTTGCGCATGTACAAATAGATGAAAAACGGTGCACCAATGATCGCGGTAATAGAACCGATGGGAATCTCCGAGGGCGCCACCAGTGTGCGCGCCGCCAGGTCGCAGGCCACCATAAAGGTGCCACCGAACAGCGCGCTCACAGGCACCACATAGCGGTGGGACGACCCAAAGAATTTGCGCACGACGTGGGGCGCGACCAGGTCTATAAACCCGATGACCCCCACAAAAGAAATGGTGCTGCCGGTGAGCACCGAAACCATGACCAGCAGCATCCATTTGGTCTTTTTAATGTCCACGCCCAGCGCCCCTGCCTGTTCGGCGCCAAAGCTCATCACGTCCAGCTCCCGAGAATTGCGAATAAAAAACAAAATACACACCAGCACGATGGGCAGCAGTATCCAAATGAACTTCCATTCCTTCATCGAAAAGCTGCCCAGCTGCCACAGCAGAATCCGCTGGCTATACGCCGGGGAGGCCGCCGCCAAGGTGCTCATGATGGCGTTTAAAAAAAGCGATAACACCATGCCGGTTAAGATGATGGTGTTGTTGGACAGGTTGCGGTCGATTTTAGAGGCAAAGACTATCGACAAAATCACCGTGCCCAGCCCAAAGCTCAGCCCCACCGCCGGCAACAAAAATACGCCCAGCATGCTGGCCGACAGTCCGGAAACGATCACCAGTGCGGCACCCAGGCCCGCGCCCGACGATACCCCCAGTCCAAAGGGGGACGCCAATGGGTTTTGCAGCACCGATTGCATAACCGTGCCGCTGACCGCCAGCGCAGCCCCGGCGATAAAGGCCAAAAGCACCCTGGGCAAGCGGATGCTCATAACCAGCCCGGGGTACACCGGATTCATGTCTTGGGGCAGTGGCGTGCCAAACCAAGCGTTGGAAAAAATCTGGGCAAGCTGCTGCGGAGGTATGCTGACGCTGCCGACGCCGATGCCCAGCAAAAGCACCAGCGCGGCAGCAACACACACTATACAGATTTTGACTCGGTTTCTCATGCGTACAAATCAGGATAAATGGCCTTGGCCATCTCGTTTAAGGCCTGAACAATGTTCTGGTTGGGCAGCGAGGAAGCAAGATTGTCGATGTAATAAACCTCTTTGTTCTTAACCGCCATCACTTCGCCCCAGCCTTCCCGGTTCAAAATTTCGCCCACCGCATCTTCAATATAGTTCACGTTGGTCAAAATCACGTCGGGGTTGGCGGCCACAGCGCTTTCAATTTCAACGCTCATCCAGCTCTGCTGGTCGGCGAAAATGTTTTCAGCACCGATGATTTCGATCATTTCATTGAGAAATACGCCGGATCCAAAGCTGTAGGGCTCGGGCGCGGCAGCGATTTCAAAATACACTTTCTTCTTTTGGGTGACCGTCTTGCCGATTTCGGCGATGCGGTCAATCTCGGCCTGCATGTCGGCGGTTATTTTCCGACCTTCTTCAGCCTTGCCCAGCACTGCGGCCACAAACTCAATATCGCTCTTGATGGCTTCAATGCTGTTGCTGGTGGGAATCACGGCGATGCAAATGCCCAGATCCGCCAACGGCTGGAACGGATTTTCTCCGCCGGCTGCGCTCAGCGAAGACACAAATACAATGTCGGGCGTCAACGCGGCCAGCTGTTCGGCATCGGGCGCCATGATGTTAAACTCGGGCAGCCCTTCCTTTACCCCCTCCAGCCCCACGCTTTGGTTGTCGTGGGCGATGATCTTATCGCCCTCGCCCAGGGCCACTATGCTCTGAGTGATGGAAGGCGCCATAACCACAATTCTCTCGATTTTCTCGGGCACTTTGATCGGCGCGCCGCTGGGGTCCACCGTGGGCAGCTGAGCCGCAAGATCGGCTTCGGCCAAACCCGCGCCCGCAACGCAGACCGACAAGATCAGCAAGAATGATAAAAAGAGAGACAGGGACTTTTTCATGAAAAGACCTCCTTCAAATTATTCATTCAAAAAACAGATACCTTCCCACGCATGAAAGGTATCTGCTGCAAAAGAGCATACAAATATACATAATCCATTCATCGTGAATCTGTACAAGGCAAACTCGGTAATCCGGCTGAGCGCTGTAAGTAGCGCATTACGGTGGCGGGACCGCACAGGAATTTCACCTGTTTCCCCGATAATTGCTTGCCCTATGTGCAAAGATATTCGTTTTTTGAATCTTTTGAGGCGGCGTTTGGACTTGTCCGCCTTCGTTTTACAGTATACTGTTCTTTTACAATCTTAGCAAGCCATAATCCATAAAAAGAAACACTATTTGGCAACAAATCCTCCCCGGAACGCACAGCTGTGCGGATCCAGCACAACCCGGATCGGGTGGCGCAGCTGCAGCTCGGGCAGCTGATCGGGTGCAATGGTGATCGCCTCGGGCTGATCGCTGCTGCTGAGCAGGCACAGACAAGCCTGGTTGTCCAGCTGCTTTCCGAATGCGTCCTGGTTGGCGCGGCTATGCCTAAGCACGCAAATCACCTTGCTGCTCACGCTAAACACGCGCGCAAATCCCCTCGTCAGCACGGCAGATGCGTTGCGGTTTGCGTTGATGGAAGCAATCTCCTCCAACAAGTCGCTATCCTCATGTTCCCACGGATATGTGCCCCTGCAAAACGGGTCGGCCGCCCCTTGCATGCCGGCTTCATCACCGTAGTACAGGCAGGGCATACCGGGCAAAGCGCACACAAAGCGCCAAAGCGCCACAAAACGCCGTCGGGCCACGCTGTATTGCTGGGCGTTCAGGTGCAAATCTCGCTGCGCCGAACGGGGCAGCGCGCTGCCGTCCAGTCCGCCCAACACGTTAAGCACCCGGGCCCGATCGTGGCTGCCCAGCAAGTTCATCAGCGAGTACAAAAACGGCACCGGATAGTTTTCCTGCAGGGCGCAAAGCCGGCGCTCCAGCACGAAAGCGTCGATCTTTAAGCACATAAACTCCAGCAGGCCGTCGCGCAGCGGATAGTTCATCACGCTGTCCAAGGTATCGCCCAAACAGTAGCTGCGCGGGCTGCCGTAGGCAACCTTGTTGGAGGCATCCTCCCACACTTCGCCCAGCACCGCCGCATTGGGGTTCTCCGTTTTTACCCGGCTGCGCAGCATGCGCAAAAAAGCCATGGGCAGTTCGTCTGCCACGTCCAGGCGCCACCCCGACGCCCCCCGTCCAAGCCACTGAGCGATCACCGCGTTTTTTCCCCGGATGATAAAGTCCAAATAGGATGGCTCCATCTCGTTTACGTTGGGCAAAGTCTTAAATCCCCACCAGCTGTCGTACTTTTGGGGCCAGTTTTCAAAGCTGTACCAGCGGTAAAAAGGAGATTCCTTGGACTGATACGCGCCTTGATCGGGATAGTTGCCGTATTTGTTAAAATAGCGGCTGTCCGACCCGGTGTGGGAAAACACGCCGTCCAGCATGATTCGAATACCTCTTTGCTCTGCTTCGGCGCAAAGCCGCTCAAACTCCTGATTGGTGCCAAACATGGGATCGACCTGTTCATAATCGCCGGTGTCATATTTATGGTTGGAGCGCGCCTTGAATATCGGATTCAGATAAATCACCGATATTCCCAGTTTTTGTATATAATCCAGCTTCTGCCGGATCCCCTCCAAATCGCCGCCAAAAAAATCGTTGGCCATGTTGTCGCCGGAGGTAGGATCCACATACAAGTCGGGCAAATCGCTCCAAGTGGAGTGCACGCTGGCGTGGTCGGGCACTTGCTTCTTTTTCAGGCTTTTGCCCGCATAAAACCGGTCGGGAAAGATTTGGTACATAATGCCCGAGCGCATCCATTCGGGCGTAGAATAGTTGGCGGCATACACGGTGATTTGGTAGCTGGGGGGCTCGTGGAAATACACCTGCCCCTCGCCGCCCAAGCCGTCCTCGGCGTTTCCGTAGTATACTAGGCTCCCATCCGCCTGCTCGACGATAAAAAAGTACCACAACAGCCCGGTCGAATAGGGCATTTGGATATGCACTGCATAAAAGCCGCCATCCTCGGGCAGCATCTGCACCTTTTCTTCTCGATTTTGCCACCACTGCCTCAGCCAAACGTTTTTGGGCTGGGCGCTGCTCTTCACCTGCAATCTGAGCTGGACAAATCGACCGCAGGGCTGTGCACCCTGCGGCGATCTGAATTTTAGGTCTCGTGAATCGTGTTTGAGTTGCGTGTTCATAAATTTAGAGGATCAAGCTTCCAGATTTTTTCGTTGTATTCCGAAATGGAGCGATCGCTGGAAAAATAGCCCGACTGGGCGGTGTTGGTGATGGCCATCCGCCACCACTTGCTGGGGTTCAAATAGTCCTTTTGAACCTCGCTTTGTGCGCTTGCATAGGCGGGCATGTCTTTGATTACAAAATAAGGATCGGCCATGCCGCCGCCATCGCCAAAGAGCAGTGCGTGGTACAGCTCCTGGAAAATTCGCGGATTTTCAGGGTTCAATGACCCGTCAATGAGCTGCTCCATCACCTGGCGGATTTCGGCGTTGGTTTCGTATAGCTCAAAGGATTTGTACGTACCGTAGCCCTGCTCCACCTCTTGAGCGGTGAGTCCGAAGATGTAAATGTTGTCACGCCCCACCGCCTGGGAAATTTCCACGTTTGCGCCGTCCAGCGTGCCTATGGTCAGCGCGCCGTTCATCATAAACTTCATGTTTCCGGTGCCGCTGGCTTCTTTGCCGGCCGTCGAAATCTGTTCGGACAGGTTGGCCGCGGGCATCAGCACTTCAGCGGCCGACACATTGTAGTTTTCCATAAAGATGATCTGAATCATCTGCCGGGCGCGCGGGTGGTTTTCCACCAGCTTGCTCACCGTGTTGATCAGCTTGATGATCAGCTTGGCCTGGTAATAGCCGGGAGCCGCCTTGGCTGCGAAGATAAAGGTACGCGGCACAATTTCGTAATTGGGGTTGGCCACAATCCGGTTGTACAGCATCAATATGCTCAAAATATTCATCAGCTGGCGCTTATATTCGTGCAAGCGCTTGGCCTGCACGTCTATAATGGCATCGGTGTGCAGGACAATTCCCTGGTTTCTTTCTATAAATTCTGCCAGGCGCTGTTTGTTCTGTTCCTTTACCTGGGCAAACTTTTCCTGGAAGGCCGCATCCTGGGCCAAGGGCTGCAAGTCTTGCAACCGCTGGGGATCCTTTCGCCAGGCCAGGCCAATGGCCTCATCCAGCAATGCGGAAAGCCCGGGGTTGCTCTGCATCAGCCAGCGCCTATGGGTGATTCCGTTGGTGATGGCAATAAACTTGCTGGGCTGAATGTTGTAATAATCCCGAAAGGTTTGCTTGCGCAAAATGTCGGTGTGAATCTGGGACACCCCGTTCACCGTATGGGAAAAATATACGCACAAATTGGCCATTTGAATTTGGCCGTAGCTGATAATGGCCATTTTGCCGATGCGCTCCCACTGGCCGGGATATACGTTCCACAAAAATTCACACTGGCGGCGGTTGAGCTCCTGCAAAATCATGTAGATACGGGGCAGTAGCGAGCGCACCAAATCCTCGGACCATTTTTCCAAAGCTTCCTGCATTACCGTGTGGTTGGTGTAGGCAAAGCAGCGGCGCGTGATCCGTTCTGCTTCCTCCCATTCCAGGTGTTTTTCATCCACCAAAATGCGCATCAGTTCAGGGATAGCCATACCTGGGTGGGTATCATTGACGTGGAAGGCCACCTTGCTAGGCAAAAGGGCCCAGTCGTCGCCAAATTTTTTCTCAAAGCTGTTCAGCGCATACTGTATCGTGGCCGACGACAGGAAGTATTGCTGCTTCAAGCGCAGTTCCTTCCCCTGGTAATGATTGTCTTCAGGATACAGCACTTTGGATATCACTTCGGCCAGCTCTTTTTCTTCCATCGCCATGGTGTAAAGGCCTTGGTTGAACTGCTGCATGTCTATGCTCTTTGTAGACCGGGCCGACCAGGTTCGCAGCTGGTTGACCATGCAGCTGTCGTACCCTACGATGGGCATATCGAAGGGCACCGCCTGCACGGTGGTGTAATCCAAATGCCGGTAAACCAGCCTGCCGTCCTCCATGTCTTCTTCCAGATGGCCGTTGAAACGCACTTCCACGGCATCGTTGGGGCGGGGAATCTCCCAAATGTTTCCGTGCTCCAGCCAGTTATCGGGCAGCTCTACCTGGTACCCGTCCACCACCTTTTGGCGGAACAGCCCGTATTCATAGCGTATAGTGCTGCCCACAGCCGGCAACTTGAGTGTAGATAAGGAATCCAAAAAACAGGCGGCAAGGCGTCCCAATCCCCCGTTGCCCAAGCCGGGCTCGGGCTCTTCTTCAAAAATGATGGACTTGTCGATGCCCAGCTCTTCCAAAGCCTCCATATATTGGGGCTCGTTGAGCAACGATACCATGTTGTTGTGCAGCGCTCTACCCACCAAGAATTCGGCGGACATATAATATACAACTTTGCCCCTTTGCTCCTTGCGCGCTGCTTTACTAACCGCGTTGCGCGCCATAACCTCGTCGCGCACCGTGTGGGCCAGCACGTTGTATAGCTGCCTTACCGTGGCGTCAGCAATGCCCGAACCAAAGTTGCGCTGCAGCTTGCTCAAAATAGAAGCCTTAATCTGTTCTTTGTCCAAAGCCTGTGTACAGGTTTGCCCCTCGCCCTCGAGCAAGTTGGCAGTCTGATTGCCCGGTATTTTCCTTAAATCTTTTTCTTTCAATTATTATCGTCCTCCGTTCGGCCATGTTGAAAACTGCGTCCAGCACGGCAAAAGAAAAGCATCGCATTTAACAAAAAATTAATCTAAAAACATTTTAGCACAATTGTGCAGGAAATGGCAAGCGCGCAGCCTGCGAGTCAATTGCCGAGCGCAAAGTTGTGCTCTACTTTTCCGCATTTTGCACAACTGGTGCACTTTTTACAGCGCTTGTGCCCTTAGTAACCAGTCAGCCGATTGTCAAAAAAAGGCCGAGATGCAAGCTTGCTTGCCTGTGAAACGATAGACAGATCAGTGGCGGCCTTCCCGCTCTTCAAACTCGAATTATCCAAGCAGAAAACCGAATAGTTTATTTGCCTGCCCGCGTTAAACACCGCCTGACCGCCTTCGATCAAGGGATATGCCCCTTGCGCCGACAGTCTTGGTTTGCGCTGCCCGTTCAGGGTCTCTTTAACCCGCTGCAGCTTTTCGGCTGGGTAGCGCTGGGCGCTATATTGCTTGACAAAAAATCTGCCCCGGTCGGTGCTTATGCTCCACTTGGTATTAACGCCGCCGCCTAGTACAGGCTCGGCCCCTAGCACCCGAAGCTTAAACCTCCGCTCCAAATCCTTGAGGATTCGGTTGTCCATGCGTACGGGCGAAACGTCCATTTCGTAATACAGCCAACCGGGCGCCCGTCGCACCAGGATACCGCCCGCTTTTTCGGCTACGCGCCGGGAATGTATGTTGTGGTCGAATATGGTTAACAGGGGCCGCTCAATCCCTAACTTCTTGGCTTCGTCTAACAACAGGTGGAGCAGCAAATGCGCCAACCGCTTTCCACGGTATTGGGGGGCAATCCTGTAGGAAATATGGCCGCCCGCCTGGCTGAGGGCTTCGTTTAATTGCCTGTACAAGGTGCCTATTCCGTATACCTTTTCGCCGTCACTCAAAACGTAAAGGTTTTGTGGCACGAGTCGGTCTTGGGCCGGCTGGTTTTGGTCAACCAACCACCCCTTAAGATCCTCCCGGGACATTCCTGCAAGCCTGTTGACAAAGCCACCTTCCGATTGAAAAGATATTAACTGGGGATAAAAAAAGTCGGCGTTTCCTAAATCTATTTGTATTAAACGATATTGTTTCATAAAATTGTCCTTGAAAGTAACAAAATCTGGTATGCAAATGCGCCCTATAACATTGGGTTCAGGTCGCAACAAACTCTACTCAAAAATAGCGAACCCAGCGGATCGCTATAAGCTACATAACCATAAATCAGCAGAACGAAACCAGCTCTAGCTTATAAAATAAAAATTACGTTTTTATAATAAAATCCCATAAAGAAAGCCTGCAAAGGACAAAGCTTTGCAGGCTTCTCTTCTTTTTTAGAAATTAGAGCAAGGAGGCCGCTGCTTTATCCAGCAACACGATTACGTTGTCGTGCAGCTGCAAAATGCTGGCGGGCACTTGGGGCGTGATCGGCCCGTTGACCATGTCCGATATGGCCTTGGCCTTATCCTCGCCCAACGCAATCAGCAAAATCTTGCAGGATTTCATGATGCTGGCGATGCCCATGCTCACCGCTTGCCGGGGCATTTCATCGGCGGAATCAAAGAACTTGGCGTTGGCGTTGATGGTGGATTCAGTGAGGTCGGCCACCAAGGTGCCCTTCGAAAAATGGTCGGAGGGCTCGTTGAATCCGATGTGGGCGTTTTTCCCAATGCCCAGCAGCTGCAGGTCAATGCCACCGTCGGATTTAATGGCAGCATCGTACGCGGCACACACTGCAGCCAAATCCCTAGCGATACCGCTGGGAACGTGGGTATTTTGGGGATCAATGTTAATATGGTTGAACAGCTGCTCTTGCATAAAGTAGCGGTAGCTCTGCGGGTGATCGGGTTCCAGGCCGATGTACTCATCCAGGTTGTAGCTGTGCGCTTTTGCAAAATCTATCTGTCCATCGTTGTACAGGCTGATAATTTCCTTATATGTCTCCACAGGCGTGGCACCAGTGGCCAGACCCAAAACGCTATCGGGTTTTTCGCTCATCTGCGCCGCAAAAATCATAGCCGCTGCCTTGGCAACCGCCTGGGAGTCTTTGAAAACGTGCACTTTCATTGCTGATTCCTCCTAATAACTCAATAGTTTCATGAAAAACATGGCAAACGCCGTTGTTTAAAAACACGCGATCAGTATAACACGAAAACGCGCATTTATCTATCTCAAAGCAGCAAATCAGGCAGGCTACCTTCCAAACATTATTCATATTGTCCCGTTAAATGGGCTGTGTTATAATGTGCGAAAGGATTATTTCTAAAATATAGGGAGGAGTTATGCCGATGAGTATTTCCTTGTTCACCGATAGCTGTTGCGATTTGCCGCTGGCCTATACTCAGCAAAATAACATACAAATCTTGCCCTTCAGTTTTCACCTGAAAGGCAAGGACTACACCGCCACCCGGGATCCCAAAGACCCCGATTACCTGGAGCCCCATGCATTTTATGAAATGTTGCGCTCAGGCGAGATGAGCATTACCGCCCAGGTCAACCAGGACGCGGTCCTGCAGGCGCTTCGCCCCGAATTAGAGGCAGGCCGCGATGTTTTGTATATTTGCTTTTCCTCGGGCTTGAGTGGCTCTTATAGCGGCGCTTATATCGCTGTTCAACAGCTGCGCAAAGAGTTTCCCGATCGCTACATTGGCTTGGTCGATTCGCTCTGCGCCTCCCTGGGGCAGGGCTTGCTGGTGCACAAGGCAGTAGAGCTGGTAGGGCAGGGCATGGAAGGCCCCGAGGTTGAGCGCTGGCTGGAAGATAACAAGTTCCAATTACACCACTGGTTTACCGTGGACGATCTAAACTTCTTAAAACGCGGCGGCCGGGTTTCAGCGACTGCAGCTTTCTTGGGCACCATGTTGTCCATCAAACCTGTGCTCAACGTGGACGATGAAGGCCACCTGATTCCCAAGGAAAAAGTGCAAGGCCGTAAGAAAGCGCTGCGCACCCTGGTGGACAAAATGGAGCAAAACTGTTCGGATCCCACCCAAACCCCGGTGTTCATCTCCCACGGAGATTGCGCCGAGGATTGTGCGCTGGTGGTTCAAATGATCAAAAAGCGCTTTGGTGTGGATGTAATGATCACCAACACCGTCGGCCCGGTCATCGGCAGCCATTCGGGCCCGGGCACGGTAGCACTGTTCTTCTTTGGCGACAAACCCAGGGGATAACAACTTCAAACCAATAAAAAACGCCGCTTACGTAAGCGGCGTTTTTTATTGGTTTTACAAGCGAGTGTTGCCTATCAAGCTGTTTAGGAAACCCACATCTTTAAACATGGACACAAACTTGGAGGTGTTGACCATTTCCTGTATCACATCCAAGGATATGGCCGAAAGGGCCGTAGGCAATATGGAGCAGAGCACCGCAATGATAACGCCGCCGCGCACCAAGCCGAAAACACCGCCGAGCAACCAGTCAAAGTGGCGGAGCAACGGGAATTGAATCACGTGATCCAGCAGATTGACTAGGAAGGAGACCACCATGTAGCCCACCGCAAAAATAGCGACAAACGACAGCACATTGACCACCGAGTCCAGCAAAGTCTGGTTTAAATATTGGGACAAGGTGGTCATGTTGGGCACGTTTGCAAAGGCATTGCCCTGAACATTGGCTTTAAAACTTTCCAAGATGAGGGAGGGAACGTGGGCGTTGCCCAGCTCGACGATGGCCTGTTCCAGTTGGGCATGCTCGTTGGCCAGCGCATCGGCAATGTTCATGTTGGCCAACCCCGCCGTTGAAAACAGCGACGATGTATCAATGTAATACAATATGCTGCCGGTCAAATTTGTATTGCTTTCGATGATGGCCACCAGCTGGGGATACAGCGCATTGGCTGCCACCCAGGCGCCAAAGAAGCCCAGCGTAAGCAATACCGAGGCCAAAAAGCCCCTGCGCATCCCCGCGACCAGGCTCAACCCCAGTATGGCGATGAAGATTAAGTCAATGATGTTCATGCGGATTCCTCCTAAAACTCAGTGGTTTATGATTATGGCGCGTTACGCATTCAACGGGACCAGATACACGCCTTCCCCGGAAATCACAATAGCCGATTGGCTGTCGGTGATGCCCAGCACCTGATCTGCCTGGATGGGCAACTCCTTGGTTCGCATCGACTTGGAATTTTCGGTGACTTCCATCACATACTTGTCCGAAAATCCATAAATCTTGCCCTTGGACACAAAGACCGCTTTGCACTCAAAGGGCATATGTACGGCTCGATCACTCGAGTCCGAAAGGATGCGAATTTCCTTTGCACGCAGCCCGCCATCGGCTTGCTGGGTGGGCACAAAGGCCATCTTTCCGTTTTCCTCATCGACCATGTACCACCCGTAAACCAGGCGCTGCTGGGCTTCTATCTCGGCTCCAGTGTAATCGTAATGCTTTATATAGGACGTACCGATGGTGATCATATCGGTTTCGTCAAACATTGCGTGGTACAAAATCTGATCGGACTCTTGAGCGGCGCGGTGTTGGGTCTTGCCCGGCCGGTATGTTGTGACCGAGCTTACCGGCATAGTCCCTTCGGTGTCCAACAGCATCACCCACAGCATCCTATCTTCGCTGAAAAATCCGTAATCCAACAAGGTTTTGTTTTCCAGGGATATGCGGTCGATCTGCTTGCCCGAAGATCGCTCAATGACCACCAGCGTACTGTTCAACTGCTCGCCAACCTGTGCTACCAAGAAATGTTTTCCCGCTCTTGCAGACAATACTTTGTCTTCCAACGCGTCCGAATATATGGGCGCGCCGCTCCCGTCCAAAAAAGCCAGCGAAGTTCCCGACCACGCAGCAACGATGCCCGAATCCGTAAAGAATTGGCTATCGGCGCCTGCCGAATACGGCCAGATTTGTTCCCCGGCTCCGTTGAGGGCGTGCAGCACGGTTCCGTCGTAATAAATAAGTCCGTCTTTGTATGGCCAAATATATTGGGTCGGCAACGCAGGCAGTTTGATGGCCTGGGTGAGGCGTGTAGTCTCATTTCTTTTAAGCAGCTGTGCCAAGCCATAAGAGGCCGCTACAAACACAGCCACCAGCAGCAGGACGACGATCCATGAAAGCGGTTTTCGAGATGATTTCTCCATGGAATCCTCCTGATTTATTAAACGCTATATAAATTGTTCGCTCTCCAGCGAAAAAAGCCTTTTTTGTTCCATCGTTCTGTTTTGCAACAGCACAACCGCCAAAACGATTTCACAAATATAGGATATACAAAATACCGTGAAATCGTTATAGCAATCCCATTATAACATAAAAGAGAGAAATATCAGCTAGTTTTTTGCATTGATCCGAAAAATGCTGCGTTTGGCAATCTTTCCTTTACAAAATACACCCATTCAAAGAAAATCGCCAGGCATCTGTATGCCATTTGTGTCCCGGATGAAGATCAATACACTTTACTAAAAAGCTCGGCATCAATCGTTTCCGTTAAACCAGTAGCATATAGCATTATCACTTTTATTCGTCTTTAAAGTAAAACGATGGTAAACATTTGCTTCACGCCATCATTTTTATTGTCAAAACCAAACTCTACTGGTATAGTATTATGTATATGATTTTTACATATTTGTCTTATGTAAAGCCGAGTCTTTGAGCACAGCTTAAAGATTAAACAAAACAAATTATTGGGTAATGAAAGGAACGATCACAGTGAAAAATCACAACAAAAAACATTTGGTTTCCGTGTTATTAAGCGCGCTGCTGGTTTTCACTTCTGTGTTCGGAGCAGGTTTTGTATATGCAGAACCCATTGAAGGCCAGAGCGAAATCACAGCTGAAAATCCGACAGAAGCCACACAGGAGCCCACGGCCGAGCCTACCGACGAGCCGGCAGAAACCGCCGACGTTGAAGAAACCCAGGAGCCGGTGACCGAAGAGCCAGCAGAAACCGCTGAAGCTGAAGAAAGCCAAGAACCGGCCCAAACCGAGGAACCGGTAGAAACTGCCGAGGCCACCGAAGAGCCCACTGAAGCTCCTGCTGAAGAAGCCACCGAGACGCCCACCGAGGCGCCCGCCCCAACCGACGAGACTCCAGAAGAAACCGCCGAGCCTATCGAAAGTGAAGAAGAACTGCTGGCCGACGAAGAGCCGGAGATGGAACTCTTTGCCGACGAGGTCACCGACATCACCGCCGATTTTACCGATCCAACTTTGTTGGCTTACGTGCGTGGAAAACTCGGGCTGAGCGCTAGCCAGCCCATAACCACCGAAAATATCCTAAAACTCAGTTATGTCGAGATATTTGGAGGAACCTCCGTAACAAGCGTAGCGGGCTTACAGCACGCCACCAACCTGACCAGCATACAGTTTGATAAACACAATATTACCGATCTGGGACCGCTGCAAAACTTGAACAAGATAAAGAACTTCAGGTTATCTAACGTCTCTAGCACGCCTCAGGGTCTTGCTTTTTTGACGAATTCTGCGGCAACTTTAACAAACTTGAATTTGGAAAATGTACCGCTTTCTGATTCCGACACCGCATTTTTCTCCTCCCTCACCAAGCTAACTTTTTTGAACGTGATGAACACGGGAATTTCCAGCATCGCTTTTGCTGCGAACATGCCCAACTTGAACGTTTTCTATGCCAGCGACAACAACATTTCGGATTTGTCACCCCTGCAAGGAAGGTCCGGACTCCAAAATCTGTACTTGGATGACAATAAAATCCGGGACATTAGCCCCTAAAAGGCATGCAGTTTACAAGCGCTTTGTATTTGGGCAACAATGATATTTACGATATCTCTGCGCTGGATCAACAGACTGCCGTGAACTTGGCCCTTGAACTGTACAACAACCACATTGTTGATGCCAGCAATATCGATACCAGCAAAATTAAGTACGCCAGGGTAAGCGGTCAACAACGCGACTACAACCTTGGCGAAGTGGATATGGACGATACCGCCTACCGGATCCCCAACCCACTTAAGGGCTATGTCAACATTGCCGAAGCGGTAGAGCCCACCTTGGCCGATTCCTTTGGCGGCAGTGATGCCTATTATTACGACGCCGCTACGGATGAGTTGGTCGTGGACATGACCAAACTTACTCCGCAAGCCTTGGATTCGGGCGAACAATGGTTTTACTTTTCCTGGAAACAAACCGCGGAAAAAGTCAACAACACTTTCGGTGGTTTCCTAACTTACAGGCTGACTCCCATTACCAAATACACCGTCACCTACACCGATGGCGTTGATGATGAAGAAGTGTTTGCTAATCAGGTGCACACGGTGATCGAAGGAGAAGCAACCCCCGCCTTTGGCGAGGATCCCACCCGGGAAGGCTATATCTTTAAAGGTTGGCAGCCGGATGTAGCCGACACTGTAACCCAAGATGTTACTTACGTAGCCCAATGGGAAAAGATTGAAGAACCTACCCCCACCCCCACAACAGCACCCACTACGGAACCCACGGTAACACCTACCAAAGAGCCCACCGCAACACCGACCGCAGAGCCTACGGCACAACCCACGGAAGAACCTACGGCAGCTCCCAGCGAAGAACCTACCGAGGAGCCCACTGAGGAGCCTACCGAAAAACCAACCGCCAAGCCTACGGAAGAACCCGATACCGATAGTGAAGTGGCCCAGACCGGTGACAACACCAACATCTGGTTGTATGTAGGGCTGTTGGCAGCTGCCGCGGTAATCGTTGTTATACTGATTATCGTATTGAAAAAACGGAAAAACGTATAATTAAATCTGCTTACGGCACACCAATAAACTAAAAGCAAAGGGCCTGCAAACAAAAGTTTGCAGGCCCTTTGGGCGTAATAATCGGGGAACCCTCTAAGGAAAAGTGCTTTTCACAAAGCTTATCCTTTTCTTGCAGCGCCATAGAAATTTATCCCTTAACACCGCCAAAAAACAGCAAACCGCATAGAAACATCGGCACCAATATCGAATACGATAACGCGACAGCCTTTCTGTTAAAATATAGTTATCAGTCAATAATAAATTATTGTATAATTGAAGGTAACTAATATTTGTAACGGCCGGCGTCAAAGCATCTATTTTTCAGAAAGCTGCGCACATACATGCAAGCGCTTTGAACCCCCGGATAAGCCGGAAATAGTTTTCGGCAAAGCCTTATTAAAAAGTTGTTTATAGAGGCTCTTAAGCCTTTGTAATATGGCGCTGTAGTCCTATGCAGCGGCGTTTTATCGCCGCGCGGTGCCGATAGCCCTGCTTCCCGGTATGCCGGATGTGCGCCCGAACAAGTTGCATGCGCAATGCACTTCGTTCTTTTGATGTATTCGAAGGTTCAATTTCTTCTCTTCTTATTGGGGAGATAGCTTAGCGGTGAAGCAATCAAAAGCTGATGAGGACACGTCCTTGGGGGAGCAAATCCCCCTGCAATTCGTTGCACCCTGTTTAATCAGGTAAAAAATGTGATTGCCCGAAATATTCGGCGGAGGCGACAAGTTTTTGTCTGCCGCCGCAAACACCAGAGCTTTGCGCTTTTGGAGGATACCGTTTTGTGCACCGTTTTCCTATTTTCATTGGTTACGCCAGAAGGATAACATCGGGAATTTTGTACTGGAAAAGCTGAAGGAGCATCAGGATGAGCTGTGTGTAGCCTTCTTAAGTGCCGGCCTTAAGAACATCATCTTGCCAGGCGAAATTCGCGATATCATGAATAGGTGCTGATAGCCGAAAAGTCGGTCCAGGCCAACGTAATCGCCCGCAGGGAAGAAATTGCGGCAACCAAAAGCCTGCTGGACACCGCCAAACTGATGGACGAGAACACCACCTTGTTCAAGCTCAAGGAGCTCGAGTATCTGGAACGCATTTGCGACAAGGCGGGCAACATTTCGGTGGAAGGCGACAACGGCATTTTGCAATCGTTGCGGGAATTGCTGTCCAGCCGTACACCTAATTAGGGTTCAAAAAAATACCAGTTGCGCAACTCCTTAAAATTAAAATCATTGAGCTTAAAGAGAGTGGCTATCACAAAGATGACCGCCCTCTTTTTTGTAAAAAATTCCATTGGCAACAATCCATGAGAGCGTAAAACCCTCGAACCCGGTCCGCCTCGTTTGAGAAAAAGAACCGCAATCCCTTGAACGCGGCCATCAATGCTACTATAATGAGAATAGGAAATTTGTTTTGTAGACAAGGAGGAATTGTCATGATTATACAGAATGCAACGGTGTTTACCGGCGAACAAATGATTGAGCGAACAAACGTTCGCTTTGAGGATGGTATTATTCAAGAAATCGGCACGGATCTTACCCCCAAAGCCGGCGAAAAGCAGTGGGATGCCCAAGGCAAGGTTTTGGCACCCGGCTTTATCGACATTCACATCCACGGCTATGCCGGCCGCGACTCTATGGAGGGCGAAGAAGCCATTTTGGAGATGGCTTCTGGCATGACCCGCCACGGCGTCACCGGCTTTCTGCCCACTACGGTCAGCGCGACGATCGAAGAAACCCATTTTTGTGTGATGGGCACCAAGAAGGCGATGGCCCGCCAACATAATGGCTCTAAGGTTCTGGGTTGTCACATGGAAGCGCCCTTTTTGAACATCAACAAAAAAGGTGCCCAACGCGGCGACACCCTTCTGGCGCCCAGTTTGGAAGACTATAAGCGCATGACCGAAGGATGCGAAGATGTGGTTCGGGTTTTGACCCTGGCGCCTGAGCTGCCTGGTGCACAGGAACTAATGGAAGCGCTGAAGGGCAAAGTTATGTTGTCTATAGGCCACACCGAAGCCGATTGTGCTCTGGCTTCCAAGGCTGTCGATTGGGGCGCCACCCAGGTGACTCACATTTTTAACGCCATGTCGCCGTTGCACCACCGCGAACCGGGCGTAGTGGGCACAGCGCTTTCGGACGACCGCCTGTTTGTACAGCTGATCGCCGACTTGATCCACCTGCACCCCACCGCGGTGAAAGTGGTCATCGCGGCCAAGGGCGCCGACTTGGTGGTGCTCATTACCGATGCCATGATGGCCACCCAAATGCCCGATGGCCAGTATGAGCTAGGCGGGTTGCCCGTGTACGTCAAGGGTGGCGCTGCCCGGTTGGTGGACGGCGATAATCTGGCCGGCTCCACCCTAACCATGGACGCCGCCGTGCGCAATCTGATTTTGACACTGGGCATCGCTCCCCAAGCAGCTTTGACCATGGCGTCCACCACCTCCGCAAAATCCATTGGCCTGGACGATAAGCTGGGCCACATCGCTCCTGGCTACCCAGCCGATATGGTGTTGCTAAACGACCAGTGGCAAGTGGTCAGCACCTTCGTGGATGGCCGCGAGGTGTACAGCGCCCAATAATGTTTCACGTGAAACATTATGGCACACGACATTTAATTGTTTCACGTGAAACAATTATTCCTTGGAGGAATTGGCTTGGCTGTAAAGACCAGCAAAAAGACAACCGCAAGAAAACCACGGCGCACTCCATCTCCCAAGCGGCGGTGGGTGCGTCGCTGTCTGATCTGCCTTTTTCTGTTGCTGTTCCTTTGTGCAGGCTGGATGGTGGGCGAAGCGCGCATCGTTCGACTGCAATACACCGAACTGCCGCTAGCAGACCTGCCTGAAGGGCTGGATGGTACCCGCATTTTGTTTGTCAGCGATTTGCACATGGACGGCTGGACCACGCCCCGGCAAACCAACCGACTGTTCAACCAACTGGCCTCCTTACAGCCCGACATATTGATGCTGGGCGGCGACTACGCCCAGCAGGGGATCTGGTCTCGGTTTGCAGAGCGGATCGGTTTGCTAAACGAAGGCAGCACCGCCCAAAAACAGCAGCAACAGAACCAGGCGTTCTTTGCCGGACTGTCCGAATTCCCCGCCCGAATGAAGATTGCCGTTGCCGGCGAAGCCGATCAAAACGCCACCGGACTGGAAGATTTTGCCCGCCAAGGCGGCGTTACGCTGCTGCGCAACCAGGTGGTGCAGTACAACGTGGAAGGCTCGGTCCTATATGTGGTGGGCTTGCGGGATTGGATGAGCGACAAGGAGGCCGTGGGCAAGGTTGAGGCCGATTTTAACGGCGACGAGTGTGTGATCGTGTTGAGCCACAACCCCGACGCGCTGCCCGCGCTCAACAACCAACTGACCGAACAGGGGCGGCCTTGGATCGATGCCATGTTTTCCGGCCACACCCACGGAGGGCAGCTGAATTTATTTGGCCGCCGACCTTTGCTGGTCAACTCCGAATATGGCGACCGGTTTTTAAGCGGCTGGTATTTGGAAGATACCACCAAACTTCTGGTCAGCAACGGATTGGGCAGCGGCCAAATCCCTTTCCGGCTGTGGACCGCACCCCAGGCGCACCTGATTGTGCTGCGCACAGGCCAACCGAGGGCAAATTCGAACGAATAAAACGGCAGCAAAGCGAGTTTTGATGCTAAAGTCCTATCGTATTCTATAATCAGCACCGGCAGTGTGGCAAAACACGCCAGTGCTGATTTTTTGTGCGATTTTTCAGCGTTTGTGGTATACTATTTGCATTACAATAGCAAAAGGAGTGCGTATCTATGGCATTGCTTCATGTAAATTACTTTTCTCAAGTTTTAGGCATGGCCACATCCATGGATGTTATATTGCCCCAACCTCCCTACGGGAAGTTGGGCAAGCGAACGATTGAACCCGGCGACAAATTGCCTGTTTTGTATTTGCTCCACGGACTGTCCGATGACCACACCATCTGGCAGCGGCGCACGGCCATCGAACGGTACATGGAAGGAATTCCCATGGCCGTTATCATGCCTACCACACACCGTGGATTTTATACCGATGCCAAAATGGGGTACGATTACTGGACCCACATCAGCCAAGAGCTGCCCGAAATCGTAAAAAGCTTTTTCCCCATTTCTGATCGCCGGGAAGACACGTTTGCTGCCGGGCTTTCCATGGGTGGTTACGGTGCTCTAAAACTAGGACTACTAATGCCCGACAAATTTGCCGCGGTCGCCACCCTGTCCGGAGCCGTGAACATGGCTGCGCGCTCGCAGGAGCAATTCTCCCTCGAATTCCAACGCATTTTCGGCACCATTGACGAACTACGTGGAAGCGACAACGATCTGATGGCAGTTTTGAAGCGTAGGCTAGCGAAAAAAGTTCAGTTACCCAAGGTTTTTTTGGCTTGCGGCACAGAGGATTTTCTGTACGAGCAGAATCTCTCCATGCGCGACGCTATGGAGGGCAAGCTAGATTTGACCTATCTGGAAGAGCCCGGCACCCATGAATGGTCGTTTTGGGACCGAAATATTGAGCGGGTCATCCACTGGCTGTGCTCTCTCGAAAAAAATAGTTGATTTTGCTGCCAATTTGGTATGCTGCAAAAAATTTGGAGGAATTGGATTCGATGGAGTTACGGTTTAGCCCGCTATTCAGCGGTTCTAGCGGGAATGCTGCTTATATCGGCTGCGGGAACAGCCACTTTTTAATCGATTCGGGGGTATCTGGCTCCCGAATCGCCGAACAACTAAAGGAAATTGGCGTACCCGGCGAACAGCTCTGTGGCATTTTGGTTACCCATGAGCATAGCGACCACAGCAGCGGCGTGGGCGTGCTTTCGCGCAGATTTGATTTGCCGGTGTACGCCACCGAAGGCACTTGGGCCGGCATGCACAAGAAAGTCGGGCGGATCGATGCCAAAAACCGGCGCATATTCGAGCCCGGTCAAGATTTTTTTCTGGGGGATATGAACGTCATGCCCTTTTCCATTCCCCACGATGCCAACGATCCGGTAGGCTTTAGCTTTCAGGCGGGCAAGGCCAAGGTATCTATTGCCACCGACATCGGCTGCATCAAAGAAAGCTGGATGAAGTGGGTGGAAGGCAGCGATATCGTGCTGCTGGAAGCCAATCACGACGAGCAAATGCTGCAAGCCGGCAGCTACACTTATGAATTGAAGCGCCGCATTTTGAGCCGCAAGGGCCACTTGTCCAACGAAAACGCAGGCAAGGCGCTGGCCGAGTTGGTGCGGCGCGGGGTAAAATCAGCTCTGCTGGGCCACTTGTCCCAGGAAAACAATTTCCCCGAACTGGCTTACGAGACCGTTGCCCTAGTGCTCAAACAGCAAGGCATCGTGCCCGGGATAGATGTGGGCCTAGCGATGGCCCAACGCAACGGCATGAGCGGCTTGTATTCCATACGCGAAACCGAACTTCCCCGCTGTGTATTAGGACAACAAAATTTAATGCCTTGGTTGGGAGTTGCTGATTGATGATGGATAAAAGCAATTTGATGGACTATTTTTCGCCCAGCGACTGGGTGAGGCGTCCCAGCCTGCTGGCCGGTGCCGGCATGTATCTGTTGGCGATGATTGGACTTATCCTGTCGGCGATAGGGCTTGCGCTGCTCGCCCTGTTTCTTCCCGGCATATCGGCCCAATGGCAAATGCTGATCAACTCGTTGGTGGTCGAAATCGGGATCATCGGGCTGATCCCTTACATACACATGCGCAGGCACCCTGGGGTAGAAAAATCTTATCGGTTTAACCGCCCGAACGGGGTCACGATATTGCTTGTGATAGGCTTGGCCATCGTGAGCGCCTACTTTGCAAATGTATTAACCGCGCTGTGGGTTATGTTCATTCAAAGCCTGGGCGGCACGCCTCGCGCCAGCGGCGTTCCTAGTCCTACGAACATAGGCGAACTTATGTTCGCATTTTTGTTGGTCGGAGTGCTGCCCGCCGTAGCCGAAGAGTTCTTTTTCCGCGGAGCGGTAATGAGCGCCTGGGAACGCAGGGGAAAAGCCCGGGCTTTGGTGGTCAGCTCGCTATTGTTTGCGCTGATGCATGGATCGGTTAGCGCTTTGCCCGCCCACATCGCCGCCGGCTTTGTGCTGGGCGCCGTGGTGCTGATCTCCGATTCGATTTATACCGGTATGCTCTACCACTTTATTTACAACAGTTTTATGGTGTGGATGAGCTATCAAGAGGTGCAGCTGGGCAATGCCGTTGAGCCCGGCTCGCTCATGCCCAACATGCTGGATTCCATTGGCGGAGCTCAAGGGATTGCTCTTTTCATCCAGATGTTGGTGCTCTCCCTAACGGTTTGCGCCTTGCTGTTTTTGGGGCTAAAAAAGGCAAACGCTAAGAAGAAAAAGCCGGGGCTGGAATGGCGCGACCGCAACAAACTGGGGTGGCGGGAAGTTGTGGTGCTCATGGCGGCCATGATCAGCGTTATGGCTCTGTACGGCCTGGATCTGCTGACGATTATTCCACGATGAAAGAGGAATTTTTCGAATGAATATTTGTGTGCTATGCGTAGGCCGGCTAAAGGAAAAGTGGGCGCGGGAGGGCTGCGCCGAGTATTTAAAGCGGCTGACGCGCTATGGCAATGTGCAAATTTGCCAGGTGGACGATGTTCCCGAACCGGCAAAGCCTTCGCCGGCGCTCAACGCCAAAGTGTTGGAGCAAGAAGCCCAGCAGCTCTTGCGCCACATGCGCCAAAACGACCGGGTGGTGGCCTTGTGCGTAGATGCGCCTCAACAGGATTCCGAGCAGCTGGCCGCCTCCATCGCTACCTGGTCTATGGATGGACGGCGAATCGTGCTCGTCATTGGCGGTTCGCTGGGACTTTCTCCCCAAATACTGAGCCGCGCCGACCATAAGCTTTCCTTTTCTAAAATGACCTTTCCACACCAGTTGATGCGGATCGTGCTGTTGGAGCAGTTATACCGCGCCGCCAAAATAAACGCCAACGAGCGCTACCATAAGTAAAGGGGAGGAGGGTAGGATATGATTAAACGCTGGATTAACCGTTCGGCCGATGCGCTGGTGTATTTGGCCGGAGCCTGGGCACTTTTGCAGCCGGGCGCCCTCGCGGATTTCGGTTTTTTATGGTTTTGGATAGGTTTGCCGCTGACAGAAGCGGTCAGCGTTTGTGCGTCGGAATCCATATTCCCAGCGCTGGGGCTGGTCATCGCTGACGACAAGC
Organism: uncultured Oscillospiraceae bacterium; assembly: GCA_964346145.1. Taxonomy (GTDB): domain Bacteria; phylum Bacillota; class Clostridia; order Christensenellales; family Aristaeellaceae; genus CAYFTL01. The sequence continues at coordinate 12,933 of CAYFTL010000008.1, read as the reverse complement.
GCAACAGGCTAACCGGTTCGGTGGTTGCGCTACAGCTATTCATAACGCTCCTGCTGGGGGGCGTACTGGGCGTTATCGCCGAGTCCTTAACAATCGATTGGCGCCAGGGTGCATCCCTCGGTGCCGCTTTAGGGTTTTGGGGAATATACCGCGCGCTGCGTTCGCGGCTGCGCGTAAATAGCTTCGACGGGAATTTTGCGGTGCTAGGTTGTGATCTGCTGTTGGCTTTGGCACTGACGCGCATTCCCGCTGCAGTGCTAAGCGCCCGATTGGGGCTGCAAACCGTTTTTTATTGGGATATCGGCGCGGCGCTGCTGTTGTGCAGCTTGCTCGCCCTCGTGTTCGGCGCCCGTTTTATCATCGGTACAAATCTGTTTTCACACCTCGGCCAGGTCATAGCCCACAGCAAGACAGCCGCCCGTCAGCGCTTGCCCTTCTTGCTGACAACATCGGTTGCGCTCCTCGTCAACCGGTCTTTTGCACCCGATTGGACGATATGTGCGCCCCTGGTGCTGATTTTAACCGCGGTTTGGAAGCTCGTTTTGCCCTCCGGGGCGGAAGGGGAAACCCAAGCCGCCCAGGTGCTGGGCGTATTGTGGGGTGGGCTATCCTTGACGCTGGCCGCCTTCGCCATCGTCTTTGCCATTCAACCTGCCTCTCCGCCCTTTCTGTGGCTTCCCTTGGGGCTTTGGTGGACAGTCTTATGCGCATCCTTTGCTCAAGAGCAGGCGTCTTTGTCGGCCATAAAGTTGTCCTTCTTGCCGCTCGTAACCGCTTTGCTTTGCGCAACCGGGCTACAGTGGGCACAGATTGCCGCCATACCGGTTTGTGTTGGAGCGCTGTTTGTTGCCCGCAATCCACTGAGAGAGCTATGGCTGCCTTTGCGCGCGGCGCTTTTGCGGCGCCAAGCCCAAAAAAGGGCACGCCGTAACCAATGACTTCATTTTCCAATAAAAAAGCGGTTTGCATTTTGCAAACCACTTTTTTATATTCATTCTCTTACCACAGACACTATTTATTTTTCTTGCCCCATCTGCGCTTGATGCCTGGCCTTGCTTTGCCAGATGACACTTTTATAGAAACGTCAGCCGACTCTAGCTCCGGCGCCGCCTTTTGAGAATCGACCTCGGTAAGCACAGCCCGGATGATGAGCATCAGCATCGGCCCCAACAGCATGCCGATAAAGCCGATCATCTTCAGCCCGACAAACATGGCAATCATGGTGGCCAACGGGTGCAGGCCCAGCTGTTTGCCCACGATGCGGGGCTCTAAAATCTGCCGAACGATGATGGTAAGCAAGTAGGTTGCCGCCATCCCCAGCCCCAGCCAAATATCCCCAATAAAAAAACCGTAGATAGACAGCGGAATCAGAAACAATCCGGCACCGATGACGGGCAATGCATCCGCTAGCGCGACGAAAAGCGCTAAGAGCAATGCATAATCTATGCCGATGATGTGAAAACAGATTATAAGTTCGATCGAGGTAATCAGCAACATGATCAGTGCTGCGCGCAGCTGTCCGAACACCGCCTTGAACAAGCTGGCCTTGACCGTGTTGCCCTTGGATAATACTTTTTCGGGCAGTTGAGTGCGTATAAAGGAAAAGATAGCTTCTCGGTCGCCCGTCATGTAAAAGGTGCCCATCAGCGTCAGCACGATGGCCAGCACGATTTCAGGTACCGACATGCTGAAATTCAAGGCATAGGTGGCCAGGGAAGAGGCCAGCTGGGTGGCGTAGCGCGCCGCCTGCTGCCCCAGGTTCGTCAACGCATCGTTGATAAAGTTGATGGCCTCGGGGGAGATGAGCTCCCAGGAAATATCCAGATTGTTCAGCCAATTGCTAATTTCTCCCACCGCATAGGAGGCCCAGGCGGGCAAGTTTCGAATTAACGCTTCGGCTTCTATTATAAGCTTTGTAAACAGGATAATAGTTACCGACAACACGATGCCAAACAGCAGCACCACCGAAACGCCCGATGCAATCTTTCGGCTGATTTTAAAATTGCCCAGCAACTTTGTGAGCAGACGCACCATGGGTTCCATCAGCCAGGCGAACACCGCCGCCAAATAAAACGGGAACAAATAGGGTATGGACCAACCCACCAGAAAAGCCAACGCCAGCACGATGGCAACATAGAGGCTCTTGCGGGGCAAATCGTTCATGGATTGGTTGAAGTCGCGAAATTTTTGAGACCAGTTTTGCATCGGTTACCTCCCATATTTAAGCAAATGATTGCGCGCGGCTACCGGCGCGGGAATGGCATTTTCCAGACATGTTTGTTGCCCATTGTATCCTATAAATCCAACATCGGAATGACTTTTGTGTTATTTAATATCTTTCAGCGCATCCAACACCGCCAACGACCGGGCGCCATAGCGGTGCAAATCGGAATAGCGTACCGATTCTATGCCCCTGCGTAGCAAAAATTCCGAAATTTCCATAAGGCTTTCCAGCGCCTCGTTCAGCCCTTGGCTTTGCAAATTGAGCATGTCGGCAGGAGACAGGCCCATATGGTACAAATGGGCTAGATAATAACCAATTTGGGCGCAGGCAATTTGCGGGTGCTGGCTATTCGGGCGGCGGATCATGTGGTTGATGCCCGGCAAATTGAGCATAATGCCCTTGTGCTCGACCACCGGCAGCATATACACCTCGGCCACGAATTCGGCCCAGCTGGCCAAGCCGTGGTTGACCATGGCATTTTGAGCACGTAGCCGATCGTAATCCACCCGGGGCAGGGTGTGCACGTGGGCAATCTCGTGCAGCGCAGTTTTAATAAACTGATTCGGCTGCTTTAACCGGTCGGCCACCAGCAAAATTACAAAGCGCTCCATGGACGCATCGTACAGGGTCAAACCCAAAATATACCCCATCTGCTGCCAATCCTGGTCGGTAGAGCGATTGCCTAGCCGGACGTCAATCCGTGCTTTGGCCTCGTTCAGCTCCTCCGCCGTGGTAAGTTCGGTTTCAAAGGCGATGGGCGCAACGCGGTGATAAGCAAAGTATTCCTGGCTTAGCTGCGCGACAGTAGCGATCATATGTTCTCCTTATTTCCCGCAAGCACTTGCACTTTCCAAAAGTTTGTGCTATAATAACGACTGTGGATGACAAAAATCGAGCGCCGATGCGGGAGGCGCATGGTTCTAGTTCAATTGGCAGAACGGTTGGCGTTGACAGGGCGCGGCCGATGCGGGTTCGAATCCCGTGGATCTCTAAATTTAAAATAACGGTTTTTGTTCAGTCCCATATGCTTGTTAGCGCTTGGAGCGTCCTCTAAAAAAGAAGGACGCTCTTTTGTTTTGCCCGAAAATGCCGGAAGCTGACGCTTTGTGCTGCCGTTTACATCATCGGCGCAAACAAACTGAACACGTACATGATTACCTTATAATACAGCGGACGACTGTCCACCTCGTGCATGGTATTTTCTCGAGAAACCGAAAAGATATGATGCATATCCTTGGCCACATCCTCAACCACGCTGCTGCCGGTAAACAGCACCGCATTTTCAAAATGCAGATAAAAACTACGGTAATCCAAGTTGAAAGTGCCCACCAGCGCCTGCACATTATCGCAAACCACCATCTTGGCATGCATGAAACCGGGGGTATATTCGTAAATGCGCACGCCCGATTGCATCAGTTTTTTGTAGTAGGAACGGGTTACCGGGTACACATACCAGTGGTCGTACTGCCCCGGCGTTACGATGCGCACGTCCACGCCGCTCTCGGCAGTTCGGCACAGAATGTCCACCATGCCCTCTTCCAGCACCAGGTAGGGAGTGGTCATATAGATGCTTTCCTTGGCGCGGGCAATCAATTCCTTGTACGTGTTTTCCCCCGGATTGCCCGGATTGTTGGCCGGACCATCGGCCAGCGGCAACACGAAGCCATCGCTAACGGCGCGGATCGAGGGCCTGTATCGATCGTAGTCCTCAGTCAGTTTTTCTGCCGCAGAATCCCACATTTGCAAAAAGAACAGGGTCAAGCTCCACACGCCATCGCCCTTAAGGCGCACGGCGGTGTCCTTCCAGTGGCCGTATTTGGGATAGAGGTTGGCGTATTCGTCGTCCAAGTTGGTGCCGCCGGTGTAGCCGATGTTGCCATCAATCACACAGATTTTCTGGTGATTGCGGTAGTTAAAGTACAGCGTAGCTAAATAGCGCTGCACCGGGTTGAACACCATCGTTTGTATGCCATCGGCCTGCATGCGCGCTACAAAATTGTTCTTTAAGGTGAACAGCGAACCAAAATCGTCGTACAACAGCCGCACTTCTATTCCCTGGGCCGCCTTGCGGCACAGCACATCGTGGAACCGCGCCCACACTTGGTTTTCGCCCACAATAAAATAGCTCAAAAAAATAAACTTTTCGGCCTTTTCCAGATCGGCAAGCATATCATCGAACTGGATTTCCCCCAGCGGATAGTATTTGCAAGCGGTGTGATCGTACACCGGAAAATGAAAGCGGGAGAGTAGGGTGGGCAAACGCACCTCTTCAGGATAGGCGTCGGCGTAGCGCTGCCACGCCTCTTTGTCCTGGTCCATTCGTTCAAAGCTTGCCTGATAAGCGTCAAAAAGCGGCTTGTTGCGCCGGTTTTTGCGGAAATTGTTGCCCCACAGCTGGTACAGAATAAAGCCAAATACCGGCATCAACAGCACCAGAATCATCCAGGGAATTTTGTAGCTCATGGGCTGATCGCGCTTGAGCACATAAATAACCGTGCCGATGCCCATCAGCTCCAAAATCGTGTAGGCCCAGCTGCTCTTTTCGTGGAGCAGCCAGGTAACAGCAAACACGATGCCCAGCTGCAGCAGCAGCGCAAGAACACAAACCGCAATGCGCAAAATAGCAAACAAATATACATTGGCTCGGTTGCCCCGGTTGGGTTTTGGCTGGCGCATGGATCATTTTCCTCCGTCAAAATGTAAAATAATTATATCACAACATGGGGGCATGCGCTATCTTTTGCTTTGTAGCAGGCTGTGGTATACTGAACAAAACGCGGATTGTAAGCCGCTTATCGGGAGAAACAGGAGGAGCAATCATGAATAATTTTGAATTTTGCAGCCCAACCAAGTTTATTTTCGGGCGTGGGGTAGAGGCTCAAGTGGGCCAACAGGTTAAAGCATTTGGCGGCAGCAAGGTGCTGGTGCACTACGGCGGCGGCTCGGCGGTGCGGTCCGGGCTGATCGACCGGGTGACCCGGTCGCTGGCAGATGCGGGCATAGAGTATCTGCTGCTGGGCGGCGCTCAACCCAACCCCAGGAGCGGCCTAGTGTACGAAGGCATTACGCTCGCGCGCCAAAACGGTGTGGATTTTGTGCTGGGTGTGGGCGGCGGCAGCGCCATAGACTCGTCTAAGGCCATTGCGGTGGGATCGCGTTACGATGGCGATTTCTGGGATTTTTACACCGGAAAAGCCACGCCCGAATCCGCTCTGCCCATTGGCGTGGTGCTCACCATGTCAGCTGCGGGCAGCGAAGGCTCCACCAGCGCGGTAATCACCCAAGAGGACGGCATGTACAAGCGGGGGCTCAACACCGAGTTCAACCGCCCCAAGTTCTCGATCATGAATCCGGAGCTGACCATGACGCTGCCCCCTTACCAAGTGGCCTGCGGCGTGGTTGACATGATGGCCCACGTGCTGGAGCGCTATTTCACCACCCAGCACGACGTGGACCTGACCGACCGCATGTGCGAAAGCGTGCTGTCGGCACTGGTTAAGGCAGGCGCGGCGGCGGTGGCAAACCCCAAGGATTATAACGCCCAAGCTCAGCTGATGTGGGCAGGAACCATCGCCCACAACGGCGTGCTAGGGGTAGGGCGCAAGGAAGACTGGGCAAGCCATCAGCTGGAGCACGAGCTGTCGGCGCTGTATGACGTGGCCCACGGCGCCGGATTGGCGGTCGTGTTCCCGGCGTGGATGCGCTACCAAATCGATGTGGATGTCAACCGCTTCGCCCAACTAGCGGTGCGGGTATGGGGCTGCGACATGGACTTTTATAACCCTAAAACCACCGCGCTTGAAGGAATTGAGCGCTTTGAAACCTTCCTGCGCTCCATCGGCATGCCCGTAACCTTCGCTGAACTGGGCGCCAAGAAAGAGGACATCCCCGCACTGAGCCAAAAAGTAAAATATGGCCCCGACGGCAAAGTGGGCGATTTCCGTCCGTTAACCCCGGATATGGTGGCCGAGGTATTCAAGCTCGCCTGCCGCTAATGTGAGGCGCCCGTGCAGTTTTGTCCGCCTGTATAGCACTGAGTCGACTTCTATACCGGCGGACTTGCTTTGGCCACAGTTTTAAGCAAACTTTTGAGTGCTTTAAGGAGTTTACCATGCAAGAGATTATCGTAATTACAGGCATCATGGCCAGCGGCAAATCCACGGTGGCCGAAGCCTTGGCCGCACAGTTTGACAAATCCGTGCACCTGCGGGGCGACGTGTTTCGCCGGATGATCGTTTCCGGGCGGGAGGAAATGAGCCAAGAGGCCGGCCAAGAGGCGTTTGCCCAGCTCCATCTGCGCTACAAGCTTACGGCCGAAGCGGCCAAAATGTATGCCAGCGCCGGTTTTCGGGTGGTAGTGCAGGACAACTTCTTGGGCAAAGAGCTGAGCACATTTCTAGACATGCTAAAGCCCTACACGCCTGAATTGTTCGTGCTTTGCCCCAGCATTCAGGCGGTTGCCCAGCGCGAGGCCGGGCGGCACAAGCGTGGGTATGTGGGCTTCACCGTGGAAGATTTGCACCGGGGATTCATGACGGAAACGCCGCGCATCGGCCACTGGATCGACAGCAGCTGCCAGACCCCACAACAAACGGTGGATGAGATTTTGCAAATGTTGCAACGGGAGAAATAGGTAGCAGATTCCGACTCAGGAGGAGACAGGGATGCAAGAAGCTTTAAAATATGTGGACAGCCATGTAGGCGAATTGGAGCAGCTGATCGAAACACTGTGCGCGATCCCCGCACCTTCCCACAATGAAGATGTGCGCGCTCAGTTTTGCAAAAATTATTTGGAAAGCCATGGGGCGGTGGGCGTGTACATCGACAGCGCCAAGAACGTGGTATACCCGGTGAATTGCGAAGATAAAAAACATATTCGCCTGTTTATGGCCCATACCGACACCGTGTTTCCCGACACCCGTCCCTTTGTTCCGGTGCGCCAGGGAAGAAGACTTTATTGCCCTGGCGTGGGTGATAATACCGCCAACTTGGCGGTGCTGCTAATGGTCGCTGCGTACGCCGCCCGGCGCGGACTAAAGAGCAGAAAGGGCATTTTGTTTGTGTGCAATTCCTGCGAGGAAGGGCTGGGCAATTTAAAGGGTTGCCGGCAAATCATGAACGATTACGCGGGGCGGATAGAATACATGGTCGCTCTGGACGGCGGTTACGATCACATTTGCAAAACGCCCGTAGGCTCTTCGCGCTACCGGGTCACCGTGCGCACCGAGGGCGGCCACAGCTACGCCGCCTTTGGCAACAAAAACGCGATTTACTATCTGGCCTCCATGGTTAACGCGCTGTATTCTGTCGCCGTGCCCAAAAAGCCGGAGACTACAACTACATACAACGTGGGCACCATTGCAGGAGGCACCTCGGTCAATACCATCGCGCAGCAGGCTGAAATGCTGTACGAATACCGTTCCAACGACCGGGAATGCCTGGAGCAAATGGAGCACAGCTTCTTTGATCTGGTGCATACTTACAGGGAATTGGGTGTGGAGGTTAACGTGGAGCTGCTGGGCACGCGCCCCTGCATGGGCGATGTGAACCTCAAAAGACAACAGAAACTGTTTGACGATTGCGTCCAAATTGTCGAGCGCCACGCCGGAATCAAGCCGCCGGCCAGTTCCGGTTCTACCGACTGCAACATTCCGCTGTCCTTGGGCATACCGGCGGTGTGCTTTGGCGCATACCTGGGCCAAGGCGCCCACACCCGGGAGGAATATATTGAGCTGGATTCCTTGCCTGCCGGATTCAAAATTGCCATGGAGCTGATACTCAGCCAATTCGAAAGATGAGCTGCAAAAAGATATGAGAGCCAGAATTTCTCGCGCCTCCCGCCGGTCTTTTCGCCATTTAAACGCTTATGGTAGAAGAAAAAGGAAATCTTTCGGAACAAATGAGTTGACAAATCATCGGCAAGGCGATATAATAGTTAAGCACGATTTGATTTGGTGCATGTGCTTGTAGCTCAGCTGGATAGAGTGACTGGCTACGAACCAGTAGGTCGGGGGTTCGAATCCCTCCAGGCACGCCAAAGCATTTCAAATCCGAACATACCCTACTTTATATTTGTAAACGGATTGTTCGGATGTTTTTAAGCAATAGTGCTTGAAGTAAAAAAGCTCCTCGCGTTAGCCCTATGGCTAATGCGAGGAGCTTTTTTACTAATCTCCGGTAAATTTAGTGTAGGTATTCCAATAAAGTAATAGGAACATGCTTACTGCTGCAGATTTTGATAAAACACCACCACCAAATCATTGTGAATGCGCACATACTATAAGTGAAGCTTTTTATCTTAACGAAAAGAACATATGTAATGAGTGAATTATGGGATATCCTTGATAATATAGGAACAAAACAGTAAGGTTTCATGAACGTGACAAACCGATGCATAGAGGCACATATCATTTAATTGTACATGTCTGGATTTCAAATAATAATAATAACGAATTTTTAATTATACAACAGACATTAGGAAAAGCTGCTTGGGCTAACTTATGACATATAACAAGCGGTAGCACAATTGCAGACGACGATAGTTTAAAAACCGCATGAAAAGAAACAAGAGACGAAATTGGGATTTCTCTTAAAGCAAAAAACGGGCAACTAATTAACAAACTATAGCAAATCTCATGATAATGATGATGACGATGCCATATATGATACTTGCTTGTTTAAGCACGAGGTAAATCTTACTACCATTAATTCTACAACGAGAAGAAATATGCGATGTAGATGGGCTAACAAGCAGGAAATAATCAGCATTATTGATGAAGGGAATTTTCTTCTTGTTAAAGGATATCCATATTTAGATGAATTGTTTCAATGTATCTATAATTAGGCAAAAAATGTCTCCCATTCAATAAGGGATCCAGAAATCACACATTTTTCTGTGCGAGATATCGCCATTTTTAGCAAATGTTGTCGCTTGCGCTCTTCTCTTCTTTGAATAAACGGAGGATCAGTCGGCTCCCAGAAAAAATCATTGAGATCAAGATGTGCATACCCAAATTGTCGGCCCATCGCCCTGGCCAACATTGTTGTTCCCGCCCCGAATGCGAATGATATTTGTGACCATTTTCTCGGCTATTTGTGCTGTATGCTAAGTTATTTTAGCACGAAGCGATTCGAAATCGAAGACAGATTTTCGAGCAGGTTTCCCTTTCGCGCAAAAAGTTGATACATTGCCAATAAAGAAAATTACTAAGTGAGCCGTGGCTTTCCTTGGTAATTTATTCTTTGCTTGAATCTTTACATCAAAAACGTTGAGGTCTTTCGTAGCGGCGTGTGGTGCTGTTTGCCGATTACGCTCCTGAAACTAAAATGCATCCCTTTGCCCTTTACCGGACAAAGGGGATACGTTATTTTGTGCATGTCACGGCAAGCACGCATCGTGAAAAGCACGCATATTTTCTTCTGAAGTAGCCTCCGGAATATCACAGCCGCCCGATACGATGGTGCGGTTATCCGTCTCGGCGATTACCTTTTTGACTGCTTGAGCAATTTGCTCAGCGGTTCCATTTAAAATCAGGGCGGATGGATCCAAGTTACCGCACAATACTTGCCCGGGGTTTAACTGTTTGGCGGCAGTTTCCATGTCCACCGCATGGTCCACGTCCAAAATGCGGGTGCCCGTGGCCAAAGTGTAGGGAATCATGCGGTTGGTATCGCCGCAGATGTGCAGGCGGGCACACCCGCCCCGTTCCTGAATTTTAGCTACCATATTGGTGTGTAGCGGCTGAATCATCTCCCGGTATAGGTTCAGGCCGATTAACGAGCAGCAGGGCTCTACAATTTGAATGCCGTCGGCCCCTGCCTCCAGCTGCGCATCGATGAAGCGCAAGCCGTTCTCGTAAAAAAACTTGATATATTGTTCGGCCAATTCGGGCTCATCCAAAATGTCCATCATGGCCTCTTCCAATCCCCGGGCGTTGCAAAACTCGGTAAAGGGTCCCACGCAGGTGCCAAAGATATAGCGCTGCCCCTTGGCTTCCTGCGCAATTTTGCGCAGCGCTTGAAGGCGGTTGCCCATGCGGGTGCCCGGGCTCATGTTGGGCAGGGAAAGGCTGGCTAGGTCGTTTTCTATGTCTTTGATGAAAGGCGCGCCCACGTAGTGGCCGTTTTCAAAGGAAAGCTCCATGCCGAAGTCGGCCAATTGTTCATAAAAATCGGAATCGGGCAGTATGCAGTCGATATCGTATCGGTCGGCAATCTGTAAATAGGCACTTGCGCGAACATCGGGCTCGTCGACGAACGTCCGGTAATCCAGGCCGAGCTGTTTGGCGGCCCAATCGATGACCAGGGGCATAAAGGGAGGGCGATCGGTTTTTTCTCCGTTTACAAAAGCAATTGTGCGCGTATAACCGTTCATGGCTGTCACCTCAATATTATTTGTCATTCATTATTGTAAATGGTAGAGTATCAAAAATCAAAAGTATAGTAGAATTGTTCGATTTTTGGCACGATTTCATGGTAGCGCCTCCGCCTTAGCAAATGTCATTCGCAGTATGCTGGAGTTGTAAATGGGCTGCGCCTGTGGTAAGCTTGCCTCAAAACCCGAGAGCGAAACGATCGAAGGCGAAAGGATGGAGCGCCATGAGCAAAGCATGGATTTTGCCCACACATATTGTCGCGACGGCCGGAGTTGTGCGCAACGCCAAGGGCGAAATATTGATGATCAACGGCCGGCAAGGATGGGTGTTTCCCGGCGGTCAAGTCGAAGAAGGGGAAACCCTGATCGATGGCCTCAAGCGGGAAATCATGGAAGAAACCGGCATTGAAGTCAAGGTTGGCCAAGTCTTTTGCATTTCTTCCAACACGGGCAAATACCCGGGATACAACGGCGTAAAGGAAATTCCGACAAAAATCATGCTGGATTTTGTTTGCTGGGAAGTGGGCGCCAAGCGCGGCCTTCCGAAGAAAACAGTGAAACCGTCTATATGCCGGAAAGCCTGGTGCTGGACAAAATGACGGCGCCGGCCATGGTAGAACGCTTCAAAGCGTATTTGGGATATGATGGGCGCCCTACTTATCTGGCGTATGTTACCAAGCCCTCTTTTGAACTGCAACTAAAAATGAAAATTTAAAAAACAGGCCATAGTAGAGCAACTGCGTTTTTGATCAGGGCATAGCCGTCGGTGTTTTCTAACACGCTTTCACCCGATTGCTTTTGAAAAATTGGCAGAATTGCGTTGGTTGCGCGCAGAGTGCTCCGGTTTCTATAACATCACAAATTTAGCTTACTTTTTAGGGCGTGTGTAATCCTATGCTGAAAAACGGGACGATCAGAGGATCGTCCCGTCAATTTTGCTTGGCGATGGTCGGATAGCCGGCGTATATGGCGATGTTCTTAGTATCTGTACTCATGTAATTCTTTATCGCCTTG
>CAYFTL010000008.1:0-1221 GCA_964346145.1 uncultured Oscillospiraceae bacterium | reverse complement strand
TTGTGCGTTTTGAGCTTGATAGCTTTTAAATCTGGGTCGCCCGGGTTAAAGAGAATTCCTGCCTTGATTTTTTCTTCTTCACGCATAAGATTTCCTCCGTTTAGTTTTTCAAGGGAACAAGCAAAATAGTATAGCAGTCACCTTATTCCATAGAAGAACATCTTGATTTCTTCTGATGCCGGATAGGCCAGGCGGGTTATGTCTGCAACGACTTTGTCGACATCGTAGGGTACATTTATCTGTTCGAAGGCCGCTTGCCCATTGTTGAAGGTTAAAATACCTGCTCTGGCTATGTTGCCATCCCTTGCTGGACAACCAAGCGATCCGCAGTTTATATAAAGATTGCGTTCATCTTGGTTCACTGCTGTTTTATGATCATGCCCGTATAAGATGATATCCGCACCTATGCCGGCAAATATTTTACGGCAGTCTTCAGGACTGGGGCCGGGCGTGCAGCGCCGGTAGCGATTGGCGCCGTCCATGCCATAATGCATAATGGTGATACGCAATCCGCACAGGCTCATATCTATACGATGAGGGAGCCTTTTTAGGAATTCAACGGACTGTTTAGACAACAGGGCCTGCTCCCAACGATGCTGCTCAATTTCTGCCTGGCCCATCTGTTCTTCGTTGGGGACCCGTATGGGCATGCTTTCCAGCAAATAGTTCTCGTGATTTCCGCGAACCGCAACAAGGCTTGGAATTTTCATAAGACGTTGAACCGTTTCTTCTGGACGCGGACCAATGCCGATGATATCGCCGCAGCAAATAATTTGCCCGCAGCCCTCCTTATATAGCCTGTTCAGTACGGCATTTAATGCGATTGCATTGTTATGAATATCCGATATTACACCAACGCGCATAAAGCATTCCTCACAAAATATAGAGCAAGTAGCGAATTTGAAAAGTGGACAATATGGTTTTTTGGAAAAGGTTTGTCCTTATATTTTATCTTCCCTTTATTATCCTTATCTCTAACACAAAAAGTCTAAGCCGCCGTAAAGGGCTGTATAGTGGGCTTTGAGCTTGATTAGCATACAAAACTGGCGTTCAACAATCTTATATGGGTCCGAAGCCTGCAAATATTGCTGTTGGTAATAAAAACAGCTATCCAGTTTTCTCAACAACGCTGCGCTTTGAAGTACATCTATGGTAATTTTTGTTTGTGTGATGTCCTGGTAAGCACGCAAACAGGAATCCATCGTCGCTTCGATTTTATCC
>CAYFTL010000007.1:31781-74220 GCA_964346145.1 uncultured Oscillospiraceae bacterium | reverse complement strand
GCGCAGGGAATCGGTTCTTTAAGCAAAAAGATAGATAACAAAAAAACGCGGCCAAAGCTGCGTTTATTTGCTGTCTATTTTCTTTTAAATTAGATGGCACGTTCTACTTTACCACTACGCAAGCAACGGGTGCATACGGACATGCGGGCTGGAGTGCCGTTGACGATGACTCGAACCTTTTGCGTATTGGGAGCCCAAACGCGGCGAGTTCTGCGTTTGGAGTGGCTAACATTGTTGCCGGACAGGGTGCCTTTTTGGCATACTTCGCAATATTTGCCCATGATTTACACACCTCCTTTGCTTAAGCGAGCTAATCGCATCAAAGCAATATTCATTCTACCACCATCTGAAAGGTTTTGCAAGTAATTTATGCGATATGGGCACAAAAAACTCGCGAGAAAATTGATTGATGGAGCGATAACAAGAACCGATCCCGCCTAATTCCAAGCGGGATCGGCAAAGGGAAACCATGAGAACTATTTGGTGAAATAGCCTACGCCGGCCTCAAACAGCAGTTGGCTTTTGGTTCCGGAGATATTGATAGAGATGTTGGAATCTACAATGCGCTCGCTGTGGCCCATTTTGCCCAGGATGCGCCCGTCGGGGCTGGTGATGCCTTCGATCGCCCATATGGAGCCGTTGGGATTGTAAGGAGCCGTTGTGGCGGGCTTTCCATTTGGGCCGGCGTACTGAGTGGCGATTTGGCCTGCGCTCAGCAGCTGTTGAACCATTTGATCGCTGGCCACAAAGCGGCCTTCGCCGTGGCTTACCGGGATGGCATGCACGGCGCCGGGCTCATTATACATCATCCATGGGGACAAGTTGGAAGTTACCACGGTGTTTACCGTGGTGGCCACGTGGCGCGCCATATCGTTGAAGGTCAAGGTGGGGTCGCCTGCGTCCAGTTGAGGCTTGATATGGCCGTAGGGCAGCAGGCCCAGCTTAACCAGCGCTTGGAAGCCGTTGCAAATGCCCAGAATCAGCCCATCCCGATTTTGCAGCAAATCTTCCACCGCCTCCGCTATGCGTGGGTTGCGGAAGGTGGAGACGATGAACTTTGCGCTGCCATCAGGTTCATCTCCGCCGGAAAAACCGCCGGGGAAGGCTATAATCTGGCTGGAGTGGATCAGGTTGACGATGCGCTCCACAGATTCTTCGATGGCTTGAGGGGTTAGGTTGCGCACCAGCACGGTTTGTACGCGGGCACCGGCGCGCTCAAAGGCCTTTTGAGTATCGTACTCGCAGTTGGTGCCTGGGAATACCGGGATCATGACCTGCGGGCGTGCAAGCTTAACCTTGGGCGCTATGCGCTGCTCGGCACGATAGGGCTTGAACTCAGCGGCGGGTGCTGGAGTGCGCGCCTCGGTGGGGAATACGTTGTTTAGGGGTGATTGCCATGCATTTATAGCTTCAGTTAAGGTGATGACGGTGTCTTCCCAGCGAACTTCGGGGGTAGAAACGGTGCGGCCAATGCTGCGTGTGCCCTCCAAAGCTTCGACGCCGTCCGCAAGCTCCAGCACAATGGCACCGTAGTTGGGGGAGAACAACGCCTTGGCGCTGATGTCGTTAAGTTTGATGCCGATGTTGTTGCCGAAGGCCATTTTGCTCAGGGTTGCTGCCGCGCCGCCGTGGCCGACGGTGGAGGCTGTGACCACTTTCTTTTGACCGATCCACTTGTGCAACATGGCATACTTGCGCATCAGCGCGTCAAAGTCAGGCATTTCGTGTTCATTGCGCGCGACTTCGATGAGCGCCAGGTTGTGGCCGGACTGTTTGAGTTCGGGCGAAATGATGGTGCGCGCATCGCCGTAGCCTACGGCGAAAGAGATCAGCGTAGGAGGCACATCGATGTTGCCAAAGGAACCCGACATGGAGTCCTTGCCGCCGATGGAAGCAACTCCCATGCCCAATTGGGCGCTCAAGGCACCGAGCAGAGCGGCCAGCGGTTTGCCCCAACGGATGGGGTCGTCGCCCAAGCGCTCAAAGAATTCTTGGAAGGTGAGGCGGGCTTTGCTCACATCGCCGCCCACCGCGGCAATCTTGGCCATGGAATGTACGACGGCATATACAGCGCCGTGGAAGGGCGACCAGGTGGACAGGAAGGGGTCAAAGCCGTGGCTCATGATGGTGCAAAAATGGGTTTCGCCCATCACCGGTATCTTGGATACCATAGCCTCGTTGGGCGTCAGACGGGTTTTGCCGCCGAAGGGGGCCAGCACGGTTGCAGCGCCCACCGAAGCGTCGAATTGTTCGACAAGCCCCTTTTGGCTGCACACGTTCAAATCGCTTAAATTGTTCAGCCACGCTTCCTTGAAGGAGGTGCTGTCCTGTAGCACCTGCGTGGGCTGATTGAAGAAGTTGCGGTTCAAATCAGGGGAGACAATGTGGGCGGTGGCGTGCTGGGTGATGCCGTTGGTGTCCAAGAAAGCGCGGGACAAATCCACGATAGTTTTGCCACGCCAAGTCATTTTGAGGCGTGGATCTTCGGTAACCACAGCCACGGGGGTGGCCTCCAGGTTTTCAAGCTGGGCCATTTCGATGAAGCGCTGTTGATCCTCAGGCGCAATGACACAGGCCATGCGCTCTTGAGATTCGGAGATGGCCAGCTCGGTGCCGTCCAGGCCTTCATATTTTTTAGGCACCGCGTCTAGGTTGATGATTAGCCCATCGGCCAGCTCGCCGATGGCAACGCTGACACCGCCTGCGCCAAAGTCGTTACATCGCTTGATCATGCGGGAGAATTTTTCGTTGCGGAACAAGCGCTGCAGATGGCGCTCGGTGGGCGGATTGCCCTTTTGCACCTCTGCGCCTGCGGTGGTCAAGGATTCTTCGGTATGCGCCTTGGAGGAGCCGGTGGCTCCGCCTAGGCCGTCGCGCCCTGTACGTCCGCCAAGGAGGATGACCACATCGCCGGGGGTGGGCACTTCGCGCACCACGTTTTCCCGGGGAACCGCGGCGATAACCGCACCGGTTTCCAGGCGCTTGGCCACATAGCCCGGATGGTAAATCTCCTGAATTTTGCCGGCGGCCAAGCCGATTTGGTTGCCGTAGGAGGAAAATCCTTCGGCAGCGGTGCGGGTGAGTTTGCGTTGGGGCAGTTTGCCGGGCAGCGTTTCTTCGATGGGCGCGCGGGGATCAGCTGCGCCAGTAATGCGCATGCCTTGATAAACGTAGGCGCGCCCAGAAAGGGGATCGCGGATCGCGCCACCCAAACAGGTCGCAGCGCCGCCAAAGGGTTCGATTTCCGTGGGATGGTTGTGGGTTTCATTTTTGAATTGTATGAGCCACTCTTGCTCGTCACCGTCCACCACCGCGTTGACGATGATGGAACAGGCGTTGATTTCTTCGGATTGATCCAGATCGGCCAGCTTGCCGCGGCGGCGCATTTCTTTCATACCGATGACGGCCAGGTCCATTAGGGTGACCGGGCGTTGGCGGTTTACATAAAGCTTATCCCTACAGTCCATGTAGTCGGCGTATGCTTGCACGACCGGAGACAGGATGGGATCGGTATCAAAGGAAATTTTGTCCAGCGAGGTCAAAAAGGTGGTGTGGCGGCAATGGTCGGACCAATAGGTGTCTATCGCGCGCAGTTCGGTCAACGTGGGATCGCGCTTTTCCTCGTCGCGAAAATAGGCCTGACAAAATTGCAGGTCGCTGGCGGTCATGGCCATGCCCAGCTCCTTCACCATTTCGGATACGGCGCTAAAATCCAAGGTGGTAAAGCCGGCGACGGTGGCCACATCGGTCGGCATCTCGAAAGCCATTTCTAAGGTTTCGGGTTTTAAGAGGTCGGCCTCCCTGGATTCCACAGGGTTGATCAGATAGGTTTTGATGCGGTCAACGAGATCGCTGCTCAAGCTGCCTTCCAGCACATAGACGGAGGCCGTGCGCACTGCAGGGCGCTCACCTTGGGTGAAAAGCTGGATGCACTGGGCGGCCGAATCGGCGCGCTGGTCAAACTGGCCGGGCAGCGGTTCTACGGCGAACAAGGTCCCTTCGCACTCGGGCATTTGTTCCAAATAGACATGATCGCAGTTGGGCTCGGAAAAAACCGAGAAAACGGCTTGGTCAAACTGTTGGTCGCTCAAGTTGGAAACATCGTACCGATTGAAGATGCGCACCCGTTTGAGTTGGGTGATGCCTAAAGTTTCGCGAAGGTCGTTGAGCAAGTTTTGAGCGGGAATGTCAAAGCCTGCTTTCTTTTCAATAAACACGCGCCGAACCAAAGTCAATTCTAATCACTCCTGTTCAGGATATTGTTGATAAATAATACAAACGATATACACATTATAGCACAACCCAGGTGGGGTGCGTAAAGGGGACGGGCGTTAAAGCTCGGGCATTCGAATGGGAAAAATGTTCGTGTTTTTATAGAGGCATTATTAAATATCGATGAGAAGAGGGGCGCGGCGTTGTTGGGAAGGGGAATTTGTAGTATAATGTTCGAGAACTTGTAAAACGGGAATATTTATGAGGAGCTATACAATGCCGGAAATATGCTTTGCCAAGATGCGCGCGGGCGCAACCATTCCCAGCAAGCGGGCAGAAGATGCCGGATATGATTTATATGCTTGTTTTGAGGAAGATTATGTGTTTATTGCGCCCCACGAGACCCGAATGATTCCCACCGGGATCGCCAGCGCTTTTGATGCGGGGTATGTATTTATCATTAAAGAGCGGGGAAGCACGGGAAGCCGGGGGATTGCCCAGCGCAGCGGCGTGATCGACAGCGGATTTCGCGGAGAGTGGTTGTGTCCGGTAACCAATTTGAATCCTTACCCGATTGCAATTGCAAAGGAGCAGGCTGAAGTGCCGGAGGGGATAGCGATCTACCCTTATGAAAAAGCGATTGCTCAAGCTTTGTTTTTAGAATTGCCGCAAGCGCAGGTTGTCGAAGTGGATTACGATAGCCTGAAGGCTATACCCTCACAGCGGGGAAGTGGTATGCTGGGCAGCAGCCAAAAATAGTGGACTCGGTTACAGATAAGGTTTACCAGAAGGGAAGAATGTAAGTATGAATTTGCCCAATTTGCTCACGGGGCTGCGCATGGCACTGATTCCCGTGTTTGTGTGGGCGTTTTACAATGTGCACCCGGCGGTGGCGCTGATTATTTACCTGGTGGCGGCTGCTACTGACTGGTTAGACGGTTATTTGGCGCGCAAGTGGAACCAAGTGACTCCCTTTGGTAAATTGTTTGACCCGTTGGCCGATAAATTGATGCTTTTGAGTATGCTGTTTTGTTTGGGAGAAAGCGGACGGGTGCCCTGGTTGATCCTGGGGGTAATGCTGGGCAAAGAGCTGATTATGATGGCGGGTTCGGTGTTTTTGCTCAGGCGGAAAAACGTGGTAGTGATGGCCAACTGGCTGGGCAAGACGGCCACAGTCCTGTTTATTGTTGCGGTGGTAGGGGTGTACCCCTGGTACGATGTACGCTGGCTGTACCAGATGGGCTTGGCGCTGATGTATATTGCGATGGGTTTTTCGGTTGCAGCCATGATTGTGTACGCGTTGGGTTATTTGTTTGACAAGCCGGTAGGCAAAGCTTGACGCAGCGGTTTTCGTTTTGTATAATAATTGTATGTTGAATATACGCCGATGACGAAGAGGAGTAGGGGTGCAGCTCCAGCAGAGAGGACGGCTCTAAAGGCTGAAAGGCTGTCCGGGATAGAGGCACACCGAACGTCGCTTTTGAGGTTGAAGGGTGAAAGTTTGAGTAGCCTTTTTGGGGTGCGCCCCATGCAGCGCATAGAGTAGGCAGGCCGAATTTCGGCATGTTTAAAAAGGTGGTACCACGGTTCGCTCCGTCCTTTTGGACGTGGGCGGCTTTTTTATACAAAGGTTAAGGAGGCGATAAGGATGAAGGGGCTATCTGTTGCAAAAGATGGATTTAAAGCTTGCAGGATGGACCGTTTCTGGGGTGTCGCGCCGGTCGAAACAAAAAAATAGTCAAAACGAATGATCCGCTTGACAGATTATAGACATCAGGCTCACAACACAAAAAATACGTAAACGATTGAGAGGAGTTTGCTTTTATGCAAGGTCGAAAGACATACGGACAGATGGCTAAAGTGTTTGATCCACACGCGGTGGAGGCTCGCCTATACGACGAGTGGGAACAAAAAGGATATTTTAGGGGTACCAAAAAGGAAGGCGTGAAGCCTTTCGTAATCGTGATGCCGCCGCCTAACATTACCGGCAATCTGCATATGGGCCACGCGCTGGATATTTTGCCTCAGGATGCATTGATTCGTTACCACAGGATGAAAGGAGACCCAACACTGTGGGTGCCCGGCACCGATCATGCCTCTATTGCCACTGAGGTGAAGCTGGTGGACGCCTTGAAAGAGGAGGGGCTGACCAAGGAAGAGATTGGTCGTGAAGCGTTTTTGGAGCGCGCATGGGCCTGGCGCGAAAAATATGGCCGCAACATTGTTAAGCAGCAGCGCAAGTTGGGCGCCAGCTGCGACTGGGAGCGCGAACGCTTTACCATGGACGAAGGGCTCAACAAGGCGGTCATTGAAGTTTTTGTAAACCTGTATGAAAAGGGATTGATTTACAGGGGCAACCGCATCATCAATTGGTGCCCGGTGTGCGGAACGGCGCTGTCCGACGCCGAGGTAGAATATGAAGAGCAGGATTCCAAGCTGTGGTACATTCGCTACCCCGGCCAGGATGGAATCGACCTGATTGTGGCGACTACTCGGCCTGAAACCATGCTGGGGGATACCGGTGTGGCGGTGAATCCGGAGGATGAACGCTATAGCGCGCTGATGGGCAAGACGATAACGTTGCCCTTGATGGACCGGGAAATTCCGGTGGTAGCCGACGATTATGTGGACATAGAGTTTGGAACCGGGGCGGTGAAGATGACGCCCGCTCACGACCCCAATGACTTTGAAGTGGGCATGCGCCACAACCTGGAAGTGCTGCGCGTGATGAACGACGATGGCACCATGAACGAGCATGCGGGCAAGTATGCAGGTATGGACCGGATGGAGTGCCGCAAGGCAGTGCTTAAAGACTTGGAAGCGCTTGGACTGTTGGTGAAAACCGAGCCGCTAAAGCACAACGTAGGCACCTGCTACCGCTGCCACGAGACCGTAGAATCCATCGTGTCGACCCAGTGGTTTGTAAAGATGAAGCCGCTGGCCAAGCCTGCCATTGACGTAGTGAAGGATGGCACCATCAAAATCATTCCAGAACGGTTTGAAAAGACTTATTACAATTGGATGGAAAACGTGCGCGATTGGTGTATTTCGCGCCAGCTATGGTGGGGGCACAGGATTCCGGCCTACTATTGCCAGGACTGCAACGAAATTATCGTTTCGCGCACTGCGCCGGATGGCTGTCCCAAATGCGCAGGTAGAAACCTGCATCAGGACGAAGATGTGCTGGATACCTGGTTTTCTTCGGCGTTGTGGCCCTTTTCCACATTGGGTTGGCCGGAAAAGACCGAGGATTTGGAGTATTATTACCCCACATCGGTGCTATGCTCCGGCGCTGACATCATCTTCTTCTGGGATGCACGCATGATCTTTTCAGGACTCGAGCAAACCGGAGAAGCGCCTTTCCACACCTTATTGCTCCACGGAATGGTGCGCGATGATCAGGGACGCAAGATGTCCAAATCTTTGGACAACGGAATCGATCCGCTGAAGGTGATTGAAGAGTACGGATGTGATGCGCTCCGGTTCTCGTTGGCCATGGGCGTGTCGCCAGGCAACGACATGCGTTATTCGGCCGAGCGCATGGAAGCCAACCGAAACTTTGCCAACAAAATTTGGAACGCATCCCGGTTTGTGCTGATGAACCTGGGCGAATGGCAGCCGATCCAGCACGACGGCTTGCCTGTGGACGTGGAGGCGCTGGACATCGCCGACCGCTGGATTTTGCACGAATTCCAGCGCACGCTGCGGGGCATAACCGCTAATATGGAAGACTACGACCTAGGCATCGCGGCGCAGAATTTGTACGATTTTGCCTGGAGCACTTTTTGCGACTGGTATATAGAGCTTGCTAAGCTGCGCTTAAACAGCGACGACGCCAAGCAGCGGGATACGGCGCGCAGCGTGTTATATCATGTACTGGTAGGCATATTGAAAATGCTACACCCGTTTATGCCGTTTTTGACCGATGAGGTGTACCGCTATTTGCCGGGAACCGACGAGAGCGTTATGATTTCCAGCTGGCCGCAGGCTTATGAGGAGCTGGATTTCGCTCAAGACGCGGCTAAGATGGAGGGCGTAATGGAGATCATTCGCGCGGTGCGCAATTTGCGTGCCCAGATGAATGTAACGCCCGGGCGCAAGGCCAGCCTTATTCTGCGGGCGCGGGAAGGTTGGGCAAGCACTCTGCTGGAAGCCGAAGGATATTTGAAGCGTTTGGCTTTCAGCACCAGCGTTGAGCTGATTGGCGAAGGGGATACAAATCCTGAGAAATCGGCTTCGGCGGTTTGTTCGGCAGGCGAGCTGTTCATTCCGCTGGGCGAACTGGTAGATATCGAAAAAGAGCTTGCGCGCCTTAACAAGGATCAGGCCAAGCTTGAAAGCGAGCTTGCGCGCGCCCAGGGCAAGCTGAACAATCCCGGATTTGTCGGCAAGGCACCGGAAAACCTGGTGCAGGCCGAACGGGAAAAACTGGAGACCAATAAGCAGATGCTGGCCGACTTAAGCGAGCGGATTGAAGAGCTGAAATCGCTAGCGTAATGCACGCAACTATAGTATAATTTAAAAGGGCGGAGCGAGCTGCTTCGCTCTTTTTGAGATTTTATGGGATGATTCGGGGGATAACGGCAATTATGAACGCACAACAAGCGATAGAGTGGATTCACAACGCACGGTACACGGGCAGCAAACACGGCCTGGACAATATGCGCGCTTTGCTGGCGGCACTGGGCAACCCGCAGGATGCACTCAAATGCGTGCACGTGGCCGGGACGAACGGAAAAGGTTCGATTTGCTGTATGGTGGAGCGGGGGTTGCGCAATTGTGGACTGCGCACCGGGCTGTATACATCGCCATTTTTGAGCAAATACAACGAACGGATTTCTTTGTGCGGAGAACCGATCAGCGATGTGCAGTTGGCGCACGTTGCCGGAATCATTCGGGACGAGGTGGAGCGGCTGGGGCTTGAGCCGACTAGTTTTGAACTGGGCACGGCAATCGCATTTTGTTTTTTTGCGATGCAAAAGGTTGATGCGGCTGTGATTGAAGTGGGGCTTGGCGGCAGGCTTGACCCTACCAACGTGATCAGGCCTGTGGTTTGTGCGGTGAGCAGCATCTCGCTAGACCACACCAAGTTGCTGGGGGATACGGTAGAGCAGATAGCTTATGAAAAGGCGGGCATTATTAAACCCGGCGTGCCGGTGGTGCTGCACCCCCAGCAGGAACGGGTGCGTAAGGTATTTGCCGATGTGTGCGAGCAGCGCGGGGGCGACCTGTACGATTTGAGCGCAAGCGAAATGGATATTGTGGATCAGGATGCCCACGGAACCTGGTTTGCAGCCCAATTGCCGGTGTGGGGCAGGGTTGAGGCGCAAATCAAACTGCCCGGAGTTCACCAAGTTGGAAATGCTATGGTGGCTTTGACGCTACTAGGGTTGCTGCAGCCGTTGTTTGAGTTAGATAAGGAGTGCGCACTGCAAGGTGTGAGCAGCGCACGGTGGCCCGGGCGCTTGGAATGGATAGGAGAGCGGGCGCTATTGGACGGAGCCCACAACGAAGGTGGGGCCAAAGCGCTGGTGAACTTTGTACGGCAACACCTGCAAGGAAGGCCGGTGGTGCTACTGACAGCGATGATGTCCGACAAGGCGGTGGACAAGGTCAGCGGCCAGTTTGCAAAAATAGCCGACCGTGCGGTGGTAACCCGGGTAGACGAGCCTCGGGCAGTCGACGCTCAAGCGCTGGCCCAGCGCTACAAGGATTTGGGCGTAGAAGCGGTGGTGAACCAGAATGTTCTTTCGGCGCTTAGACAAGCTACGGATTTGTGTGGCGAGGAGGGCGTGCTGTTGGTGAGCGGTTCGCTGTATTTGGTGGGAGCGGTGCGTCCGCTGCTTATGGGGGAAGATTGGTTATGAAATTTGAACACGAGCCGGTGCTGCTGGAAGAGTGCTTGCAAGGATTGCAGATCCGGCCATGCGGCACCTACGTGGATGGAACATTGGGCGGCGCAGGTCATTCAGGGGAAATTTTAAAACGCCTGAATGAAGGAATGTTGATCGGCATAGACCGGGATGAAAATGCCATTCGCGCCGCAACGCAGCGGCTTGGAGCTCTACAAGAGGATGGAAAGCCTGCCTTTAAAGTGCTGCGTGGAAACTTTCATGATGTGAAAGAACTGCTCCGCGGCATCGGCCTAACCTCTATAGATGGCATGTTGCTTGATTTGGGAGTGTCTTCCCACCAGTTGGACGAGCGGGAGCGTGGTTTTTCCTACCACGATGACGCGCCGCTGGACATGCGCATGGACCAGTCCCAACAGTTTAGCGCCAAAGAGCTGGTCAACAGCTGGCCGCTTCAGGAGATTAGCCGGGTTTTGCGGGATTACGGTGAAGAAAAATGGGCGGTGCAGATTGCGCGGGTCATTGTAGATAGGCGAAAAAAAGTCCCCATAGAGACCACGGCGCAATTGGTGGATATAATTGATGCGGCTATCCCCAAAAAGGTGCGGGCCAAGGATGGATCCCATCCGGCTCGGCGCAGTTTTCAGGCGCTTCGGATTGCGGTGAACGACGAGCTTACCCCCTTAAACGCTGCGCTGGAAGATGCAGTAAGCTTGCTCAAGCCCGGCGGAAGATTGTGCGTGATAGCCTTTCATTCGCTGGAGGATAGAATCGTTAAAAATTGTTTTAGGCGTCTGGTCAACCCGTGCGAGTGTCCACCCGAGTTTCCGGTTTGCGTGTGCGGCAAAAAGGCGCAAATCAAACAAATTACACGAAAGCCGATCACGGCCGGCGCTGAAGAACTCGAGCGCAACCCGAGGGCGCGCAGCGCTACGCTGCGCATAGCCGAGAAGTTGGTTGTCGAGGAATAAGCTTGGAAGTGTTATCAATTTTGTGCGAAGGGGTAAGAATGTGAGCAAACTGTATGTGGTGGGCACGCCCATAGGCAACCTGTCGGATTTGAGCCCGAGGCTCCGGTGGGCGTTTGAAAATTGTGATTTGGTGGCGGCCGAAGACACGCGCGTAACGCTTAAGCTGCTGAGCCATTTGGGCATTTCCAAGCCCATGATTTCTTATCATCAACACAATGAGGAGGGGCGGGCGGCCGAGTTGGTGGAGCGCATGCTCAAAGAGGATCTGATTGTGGCACTGGCCTGCGATGCGGGTACTCCGGCAATTTCGGACCCCGGATATAAGTTGGTGCAGGCCGCTTGGGAAGCCGGAATCGAGGTGCAACCCATTAGCGGCCCGTCGGCGGTGACCAGCGCGTTGTCCATCAGCGGCTTTGATACCCGGGAGTTTGCTTTTTACGGATTTTTGCCGCGAAGCAAAAAAGAGCTGGACGAAAAGCTAAGGGATATACTAAAAAAAAGAATAGGCGTTGGCGTGATTTACGAATCCCCCCACCGCATTGTCCATTTGGTGGAAAGGATCGGCGAAGTGTTGCCCGGTGCCCAACTTGTGGTTTGCTGTGATTTGACCAAGCTCCACGAGAAAACGCTGCGGGGCAGCGTCCAATATGTGCTAGAAGAATTGAAGCAAAACCCCAAGACCAACAAGGGTGAATACTGTGTGGTGTTGAATTTGGCAACGGTTCCGAAAACCGAAGAAGGGCCAGCGCTGCCTTCTGTGGACGTAGATCAACAGATATTGGGCTATGTTTTTGAGGGAAGTAGCTTGAACGAAGCGGCACAGCGAGCGCTGGATGCAGGAATTCCGCGCAACCAGGTTTATCAGGCAAAGCTGTCGGTAAAACAGTTTTTAGAAAAAGTAACACAACAGGAGGATTGATTTATGGAGATCCGTTTGCTGAAACAACAGGAGCTTTTTGACCTTTGGCGCATTCAAAATATTGCCTTTATGGGCACGATGGATGAGGAGGAAGCCGAGAAAGAGGCGGCCAAGGAAGACACCTGGAAATATTCGTGGGGCTGTTTCGATGACGAAGGGAAAATGACCGCGGGGCTAATCAACTGGCCGTATCGGGTGCACTTCGAAGGACAGATCACCGGAATGGGCGGCATCGGCGGCGTGGCATCATTGCCTGAAGCGCGCGCCAAAGGGGGAATCAAGGCAATATTTCGCGCCATGTTTGAGCAAATGGATGTGGACGGCCAAGTGTTTTCGGTGTTATATCCATTTTCCCACGGGTATTACCGTCAATTTGGCTATGAACTTACCCCCATGCCTTACAGGTGCTCCTTGCCGCTCAGCCAACTGGGTGTGTTTAAGCATAATTTGAATGTGCGCATGTGGGAAGAGCCCGAGGGCTTTGCTGACTTTCAAGCGGTTTACGATGTTTTTGCCAAGCACTACAACCTGGCCATCGACCGCAGTGAAGCCAACTGGAAGAATCTGTTGAAAGGAAGTGCGCTAAAGCATAAGCGTTACCGTTACATTTTTGCCGACGAAGTAGGTGCTGCCCAGGCATATATTATGTTCGAACCGGCGGAAGATAAGGAAAGCGGCTACGGAAATGTGGTTAGGGTGATCGATTGGGCGTTCATCGGCAAGAATGGGCTGCACAATATACTGGGCTTTGTGTATAAATTGCGCGCTCAATACAACAAAATTCTGTTGGAAGCGCCCGGAGATTTGAACCTGCCGGCGCTGCTCGACAATCCATATGAGTGCACGGTAAAAGGTGATTTTACGGGCATGGCCAGGGTGGTAGATGTTGAAAAAGCGCTCAACATGTTGCGCGCTCCTGAGGGTTGTGGGCAACTGGTGATCGAAGTGCAGGACGATTTTCTGGAGAGAAACAGTGGCTGCTATAGCATTGAGTTCGCGAATGGTGTGCTGAAGGCGCAGCGTACCCAGGGCGATGCAGACTTGAAGCTGAGCGTACAGGCGTTGGTACCGTTGATCACCGGCTATTTGAGTTTACACCAGGCGCTTTATCGAAACGACGTGGAATTGATCAACGACAATCCGGATATGGAGAAACTGTTTATAAATCGCCCGGTGTATTACACTGATAAATTTTAAGTGATAGAAAAAAGCCACCGCTATATGTAAAATATGGTCGGTGGCTTTTTTGTGTTTAATATGGTTAGGCGTTGGCTTTTATTTCTTTTAAAGCCTTAGAAAGCTGATCGGGGCAGGAAGTGCCTTGGCGGCATTGGATGCCTTCTAGGCGGGCGATGACATCGTCCACATCCATGCCCACCACCAATTTGGATAAACCCTGGATGTTGCCAGGACAGCCGGCAACGAATTCTACGCTTTTAATCTTGTTGTCTTTCACATCAATGCGGATTTCTTTGGAGCAGGTGCCTTTGGTTTTGTATGTATACATGCCATAACCTCCGAAAAATAGGTGCGAAACCAGTATACAAAATTGCACTTGAGGTTGTCAAGGTCGGGGCAACGCTCAACGTTTTATCCTTGAAATACGCTGAGCGATAAATTATACTTAAGCAAGCGATGACTAGAAAACTTAAGGAGAGGCTGCGAATGAGTATTACGAAAAAAAGCTTTGGAATTATGCCCAATGGGGAACAAGCAGATTTATATGTGTTGACCAACGCATCGGGCGCATCGGTTTCAATTTCCAACTACGGAGGGATCATTACCTCAATTATAGTGCCGGATGCAAATGGCGAGTTGGGGGACGTAGCTCTTGGCTGCGATTCGCTGGATAAATATATGCCCAACAACGGGTATTTGGGGGCGCTCATCGGCCGAGTGGGCAACCGCATCAACCGCGGCCGGTTTGAATTGAACGGACAGCAAATACAGTTGGCTGCCAACTCTAACGGACACCATTTGCATGGCGGCAACGTGGGATTCGATCAGAAGCTGTGGGAAGCTGAAGCAGAGGAAGGCGCAGAGGAAGACCGGTTGGTGCTGACTGCGTTCAGCCCGGATGGGGAAGAAAACTATCCCGGGAATCTGCAAGTACGGGTGACGTACAGCTTTAATGAAAAAAACGAACTGAAGATTCGTTACCAAGCCAAATCGGACAAGGATACGCTGTGCAATTTGACCAACCACAGCTATTTCAACCTGGACGGAGAGGGTAGCGGCAACATTGAAAACCATAAAATTTGCCTGAACTGCGATCGCTTTACCGTGGTGGATGCCGATTGCATTCCAACCGGAGAGCTGCGCCCGGTGGACGGCACGCCGTTTGACTTGCGCACGCCCAAGCGCATCGGGGACGGCTTTGCCCAGCAGCAAGAGAATGAGCAGTTGAGCTTCGGTGGCGGATACGATCACAATTTTGTGATTAACGGGCAGGGGCTACGGGAAGCGGCTATGGTTGCCGGGGCGAAGAGCGGCCGAGTGATGCGGGTTTATACCGATATGGTTGGCGTCCAGTTTTATACCGGAAATGTGCTGGATGGCACCATGCAGGGCAAATGCGGGCATGCGTATCAAGCCAGAGAAGGTTTTTGCCTGGAGACCCAGTTCCATCCAGATTCTATCAATCATCCGAATTTTCCAGACAGTGTGCTGCGCGCAGGTCAAGACTACGACCACACGACGATATACGCATTTTCCGTAAAATAAACATATAAGAAGGCCTTTCGAATTTCGAAAGGCCTTCTTATATGTTTGCCTATTCAAAGGCGATTTCTACAAAATTTCCGATGTGCTTATAGCCGATCCTTTGATATACGCCATTGGAAGTGGGGTTTGCGCGGTCGGCAAAGAGTACGCAGTATTCATAGCCCTGATCCAATATCAGCTGGCTGAGCATCGCCGTGCAGGCGCTCGCATAGCCCTGGCCGCGGAAAAACGGAGGAGTATACACCGGCCCGATTGAGCGGCCGTGGGGCATTTGGCGGCTGGTGCCTGCCAAACTAACCGGCATGCCTTTGTCGTTTTCCAGCACGTATAAGTTGCCTTGTTGAACATTGGATTGCAACCATTCATAATCTAATGCAGCGGGTTGGTGGAAGCAATCTTGGTGAAAAGCAGCCAGCCAATAAGGCAGATAGTACAAATCGTTTTCATGGGCTGGGCGCAACTTGCCTTTATAGGGGAGGTCGACAACATTTGTAAGTTTGTAGCAAAGCTCATCCATCGCTAGTTTGTAGCTGCATTTGGCGGTATCTGCGTAGCGCTGTGCAAAGGCGTGCGCCAAGCGATATTCGCCTAAAATGCCGGGCAAGGAAATTTGATTTTGAATCAAATGTTCGGCCAGAGCGGTTAGTGCCTCTTGAGGAGGCTCTTCTGCCGGGGATACGATCATCAAAAACCTAGGCGGGGTCATCAAAACAACGAGGAGGATGTTGGTCGCACGATCGGTGACATGGGCCATGAACCAATCGCCGGTCTCGCTCGAATCAATGCCGCGCTGCAGAACTCCGATGGGCAGATTATTCAGGGCTTCATTTTGGAGTAAAGTAGGCAACACTTGCTTTTGGAACGCTATTGCATTGTTATATTGAATGACTTGCATAGATGGATACCTCCTGCTTTTTTGGTAGGGAATGGTTGGAGTACGCTTGAATCGTGTAGAGGAAAAGGATAAAATTGTTTTTGGGATGTAGCATGCGGATGCGCGGAAGATAGCACAAAACTATTCAAACGCAATCTCTGTAAAGTTGCTAATATGCTCGTAGCCGATCTTTTGATAGATGCTGTTAGAAGTGAGATTTGCGCGGTTGGCAAAGAGCACGCAGTATTCATAACCTTGATCCAATATCAGTTGGCTGAGCATCGCCGTGCAAGCACTCGCATAACCCTGTCCACGGAAAAACGGCGGGGTATATACCGGGGCGATCGAGCGGCCGTGGGGCATTTGACGGCTGGTGCCTGCCAGGCTGACCGGCACGCCTTCATCATTTTCCAGCACGAAGAAACATTTTTGACGAATTTTTTGCTGTGCTTCCCAGTAATCCGGCGGAATGGATTGATGAAAACAATCGGCATGAAAGGCAGAAAGCCAATAAGGCAGAAAATGCAAATCGTTTTCATGGGCTGGGCGCAGCTTGCCCTTATAGGGGAGGTCGGCAAGCTTTGTAAGCTTGTAACAAAGCTCTTCCATAGTAAGCGTATAGCTGCATTTGGCGGTATCGGCGTAGCGCTGTGCGAAGGCGTACACCAAGCGATCTTCGCCCAAGATGCCGGGCAAGGAAATTTGGTTTTGAATTAAGTATTCGATCAGAGCGGTTAAAGCCTCTTGAGGAGGCTCCTCTTCCTGAGAAATGACCATTAGAGATCTGGGTGGAGTCATTAGAGCAACGAGGACAATGGATCCTTTGTTATCGGCTACATAGGCCATAAACCAGCCATCGGTTGTTAGCCCGCTAATGGTGCGGTTGAGTATGCCGATGGGACGATTGTTCATGACCTCATCCTTAAGTAACGTGGGCAATACTCTGTGCCGAAATTCTACTGCGTCGGCATATTGAAAGGTTTGCATGAACGGGCACCCCCTGCTTTGGATTTTTGCAAGAGAGAGTTAAATAATTTTTAGGATTATACCATATGAAAGCACCTAGGACAAATACTTTGTTGGCGCTGTCCGAGTATAAAAAAATATTTGCTCCGTATTTTCGAAAAAACATAATTATATATTTAAACATAAATATATGGGATGAAATATTTTGAATGAAAAAGTAGGACGCTATATTGCTGTCCTACTTTTGTGGAATAAATTAAGGAATTGGCGCTGTTAAACGGGGTTAGCCCAATTGTTGTTCAAACCAGGGATGTAAAATCGAATTGGTGGCCAGCACGTTGCCGGTGGCAGCCAGGCTTTTGTCTCCAGGCCAGCCGGTGACTATGCCGCCGGCTTCTTCAACGATTAGCCAACCTGCTGCAAAATCGTACAAATGCAGACCCAATTCAAAAAATGCATCGTATCTGCCGCAGGCTACACAACACAAATCGAAGGCGGCAGAACCCAAACGCCGCAAATCGCTGAGCTGCGAAACCAAGGCGGGCAGCAGCGACTGAATGCACTGGGCATCCTGGGGGACGCGGTGGCAAAAACCCATGCCGGATACTGCATCTCCGGGGTCGGAAACGGAGGATACGCGAATGGGTTTTCCGTTTAAAAAGGCGCCCACACCGCGCTGAGCCCAGAACAGTTCGTCCAAGGGCGGGCAAAGGACAACGCCCAATTGAATTTGTCCGTCGGCCTCATAGGCAATGGAGACGGTGTAGGTGGGAATATTTTTGATGAAGTTTGTGGTTCCGTCGATGGGATCTACAATCCATTGTCCGGAGCCCTGCGCTCCGTCGGCCGCTTGACCAAACTCCTCGCCATAAAATCCATCCTGCGGACAGGCGCTCAGCAGCGCGCTGCGGATTAGCTTTTCGGCGGCGCGGTCGCATTCGGTCACATAATCGTGGTGTGCCTTCTTTTCTACATTAAAGCTTCGATTTTGTAGCAAAAACTCTCCGGCCTGCAGGGCGACGTTCTTAGCAAGCTCCAATTTATCAGTTAAGTTCATGGAGATCCTCCTAGATGATATTTGTTTCGCTCAAATCGCGACTGAGCTCAAATGGCGGAATACTGCTCATTTAACCATTCCAGTATAGCACATTTTTTCCCTCGGCACTAAGCACACAGAGGATGACAAAAAGTCTGATAAAAGTACGGAAACGATGTTTTGTACGCTCTTTGCCCGTTTGGCTTGAATGATTTAGTGTCTTTTGTTAATATTAAAATAGATTTTGATGGATTTATTTAATTTTTTCTTAATTTAGCGTGACCTGAATGTTCGGTCCTTATGGACGTATATTAAATATTTTATTATAGGAGGTCTCTAATATGGCGCGATCCCTGTCGGGAACAAGAAAGAGGAACTACTGGAAAAGGTTTGTTCCTTTATATATTTTGATGGGCGTCATTGTGCTCTACTACTTTGTGTTTAACTACATCCCGATCATTATGGGAACCATCATATCTTTTAAAGATATGAAAGTAGGCAGTACGATCGTGAATGCGCCCTGGGTGGGGTTGCAAAATTATCGCGAGATTTTCCAAGACCCGGAAATGCTGGGGATTATCCGGAACACCTTGCACATTAGTGTGTTGCGCTTGTTCTGGAACTTTTGGCCCCCTATAGTGCTGGCCATCTGTATCTTTGAAGTACAGACGATGTGGTACAAGAAGTTTTGCCAGACGATGGTGTATGTCCCTTATTTCTTTTCCTGGGTTATTGTTTACGGCATCGTGTACGCCCTGTTTTCGGGCAACGGTTTGGTGAACACCACAATACGGGCCTTGGGCGGTTCTCAAGTTGAGTTCTTGGCAAATCTCAAAACATTCAGGACGATGCTCATCGGTTCTCAGGTATGGAAGGGTGTCGGCTGGGGTACGATTTTGTACTTTGCGGCGCTCACCGGAGTGAACCCTGAGTTGTATGAGGCCGCCAAGATTGACGGTGCGGGTCCGCTAAAACGGATTCAAGCGGTTACGCTTCCGGCATTGATACCGATTATTGTATTTCAGATAATCATGTCGCTGGGCAGCATACTGAACAACGACTTTGAACAAATTCTAATGTTTTACAATTCTGCGGTGTACGAGGTTGCCGATATTATTGACACATGGGTGTACCGCATTGGTATCGGCAAGATGCAATATGGC
Organism: uncultured Oscillospiraceae bacterium; assembly: GCA_964346145.1. GTDB lineage: Bacteria > Bacillota > Clostridia > Christensenellales > Aristaeellaceae > CAYFTL01. Next base: position 55,503 of record CAYFTL010000007.1, on the reverse strand, counting down.
ATTGGACAGGCCGTTACCATCATGAAGGCGGGCGTCAGCTTGGTGCTGATTGTCGGCGCCAACAAGTTATCCAAAAAAGTTTCGGGAAGGGGGATGTGGTAATGGCTCTTAGGAAAAACCCAAACCGTATTAAGCTTTCCATGGCAGATAAGGTATTCCAAACGGTAATCCATCTTATCGTTGGGCTTGTTACCCTTTCGTGCATTTTTCCGTTGATTTATGTTATTGGCATGTCGTTCACTACGGAAATGGAAATGATGCAAAAGAATTATCTCGTTATCATTCCGGAAAAACCGACCTTGATGGCATATAAAATGGTGCTGCAAAAATCCAACTTTTTTACCAGCTTGGGCATTTCCGCCCTTCGCGTGGTGTTTGGCGTTCCGGCTGCATTGCTGCTCACCGTACCTGGTGGCTATATCCTTGCACAGGAAAAGCTGGCCGGCAGAAAAACATTTATGTTTTTTATCATCATCACCATGATTTTAAACGGTGGAATGATTCCGAACTACTTGTTGATGAGAGACTTGAAGCTGTTGAATACTTTTTGGGTGTATATTGCGCCTGCCTTTAGCGGCGCATTCAACATGCTGATCGTAAAGCTATTTGTAGAAGGCATTCCGCCTGATATTATAGAGTCGGCCGACATAGATGGTGCCGGAGAGCTGACCAAGCTTACCCGGATCGCGCTGCCTTTGCTGGTGCCCACCATCTGTGCGCTGGGTCTGTTTGCCGCTGTGGCACACTGGAACTCCTGGTTTGATTCCATGCTGTATGTAAGGGATGCCGAGCTTCGCACTGTACAATACACGATACGCGAGCTGCTCATTGCGACATCGCTGACCGACACGGGTAGCGGCATGGTGTTGTCGGAGAAAGTAGCGGCAGAAGGGGTCAAGATGGCCTCCGTGGTGTTTGCGCTGATCCCGATTCTGTGCGTTTATCCGTTCTTACAAAAATACTTTATCTATGGTATGTATACTGGTGCTGTTAAGGGATAATAGATAGGCGATTTCTTGAGGGGAGGTAAGCAAAGGCAATCTACTGGTAAAAGTAAGAAGTATCGCTACACAATAAAAAATATTTTAGGAGGATCACCATGATGAAAACAAAGCGTAAGTTGACCACCTTTTTGGCCTGGGTTATGCTTGTCAGCATAATTTTTGCGACGTCTGTTTCCCCGGTGGGAGCGACTGCACAGGCCGAAGAACTCAGTTTTGAGGACATTGTATTCCCCGATAGTCTGCCCGCCAAAGCCGTTATGGCAGAAGAGGGACTGTACGATTATGACGATTTGACCGAACGCTATTCCATCGAAATTATGCTTACCAACTACGGTGAGCAGCCGCTACCGGCCGATCAGGATCCTGTTAACCAGTGGATGAGCAAGCAGTTTAATATGGACATCACCCTGACTGCGCCTGCTTCCCAGGATTACGAAACCACGTTGTCGGCCCGCTTTGCAGCCAACGACGTGCCGGATGTCATTATGTTGCCCGCCGCAGGCGCACGCGATTATGGATTCACCCTTTCTGATCAAGGATTGTTGGTGGATGCGAAGAATATTTATCCCTATATGAAGCACTCCAACAACTACACCACCAAAAATATGATTACCTGGAGCACAAACCCCAGCAACGGTGAAATTCCGTTCATCACCAAATATGCCATTCAGGATGGCGTATGGGGTTTGGCCATTCGCAAAGACTGGCTGGATAAGTTTGGCATGGATTATCCTACCACCAAGGAAGAGCTGATGGCCTATGCCAAGGCTTGCACTTTCGACGATCCGGATGGAAACGGCCAAGCCGATACCTACTTCATGACCGCCAACGGCAACGGAACGGGCTGGGGCATGCTGGGTGCATTTGAAACCATGTTTGGAAACCCCAGCGCCCATGTGGAAAATGGCGAACTGCAACACCAGTATTTTAACGGAATTCGCAAAGAATATCTGTCCTTCTTAAATGAGCTGTACAACGAAGGCGTTTTGGCGCCCGACTGGTACACATTGGAGTGGGAAGTGGGCCGTGCGCTGGTTGCCAACGACAAGGTGGGCATGGTTCACTGGCCTGTGGGTGCGCTGTATCAACAGTATTCCAAGGAAGACAAACAGGAAAGCATGGAGTCGCTGGAAATATGGGACTATTGGCTGGAAGCGCCGATCGAAGGCGGAAAGTATGCAGCCAACGGCAACCCCGGGTTCCTTTGGGCTTTCCCTAAAGCAAAGTATGAAAAAGACGGTCAGTTAGACATGGGCAAAATCAAGAGGGTAGCCCACTTTATCGACAGCATGACCCTTGGAAATGTCAACTTCTTCCAAACCATTCAGGGTTCGTCTGACGAAGTGTTTGAAGCAGCTGGAATCACCGTGGAAACGCCCCGGATCATGGAATACACCGAAAATGGAACCTTCTTTGTGAGCAACCCCGGCACAGCGCCTTACACTACGGAGAGCGGCCGTCGTCAAATTGAAATTTGGCAGCAATTCGGTTTGTGCGTAGCTTACCAGGTTGACTATGCCGACCCTAACGATGCTTACACCAAGAAATTAGCAGAGCGTACCGCGGAATTCTACGAAATCGTTAACTTGAACTATCCGCGCTGGGAAAACACGAGCCTGCTTGTAACGCTGTCGGGAGAGGCCGCTGAAGCGCAGGTAACCAACGCCGACTGGATTCAGGCACAGGAGTATGCCTTTGTTACCGGCACCAAGAGTTTGGACGAATATGATAGCTTTGCCCAAGAATGGTTGAACAAGGGCGGAAAAGAAATCATCACCCAAACCGCTGAACAGCTCGGCGTACCGGTACCGGATTATGCCAAATAGTTAATTGAAACTAGAATAAAACGGCAGGAAGTAGATTCGCTTAACTTACAAGCGAATGATATCTACTTCCTGTTGTTCTATAATAAGGGGGAATATTTGTGGAAAATCATCTGTTACCACTTTTTTGGCAGCACCATGAGAGTGAAGAAGCGCTGCGGGAAGAAATTAATAAGATGCACGAAGGCGGAATTGGCGCATTTATCGTAGAGGCGCGTCCGCACCCGCACTATTTGCATGATCAATGGTGGAGCGATCTTAAAGTTATTGTTGAAGAAGCGGCCAAGCTGGATATGAAAGTGTATATTTTTGACGATGGAGCCTATCCGAGCGGGTCCGCTTATGGCCTGATGGAGAAGAATTTTCCGCAGCACCTCAAAGTATACCTCTCACAGCGGCATATCGACGCTGCAGGCCCTTTGCAGGACAGCTCTTTTTTGGTAGGGGATTTTGTGGGACCCGAAGAGGACATGGTGGCGGTAGTGTGTGCGCGCCGCGTGGACAAAGTAGATCTTTTGGACAGCGACACACTGGTCAACGTTACCGATCGCGTTGTGGATGGAATTTTGTATTGGGATGTTCCCGAAGGGGATTGGCGCGTATTTGTACTGGTTAAAACCAGGCAGGGGGGAGAAGAGCACACTAAGGGTTATTTAAACCCGTTGGTTAAAGAGGCCACCAGGTGTTTTTTGGATATTGTATACGAGCCCCATTATCGACATTTTCAAGAAGAGTTTGGCAAGACCATCGTTGGATTCTTTTCCGACGAGCCGCGCTTTGGCAGCAATCCATCTTACGAAGTTGTTTTGGGAAAGCCCGATACGGTTATCCCCTGGTCCGACGATCTTTTGGGCGAGCTTAACAATCATGAGGTAAGCCCGGGAGATTTTGGCTTATGGTTGCCGTTGTTGTGCTATCCATCCGAAAAGTCTGCTGATGCCCGTTATGCCTATATGGATGTGGTGAGCGAGCGGTTCTCCCGCAATTTTATTGGGCAGATAGGCGAATGGTGCAACGAGCGCGGCGTCCAGCTGATTGGCCACTTTGTGGAGGAAAACGGCGCCCATGCACGCCTTGGATATGGCGCAGGGCACTACTTTAGAGCCTCTCAAGGGTTTGACATGGCGGGAATCGACATCGTTTGCAATTTATACCCCGGTTAGCGGGATGGACGTTTTAAGACGGCGTTTAACTACTTCGACACCGATTTTAACCACTGGGGATTGGCAAAGATGGCCAGTTCGGAAGCAGAATTGAATCCGCACAAACAGGGGAACTCTTTTAGCGAATCCTTTGGCGCATATGGTTGGAGCGAAGGGCTAAAAACGATGAAATGGATCACGGATGTCATTTGCGTGCGGGGAATCAACAACATTACGCCCCACGCGTTTTCACCGATGGATTACCCCGATCCCGACTGTCCACCCCATTTTTATGCGAAGGGCAAGAATCCGCAGTGGAAATATTTCAAAATTTGGGCCGATTACGCAAACCGCGTATGCTCTTTGTTGAGCGATGGGAAAAGCGTGGCTTCGGCAGGTGTGTTGTACCATGCGGAGGCTGAATGGGGCGGAGCCTACCAACCGTTTGAAAAGATTGTAAAGCAGCTTATGCACAACCAGATCGACTCGGTTGTCATCGCGGGAGATTATATTACGAAGGATTCCGCATACGCTACTGCAACAGGAAGTTTATCGGTAAATGGATATGAAGTACAAGTTTTGATTGTACCCTACAGCCAATACTTGCCCAAAAGATTGTGCGAGAAACTGTCGCGCCTTGCTGAAGAAGGGGTCAAAATACTTTTTGTCGATAAATTTCCCGATAGATGCTACGGCGGGGAGAACTTTAGCTCTGGCCACATGACGGCCTTGCCACAGCAAGACCTGATTGGAAAATTGGTGGAAGAGGGCAACTTTGATATTTTGGTAGAACCAAAAAATACGGCGCTGGTTTATAGGCATTATCAAAAAGCTGGCGAAGATATTTATTTTTTCACGAATGAAGAAATCCATGCGGTGGTGCAATCGCAGGTGACACTGCCCAGCGTAGGGCCTGTGTATTTGTACGATGCGTTGGCGGAAAAAAGGCTTGAGATTCCCTATGAGCAAGATGCTGGAAAAACGAAGATTCATTTGACCTTAGAGCCGTACCAAAGTATTTTTGTGATTTTTGGCGAGCATGGACAGCTGGAAAAACCCGTGCATATTGATGAATATGCCCACAAAAAAGCGATGAACGGGGAATGGCAGATTCGCTTGGCGCCATACGATTCTGACGGAAGCTTTGGGGAGCCCATAGCGCTGAATGAGTTGGGCAACCTTACTGCGGCACATCGCTACCCCTACTTTGCGGGGACAATACAATATTGCCTGGAATTTGAAAGCGCAACCGATGGGGAGGCCCTCCTGGACCTTGGCCGCGTAGGCGAGATTGCGCAGGTGTGGATAAACGATATCGAAATAGGCATATTGATTTGTCCACCTTACCGTTTATCGGTTCCGAAGGGAGTTTTGTGCAAGGGAAGAAACGCTTTAACGGTTCGTGTGACCAACACATTGGTAAAGGCGAATCACCAAAATCCGTACGATCGCTATTGGCCGCAAGAACCATCCGGTTTGCTCGGGCCGATTTTGATGGGTTTTAAGTAGTCGGCCTTATGCGGCATAAAAATCCTTTTAGCAAAAAGGAGGAGATGGATATGAACATTAAACTTTTGTGTGAAAAACAGCCAAACCCAATTGCGGCGCCTCTAAAGCCGCGCTTTTCTTGGATGGTAGAGGATGCGCATGTTCCTAATGGATTTGTGCAGCGCAGCTATCATATTATCGTGCATGAAATGTGTGGAAGCGGTCCAGTTGTGGCTTGGAACAGTGGAGAAATCTTGTCCGATGTGTGCACAGATATCGTGTGCGAGGTGCCTTTGCAGCCGAACAAATGTTATGGATGGCAGGTCACGATAACCGATGCCGAGGGGCATTCTTTTGCATCCGACTCTTCCGAATTTGAAACCGGCATTGAAGATTGGCAGGGCAAGTGGATCGGTGCCGGCAATGTTTATAAGACCAATTGGGCTACCCTTCATCGCCGGGAATTTCAGGTGCACGGGAAAATAGAAAAAGTCAAACTGTATTTTTGCGGCTTGGGTGCCGGTTATGTGTCGATCAATGGCGTTCAGGTGGGTGACCACTTTTTGGACCCTGCCATTACCGAATTTAGGCAGACGCTGTTGTACAGCGCCTTTGATGTAACCGACATGTTGCAGCAAGGGGGCAACGCTATCGGGGTGGAATTGGGGGATGGATGGTACCACCAATCGCTGCTCATGGATGGAAACGGAATTTATGGCGACCCGTGTTTTTTGTTGCAACTGGAAATCCGATACCAAGGGGGAAGTGTGCAAAAGGTGCTCTCCGACGAGAGCTGGAAGGTGGCGCTTTCGCCGACGGTGTATAACAACATTTTCTGCGGCGAAGTGTACGATGCGCGTATGGAGCAAAAAGGCTGGAACCTTTTTGGCTTTAACGATGCATCGTGGCACAACAGTGTGCTGGACAACGCTCCCAAGGGCAAATTGGTGGCGCAGCAGATGCCGCCAATGCGCATTACTGAAAAGATTCATCCGGTTTCGGTTACGATGCCCCAGGGAGGCGTGTACGTATTTGACATGGGCATAAACTTTGCCGGCATCGTAGAACTGGCTACAAAAGGGACACCGGGAAGGGAGATCACCCTTAGGTTTGGCGAAGCGCTTACGCCCGAAGGCATGGTGGATGTGGACAGCACGGGGGTTTTTCATATTCAACAGGTGCAAACCCTTCGTTATATATTCGCAGAAGAGGGTGAGGCAAAATGGAAGCCTAGGTTTTGCTATTTTGGGTTCAGGTATGTGGAAGTGACCGGCTTACCCTTTGAAGAACTGGGCAAACTTTCTCCCAACGCGATTTATAGCCTTGTGGGCTTGCGGGTCAATACGGATTTAAAAAGTACAGGCTCGTTTGAATGTTCCATGCAGGTATTAAATCAAATGCATGGTTTGCTCAAAAATAGCATGCTGTCCAATCTGCATGGAATCCCCACAGACTGTCCGGCCAGGGAGAAGGGCGGATGGACGGGGGATGCCAACATTATTTGTGACACACTGGCGATCATGTGGGACAGCCAGCTTTTTTGGGAAAAATATACACAAGATATCGTAGACTCGCGCAAAGAGTATGGGGTGTACAACAACATTGTGCCTGGGAGACGGGATTGCGGAGAAACGGTTCCGCCTTGGGGTGCGGCCATCGCAATTATTCCGTGGGTGTGTTACCGGGAATATGGAGACAAAAGCGTTTTGCAGCGGCATTATGCGGATATGATGGCCTACCTTGTTCACGTAGAAAAAAAGGTGGAGAATGGGCTATACGCCGTTCAAGAATCCTATCCTTTGGCCGATTGGGCGGCACCTTACGGTTACGACAGCGGATTACATTTTTGCCAAACCGCGAGCGCATATTATTACAAGCAGCTGTGCATTATGTACGACGCGGCAATTGTTTTGGGAAAGACGGAAGATGCAAAAATATATGAGCAAAAGATGCGGATTACCCGCGAGGCTTTTGCCCGTGAATACTATGACTTTTCTGGGCATACTTTCGGCACCCAAACGCTAAACGCTTTTGCAGAGGATTTGGGCCTTATCCCTGAAGCGGAACGTACAGCGGCCGCCCGATGGACCGCTGATGATATTGTGGCGCATGACTATCACACAACGAGCGGACATATAGGTTTGCGCTACCTTTATAGCTACCTCACTCAGTTCCGCCATTTTGCCGTCCTGGAAAAGATGCTGTTATCCAACACTTATCCTTCCTTTGGTGCGCAACTGGAGATGGGGGCAACATCGCTGTGGGAGACCTTTGAAACTTCGTACCACGATCAATCGTTGAACCACTTTTTTAAAGGTGGGTTCGGGCATTGGATGTACCGGGACATATTAGGAATCCGTTGTATGGAGCCGGGTTATCGGAAAATTGAGATTAAACCTTGTGCTACAGCCCTTGTGCCTTCGGCCAAGGGAGGTATAAAAACGGTAAGGGGAGAGATCTGGGTGGATTACACGTTGGGCGAAAGGTTTGAAGTGGTTGTTCCGCCCAACAGTCGTGCCGATGTGTATGTGCCTTTGGCGGATGGCACGTATGAAAAACATAATGTGGGTAGCGGAAAGCATACGTTTATTTGAAATTCCTTAGACAAAAGAGCTGCTATTCAGTTAAAGGTTGAAAAAATAAGCTTTTGAAGTAAACGGCAATGGCAAGATATCGCAATGCAAAGGAACAGGTATTTGCCAACGCAAATCATGGTAGTAACAAAATATGGGTTTCCGTGCGTTAAACAGAAAGAGGCAAAGCCGGAATAATCTCCGACTTTGCCTTTTTTATCGTGCTGAATTGTGCGCTTTCGGTACACAGGGCGGCTGAATTCAAAGAAATATTCAAGACAGCGCAGCGCACTATTGAAAGAACTGCGTTGGCGTAATAGTTCCCTAAAACATATTCCAAGTCGACATAGAAGTTTGGATGGGATAACGGGAAAATAAATTTATGCTTGGTCCGCTGCGCGGGAACATGTGGGCAGCAGGCGCTAGCCATTTTATTAATCTGCCGCTACGTTAGGCATGCACATTTTGAGCGCCTTTACATAGTTTCGCAAATTAAAACCGGTGAATTTGCGGAAGTTGACATAAAAGGTATTGTACTCACTGTAACCGACACGAAGGTGCAGATCCTCTGTGCAAGCGAGTTCTTCGCTCATAATCGCGCAGGCTTTTCGTACGCGCAATGTGTTCATATAGCGGATGGGTGTGGTGTCGGTATAGGTGCGGAAAAGGTCACACAAATGAGATTTGCTCACGTACAGATGCTTATAAACTTGTGCAATCGAAAAGTTTGGATCAAAACAGTTTTTTTGTATATAGTCCATGGCTTTTTCGAGTAGTTCTGGTGCATCGGTGAACTTTTGAGGAGCTTCCAAACCGGGAAACACGCGGTAAATTTCTAGTAGAATTGTGGACAGGGTAAGCTCAATGGATTCTATGGAATTGTGCAAGTCGTTGCGGTACAGCTTTTCCATATAAATCAATAACGGGCGGCAATACTCTGAAATTTCTACGCCTAGATAATTGTTATTGTTTCTCAACGGCTGATATGTTGCCATGCTACTTAGGTAATCAAAGGCATCGTTAATCTTGGGGAATATGGCCTTCAAATCCTTAAACAGCCCTCTGCTAAAGACGCAGTTCAGCACCTGCAAACGGGTGCTGTTTTCTTTATCGATAGGAAAAAAAGAGTGTTTACTGCCGGGATCGATCAAAAAAACTTCCCCTGCTGAAACCTCACAGACCGAGTTGTTGATGTAATGGTATCCATATCCCTGTAGGATAAGCGTAAGCTCAAAATCACCGCTGTGGTCGTGGTAGCAAATATCGGAAATATCATCGTAAATATATGTGGAAAAATAGAGGGTTTCATCTTTGGAAAAATGCAAAAGATAGTCTGTGGAGAGTTTAATAGGGTAAATTGCTGGGTTATTCATGCTCTATGCTCCTCGTATACTAGGTTTGTGGTGTTTTTGACAAGAACACCACATAAAAACTTGTTATCCCGAAGTGGATGTGGGATAATGAGCGTAACAGGCAGCGGAGTTCTTCTCTATAAAAATCGATTGAGAAACGGAGTGTTTTCATGTTTGATGTCCGGCAAGTGGAGTGTCCCGAATGCAAAGCGCATATTTGCAATCAAATTCTTCGCTCTTTGCCAAATTGGTTTGGCATTGAGACTGCCATCGTTGCCTATGTTAAGGATACCCAACGGATGCCATTTTGGGCTGCCTTCATCGGAGAGGCTCCTGTTGGGTTTGTGGCGTTAAAAGAGCACAATGCGTACACGTCCGAGGTATGCGTCATGGGCGTATCGGAAGAATATCACCGCCATGGAATTGGCAGAGAGCTTATTAAACGCTGTGAACTGTTTGCCATCGACAAGGGAATTGAGTTTCTCACTGTGAAAACCTTAGATGCATCCAGAGAGAGCCGGAGTTACGCGAAAACAAGGAAATTTTATCTGTCCTTGGGCTTTCGACCGCTGGAGGTGTTTCCCCTGCTGTGGGATGAGAACAATCCTTGCTTATTCATGGTCAAATATCTTGCCAAATAACCTTCGGATTTGGCGCTGTATACGGATTAAATTCCGTCAGCTTTGTGTGAGGCATTCGTATAAAATCCGTGTGTTGTGCATATATCCTGTAGTATTATATTGTTTTATAACCCTGAATAGAGGTTATCTAGCGTGTAGCAGCATTTTTTGTGGCTGATCACAGAAAACGCTGCTACAATTATATCATATTTTTTAGTGAGGCGGTGTTTTTTGTTTTATGAAACTTATTTCTTGGAATGTTAACGGATTACGTGCGTGCTTGAACAAAGGTTTTTTGGAGAGCATGCGCAATCTGGATCCGGATATTATATGTTTACAGGAAACCAAATTGCAACCCGACCAGATAGAATTGGAAATTCCGGGATATGAAATTTATTGGAATAGTGCGGAAAAGAAGGGCTATTCGGGCACGGCAATTTTTACCAAAGTGAAGCCGTTGAGCCTTGTGAACGGGATAGACATAGAGCATCACGACAACGAGGGGCGCGTGATTACAGCAGAATACGATGCATTTTATTTGGTGTGTTGTTATACGCCCAATAGCCAAGCCGAACTGAAGCGCTTGGATTATAGAATGCAGTGGGAAGATGATTTTCGGGCTTACTTGAATGAGCTTAAAAAGATTAAACCGGTGGTGCTTTGTGGAGATTTGAACGTGGCGCACACCGAGATAGACCTTAAAAATCCAAAGACTAACAGAAAAAATGCAGGGTTTACCGATGAAGAGCGCGCCAAGTTCACCGAACTTTTAGAGTCTGGTTTTGTGGACAGTTTCCGCTACTTTTATCCGGATGCGGTGGGCGAATACAGCTGGTGGAGCTACCTGCGCAACGCACGCGCCAACAACGCAGGATGGCGTATTGACTATTTTGTGGTATCAGAAGGATTTGAAGAGGCCATGATAGATGCAAAAATCCACCAGCAAATTATGGGATCGGACCATTGCCCGGTGGAGCTTACATTAAAGATATAACCTGAGTTGTGCTGCACGCGTAATCGTTTAAGGAAGGGGAATTATGGCAAACTTGTTGGTCGGTTGGATGGATAAGTTTTTGGGCATCCTAGGCGGGGAGATGTTGCAAACCCGTTACCGGGAATGGCGTTCGGGCAAGGATCCCAAGCGCCTGCAAAAAACTTGGGGAAAGGCAAGCGATTTGCGCATCGGAGAAGATGAGATGCTGCTGATTCGTGAATGGCACCATATGCAGAGCCAAAAAGGTGGTTTTGAGGTTGACGAAATTACCTGGAACGATTTGGAGATGGATCTGATCTATAAACAAGTCAACAGCACTTTGACCAGTGCGGGAGACAGCGTGCTCTATAGTATGTTGAAATCTTTGCTGGTAAAACCTGACCAGGTAAAGAAGCGCGGCGAACATATTCGAGCATTGAGCGAAAACGAGGATGTCAGGAACGGGATCCGGGAGCTGCTTAACAAAATTGGGCACGATTACAGGATGGATATCCAATTGATATTTCAACAACAACCGGAAAAAAACAAATGGGTGAGCCGCTTGCTGATTGCGCGCAGCTTGGCGTTTCCGGTGTTGATCGTGTTGGGGATTGCCCTTTCGCCGGCGTTCCTTGCGGTCGGTGTGTTTCTTGGGGTATGGAATGCCATCGGAAGCGCGCGGGCTCAAAGCGGTATTTTCAACGACATGCCTACTATACTCTGGTTAACCAAATTGCTGCGCGTAGCAGACGAACTGCCCAAATGGCTTGAGCGATGTGGCGAGCAGGAGCTGTCGCAACGCCTGCAAGAAAACCTAAAGGAAACCCGCCCGATAAGCAAAAGTTTGCTGGTTAGATTATTCTTGGCATCCGACGATTTGACGATTATGCTCAAAAGTCTGTTTTCGATAGATCAAATCAGCTATCGGCGAATGCTAGAAAACTTGCAAGCCAAGCAGGGGCAAGTGCTGGATATATTTGAAATTGTGGGGCAAATTGACGCGCTGCTGGCGGTGGGCAGCTATCGCGCGCAGATTCAAAACTGGTGTGAACCTAAAATATGCCTGGGCGCAGAACTGAAAATAGAGGGTATGCGCCACCCCCTCATAGGAAATGCGGTTCCCAATCCAGTAAATTTAAGTGAGCCTATATTGCTTACCGGCTCCAACGCATCGGGCAAATCGACATATTTAAAAACGCTGATGATTACGGCGTTGATGGCGCAAACGCTGTGCACCTGTGTGGCCGAGAGCTATGAAGGGGATGTGTATGCGCTGTATAGTTCGATGTCGCTGCGCGACAGCACGCTCAAGGGGCAAAGCTATTTTATGGCCGAGATCAGCTCTTTGAAGCGGATTGTGGACTATGACGGCGAGCTGCCCTGTTTGGTTGCGGTGGACGAGGTGCTTCGGGGAACCAACACGGGCGAGCGCATCGCAGCGGCTTGCACGGTGCTGCGGACTTTATCGAAACGGAAGGTGCTGTGTGCGGCTGCCACCCACGACGGAGAGCTTGCCCACCTGCTCAAGGGTAGTTATGTGAATCTTCACTTTACCGAGCAGTTTGACGGACAGGATATGTTTTTTGATTACAAGCTCAGGCCTGGGCCTGCGGGCAGCCGCAATGCGCTACAATTGCTGCGTGCGATGGGGTATGATGAAGGGCTTGTGGAGCAAGCGGAACATATGTTGGAAAACTATGAGAATACGGGCGAATGGACTTAACGCAAACGCAAAAATGATCGGGCTGAATATTTTCAGCCCGATCATTTTTCTTAAAGTAATTCAATCGCTTGGATGCTAGTCCATGACCTTTAGGGTAACTTCAACTTCGATGGTTTCGAAATCGCTAGAGTAGTTGTCGTAGCCATCATTTCCGAATGGGTTGTCATACCCGTAGCCATAGCCGTAGGCGTTGTTGCCCTGCATAGTGCCTCTATAGATATTATAAATAGTTTCCGGATCACTGTAGCGGACCAGAGTGATTTTGACAGTATCGCCCTCTTGATGCTTGTCGAGTTCCGAAGTCAGGGACAGCATATCGGTCACCGGAACTTCGTTGATGCCGATGATGAAGTCGCCTACTTTTATGCCTGCGGCTTCCGCCGGGCTATCCTTGGGGATGTCGGCGACCATTACGCTCTTGGGTGGGTAGTTGATCATGGCTTTGTCGGCGCCTTCGGTAATGGCTGTGCCCATAATGCCCAACGCGGCGCGACGCACCTTGCCGTGTTCAATAATTTGATTGACAATGGGCATAGCGGTGTTGACCGGGATGGCAAAACCGAGGCCTTCATAAATGCTGCCCGAATAGGTCATGCCCGATACCTTTAATGTGTTGATGCCGATCAGCTCACCCTTGGCGTTAAACAAGCCGCCGCCGCTGTTGCCGGAGTTGATGGCTGCATCGTGTTGAATGGTTTTAACGCTGCGTTGGCTAAAGGCATCGTTCACTTCGCGCTCCAGGGCGCTTACAATTCCCTGGGTTACGGTGCCGGCAAGCCGCGTGCCGCTGGGATTGCCGATGGCGATGACCGTTTCGCCGACAGTCAGGTTCTCCGAGCTGCCCAAGGTTGCAACCGTCATGTTCTCAACCTTGCTGGGATCAATTTGCAATACGGCCAAATCGGTGCCTTCATCGCTGCCGCGAAGTTCGGCGTCCAAAGTGGTGCCATCGTACAACAAAACCTGGAAGCTGGTTCCGTTGGAAATGACGTGGTGGTTGGTGATGATGTGACCTTCTTTGCTGATGATCACGCCTGAGCCCTCTGAAATCTCGGTGGATTCCACCTCGCGGCTGGCTCGGTTCCACTGTTCGTTGAGGGTAATAACCCCTACCACTGCGTTTACGTTTTGCTGGGCCACCGCCACTGCAGGGTTTTGATAAGCGTTGGGTTGCGTAGTGGTATCGTTTGCCGATTCAGCCAAAGCTGTATTGGGCTTAAACGTAGAGCCGATGGCAATGCCGGTAATTAAACACGCCACAGCACAGAGTAAAGCCAGTGTTGAGCGCATTGAGAAACGTTTGTTTTGTTTCATAGAATTAATCTCCTCCTTATTTGTTTATGGTAACAGTATAGCACCTGTTTTTTGAAAAAGAATGAACGAATTTTGAACGCATTATATATTTTTTGACTTATTCTGACATATTATTCAAAAAGATAGGCAGCGCGATATAATCGGCTGCCTATAGGGCTTTATAATTGTAAGCTGGGGGGCGCATATACTCGGGATTTTAGTTCGCTGTTGAGCATATAAAGACCTTTGGCATCATGACCGAAAAGTTCCATCTTGGTAATCAAGTCGTTAGCGTTTGTTTCTTCTTCGCCCTGTTCTTCCACAAACCAATCCAGAAATTGTACGGTTCTAAAATCTTTTTTCTCTTGCGCTACGGCGTATATATCGTTGATGGATTGTGTAATATATTCTTCGTGTGATAGGGCCTCCTTAAGGATGTCTATCACATCTTCGAATTTTTGATCGGGCTGTTTGATGGCCATTAAATCAACCTGCTGGTTGTTGTTGTGTAGGTATTGGTACAGCAGCATCGCGTGGTCAAGTTCTTCCTGTGCCTGAACTTGATACCAGTTGGCAAACCCGTCCAGGCCTCTGTGGTTAAGTTGGTTGGAAAAATCCAAATATAGGTAAGCTGAAAAGAATTCTTTGTTTATTTGTCCGTTGATCATTTTAGCAATATCAGCATGTAACATATGATTGATCCTCCTAAATGATTTGATATATCGATAAAATTTATCTATGCTTATTATAACCAATGAATTCCTGTGCCAAACGCGCGACAATTGGGTTTATGAAAGTTTTTGACATTGTTTGATAAAATTGATGTCCTGATTGACAAGGGGCCGGACGTAACTTACGATTATATTAAACAAGCGATTGAGGAGCGGAGGAGCAAGCGCATGATTAAGTTGATAGCCAGCGATGTAGACGGAACGTTGCTCCATGCGGACGAGTTTCATATACCCGACCGCGTGTTTCGAATGATACGCAGGGTTGTGGAAAATGGAATTGTGTTTGTGGTGGCCAGTGGGCGCAGCTATGCTGCGCTGCGTCACATGTTTGAACCGGTGGCCGACGAAGCGGTATTTGTGAGCCACGATGGTGCCTTATGCATGCACAAGGGCAGGCAGCTGGACATTCACCCTATTGAACGAAATATGGCGATCAATTTTTTTGACGCGATCGCAGCGAATGGCGATTCAAACGTGGTGGTTTCGGGCAAAGTGATTTCTTATTATACTAATCTTTTCGGCAACCCCGGATTTGAAGCCGAGGTCCGCAACGCCTTTCGAAGCCACGTAACTTCCATTCGGCACATTGACGAAGTGTGCGAGCCGATCGTAAAGCTATCGGTATATTCTGAAAAAGGGACATTCAGCCGTGGCGTGATTGTGCAGCAGGTAGAAAAATTGGGGTTAACCCAGGCCTATCAAGGCGGCAGCTGGTGCGAGTATACGGCGCCCGGCGTGCACAAGGGGTTGGCCATCCAAACCTTAAAGCAGAAACTCGGGATAGGATCTGAACAATGCATGGCTTTTGGCGACAATATAAACGATATAGAAATGATGCAACAGGTTGAATATTCCTACGCAATGATAAATTCCAAGAAGGAACTCAAAGATAGCTCGCGTTACCGAACCGGCGATGTGGTTCAAACGTTGGAAGAATTGGTGTTAAGGCGGAGGGTTTAAAAGAAAAAATAGTACATTTTGTAAATACTATGAAGGCTAAAATACAAGAAAACAGAGGATCGTCCTCTGTTTTCTTGTATTTTATGAGATGTAAATGGCACAACAAATAAGAAACCAACAAAAAAGATATGAAAACAATAAAAAACCAACAAAAAATGTTGATTTAAATCTGTGTTTGTGTTAGAATCGATGCATAAGAGCAAGGCGAATAGGTATGATGAGGTTTTGACGAGTGAAATATAAAGGAGAATGTTAACATGGTATCGGAATTCGAGATCAAAAAACAAATTTGTGAAATTGGCAAGCGCATTTATGACCGGGGCATGGTGGCTTCCAACGACGGCAACATTTCGGTGAAGCTGAACGATCGGGAGTTTTTGTGCACTCCTACCGGCGTCAGCAAAGGGTTTATGACCCCTGAGTATATCTGCAAAGTGGACGCCGATGGCAATGTTTTGCAGGCCAACCGCGGATTTAAGCCCTCGTCCGAAATCAAGATGCATATGCGCGTTTACAAGGAACGCCCGGATGTGAAATCTGTGGTGCATGCCCATCCAATGTATGCAACCAGTTTTGCCATTGCCGGCATTCCGTTGACCCAACCCATTATGCCCGAGGCGGTCATTGCGCTAGGTTGCGTTCCGATTGCAGAATACGGCACGCCTTCCACCGACGAAATTCCGGATGCCGTTTCCAAATATTTGCAATATTATGATGCAGTGCTCCTTGAGAATCATGGTGCGCTGACCTATGGTGAATCGCTTCTGAATGCGTACCACAAGATGGAATCGGTAGAGTTTTATGCTCAGCTACTGTTCCTATCCAAGCAATTGGGTGGTCCCAAAGAGCTTTCTCAAAACCAGGTGGAGCGCCTCTACGATATTCGCCGCCAGTTTGGCATGACCGGTAAGCATCCGGCAAACCTGTGCCCCAACCAGCAAAGCGGTCAGCCCAGCTGTCACAACTACACCGGCGGCAGCTCCTGCAACGGAAACTGCGCTCACGGGTCGGCAGGGGACGGCGCAAGCGACATGGTGGCCGAAATTACCCGCCGGGTTATGGAACAGCTGAACAAGAACTAATGGGAGTGAGTACAATGCGTGATCAAGACCTGTCCGAAGTTGTGGCCAGGGTTGTACGCCAAGTGATGGGCGAGCAAAAAAGTGTTCGCAAGATGGATTTAAACTTGGCACGCGAATTGATCGCACGGGTACAGCGCAAAGCGATGGGTATGGGTCTTGGAGTGGTTGCGGCGGTGTACAACGCTCAAGGCAATCCGGTGGCCATAGAGTGTATGGATGGAGCGTTGGTGGGCAGTTTCGACATCGCTTGCGGAAAGGCATACACTGCGGCGGCGCTGCAAATGTCCACCGCCCGACTTAAAGAGCTGGCACAACCTTCGGGAGAGTTGTACGGAATACAACACACGAATGAGGGGAAAATTGTTACCTTTGGCGGCGGAGTACCGCTGTGGGATGGACAAAGCTTCCTGGGTGGGCTGGGCGTAAGCGGCTCCACCGAGCAAGACGATATAGCGCTGGCCGAATATGGTGCGGGCGAACTAGGGAGGGACCGGGATGCAAATAAGTGAAAAAGAGCTGAGTGCGATTGTGCAGGCGGTCATGGAGAATATTAAGAACCAGCCCAACGCAACCAACACCACCGGCGTCTTTGAGGATATGAATGATGCAGTTGCTGCCGTTAAGCAATCCCAGCGAGAGCTTCAGCGCATGCCCATGGATTTTCGGGAAAAGATTATTCAGAATATTCGCAAGCTGACAATGGACAATGCAGAAACTTTGGCCCGCATGGGAGTTCAAGAAACCGGAATGGGCAATGTGGGGGATAAAATCTTAAAGCATCAGCTGTTGGCTGAGAAAACGCCGGGCACCGAGGACATTGTGACCACGGCATGGTCGGGCGACAGGGGACTGACGCTGGTGGAAATGGGACCCTTCGGCGTAATTGGTGCGATTACCCCCTCTACCAATTCATCGGAAACCGTGCTCTGCAACGCAATCGGCATGATCGCAGGCGGCAACACTGTGGTGTTTAATCCGCACCCGGGAGCAAAAGAAACATCGATTTATGCGGTGGGTTTGGTCAATCAAGCTTCTCAAATGGCGGGTGGGCCTAACATATTGGCTGCGACAGTGAAGAACCCAACTATCGAAACCAGCAACACGATGATTCATCACCCCGACATACAGCTGATTGTTGCGACGGGAGGACCGGGGGTGGTAAAGACCGTGCTTTCATCGGGCAAACGGGGGATTGGCGCGGGCGCGGGCAATCCGCCAGTGCTGGTGGACGATACGGCCGACATACCCAAAGCAGCTGCCGACATTGTCAATGGTTGTGTGTTTGACAACAACTTGCCTTGTATTGCCGAAAAGGAAATTGTTGCGTTTCACAACATTACCGACGAACTGATCTACCATTTGGTCGAGAATGGATGCTATATTGCATCCAAGGAAGAACAAGAAAAGTTGATTCAAACGGTGTTCACGCCTAAAGGCGGACTCAACAGAAAATGCGTGGGCAAGGATGCCAAAACCTTGCTCAAGATGATCGGCGTTACTCCGGAAGACAGCGTGCGCTGCATCATCTTTGAGGGTGAAAAGGAACACAAGCTGATTGCGGAAGAGCTGATGATGCCGATATTGGGCATTGTGCGTGCCAAGGATTTGGACGATGCGATTGAAAAATGCCTGTGGTTGGAACACGGCAACCGCCATTCGGCACACATGCATTCCAAAAATGTGGATAACTTAACTCGTTACGGACAAGCGATGGACACGGCTATATTTGTGAAAAATGCGCCATCTTACGCTGCGCTCGGATTCGGCGGCGAAGGATACTGCACCTTCAGCATAGCCAGCCGTACCGGAGAAGGATTAACCTCGGCGCGTTCGTTCACAAAAATGCGCCGCTGCGTGATGGCGGACAGCCTGTGCATTCGTTAGGAGGAAGAGCATATGGACATTAGCAGTGTAAACATTGAAGAAGTGGTCAAACGAGTGCTGCAAACCATGGGCGACCAAAAGGTTAAGCCTTCGGGCCAACCGGAAGTGCCGCACACCAGCCGGGTAGGCATGCTGGTCGGACCTGAAAAGTTTGAGGTACAGGAATACCCGATTCCAGAAGTTGGGGATGACGACATTTTGGTCAAGGTAGAGGGATGCGGTGTGTGCGGCACCGATGCCCACGAGTTTAAACGTGATCCCTTCGGCCTGATTCCGTTGGTACTGGGACATGAAGGCACCGGCGAAATCGTAAAAATGGGCAAGAACGTAAAGCAGGACAGCGCGGGCAAACCCTTGAAGGTTGGGGACAAAATCGTCACCTGCATGATCTTTAAGGACAATCCCGACATCACCATGTTCGACTTGAACAAGCAGAATGTCGGCGGCGCCGATGTATATGGGTTGTTGCCCGACGACGATGTTCACCTGAACGGCTGGTTTGCCGACTATTTGTTGGTTCGCGGTGGATCTTCGGTATTCAACGTGAGCGATCTAAGCCTGGACTTGCGCATACTGATTGAGCCCTGCGCAGTGTTGGTCCACGCGGTGGAACGGGCGAAGACCACCGGAATCTTGCGCTTTAACAGCCGGGTAGTGGTACAAGGCTGCGGGCCGATTGGACTGATCTGCATTGCAGTGCTCCGCACGATGGGCGTTGAAAACATTGTGGCCGTAGATGGGCAGGACGACCGGTTGGCGTTTGCCAAAGAGATGGGTGCTACGGGTACGGTAAACTTTAAGGAGCACAACGGAATTGATAACTTGACCAAGGCCGTAAAACAGGAATTTGGCGGATATTTGGCCGATTTCGGATTCCAATGTACCGGTTCGCCCAGTGGGCATTCTAATGTTTACAAATTCATCCGCAATGGCGGCGGACTGTGCGAGTTGGGCTTCTTTATAGATGGTGGCGATGCGACCATCAACCCGCACTTTGATATTTGTGCTAAAGAGTTGACTATGGTAGGATCTTGGGTATATACTTTGCGGGATTATGCAACCACATTCGACTTTTTGAAGCGCGCCAAGGGAATTGGGCTTCCGTTGGAGAAGTTAATTACACACCGGTTCCCGTTGGAGCAAATCAATGAAGCCCACAAGACCAATCTTCGAATGGAAGGGCTTAAGGTTGCCATTATTAACGAATAAGGGGTATGATTCATGAGCAAAGCCGTGGGGATCATTGAAGTATACGGATTGGTGGCGGCATTTGTGGCATGCGATGCAGGTTGTAAGGCGGCCAACGTGACTGTTGAAACTTTTGATCGCAACAAGCCTGCCAACGCAGATGCGCTGAAGGTCCCGGTGATTGTAATGGTCAAATTCCGTGGCGATGTGGAATCGGTAAAAGCAGCAGTAGAAGCTGCGCAGCAGGCAGCCTTGGGCGTTAGCGGAGTGGTCAGCAAGCACATCATTTCAAAATGCGAGCCAGACACTGAAAAAATGCTGGCGCTGAGTGGGCTGGACAAAAATTAGGCGTCTTAATTGCGAAAAACGCAATGGGCATATAAATTGTGGCGATATGACGAGGAGGAACTATAATGGCACAGCAAGCGTTAGGGTTGGTGGAAACACGCGGCCTGACTGCGGCGATTGAAGCGGCAGATGCGATGGTAAAATCGGCTGAGGTGGTACTGGTTGGAACCGAGAAAATCGGTTCGGGCTTGGTTACCGTGTTGGTTCGCGGCGATGTCGCGGCGGTAAAAGCGGCTACCGAAGTGGGAGCCAATGCGGCACAACGACTGGGTGAACTGGTGGCAATGCACGTTATTCCGCGCCCTCATGAAGACGTGGAAAAGATTTTGCCCAAGTTTTAAGAAAGTAGATTGCGATTTCATGTAAAGAAGGAGCCAAGATCAAATGGATTCTTATGGATTGATTGAGGTGCCCAGTGTAACGGCGGCCATAGACTGTTTGGATATCATGTGCAAAACTGCCGCGGTTGAGCTGAAGACATGGGAGCGCAAACTAGGCGGAAGGCTGGTAACAGTAGTGGTTGAGGGTTCGGTTTCGGCGGTGAGCGAAGCGGTGAAGGCTGCGGTAGAGCAGGCCATCATTACACCAGTCGCCCATGCCGTGATTGCCAACCCCCACGAAGAGACGGTTCGCATCATGAATTTGAGTGCGAGCAGAATAGACAGGCGGTGAAGGCCATGGCGGAAGAAAAGGTAGTAAACCAGGTTGCGGAAAACACGGCTGCCGATAAGCCGGAAACCGTGGCGACGAAACAACCGAGGAAAAAACAAGTACACACACAAAAAGTTTCCAACAACATAAAGGAGGAAAAGACTATGGTACAACAGGCATTGGGTTTGGTAGAAACCAGAGGATTGGTAGCGGCGATTGAAGCGGCGGATGCTATGCTGAAGGCGGCAAATGTGGAATTGGTAGGTACCGAGAAAATCGGTTCTGGCCTGGTGAGTGTTATGGTTCGCGGAGATGTTGGCGCGGTGAACGCGGCGGTAGAGTCGGGTTCGGCAGCGGCCGGCAAACTGGGCGAATTGGTAGCTACTCATGTCATTCCGCGCCCTCATGCCGATGTTGAGAAAATTTTGCCCATTTTGAAATAAGAAAACCTTTGATGTTTCATTCGGACGGGAGGATCCTCCCGTCCGAAGAGACATTTTCGTTTGATATATGTTGTAAGGAGGCGTGAGTGTGGAGAGCATAAATATAGAACGAATTACCCGCTTGGTGCTGGAAGCATTGAAAGATAACCAGCAGAATGATTCGGTGAATGCGGGTTATGCGATTCCGGTAGGGGTTTCGGCCAGACATGTTCACCTGACACAGCAGCATGTAGAAACGCTTTTTGGTTCGGGATACGAGCTGACCCATAAAAAAACCTTGATGGGCGGCCAATTTGCCGCCAACGAACAGGTGACCATTGTGGGCACCAAACTTCGTGCGATTGAAAATGTGCGCATTTTGGGACCGGTGCGTAGCGCATCCCAGGTGGAAATTTCCAGGACTGATGCGTTTAAGCTGGGCATATCGGCACCCCTTCGGGAATCGGGCGATATCAGTGGATCTGCCCCGATAGCCATCGTAGGGCCCAAGGGCGCAATTTATCTTCAGGAAGGCTGCATAGTAGCTAAACGCCATATTCATATGACTCCGGCCGATGCAAAGGCTGCCGGCGTGAAAGACAAGGACAACATTTCTGTACAGGCAGAGAGCGAGCGTGCCACGGTGTTTGAAAATGTACGGGTGCGCGTAGACGACAGTTTTACTTTGGAAATGCATATTGACACCGATGAAGCCAACGCTTCGGGGCTTAAAACCGGAGACTTGGTGCGCATCGTTTAAAGCGAAAAAAATGCGTGCCGTTTGGTGGCACGCTTTACCATACAACAAATTAAGTGGGTGAATGGGTATGATCGTAGGCAAGGTGGTGGGCAGCGTGGTGGCTACCCGCAAAGTTTCCAATTTAATTGGCAACAAGTTTATGATAGTTGAACCGCAGCACCATATGGGCAATGCGCAGGGACGCTTTGTGGCGGTGGACAATGTAGGTGCCGGAATCGGCGAGTTGGTTTTGGTAGCCCAAGGCAGTGCAGCGCGCACGGGACTCGGTCAGGAGGATGCGCCCATCGATGCCGCGATTGTAGGAATTATAGACGATTATATAGGCTTAGACTAATATAACGGTGTGTGCAAAAATGGTATGCGAGCTGGTTTTGCATGGCTACTGGTTATTTGGATAAAAAGCGTAAGGGTTTGATCATGACCTGATGCGGTAAGGAAGAGTTTGATGGGCAGATCTATTGGCATGGTGGAATTTGTGACGGTTTCCGCCGGCGTGCAGGGAGCAGATTTGATGCTCAAAACCTCTGCGGTTTCAATAATTGAAGCGCAGACCGTTTGTCCAGGCAAATATATAGTGATTATTGATGGACGATTGGGCGCGGTAAAAGAGGCGGTTGAGGCTGCGCGCAAGCAGCTTGAGCCGAGCATCATAGATAGTTTTGTGCTGGGCAATCCCCATGAATCTGTATTCAAGGCGCTGCGCAATCCGGGAGAAACCCAAGAAAGGCGAGCGCTGGGTACGCTGGAAACCTTCTCTGCGGCGGCTATTTTTGTTGCGGCGGATGCGGCGGCTAAGGCGGCCCATGTGGAGCTGTTCGAACTTAGAGTTGCCCGTGGGATGTGTGGAAAGTCTTATTTGTTTTTGACAGGCGAAATCGCAGCGGTGGATGCGGCGATAGAGCAGGCTAAGAAAATCGCCAATGAATCCAATATGTATCTGGATAGCGCGGTGATTGCCAACCCGGACGGAGGGTTGTGGGAAGCGATTGTGAAGGAAGTGGGGAAAGCAAAAAATGCTGGCTATTGAGAGACGAAATGAAATATTGGCCAGGCTGCTGGCCGATGGAAAGGTTATCGTCAGCGATTTAGCCAAGGATTATAACGTCACCGAAGAAACCATTCGACGGGACCTGGAAAAACTGGAAAATGAAGGATTGGCCAAGAAGACCTATGGCGGCGCGGTGCGCAACGAAAACTTTAATGTTGATGTACCTTACAACGTGCGCAAACAAGCAAACGTGATGGGCAAACGCCACATTGCTTCGGTGATCGCTTCCTTGGTGACCGACGGGGATTATTTGATGCTGGATGCCAGCACGACTGCTTTGTCGGTAGTTCAGCAAATTTCTAATAAAAAGAAGATTACGCTGATTACCAACTCCATCGAAATTTTGCCGGAGCTGGTGAACAAGTCGGGTTGGAATGTGTTATCTACCGGAGGAAAGCTCAAACAGGGTGGGTTGTCTTTGGTGGGCTATCAGGCTGAGCGCATGGTGAAATCTTTCCATGTGGACATTGCGATCTGTTCCTGTAAGGGTTTGGATATGGAAATGGGGATTACCGATTCCAATGAGCAGGATGCCGAGATAAAAAAAGCTTTTTTTGCGGCAGCGAAAAAGTGTGTTTTGGCCGTGGATAGCACAAAGTTTGACAAAACATCTTTCGTGCGTATCAGTGATATTGCTGAGGTGGATGTCGTGGTGAC
>CAYFTL010000007.1:0-31771 GCA_964346145.1 uncultured Oscillospiraceae bacterium | reverse complement strand
GTGGTGACCGATGAAGAGCCGACGGAAAATTGGAAACAGTACCTAGCCACCAACGAGGTAGAATTGCTTTTTTAAGGTAAGAAAATCTGAATATAGCAAAAAGGTTTCCGGATATTGATCCGGAAACCTTTTTTATACACGAAAGATGCTTTGAGACTGGGATTTTAATTAGGCTGGAAAACTGTTGATTTTCGTAGTACTGACGATGGGAAGGCTGAAGTTGGTTGGAACTTAATTTCAATATTGGATAAGAACGTATTTGTTGATGTAAATATTGTATATATGCATAATATTCATTAAAACTGGAATATAATGCTGTTTTGGTTGAAAAATATGCGAAACAATGAATAAATTTCCATAAAACCTATTGACGGAAGCGAAAACAGCGACTATAATGCGTTATAAGATTTAAACGAAGAGAGGAATTTCCAATGAAAAAACTGTTGACAATGATGCTGTGTTTGATGTTAGTGCTGGGCGTTGTGGGAACTGCGCATGCCGATAAACTTTCGGACATTAAAGAGTCGGGCAAGTTGATCGTAGGTTCTCAGGTTGATTTCCCACCTTATGAGTTTTATTTTACCAATGAAAATGGTGAAGAAGAGCTGGCCGGGTTTGAAATGATGTTGGCCAAAGGTTTGGCAGAAGAATTGGGCGTGGAGCTGGAAGTTGCCGACCAGGCTTTTGCGGGGCTAATCAATGCGTTGAACGCCGGGGAGATCGATTTGATCATTTCGGGTATGTCTGCAAAGCCTGAACGCCGAGAGGTAATTGATTTTTCTGATTCATATTTCAGCGGAACCCAGGTGGTGGCGGTCCATAAAGACAATTTGGAAAAATACACGACGGTAGAATCCCTGGACGGAAAGACGCTGGGCGCACAAACCGGAGCGCTGCAGCAGACCGTTGCTGAAGAACAGTTTCCCAACACGGAACACGTGTTGTTGCCCAAGATGCCCGTGTTGATGATGGAACTGGATGCGGGAAATGTGGATGCAGTAATTGTTACTGATACGGTGGCGAAGAGCTACATGACCGTGTACCCGAATATCGTGATCTCAGAGATTCCGGTAGAGTATAGCGGTGACGGAAGCGCGGTGGGTGTAGCCAAAGGCGACAACGAAATGTTGTTGGCAGCGATTAATGCGTACATCGAAAAGGTTAAGGCGAGCGGCGAATTCGACCAATGGGTTGACGTTGCACTGGAGCAAAACGGCATACTGCTTCAAAACGAAGTGGTAGCCGAAGAAGAAACCTCTGAAGACCTGGAAAACGAAGCTGGCGCAGACGCTTCTCAGGAGGAAGCGCAGGCGACCAAAGAGTCTGAAAAAGCTGAAGGAAAATAAGGCGTTGTAAGCAATGAAGCGCAAACGGCCCGGTAACTCCGGGTCGTTTATTTGACAATTTAAACAAGGAGAAAACATTGGAATGATTTCTTTTCAGAAGATGTGGGAAATATTTAGTACCAAGTGGGATGTATTTGTCCAAGGTGCGCTGGTGTCGGTGCAGCTGGCTTTTTACACAGTCGTGTTCGGCACGTTGCTGGGCATGATCATTGCCCTGTTGCGCACGGTAAAGTTTGCGCCGATCCGCTGGATATTTAATGCCTATGTGGAATTATTGCGCGGAACCCCTATGCTGATTCAGTTGTTGATTATCTATTTCGGGGTAGGGCAGCTGGGCTTTAAGCTGGGCAGGATGAACGCGGGCATATTGACCTTGGCGATTAATAGTTCTGCCTATATGGCTGAAATTTTTCGCGCAGGAATACAGTCTATAGACCGAGGGCAGACCGAGGCCGCCCGATCTTTGGGCATGGGGCGTGCAAAAACCATGTTGTACATTATTTTGCCTCAGGCGCTGCGCACCACCTTGCCAGCCATCGGCAACGAGTTTGTAGTTATCATTAAGGAATCATCTATTTTGTATACGATCGGTGTGTATGAGTTGACATATCAAGCCAACAAGCTGGCATCGACCAATTATTTGTACATCGAAACGTTGTTGATTTCGGCGCTGATTTACTTCGTGTTGACATTCACGACTTCCCGCCTGTTGGCGATTTTGGAGAGGAGGATGAGCCGTGGAGAGTATCAAGCATAATAACGCTTTAAACAAAGAAGTGTTGCTGTCCACCCACGGGCTGACCAAAGATTTTGGCAAACTGGGCGTGCTCAAAGGTGTGGATGTTAATATTTATCGGGGCGAAGTGGTGGTGATCATCGGGCCATCGGGCAGTGGAAAATCCACCTTTCTGCGGTGCCTGAATCTGTTGGAAAAGCCGACGGGTGGCAGCGTTATTTTTGAAGGGGTCGATATTACAAAGCCCCGCACAAAAATTGACAAGGTGCGAGAGCGTATGGGCATGGTATTCCAACAGTTTAATTTATTTCCTCACCTGAGGGTGATTCACAACATTACGTTGGCACCCACAAAAATAAAAAAGCTGGACAAAAAACAGGCGGAACAAGAGGCGCACGAGTTGCTGAAGCGGGTAGGGCTAGCAGACAAGGCCCACGCCTGGCCCAACCAGCTTTCAGGTGGGCAAAAACAGCGTTTGGCCATCGTTCGCGCGCTGGCCATGCATCCGGATGTATTGCTATTTGACGAGCCTACTTCGGCGCTGGACCCCGAGATGGTCGGGGAAGTGCTGGACGTTATGAAGCAGCTAGCCAACGAGGGAATGACCATGGTTGTGGTTACCCACGAAATGGGTTTTGCCCGAGAGATGGGCGATAGGGTTTTGTTTATGGATGACGGCATGGTCGTGGAAGAAGGCAAACCTGAACAAATATTTGATTCTCCGCAAAATTCGAGGACGCAGGACTTTTTGCGCAAGGTGCTTTAATGATAAATAATTGGAGGGTTCTGTTATGGATTACAACAGTTACGAGCCGGTGCAGCTGTTGAAAAAATATGTAAATGCAGCCAGCGGAAGCTACGATAAGGCCGATGTGGATGCGTTTGCCGATTTGGTGCAGGCCGACTTTGAAAGCCTTGGGATGAAGGTAGAGCGAAACGATCATCCAGAATTTGGACCTACCCTGGTCGCAAGGTATGGGCAGGGCACCAAGCAGATTATGTTGATGGGGCATATGGACACCGTGTTTCCTCACGACGAATGCCAACCCTTTAGGATCGAAGGAGAGAAAGCTTACGGATCGGGAGTATCGGACATGAAGGGCGGAATCGTAGTGATGTATTCGGCTCTTAAAAAGTTGTTGCCTGAGCTGGATACAAACCAGTTTAGCATAGCGGCGGTGCTGAATCCGGATGAGGAAATCGGATCGTCCACCAGTTATAAGATTATTGAGGAAGAGGCAGCTAAATCCATTGCGGCTCTCAGCTTTGAACCTCGCCACCCAGGCGGAGGCTTGGTGTGTGAGCGCAAGGGCGTTATAGCTTTTTCAATGCGTTGCACCGGTATACGCGGCCATGCGGGCGCGGCTTACAAGACCAGCGTAAGCGCTATTCAGGAGCTGGCAAATAAAATTGTAGCACTGTATACGCTGCGCGATGACGATCAGGAGATTAGCATCAATATCGGTTCGATAGAAGGTGGAACGGGGGATAACATTGTGGCCGGCGAGGCCATGGCTAGGGGAGAGATTCGTTACTATGATCAGGCACTTCAAAGCGTGCTGATGCAAAAAATGCAGCAAATTTGTGATGAGCCAGGGCTTGAAGGCAGCACCACGACCCTGAAATTCGGCGCAAGCCACCCGGCGCTTAAGGGTACCCCGCAGAGCTTTGCTCTGGCGGAAAAAGCCAAAGCGATCGGCAAAGAACTGGGCCAAGAATTGAAATTGGAACGCAGCGGAGGCGCCAGCGATATCGCGTTCGCCGGTCAATCGGGTACCCCGGTTTTAGATGGACTGGGTTTGTTGGGGTCGTCGGCCCACACCGTGGACGAGTACGCTTGTTTGGATCAGTTTCCGTTTGGAATTGAGCTTGCATATCGGCTGATGAAAACATTGATAGACGAGTGATTTCCATTGACCGTAGGTAAGATTACCGATCAATTATTAAAGGCTGCCTAATTTGGCGGTCTTCTTTCATTAATCTTTTATGAGAAGGGAACAAAATCGGCAAAATTAGAGTATATTATAATATATAGATGATTTGTTGTTTGTATGGAGAGCTTGGGTTGATTGCCCCGATGCGCTGGGCATGGTACAATAATGCATGCATCATATACAACGCCATATGTAAGCAGATCGGTTTAAGATGATGTGGTAAGGTGAAGGGAAAATCATGCAGCTAGTTCTGATACAATTTTTGCGCTTTGCTTTTGTTTGCGCTATACTAGGCCCGGTCGGCTTTTTTCTTGGGCAACTGTTGCCCAGAAAAAAGTTTCATTACGATGTATTTCCGTTTCGCTGTTACGATTGGGAGCGGAATGGATTGATTTATCAAAAGGTGAAAATCCAGGTGTGGAAAGACAAATTGCCCGACATGAGTAAATATGTAAAAACCCTATTTGGAAAGCGGATACCGAGCAAACGTACCCCTGAATTTTTTGAGAAGTTGATTGTGGAGACCTGTATTGCCGAATTGGTGCATGTTTTCTTGATTTTAGCCAGCCCTGTTTTTTTGTTGTTTATGGAAGGGGCGTGGGGTATAGGCGGGATGGTTGCCTATACGCTGGGCAATGTACTGTTCATCATGGTGCAACGATATAACCGACCCAGGCTCAAGGAAGTGGTCGTGCGCCAACAGGCTATGCGCAAAAGGCGCCAAGAGAAACAGGGGAAAAAGCAAAGCGGCTTGATACAAAATATATAACGAAGGCGGATAAGGATTTGTTGAACGTAATTTTTTGGGTATTTAGTGTAATTTGTACGGTATTTGGTTTGCATTATGCGGCGATTTCAATTTTTGGTGGGATTCGAAAGCTGAAGCCCAAAGCGAAACACGCGCCGCAGAAACGGATTGCAGCAATCATTGCGGCGAGAAACGAAGAGTCGGTTATCGCAAATCTGGTGGATAGCCTACTGAAGCAAAATTACCCGAAGGAACTGTATGACGTGTACGTGGTGCCCAACAATTGTATCGACGACACCGAGGGCACCGCGCGCAGGGCGGGCGCTAAAATATTAGATTGCACGGTGCCGGTATCTTCCAAAGGAGAAGTGTTGGCGTTTACGTTTGATCAATTGCTAAACGGACAGGACGAATACGACGGTTTTTGCATTTTTGATGCAGACAATCTGGTGCATCCGGATTTTTTTGCTGAAGTGAATGCTGCGCTGTGTGACAACAAACAGGTCGGACAAGGCTATCGGGACAGCAAAAACCCTAACGACAGCTGGGTTTCGGGCTGTGTATCTATTTTCTATTGGGGAATGAGTCGGCTTTACAACCACGCCCGGAGCAATTTGGGTTTTTCAGCAGCTTTAAATGGTACCGGATTTATGGTCAGCGCTGATGTGATTCGTAAATACGGTTGGAATACGATGTCGCTGACGGAGGACTTAGAGTTTACGGCCCAGTGCGCCCTTAGGGGAATTGAAGTGGCATGGATGGAGAATGCAATCATCTATGATGAGCAGCCATTGAAGTTGCTCGATTCCTATGTACAGCGCAGGCGCTGGTCGGCGGGCACGTTTCAGTGTATGAACAGGTACTTTAAGGATTTGATTGTTACCGCGATCAAGAAACGCAGCTTCGCTTGCTTGGATATGGCCATACTCTTTAGCGGCCCAATTATGCAACTCATCTGCTTTGTGCCGTTTGCGATTGTATTTTGGCAAATGCTGTCGGGCCTGATTTGGGGAAGCGTAACTTTGTTGCAATTTGTGTTGTGGGCGATCTCGGGACTTGGCATAGGCGTACTTTCGGGCGTATTGTTTGCAGTGCTGGTGTGTATTCTAGAAGAGAAATGGGATCGAAGGAAGATTCCTGCGGCTTTGGGCATGCCGGTTTTCATGGCCACCTGGATCCCTGCCAACCTGGCTAGCCTGTTTTTAAAGGTGCCGAAATGGAAGCCGATTCCACACGTTAGCACAGTGGGCATCGATCGGTTACATGACAAAAAAGAGAACTGAAACAAGCATATAGGTGACGGTAGGTGAATGTGCGTGGCTCGTTTTTTGAAGAGAAACGGAATTGCTGTGTTGGTTATCTGCATGGCTGTGGCATTTGTATGCATTGGTGTGATACGAAACGAACACACCACAGTATGGAGAAAAGCGGTTAACATTTGTATGGAGTGCATTGGAATCGGCTAAAGGAGCGTGCGGCGAGGCAATATGAAAAACAAAAGCAAAATTGGCTTGCGTACCTGGGTGCAGGTTGGATGGACGGCGATCACCAACGGCTACGCAAACGGATTTTTGCAGGGCGAGATTTATAAAGGGCCTATGAAGCAGCTATGCGCACCGGGGCTTAACTGTTACTCTTGTCCAGGAGCATTATTTTCTTGTCCGATCGGTGCACTACAAGCGGTACTCGGCTCCAGGGATTATCGGTTTGCCTTTTATGTGATTGGTTTTCTGATGGCGGTGGGCGGGTTTTTGGGGCGCTTTGTGTGCGGCTGGCTGTGTCCGTTTGGGTTGATCCAAGATTTGCTGTACAAGATTCCGGTGTTTAAAAAGCAGAAAAACCTGCCTGGGCACAACGGGCTTCGATGGCTGAAATACATTATATTGGCAGTGTTTGTGGTGGCATTGCCGTTGATTGTGGTGGATGTGGTTGGACAAGGTGCGCCCTGGTTCTGTAAATACATTTGTCCATCGGGCACTCTGACGGCGGGCTACCCTCTAATAATTCTAAACGAGCAACTGCGCCAGGCTATTGGCTGGTTGTTTGACTGGAAGAGCTTGTTGCTTATTTTGATTGTGGTTTTATCCATAAAGGTGTACAGGCCGTTTTGCAAGTATCTTTGCCCTCTGGGTGCCATGTATGGGCCGTTTAACAAAATTGCTTTTTTGCGTTATAGAATAGATCGGAGCAGCTGCACCCATTGCGGAGCCTGCAAGAAGGTTTGCCCGATGGATATTCCGGTACTTGATCAGCCCAACAGCATTGAATGTATTCGCTGCGGAAAATGCAAAAAAACTTGCCCTGAATCGGCAATCATTGGGAGCTGGGAGCGAGAGACACGGCAAGAAAAAGAAAACTTGTAGGGCAATTAGTTTTAAAATGTAAGATTATGGGTACTGTAAATTATGAAGAAAAATCGAAAATTGCCGCGAAAGATTGCGCCCCAACTGGGAATGTAGTATGATGTATTCAATCAATATATGTATACCTATAACTTTATAGTGCTGATATACCGATCAAACAGAAGGAGTGAAGAAAATGCAGTTTTTTGACGATTTAGGGAAAAAACTCAAAGACGTTGTGAGTAGTGCCGGAAAAGTGGCGCAGGATGTAACCGAATCGACTAAGCTAAACTTGACTTTAAAGACCAAAGAGAACGAGATTCAGGAGCTTTATGCCCAGATTGGCAAGGCCTACTATGCGCGCCGTCAAGCGGGTACCGAATCCACCGAATCTTTGGATGTGCTGTGCGCCCAGCTGGATGCGCTGATCGACGATATGAACGCGCTGGAGAGCGAAATTGCCACCCGCAAGGGCCAGGTACATTGTCCGAGTTGCGGAAGCGTACAATCTACGCAAAGCGCCTATTGTTCAGAGTGCGGTGAGAAGCTGCCCGAAATTGTGGCGGCAGAGCCAACGCAAGAATATGAAGAAGACGTAGAAGTAGCGAGCAATCAAGTTGAGGAAGAGGAAGAAGTGGTCGAAGAGATTCACGTAGAATCCACTATGGTGGACGATCAACCGCCTTCTGACGAAGAGACGCAGGACGAAAACTAAAGCAAAACCCAATCCAAATGTATAGTTAAACCGAGCCGCTAATAGCAAAGCGGCTCGGTTTTTTATATAAAACAGGCAAAACAAAGCATGGAATGGGTGCTGTAAATCAGATGTTAAAAGTGTGTTTTTGTGGTAAAATAACAACCAAGAAAACTAAAGTAAAAATCACAAAGTGCTCGGAGGTGCTTCCATGGTCAAAAAACGACAACAGGCGCTACCGGTTGAACAGGTGCAGATTCAGGATGCGTTTTGGTCACCCATCCAGAACCTTGTGATGGATGTGGTCATCCCTTATCAGGTCGATGTACTGGAGGACAGGGTGCCCGGAGCTGAAAAGAGTCATGCGATACAGAATTTTCGGATCGCTGCGGGAGATTCGGAAGGTGAATTTTATGGAATGGTTTTTCAGGACAGCGATGTTGCCAAATGGCTGGAAGCGGTGGCTTATTCGCTGAGTGTGCGGCCCGATGCAGAGCTGGAGCGCAAGGCCGATGAATTCATCGATTTGATTGGACGGGCGCAAGAGCAAGACGGATACTTAAACACATTTTTTTCGACCAAAGAGCCAGAACACAAGTGGCAAAACCTCCAAGAGTGCCATGAATTGTATTGTTCGGGGCATATGATTGAAGCTGCGGTAGCTTACTTTCAAGCGACTGGAAAAGACAAGTTCTTAAATATTATGTGTCGAAATGCCGATTTGATCTGTGATAAATTCGGCCCCAGAAAACAGCGCGGTTTTCCGGGACACCAGGAGATAGAGTTGGCACTGCTTCGCTTGTACAGGGTGAGGGGCGATGACAAGTACCTAAATTTGGCCAAATATTTTTTGGAAGAGCGCGGTACGGAACCCGACTTTTTTGCCCAAGAAACACAAAAACGGCAATGGCAGCATTTTAAAATGGATCCTGAAAACCGCGAATATGCTCAGAATCATTTGCCGGTGAGGCAGCAAGATACAGCGGTGGGGCACAGCGTACGCGCGGTGTACATGTACACCGCCATGGCCGATTTGGCATCGGAAACCAATGACCGAGAGCTGTTTGCAGCCTGCAAGAAGCTGTGGAACAATATCGTTCAAAAGCGCATGTACATTACTGGTGGTATAGGCTCCACCGTGCACGGAGAAGCTTTTTCGGCCGATTATGAGCTGCCCAACGATACCGTTTATGCCGAAACATGCGCTTCTGTCGCAATGGTATTTTTTGCTCGACGGATGCTGGAGATTGAACCCAAGGGCGAATACGCCGACATACTGGAAAAACAGTTGTACAATGGTGTGCTCAGCGGAATGCGGTTGGACGGCAAACGTTTTTTCTATGTCAATCCGCTGGAGGTCGTGCCAGATGTGTCGGGTACGTTGGCCGAATACAAACACGTTTTGCCCGAGCGTCCTGAGTGGTACGCTTGTGCTTGCTGCCCACCCAATGTAGCCAGGTTGTTCGCCTCCTTGGGGCAATACGCCTGGGGCGAGAGCGATGAAGGTATGTTCGCGCACACGTATCTGGGGGGAAAAGCCAGCTTTAGCTGCGCTGGTGGCGTACAGGTCGAATGTGAATCGAATTATCCCTGGGCGGGCGATGTGTGCTATAGGGTGAATCCTATGGGTGATCGGGCAAAGTTTTCATTTGCCGTTCACATTCCGGCCTGGTGCAAAGATTGGGAAATTGAGCTGAACGGCCAGCGATTGAATGCGGAATTGCGCGACGGCTATGTCTATATCGACCGAGCGTGGAGCGCAGGGGATAGGATTGAACTCGCGTTAAATATACAGCCGCGGCGCATGTACGCAAACGCAAAAGTGCGCGCCGATGCGGGCTGTGTAGCGCTGATGCGTGGACCGATGGTTTACTGCTTTGAAGAGGTGGACAACGGAGGGAGTTTGGCAGCGCTCAGGCTGCCGAGAGCGTCGGCCTTGCGGGTGAAATCCTCTAGCCATGAGCCTTATGGACAGATGCTGATAGAGGTTGACGGGGAAAGGACAGAGACGGACGAGCAGCTGTACAGCGAAAATCCGCCGGAAACTCAAGGGGTAACTTTGCGCGCTGTTCCTTATTATTCTTGGGCCAATAGGGGTGCTGGTGCGATGCGGGTTTGGTTGCTCGAAAAATAAAACAAAGAGGTGAGTTGCGTGGAAAATTTTGATTTGATTAAACAAGCGATCGCAGACGGAGATGTGTTTTTGGGTATTGAGCTGGGTTCCACCCGAATCAAGTCGGTGCTAATTGGGCAAGACCACAAACCGATTGCTGACGGCAGCTATGAATGGCAAAACCAGCTTAAGGATGGGATATGGACCTACTCGCTGGAGGCGGCCTGGGTCGGCGTGCAAGCCAGTTTTGCCGACCTGGCCCACAAAGTAGAGGACAAATATGCGTTGCCCATAAAAAAGATACAAGCGATAGGCATTTCGGCGATGATGCACGGCTATCTGGTGTTTGATCTATCGGGCGCCCAGCTGGTTCCGTTCCGCACATGGCGCAACACAATTACCGAGCAAGCCGCTAGCGAGCTTACAAGCCTGTTTGAGTTTAATGTGCCTCAGCGCTGGAGCATTGCCCACCTGTATCAAGCCATCTTAAATGGCGAGGAGCATGTACAAGATATAGCGTTTATGACAACCCTGTCCGGATACGTGCACTGGAAGCTGACCGGCAACAAAGTGCTGGGCGTTGGGGAAGCCTCGGGAATGTTTCCCATCGACAGCGCACATTGCGACTACGACAAAAAAATGATGGAACAGTTTCAGCAGTTAGTGGCCGACAAGGGCTGCGGCTGGGACATTGAATCGATCTTGCCGAAAGTGTTGGGCGCGGGCGAGGTAGCTGGCCAATTGACTCAAGAGGGTGCAAGATTGCTGGATCCCAAAGGCAATTTGGAAGCAGGTGCAATTTTATGTCCCCCGGAAGGAGATGCGGGTACCGGAATGGTTGCCACCAACAGCATCAAGGAACGCACAGGCAACGTTTCTGCAGGCACGTCCATATTCGCCATGGTGGTGCTTGAGAGGCAGTTATCCAAAGTGCATATCGAAATTGATATGGTTACAACTCCTGCCGGAAAGCCGGTAGCCATGGTACATTGCAACAACTGCACATCTGACATTGATGCATGGATTAAGATGTTTGACCAGTTGCTTCGAACCCTAGGCGTTGAGGTGGACAAATCTATGCTGTATAAGGCTGTGTATTTTAAAGCTTTAGAGGCCGAAGAAGATGCGGGCGGCGTGCTATCCTATAATTATTACTCGGGAGAACCCATCACTAAGCTGGATGAAGGGCGTCCGTTGATGGTTCGCAATCCGGATAGCGATTTGTCGTTGGCGAACTTTGCGCGCAGCATGCTGTTCTCCGCCATGGCCACCCTGAAAATTGGCATGGACATTTTGACCGATCAGGAAGGGGTGCAGGTACAGCAGATGCTAGGGCATGGAGGATTGTTTAAAACCGAGCGCGTAGCGCAGCAGTTGATGGCTTCGGCGCTGAAAGTGCCGGTGGTGGTCATGGACTCTGCCAGCGAAGGCGGGGCCTGGGGCATTGCGCTGCTGGCCGCGTACACAGCCCAGAGGCAGCCAGAGGAAACTTTGGAGTCCTATTTGGAACAAAAAGTCTTTGCCGGGGATTCGGGCAGCCGAATCGAACCCAACGAGGCCGATATGCGCGGCTTTGAACGGTATATGGCGCGTTACAAGCAAGGACTGCCCGTGCAGCGTGCAGCGGTGGACAACTTAAATATTTAGAATGCAGCCGATTGCTGAAGGAATTGAAAAGGGAGAGAGGATATTTTGTTGGAACAGCTCAAGCAACAAGTTTATCGGGCAAACATGCTGTTGCCCCAATATAAGCTGGTTACATTCACCTGGGGCAATGTGAGCGCCATACACCGCGAGAGCGGAATGGTCGTCATAAAGCCCAGCGGCGTAGAGTACGATTCTATGACGGTTAAAGATATGGTGGTGGTGTGCCTTGAGACCGGAGCGGTGGTGGAGGGCGGATGCAAGCCCTCCTCCGATACGCAGACCCATTTGGAATTGTACAGAAATTTTAAGAACATTGGCGGGATTGTGCATACCCACAGCCGTTGGGCCACTATTTATGCCCAGGCGCGCAGAGAAATTCCTGCGCTGGGCACAACCCATGGCGATTATTTTTATGGAAACATTCCGTGCACCCGGTTGATGACTGCGCAAGAAATTGCGGGGGAATATGAATTGGAAACCGGAAAGGTGATTGTGGAATGCTTTAAACAAATGGACCCGAACGCTGTGCCTGCGGTGCTGGTAGCCAGTCATGGCCCGTTCAGCTGGGGAAAAGATGCCGACCAAGCGGTGTACAACGCGGTGGTGCTTGAAGAGCTGGCCTTTATGGCGTGGCACAACCAAATGGCGGATCCCAATTTGGGCACTATGCAGCAAGAACTGCTGGACAAGCATTATTTGCGAAAGCATGGGGATAACGCTTATTACGGCCAGTGAGCGGACAAAAACAGTCTTATATCATATTGTATATAGTATATGTGCAATCTATAGAAGGTATGCGCCTAGCTTGTGGTCGGCATTTCTTTCTTGTATAATTAATGATATGTTTTAGATTATGCGTGAAAGAAGTGTATATATGTATTTGAATATGAGTTTGCCCAAAGGGGAAGAAGCTGGTTTGCTGCTTCCGGCGGTGGCTATTGTGCTGGTTATGCTGGTTGTGCTTGCTTTAGCCCTGCTGTGGGTAAATAGCCGCAGGACCAAGCGGTTAGAACGGCAAAGCCGGATGATCAGGCAAACGCTGGATCAAAAGCTGGAGGCTGTTTACAACCAATATTCGGCCGAAGCTCAACGCAATCGGGAGGAAAGCGCGCACAATTTGCGGGGAGTGAGCGATTCGATTACCCAGCAGATTTACGAGTTTGCCCGTACGCAGCAAGCGCAGCTGGACTCGTTTTCTGCGCAGCTGAGAAATGCCGGCAGGATTGAAGAAGAGCGCATGGAGAGCATGCGCCAGTCTGTAGAAGAAAAGTTGAACGTTTACGAAACCAGGATGGATAAGATCAGCGGTATTTTGGATGAAAAGCTTTCTCAAAACGAAAAACGGGTTGAGCAGATGCGCCAAACGGTAGAAAACAAGATGGAGGCGCTTCAAAAAGACAACAATCAAAAATTAGAAGAAATGCGCCTTACGGTGGATGAGAAGCTGCATGCAACTCTGGACAAACGGCTGGGCGAAAGCTTCCAAGCGGTCAGCCAGCGCCTAGAGCGGGTCTATAAAGGGCTTGGAGAAATGCAAACTTTGGCCAGCGACGTGGGTAATTTGCAGCGGGTGCTGACCAACGTAAAGACCAGAGGGATTTGGGGGGAAATTCAGCTGGGCGCATTGCTGGAACAAGTGCTTGCCCCTGATCAGTATTGTGGAAACACGACGGTAAAGCCGAACAGTACCGAACGGGTAGAGTTTGCAGTGAAGTTGCCCGGCAGCGATCGGTCGGGTGAACCCGTTCTATTGCCCATCGATGCCAAGTTTCCACAGGCCGATTACGAGCGCCTGTTGGAAGCGATAGATGGTGGAGATCAGGCACAGGTGGAACAGTGTGGCCGCAAATTGGAGCAAGCCATTAAATTGGAGGCCAAGCGTATACAGGATAAATATATAGAGCCACCTTATACCACCGATTTTGCGGTTATGTTTTTGCCTGTAGAAGGTTTGTATGCCGAAGTCTTGCGCAGGCCAGGCTTGTTTGAAACGCTGCAACAGGACCATAGAGTGGTGGTGACCGGGCCAACAACGCTGGCGGCATTGCTTAACAGCCTGCAAATGGGCTTTAAGACGCTAGCAATAGAGCGCAGATCCAGTGAGGTCTGGGTGCTGCTGGGTGCGGTAAAAACAGAATTTGGTCGTTTCGCCGACTTGCTGGACAAGACCCAAAAGCAGATGCATCAGGCTTCGGCCAGCATAGAAAGTGCGACGCGAAAGACGCGCACCATTCAACGAAAGTTGAGAGACGTTCAGGAGCTGAATGGCCAAGATGTGCGCAGGTTGCTGGACGAGGAAAGTGACGAAGAACTGCCCGAAGGAGCAGATATCAATGAAAACGCAAACTAAATGAGAGGAGATACATTTATGGAATTTAGAGCTCTTAAAAAAGAAGAGTTAACACAATGGGTGGAGCATACTGGACAGGTATTTGCCGAAACCGGACCGGAGTACTTTTTGCGGCACATTGAGAACGATCCGAGCACGGATTTCGAAGGAATTTTCGTGGCTGTGGAATCGGGAGTGATCGCCAGCACTTTGCGCGTATTTACCCGCAAAATGTATTTGTGCGGCTGCGCTGTGGATTTCGGCGGCATTGGGGAAGTGTCCACCAAAGATGAATTTAGGCGGCAAGGGTTAAGCGGGAAGCTGCTGCATATGGCCATTGACTATATGAACCGCAAAAATATGCCTATATCCATGCTGTTTACGGGTACAAACAGGCATTATGCCCGTTACGGCTGGATGACGGTCCCCAATCGTCAGATCAATGTGGATTTGAGTAATATCGTGGGCCTTGCTGAGGATTACGCTTTGAGGCCGGTTGAAGAGGGGGATTGGGCGGCGATCCGTGGCATTTATGAATTGTATTCCAGTGGTTTGGACGGCGTAATTCTGCGCGATCATCCGGATTATTGGGCGCAATGGATTCGCAGCGAAGTGAAGGCGCCCTACGCTTTGGTAAAGGGTGGGGAATTGGTGGCTTACCTGGATTTTGAAGCGAACGAAAAGCGGATTGCGATACGGGAATTTGGACAAAAGCCCGATGTGGATATTCTGTTGCCTGCATTTAAGCAGCTTGCCTTGCAACAAAATTTGGTAGAGCGGCTGCTGGTACCGGAAGCGCTGCTGCCCGGCTGCGTTTCGGCCAACTACAGCGAGAGCTTGGGCACAATGGTGCGATTAAATCATGCCTTTACACTGGGTGGACAGCGGATTGAAAGCGGCGCAGATTTGGTGCGGGCTTTTGCTCAGCTTACTTGGTGGTCGGCAGACGGATTTTAGCTGTAAAATACAGAGAACCGATGTGCATATCATTTGGTAGAGAAATGGTATACGCATTATAAGGGTAAGGAGAAACTATGTCCGATCATGGAGCGATGCTCGTAAAAAATATGAAGACGACACTCTTTTGAGCCAGACGCAAGTGGAATTGGCCGTGTTGAAAAGTTCCTTTGAGTTGGTAGAAAAG
Source organism: uncultured Oscillospiraceae bacterium (assembly GCA_964346145.1). Classification (GTDB taxonomy): domain Bacteria; phylum Bacillota; class Clostridia; order Christensenellales; family Aristaeellaceae; genus CAYFTL01. The sequence continues at coordinate 16,738 of CAYFTL010000007.1, read as the reverse complement.
AATCGCTTCAGCTTGGGCGAGCATTTTGATGAACTCAAAATGCTCTACGACGATGCGGTTGTGATTTCTCAGGAGGATTCCATCGGCAAGAAAGCAAGGCGAAGAGCGCTATATCATATATACGATCTATACTTTTCGGCTCTTATTAATACGAGTTATCGCACTCAAAGCAAGCTCAAGGTGCGAAAATATATGGGCAAAATGCGCAGCGTTATTAAAAGTGAACGAATAAATCAAAGTAGTGCGGATTTTTGGAACGAATATGGTTTAAAATGTGGCATTAGCTTCGTTTTGTTTTTTGCGGCTGAAATTCTGCTCGTATGGGTATTGGATGTGCATTCTCCCCTATGGTTAGAAGTTGGGTTATGGGCAATTTTTGCCGGTGGTCTAGTGGCGTATATGATTTTTATTATAGGACTAGAAGGAAAACGAATTTTTATAGGGTTTCAAAAATGGCTTGCGTTTAAAGGGAATCCTTCTGAATTTCACAGGCCTAAGGATATTGGACAGTATGCGAAGGTGTTGGCTCCTTTGGTAATTGCGAGTTTGAGCGCGTTTGCCAAAACGTATATGCAATAATTTAAATAAAGATAGTCCCATGCAATTTGTATGGGACTATCTTTGATTGTTTGGATGTTTACGAAAAATGAAAAGTATTTAGCTATTTTGATAAATAAAATCGATAATTTCGTCGACTTGGCAATGAGCCATGCAGATAACCGTGTCGGCACCGCCGTAATAAATGCTGATGCGTCCGGTGTCGGCATCGGAAAGAGCGGCACAAGGGAAAGCCACGTTGGGCACATCACCCACGCATTCGTAAAGGGTTTGTGGGCTGAGCAAGTAGGGTTTGGCCCGGCGGATTACTTTCCAGGGTTGATCCAAGTCTAACAACGCTGCTCCGAAGCTGTACACAAAGCCGTTACAGCTGGTTAAGACACCGTGGTAAAATAAGAGCCAGCCTTCGGTAGTCTCGATGGGGATGGGCCCGGCGCCAATTTTGGTGGATTGCCACCCGGCTGTGGTGCCCATGACATAGCGGTGTTTGCCCCAGTAGACGAGATCGGGGCTTTCACTGCAATAAATATCGCCGAAGGGGGTATGGCCATTATCGCTGGGACGCGAAAGCATCAGGTAGTTGCCGTTTATTTTCCGCGGGAACATGACTCCGTTGCGGTTAAAAGGCAAATATGCGTTTTCTTTTTGGTGATAGGTTTTAAAATCTTTGGTGGTAGCCACGCCGATGGTGGGGCCGTGAAAGTAATTGCACCAAGTGACAATATATTCGCCGTCAATTTCACATACGCGCGGATCGTAACCATAAACGAAGGACCCCAGCTCCTCTATATCGTTTACCAAATTCCAACCGTCGTGGTCGATATTCCAGTGGATGCCATCATCGCTGAACGCGCTGTGGATGCGCATTTCCCGTTCCTTATTGTCTACGCGGAATACGCCTGCAAACTTGCCATCAAAGGGAACCACGGCGCTATTAAAGATGCTGTTCGCGCAGGGGATAGCATTGCGCGGAACGATGGGGTTTAAACTGGAGCGCCAGATAGGCTCTGTGCAGTCGACCGGTTTGTCTTCCCAGGGAATGTTGGGCAAAGAAGCACCGATAATTTTAGGCATGAGAATGACCTCCTTCAAGCGTTAGTTGTTGGTATATGAGTAAAAGCATATACTAATAACAATGACATAATACTATATACCATATAAGATTTCGATCAAAGTATATAAAAATCCTTTATCACGCTGAAAAGAAGGATGGCACTTACCCTTTTTATACCTGAAATTAAGGTGCGGTCGAGTTGAGCGCTGTCTTAGGCAATAAGCCGTTGACGCCAAAACGGCTGTTCAATGTGGAAGCAATTTGGTTCATATGCCCTGCGAGGGAGTACTTTACTTCGCTGCCCGAATGCCCGAGAGCCAGTTGCTTGGCGTACTCATCCAAAGCCGATTCCATTTGATAGTAGTTTTCGTTATCGATGAGGGAATATTCATCCCCATAGGTTTCGGTCAGGATGCCATTTAAGATGTAAGCGGTATACATATGCTGCCGCACGGTGGACAGAGCTTGCGCTTGACCGGTGGCATTTTTTTGCTCCAGCTCATCGAAAGAGTTCAATGCCAAACTCATATCACCTTGAATGCGGACGGCAATTTGCTCCCTGGTTTGTGCCAGCAGGTGGTTGGCTTGCGTCTTCCCGACTTGGGCGACGATTAGCCAGACGATGATTCCAAGACATGCAGCCAAGGCGACCCAAGCTTGCCAAGGCAGTTGTCTGTTTTTTAAATCCCGCTTTTGTTTTCTTAACAGGGCTGTCATACATAGCCTCCTTATATTTTTGAGTGCCGAATAATCATAACAAATATACAAATGAATATTCAAGAAAATATACATTTGCTTAATTATACGATGCTTTTGCGGAAAAGTCCTGCTTTCGCTGGAAATCTATGAAATGATTACAGATATTTGCTTAAAATTAGGGTAAAATGATGCATAAACGCCCCACTTTCGCCAAAAAACAAAGGGTGAAAATATGGAGCGGATGCATAAACAGTGAGTAGAATATGGCTTTAAATGGGATCATCAATCCGGATAACGCACCGGTATTTGGGATTGATGTCGCGCATTTCTATGCTAATATGGCGAACCGTGCGCATACGCTGTTGGGCGGTGAACTCAAAGGGGACACTCAAATCAAAGATTAAATTAATGTGTTGATGCACGTGGGTAATGCGAAAGTCATGGGTGCTAAGCCTGGGATCTATAGAATTAATGACTTGCTCGAGCTGTTTTCGTGCCATTTCAGCCTGGGCATCGTTGATCGACATGGGATCGCAATGAATCACAATATCTACGCCCAACTCTTGCTTGATTTGTTGCTCTATTGCGTCAATATCTTCGTGTATTTCTACCAATTGTATGTTGTGGGGCACCTCCACATGGGCCGAGGCCATGATTCGCCCCGGTCCATATTCATGAATCACCAAATCGTGCATGCCTAGTATGTTCCGGCCTTCTAACGCGTATTGTTCGATCTTTTCGGCTAACTGTGGATCGGCCTTTGCACCCAGCAATTGATTGATTGTATCTTTCGCGATAGAGAATCCAGAGAACAATATAAAAAAGGATACGATTGTCCCGGTGACGGCATCGATGGGGAAATTTATATAAGGGTCTAACCAAGAACAAATCAACACTGCAGTGGTGATGACAACGTCATTTCTACTGTCGGTTGCCGTGGCCAACAAAACGCCGGAAGCGATTGCGTTGCCCAAAGCGCGGTTATACAGATACATGCCCAGTTTAATTACAATAGAGACAATTAAAATTATGGTGCTGAGCAAGCTTGTATAAATGGGTTCGGGGTTGAAAAAACTTCTTGCCGAACTGATGAGAAGCTCCAAACCGACAAACAGGATAATAAAAGATATCATGAGGGAAGCGATGTACTCCATGCGCCCATGGCCGAACGGGTGCTCGCGATCAGGTTGCTGGGCGGCAATCTTGGAACCGATGATGGCGGTGATGGAGGAACCCATATCGGACAGGTTGTTGAAGGCGTCCGACTGGATGGAAATGCTGCCACTCAGGATTCCGGCGGGAAGCTTGATGGCAAACAGGATAAGGTTGCAAACCACGCCGACGATTCCGGCGGCAACGCCGTAGCGCTCGCGGGTCGCGGTCGACAAAGAGTGGGTTTTGCTCGGAATAAGATATTTAAACAAGCGTGTAAACACAGGTGATTCCTCCGTGATCGTTATAGACAATAAAAAATAGGGAGACCCTATAAGGCTTATGGTGTTATTATAACACGCAAAATGCCGGATGAATCAGTTGGAGAATCGAATGGAGTGTGGTATGATGCACACGGGAAACCAGCAAAAAGAAACGCGGAGTATAGGGATGGTGGAGCGTTGAATATGGAGAGTTTGTTAAAGAGCATGAAGCGGTATCCGGTGATTGCAGCGGTGAAGGATTTTGGCGATATGGAGCTTGCGGCACACAGCAACGTCCAAATCATTTTTTTGCTGGGGAGCAACATAATGAATTTGCCTGAAATATGCAATATCGCTCACAGAAATGAAAAGGTGGTGTTTGTGCACTTGGATTTGTGTGAAGGACTGGGCAAAGACAACGCGGCTGTGGATTGGTGTGCAACCTATATTCGCCCGGATGGGGTAATTTCGACCAAAGCGCCGTTGCTGAAACGAGCTGCCGGTCAAGGATTGATGACCATACAGCGCTTGTTTTTGATGGATTCAACCTCCATCGGCAAAGGGATAAGCCTGCTCAAGAAATCGCCGCCCGACATGGTGGAGCTGCTGCCCGGTCTGATTCCCAAAGCGATTACGCTGTTGAATGATGAACTGGAGTGTCCGATTATCGCGGGGGGGATGGTGACCGAAAAGCAGGAGGTGCACGACGCCCTCGTTTCCGGAGCGGTGGCCGTATCTACCAGTGAAAAAAAACTGTGGAACCCATAGAAGGTGAAAGGGCATTGATTGCAACTTTACAAAGCTGGAAACTGTCTTATAAAATAGCGCCTTATGAAGAAAAAGGGCCGGAAATAAATAATCAAGCATGGGCCTGGAGTTGATGCTGTTTTGTTGCGCGCAAGGCATAAGAATGCTATAATAATATGATGATTTTAAAATAATGGGCGCGGTCGATGCGTAGATTTTTTGAGGAGTAGTAATGTTAGGATTTATAAAAAAATGGTTGGGCGGTTCCAACGAGAGAGAGATTAAACGATTAAATGAAACCGTAAAGCTGGTGGAGGATTTAGAGCCCAAGATGCAGGCCATGAGCGATGCACAGCTGCGCGGGATGACTGATGAATTTAAAAGACGGCACCAGAGCGGTGAAAGCTTGGATGATTTGTTGCCCGAAGCCTTTGCAGTGGTTCGCGAGGGTGCATGGAGGGTTGCAGGTACCAAGCCCTTTCCGGTTCAAATTCTAGGCGGAATCGTACTCCATCAAGGCAGAATTGCCGAGATGAAAACGGGCGAAGGAAAGACCTTGACGGCCACGATGCCGGCGTATTTGAATGCGATTTCGGGCAAGGGCGTGCACATCGTAACGGTAAACGATTACCTGGCCCGCTTCCACAGTGAATGGATGGGAAAGATATACAAATTTCTGGGAATGAGCGTAGGGCTTGTGCTTCACGATATGGAAGAAGACGAGCGTCAGGAGGCCTACAACGCTGATATTACCTACGCCACCAACAACGAGTTGGGCTTTGACTACCTGCGCGACAACATGGTGACCTACCGTGAGCGCATGGTGCAACGACCGCTTAACTTTGCGATCGTGGACGAAGTGGACTCGATTTTGATTGACGAAGCCAGAACTCCGCTCATCATATCCGGGCAAGGCAGCAAGTCTACCGAGATATACAATCAAGCGGATCGATTTGTGCGCAGGCTCAGGGTCGAAGAGGATTATGTAACTGAAGAAAAGAAAAAAGTGGTCAGCCTGACCGAGGAAGGCACACGCAAAGCCGAACAGGCGTTTAACATTGATAACTTGGCCGATATTGAAAACAACGAATTGTATCACCACATTATGCAGGCGCTCAAAGCCAATGTGCTGATGAAGCGTGATGTGGACTACGTTGTACAAAACGGTGAAGTCGTTATTGTAGATGAGTTTACCGGACGGTTGATGACCGGACGCAGATATTCAGAAGGTTTGCACCAGGCGATTGAGGCCAAAGAAAATGTGAAGGTGGAGAGGGAAAGCAGAACGCTGGCAACGATTACCTTCCAGAACTATTTCCGCATGTACAAAAAACTGTCGGGCATGACGGGTACAGCAAAGACCGAGGAGGAAGAGTTCCGCGGCATATACAAGCTGGATGTTGTGGAGATCCCCACAAACAAACCGATGATTCGAAACGATATGAACGATTCGGTGTACACCACTTTAAGGGGAAAATACAATGCGGTAATCGAAGAAATCGTTCGCAGGCACGAAACCGGACAGCCCATATTGGTGGGTACGGTGTCGGTGGAAAAATCAGAGCTGTTGAGTGATATGCTCAAACGACGCGGTGTAAAGCACACGGTGCTTAATGCCAAATTTCACGAAAAAGAAGCCGAAATTGTCGCCCAGGCCGGTAAAGAAAATGCGGTAACCATCGCCACCAACATGGCCGGTCGCGGTACCGATATTTTGCTGGGCGGAAACGCAGAATTCTTGGCCCGCGAGAAGATGCGTCATATGGGATATGACGATGAAATGATTGAAGACGCAATCGGCCTGGCTGAAGATGTGTCCGACGAGGTGAAGCAGGCTCGGGCGCTGTATCACAAACTTTATGATGAGCACAAGGCAGAAATTGAAAAAGCGCACCGGAAGGTGGTACAGCTCGGCGGGTTGCACATTATTGGCACGGAGCGCCACGAGTCGCGCCGCATCGACAACCAGTTGCGTGGGCGTGCAGGACGCCAAGGGGACCCGGGCTCTAGCCAATTCTTCATTTCGTTAGAAGACGATTTGATGCGCCTGTTCGGCTCCGATCGCATTACGCCCATCGTTCAACGGCTTAACCTGGAAGAGGATCAAGCCATTGAGTATGGGATTTTGTCCAAGCAAATTGAAGGGGCTCAGAAGCGGGTAGAAGGGCGCAACTTTGACATTCGAAAAACCGTGTTGCAGTACGACGATGTCATGAATCAACAGCGCGAAATTATCTATGGACAGCGCCGCGCAGTGCTGGAAGGCAACGATGTGCGCTCCAACATTATAGACATGCGTAATGCCATCATCGAAGAAGCGGTTAACCGCCAGGCGGCGAATGAAGAGGATCCGAGCACTTGGGGTGTCGAAGAGCTGGGCGAATATTTGGAGCATGTTTGTCTGCCAGAGGGCCAAGTGCAACGGTGTTACGATGCGCTGGATACCTATTCTAAGGAAGCGTTTGCCAAAGCGTTGGTGCATGCCTCGGAGCAGCATTATGAAACGCGGATCGCTCACTTGAGTAGCGCGGGCATAGACATGAGCGAGTTTGAGCGCGTAGCTCTTTTGAACGCGGTAGACCGCCGCTGGATGGACCACATTGATGCGATGGATCAGCTGCGCGACGGAATCGGCCTTCGAGCTTACGGTCAAAAAGATCCGATTGTGGAATATAAGTTTGAAAGCTACGATATGTTCGAGGAAATGGTGCGCATGATTCGCGAGGACACCTTGCAAACGCTACACTTTGCAGTGCTTGAACAACAGCCCGAACGCAAACAAGTGGCTCAGCCTACTAGTGTGCGGGGTGGGAATCTGGATAGTGAATCTCCGAAACCCAGCGGAGGAACCGCTGGAAAGAAAGTGGGCAGGAATTCACCTTGCCCTTGTGGAAGCGGCAAAAAATATAAACATTGCTGTGGAAAAGCTTAGAAAAGTAGCAGCCAACAAATAGAAAAAAATAAATGCTTGGAGAAGCATTGTGAAGGGGGACAAACACGTGATTGAAACCGAAGGGTTCCGTCAGGACTTACAGAGCCTGAATCAAATGATTGTAGAGGCAGGTGACTCACTTTGACCTCGCTCGTTTGAGTGAGCAGTTGGAGGAGTACAGGGCAGATATGGCTTCCCCGGGATTCTGGGATGATTTGGAGCGCGCGCAGAAAATCAATCAGCAAGCGCATGCTGCCGAAGCTAAAATAGAAAAGCACAAGAAACTTTGCGCCCATGCCGAAGACATTGAAGTGCTGGTAGAGCTGGCGGAGGAGGAAGAAGACCAGAGTCTGGTTGCTGAGATCCGCAAAGAAATTGAGACGCTTAGGTCTGATCTGGAAGCGCTGCGCTTGACTACACTTCTCAAAGGCGAATACGATAACAATGATGCATTGTTATCTTTGCATGCGGGAGCAGGTGGTACCGAAGCTCAAGATTGGACGCAGATGCTTTACCGAATGTACACGCGATTTGCTGAGCGCATGGGTTTTAAGGTGAAGGAACTCGACTTGCTGGATGGGGACGAAGCTGGAATCAAGTCGGTTACTTTTGAGGTATCCGGTGAATATGCTTATGGATATATGAAGGGAGAGCGTGGCGTGCACCGCCTAGTTCGCATTTCACCGTTCGACTCTCAAGCCAGAAGGCATACGTCCTTCGCCTCGCTTGACGTGGCGCCGGTAATAGAAGAGGATTCTAGCATAGAAATAAAACCCGAAGATTTGCGGATCGATACCTACCGCGCATCTGGAGCTGGTGGACAGCACGTTAACCGAACGGATTCGGCAGTGCGTATTACACACTTGCCCACCGGCATTGTAGTGCAGTGTCAAAATGAGCGTTCTCAAACCCAAAACAAAGAAACGGCTATGCGCATGTTGCGGTCTAAATTGGCCGAACTTCGAGAGCAAGAGCAAAAGAAATTGCTGGACGACGTAAAGGGCGAGTTCAAAAACATCGAATGGGGCAGTCAGATTCGTTCGTACGTATTTCAACCATATACTATGGTAAAAGACCATAGAACCGGATACGAAAAAGGAGACATTGCTTCGGTAATGGACGGTGACCTGGAGGATTTTGTAACGGTTTATCTGCAAAAATCATGATACAGACCGAAGGTCTGCGCAAAGCGGTTGGGCACATGTCGATTGTAGTTGTGCCCGGCCGCCTGTTTTATGAAGAATTTCCAAACTTTAGTTAGGGTGGGCCGAATTATACCTGGGTGATAAGGGTGTGTGACTTGAAAGTGGCACGGATTAAAAATAGCATGGGGAAAATAGCTGCCTATTTTTGTATTTTGGTTGGGCTGCTTGCTTTGGGCTGTGGCGGGTTGTTAACCGGATTTGATTTGGGTGCGCGAAATCCTAGTGTTTATACCTTTGTTCAGCAGCATATGGGCGTAGATGGTCAACTGGGCGTGGATATTGAGGTTTTGCACAATGCAAACCAAAGCGTCGCAGAATATATGATTGGCGTCAGATCTAAATTGGAGCTGCCTTCGAGTTCAGCGGCGGCGTTGGGACAAGATTTTTCGCAGCGCGAACGCTTGCATATGGAGGATGTGCGCAGTCTGTTCACTTTGGAGAGGCAAGTAATGTTTTCTGCTTGGATTGTGGGCTTTTTCTTCGTTGTTGTAGGCTTATATTTGGCCAAGGAAGCGCGCTGGAAAATGCTTTTGCGCTTCACGAAGATAGCCGTTGGTATCTGGGCGGTGCTGGTGATAGGGCTTGCCGCAGGGATCACTTTGGATTTTGACAAGGCTTTTATAACTTTTCACCATTTATTATTTACCAACGACCTGTGGTGGCTGAGCGCCCAGGATTTGTTAATCCGCTTGTACCCCCAACGTTTTTTTGAAAATATTACGCTGAAGTTGGGGCTATATATGCTGGGTGGATTTGTTTGCGTTTATGCGATTTTGGAAGCGTTGGGTTTGCTGGGCAACTATATTTTAAAGAGCAAGAAACGTGCTTGAGGCAGGAGGGGCTTTAAAATGAATTATGAGGGCAGGATGCGAGAAAAGATAAATCTCCTTAGCCAAAAAGAGCGGGTGAGGATTCTTGCGATAGAGACATCTTGCGATGAAACGGCTGCAGCGATCGTTGAAAACGGCAGGGCTGTGATTGCAAACGTGGTTTCCTCTCAAATAGAGCTGCATGCCTTATATGGTGGTGTGGTGCCTGAGATCGCATCCAGGATGCATATTGAAGCGGTGAGCGCGGTAGTCGACCAGGCCTTGAAACAGGCAGGGATGCGCCTTGAGGATGTGGATGCGTTGGCTGTAACTTACGGGCCTGGGCTTGTGGGCGCGTTGCTAACCGGCGTTGCAGCGGCCAAAGCCATGGCCTATGGGTTGGATTTGCCGTTGATACCGGTCAATCATATCGAAGGACACGTCAGCGCAAATTATTTGCAGTACCCGGATTTAGAACCGCCTATGGTGTGCTTGGTGGTCTCCGGCGGGCATACCCATTTGATCAAGATTGACGAATATGCGGGATATAGCTTGCTTGGGCAAACGGTTGATGACGCGGCGGGTGAGGCCTTCGATAAGGTGGCGCGGGTGTTAAACATCCCATATCCGGGTGGGCCGTTGCTGGATAAGATTGCTGAGGAGGGCGACGATGCGGCTTACAAATTTCCGCGGGCCCAGGTATCGGGACGGTATAATTTTTCCTTTAGCGGGTTGAAGACTGCTGTTATTAATATGGCTCACAAACTAAAACAACAGGGTGAAGAGATTCGCACTGCCGATTTTGCGGCATCCTTTAGGAAGGTTGTTGTCGATAGTTTGGTTCAGAAAGCGGTGGATGCCTGCTTGGAGAACGATATTAAGAAGCTGGCCCTGGCAGGGGGAGTGGCAGCCAACAAGTTGCTGCGACGGAAGGTTGTCGAACTGGGTGGTGCGGCCGGGCTTTATGTTTTCGTGCCCCCCTTAGAGTTGTGCACCGATAATGCTGCTATGATTGGCAGCGCGGCTTATTATCAACTTAAAAAAGGAAACCTGGCACAGCTTGATCTAAATGCAATCCCAACCCTAAAATTGATTGAATAAGATTTAAAAGGATGGGAGATTAAAACTGATTGAATGAGGCGAGCATTAAGCGCTCGTCTTTTTATTTGTATTTAGACTAAGAATAGAGTTTTTTATGCATTTATACACAAAAAACCCATAAACAGACCAAGAGTCTTGAAAGTTTAATGAAAAATTAAGGGTCTGTAGTGTGAAGGGGAGTCAGTTAGCAAATTCTTCCCCGAAAAGAACGGGTTGGTTTGCGTCGAAGAGTCCACAACACTCATTGAGAGTGGAAAAGGCCCGCTTATTCATATGGAAGATTGAACATCACTTTTTGGATGAGCAGACTTGTGTACAAAATTCATCCACAAATCAATTCACAAACACTCACATACCTGTGCATAACCATGGTGATAACTGTATGAAACTGTGGATAAGTCGAGCAAAACTCATGTTTGAGCCAAAACAATTGGGGATAACCTTGTTGAAACCGAATAATCAGAACATGTATAAAACTTAATTGATTTGCAACAATGAAGATATTCTTTAATATAATCTGGTTGTTTCCGGGTAGCTCAATTGATATACTATAAATAAAATTGGAAACTCGGTGGCTCGATGTATTTTATAAAAACATGGAAATTGGGAGATGTAACGATGAAAAAACAATTGAATTTGTTGGCCTACGACCTGGGCGCTTCCAGCGGTCGGGCAATGTTGGGTGTCTTTGATGGGGAAAAGATAGAAATTTCTGAATTGCACCGTTTTCTAAATGAACCGGTGCAGCTGGGCGATCGGCTATATTGGGATTTTCAGCGCCTGTTCCACGAGATGAAACAAGGCCTGCTGGCGGCAAATAAGGCTGGCATTCATATCGATGGAATCGGCATAGACACCTGGGGCGTGGACTATGGGCTGTTGGACAAAAATGGAAACCTGCTCGGCATACCGGTACATTATCGGGATGGGCGCACCGAAGGCGTCATGGAAAAACTGTTTGAAATAGTGCCCAAAGAAGAAGTGTTTCACCATACCGGACTTGCTTTTATGGATTTCAACACCCTGTATCAGCTGTATTCTATGAAGCTTGAAGAAGATCCGACGCTAAGCGCGGCAAAAGCTTTGTTATTTATGCCCGATTTGCTTGCGTATTTTTTCACGGGTGTGATGGGCACCGAATATACCATAGCCTCCACCGCACAGATGTTGGATCCGCGCATGCGGGATTGGGCACTGGACTTGTTGCAGGAATTGAACCTGCCCACCGGCATATTGACGAAGATTCAGCCGGCGGGTACGCTGCGCGGTCATTTGTTGGATCAGATTTGTGAAGAAACGGGTGCAAATAAAGCGCCTGTGATTGCGGTGGGTTCCCACGATACCGCTTCTGCGGTGGCTGCAGTACCGGCCAAGCCGGGTAGCCGTTTTGCTTATTTGAGTTCGGGAACCTGGTCACTGCTCGGCGCAGAGCTGTCCGCTCCGGTAATTTCTAACGAAGTTATGGAAACCAATTACACAAACGAGGGCGGTATCTGTGGCACTACGCGCATGTTGAAAAACATCATGGGGCTATGGATTATTCAGGAGTGTAAGCGGGAATGGGATAGGCGCGGCGATGTAAGTAGCTTTGCTCAGTTGGTGGAATTGGCCGAACAGGCTCCGGAATTTATGGCGGTTATTGATGTGGATGATCCCCGGTTTATGACACCGGGCAACATGCCCAAGCGGATTCAGCAGTACTGTGCAGAAACAGGACAACCGATACCGCAAACCAAAGGCGAAATCTCTCGCGTGGTTTACGAGAGCTTGGCACTCAAATATCGCTGGAGCCTGGAACGATTGGAGCAGGATGTATTGGGGTATAAGGTAGATGTACTGCACATCGTAGGTGGTGGCAGCATGAACGAGATGCTGAATCAGTTTGCCGCAAACGCGATTAACCGCTCGGTGGTAGCCGGCCCTTCGGAGGCGACGGCCATCGGCAATCTGTTGGTGCAGGCCATGGCGCTGGGAGAAATAGAGGGACTTGACCAGCTGCGAGAAGTCGTGCGCAATTCTTTCCCCACAAAAGAGTTTATGCCTGTTGGTAATGGGGTATGGGAAGATGCATATACAAGGTTGTTAAAGCTGATTTAATCTATTCGCAAGGTTGGTACGGTTTTAGCAAGAAGACCGAATTTGCTACGGCTTACGGCGCTTCTCTTCTTGGTACATTGTTTGACGACAGTGCGCAAAAAACGTATAATGATATGGGCGGTATCTGTGTCAAAATAGACGCGGTACCGCCAATTCTAACAGTGCGGGAAAAGGGGAACTGGATTGGAATTACCAAAGATACAATATCAAATAAACTCCAAGCATGTCCCAGGTTCGTTGGAACTGGCTTACTTGGGCGATGTGGTGTTTGAGCTTTATGTGCGCAGCGTTCTGGTTGCCCAAGGCGGACGCATGAAACAGTTGCATAAGCAGGCGATTGGTAAGGTATGCGCCCACGCACAGGCCCAAGCGTTAAAGCTCATCGAAGAGGATTTGAATGAAGAGGAGCTCGCGGTGGTACGCAGGGCGCGCAACGCCAAACAAACCCCGCCGCGCAACGCAAAGCCGGCAGAATACCATACGGCCACAGGGCTGGAAGCGCTGATTGGTTTTTTGTATTATTACGGGCGAACCAGTCGCTTGGATGAAATTATGAATCGACTGATGGTGGTTGATGGCCAGGAGGGGGAGGACGTATGCCGCAAGTAAAACCCAAGGTAGAACTCATTCAATACACACAGGCACCCGAAGAACTCATCGCCATGGCTGCGCGTCTCTGCTACTCCAGTGCCGACCTTGGAAGCCTGAAAGAGCAGGTTTCGGCCAAGGATCAGCAAGCGTTTGTGCACAGGCTGATGGGCATGGGACACGAGTCTCCGCTGGAACATACCAGTTTCTGCTTTGGAATTGAAGGCGTTTCCCGCAGCTTGTTGGCCCAAATTACGCGCCACCGTATCGCTAGCTTCTCGGTGCAATCCCAGCGCTACGTGGCTCTAGGGAAAAATGGGGGCTTTGATTATATAATCCCTCCGGCGATCGAGGCCCTGGGCAAGGAAGTGGTAGAGCGCTATAAAGAGCAGATGGCTAAGATGAATCTATGGTACGAAGAGTGGCGCAGCTTGCTGGGCGAGGGGGAAAAATCTAACGAGGATGCCCGGTTTGTGTTGCCAAATGCCTGTAGTACGCGCATGATCGTTACCATGAACGCTCGGGAATTGTTGCATTTCTTCCGGTTGCGTTGCTGTGAGCGCGCCCAGTGGGAAATTCGTCATGTGGCTTGGCAGATGCTCAAGTTGGCGTACGCCCAAGCTCCTGTCGTTTTTGAAAACGCCGGCCCTTCCTGTGTGTCCGGCCCGTGTTCAGAAGGAGCGAAAAGTTGCGGAAAAATGGCTGAAATGCGCGCCAAGCTGCGCGATCTCAAAGATCAACTAGATTAAAATAAACATAGGCGCAAATTAAGTTCGTTTGCACCTTGCGGGGGTATAAATGTGAAAGACAATAAACGCGACAATCCCGACTTTACACACAAGCGGTTTCCTAGAAATGCACAGAAATCTTTTGCGCCAGAATTTGAAAAAAAGTTCGAGCGCAAATTCGACAACCGGGGTAAGGTGCATCGCTCTATGCCTACACGCTATGATAGTCGGGGAATTGAGCGATCAGACTTTGGTAACCGTTATGATGCAAATGCGCAAAGCGCTTATTTGGAATCGGATTATCGGCAGGAGCATCGGATGCCTGAAAACTTGTTGGTTGGGCGAAACCCTATTCGAGAAGCTATTAAATCGGGACGTTCGATTGAAAAAATACTGGTTGCCCGCGGAGAGCTGTCTGGTTCTGCCCGGGAGATCATCGCCAAGGCCAAAGAAGCCCGCGTGATTGTCCAAGAGGTGGATCGCTCCAGGCTGGATGAGATTTACCCCAATCATCAGGGTATGTTGGCTTTTGTTTCGGCCGCTGAATACAGCTCGGTCGAAGATATTTTAGACTACGCCAGGCAAAAAGGGCAGGATCCCTTCATCATTTTGTTGGATGGAATTACCGATCCCCACAATTTGGGTGCAATCATTCGCACGGCAGAGTGCTGCGGAGCGCATGGAGTCATTGTTCCTGAGCGCCGGTCGGTGGGTTTGACTCCGGCGGCGGTCAAAGCTTCGGCGGGAGCGGTAGAGTACATGAAGGTGGCCAAGGTGACCAACTTGAACCGCACATTGGAATTGCTTAAACAAAACGGCCTGTGGGTGACCGGCGCAGATATGCAGGGTGAGCCTTACGACAAAGCCGATTTCTCGGGCCCGGTTGCGCTGGTGATTGGCGCGGAAGGCGAAGGCATATCCAATCTGGTGCTCAAAAACTGTGACCGAACAGTATCGCTTCCGGTACTGGGGGAGATTAGTTCGCTAAACGCTTCGGTGGCTGCAGGTGTGCTGATGTATGCGGTTGTCCGCGCCAGAGGCTGATGAACCATGGCGGACAAAAAACGTTTGCTGATTGTGGATGGCTATAACCTGCTGGGCGCATGGTCTAAGCAGGCGCAGGATTTTAATTTGGAAGATGCGCGTGAGGCGTTGGTACACAAGTTGCACGATTATGCAGGATACTCAGGCGAAGAGATCATTGTGGTATTTGATGCGTGGCAATCCGATCGATTGCAGCGGACGGTGGATCAGCGCGGGTTGTTAACGGTGGTGTTTACCAAGTCGGGGGAAACGGCGGATCACTATATTGAGCGGCTGTGCGACGAGGCGGCGAGGGATGTGTATCTGGGTAAGCTGGAACTGCGGGTGGCAACTTCCGATGCGGTAGAGCAAACGGTGGTATTGGGCAGGGGAGCAGTGCGCATTTCTGCCCGGGAAATGCGTTATGAAATGGAACAAAACCGGCACGCTGAAGCAATCAACAAAAGCCGTGGAGGGATAAAGCGCAACCTGCTGATGGAAAACATACCAGAAGATATTCGGCAAAAGCTGGAAAACATGCGCCGCGGCAAGCGATAACAACACGAGGTGTCATATTTTGCACGTACATGTGAATGAAAAATTTTCGCCTATGACCGATGAGGAAGTTGTCAAATTGGCACAAAATTCTGACGGAATGGCGCTGGAATATCTGCTCAACAAATACAAAAACTTTGTTCGCTCCAAGGCGAGAAGCTACTTTTTGATTGGTGCAGACCATGAAGATATCGTCCAGGAGGGCATGATAGGGCTGTACAAAGCCATTCGCGATTACCGCGATGATAAGCAGTCCGCCTTCCGGGGGTTTGCCGAGCTTTGCGTAACTCGCCAGATTATCACGGCGATTAAAACGGCGACCCGTCAAAAGCACATTCCGCTAAACAGCTATGTTTCGTTAAACAAGCCGGTGTATGAGGACGATTCGGAAAGAACGCTGATGGACGTAATTACCCAAAGCTGGGTGGCTAATCCCGAAGAAATGTTGATCAACAAGGAAGATTTGTCCTTAATGGAAGGAAAGATCAGCAAAGTGTTATCCGGATTGGAAAAGCAGGTGTTGTATTACTATTTGGAGGGCAAAAGTTACCAGGAAATATCCGATGACTTGGGTCGTCACGTAAAAAGCATCGACAATGCGCTGCAACGGGTTAAGCGCAAGCTCAACAACCTGATAGAAAAAGAATGAGGATTGCCTATTTTAAGAATACAAATCCCGGAAAAGATGTGTTGACAAAACAGCCTAAAACCATTACAATATGTGCTGTATGATGTGCGGGCGTGCGGGTGTAGCTCAATGGTAGAGCTTCAGCTTCCCAAGCTGATAACGTGGGTTCGATTCCCATCACCCGCTCCATACACAGTATTTTGGCTCGCAATGGGCTAGCGGCAAAAGAGCCGCAAACGTTTAAGGAGGAAAAGAGAGAATGGGCAAGGCAAAATTTGAGCGTACAAAGCCCCACGTAAACGTGGGAACGATTGGCCACGTAGACCACGGCAAGACGACCCTGACGGCCGCGATCACGATGTGCCTGGCACAGTATGGCGAAGCGGAAGCGCAGCGCTATGACCAAATTGACAAAGCTCCCGAAGAGAAGGCACGTGGAATCACGATCAGCACTTCTCACGTAGAGTATGAGACCGCGAAGCGCCACTATGCACACGTGGACTGCCCCGGCCACGCGGACTATGTAAAGAACATGATCACCGGCGCGGCCCAGATGGACGGCGCGATCCTGGTGGTATCTGCAGCGGACGGCCCGATGC
>CAYFTL010000006.1:0-74767 GCA_964346145.1 uncultured Oscillospiraceae bacterium | reverse complement strand
ACCAAGTGGCAGTAATGGGGGTATGGATCGGCTGTACTTCAACTGTATATCCTAGGCTTAGGCTGTTTGCCAGCTCGTTAAGCGGCATGTAGTGATATGCGCCCACCAACCATTCCCCATTTTTTTTTTTCGTGTCGCTAACTTCAGTATGGCTTGTCGGACCATCGGGGTTGATATATCCCGCCAAGTAGTACTCGCGCGCTTTGAGGACATAATTCTTAAAGTCTTCAGTCTTGGGGAGTACAACCACGGTGGTATCGGTATCGGCGGGGTTGTCTGGATCGTACTCAATGCCAAATACGCTCTCAATGCCTTCCTCTTTGACTTGCTTAAGCAATGGCTCCAATGCATCAAAGGTTGTGAAATCTTCCTTTTTAATCCCATATTTATCGGCAACAGCCTTATTGATATTCCAAACCGATTGGAATCCTAGCTCTTTGTTGGTCGGCAACGCATAGTTTCCACCGTCGATTTTGGAGCCTTCTAAGAAAGATGGATTGATTAGAGCAAGCGTATCTGTTGCATATTTTTCCAGAAGATTGTTGTCGGGGTCATCCATACGGACGAATGCACCCTGCTTGGCGTATTGTGCATAATTCGCCGCCCAAGAGCAAGTGAAAATCAAATCGAAATCTTCGCCCGTCTGGATGGCGAGGCCAGCCTTGTCATTGTATTCGCCCCAGTCATAAAAGATCATTTCAAACGTCGTATTAATCTTTTCTTTGGTCAATTGATTCATGGCCTCTTGTACCACATCCAGGTCGATTGGTTTAGCGCCGATCATAACCCATTTGAGATGGACTTCTTCGGATAGGTCATCCTCGGCAAAAGTGACAGTGGACATTAGACCCATCGTGAGCACCATTGTAAGCAACAAACAGAGTAGTTTTTTCATACGAGATCCTCCTTATCTTATGTGCGGTTCTGGCAATTGTTCCTAGCGGGTACATTTTAGAATATTGTCTAAAACACAGACTGTTGACCAATAATCAAACCACCACCCTTTATTAGGGTTGCCGCGGTCGACAGATTTTTTCAAAAGTTACCCTTTCACGGCGCCCACTGTGAGACCAGCGATGAAGTAGCGTTGAAAAAAAGGATATACGCAAGCAACGGGCACCACTACCAAGACGACAAAGGCCATTCGGGTGCTTTCGCGCGGGATGCTGCGCAGGGCTTCGCTCATCTGCGGGCCGGTCAGATTCTTAGAATTCTGAATGACAAAGTCGATCTTTTTCTCCATTTTCTGAAGCAGGTATTGGAGGGGATAGAGTTGTTCGTCGTTGATGTAAAGAAGCGCAGTAAACCAGTCATTCCAATAGCCTAGCGCAGTAAACAGACCGATCGTTGCCAATCCCGGCAACGCCAGCGGCAGAATAATTTGAACCAACGTGCGGTACTCGCCACTGCCATCGATCGCTGCCGAATCAATCAGCGAATCAGGAATTGATGAGGAGAAAAAAGTTCGAAGCACAATAAAGTTATACGGGCTTACCAACAGTGGAATGATCAGCGCCGCTATATTATCATAAAGCCCCAGAACGTTGCGAGAAACCATATATGTGGGAACTAGGCCGCCGGAAAACAACATCGTAAAAAAGGCAAAAAATGTAAAAAACTTTCGAAACTTATAATCTTTTCTAAATAGCGTATATGAATACATCGCAGTGATGGCCAAACTGAGCAATGTCCCCACTACGGTTATAAAAATGGTAACGCCGTAAGAACGCCACAGTTGGTCTCCTGCTTTAAATACATACTTATATGCTTCCACCGACCATTCCAGTGGCGTAAAGGAAAAACCCTGTTGTGCCAACGATACCTCCGATGAGAAGGAGATGATCACTACGAAAATAAACGGCAACACACAAAGGAGTGCAAAGCCTCCGATCACCAAATGAAACAGCGTTTCAGCCCACCAAGACACGCGGCCGGGATCAAACCGCTGTTTCTTTGCTTTCTGCCCATTCATTATAGCGTGTACTCCTTTCTCCTTATTTAAAATAGCGCACTGTCGCTGTCAACTTTATTTACAATGAGATTAGTCACCATAATCAATACAAACCCCACCGTTGATTGAAGCAAGCCCGCCGCTGCCGACATGTCGTATTTGCGCATATTTACCATCGCACGGTAAACATATGTATCTATCACCTGTGTCACCGGATAAAGCGGTCCACTGTCGCGGGGTACTGTGTAGAACAAGCCGAAATCTGCACTAAAAATCCGGCCTATGGCCATGATCGTCAGAATGATAATCATGGTTTTTAAATGGGGAAGGGTAATGTTTTTAATTTGTTGCCATTTTGTAGCGCCATCGATCATCGATGCTTCATAAAGCGTGTGATCAATACCTGTGATCGCGGCCAAATACAACACACTGTTATATCCGGTGCCTTTCCAAATTGAAGCAAATGTTAAGATAAATGGCCATGGACCAGGTGTCATGTACCAATCGATCTTATCGTAACCCAGTGATTGGAGTACTCCATTGATCAATCCACGATCGCTGCTGAGGAATGCAAAGACAAAGTAGCCTGCGACCACCCAAGAAAGAAAGTGTGGAAAAAACATTAGAGTTTGATATGTCTTTGCGGCAAATTTTAAACGGATCTCACTTAACATAATGGCAAAGCTTACGGAAATGAGTAGGCCTAAGAGCATCCACACAATGTTGTATCCCAGCGTGTTACGAATCATGATCCATGCATCGTTGGTGGTGAAGAGAAACTCAAAATTCTTAAAGCCTACCCACTGGCTTTGCAGCAAACTGGGAATAAATCCACCTTTGACAATGGAATAGTTCTTAAATGCAATCACGATTCCAAACATTGGAAGATAGCGAAGCACCAACAGCCATAGTGCTCCCGGTAGTACCATCGTCGTCAGTGCCAGGTTTTTTTTGAAAGTTCCACTTTTCCAAACAGATAAAGGGGATTGGGGCCGTCGATCAGTATTCATGAGCGGCGTGCACCTCCTACAGCCTTTACGAATCTATTCTAGGCGATTTTGTTTCGGTCAACGTAATGATCGGATCTTGATTTTCAGTGTTAACTCCTATCCTCATCACAAACACACAACGATTTTAATATAATACATACCAATAATTAACAATTGTCAACGCCGGATATATAAATCTTACAAGTGTGGACAGCAATGAATGCCTAAATCATCCTTAAAGAAACTGAAGACAGTTCTTTTTTATCTATGATATATATCTTGACTTAACGTTTCACGCGGAAACGTGTAAGACTGTATCTGTATCGATACTAAATATACGCATATAAAACAAAACCCCTGTAAACACAATGTTTACAGGGGTTTTATGGGTTTTTATGTTCTTGGATTAATTGGGGGACTGCTTGCTGCGTACAGAAAAGTTCCCGAATAAGTAAATATGAACGATGATTCCATCCAGGGTTATAGGGAATATTGTGATGATTATGTCGCTCTTTTTTTGCTCTGGTGTGTGATCAAGAATGCTCAAACAATTTTGTGCATACGCATGAATATACACTTATCCAATGATTCTTTTAAACTGAACGAATCTTATCAATTGTTGTTGGCAAAATCAAGATTCTTACGGATTGATAGTCATATAGCGCACTTCGCCCGGTTTCATGAGTCCGAGTTCTTCGCGAGCCACCCTTTCAACATATTCGGTAGTTTCAGTAAAAGCGATTTGCCCTTCCAAAGTTTCGTTCTGATGGGCGATTTCTAAAGTTTGTTGTTCTAATTGGGTAATGGTAGCTTCTTGTTGCTGAATAAAATTGCGTTCACCCATAAAGATGATCGCAAACAGAATCAACACCAACAAATTTAAAAATAACACGAAACGTGGTTTGATTGTATACTTGCGCTTGTTCATTCTTGGTCTCCACCTTATCTTAACATTTTGTTCCCCTCATTGTCTTAGCCATCTTCAACACAATGTAACCAAACTCCTGCAACTTTTTTGAATAAACAATAATTTTATTATTTTAACAGACATATCCATAAACTGTAGTCGGAAAATCATTTCTGCGGTACAATATATTGCATATGGATTAAAGGGGGGGAGTATCTTGGCTCATCCGCACCATGGACACCGCGAGCGTTTGCGCCAGCGCCTGCAAACCGAAGGATTGGACAATTTTCAGCCTCACGAAGTGCTGGAACTGCTATTGAGCTATGTAATCCCGAGGCGAAACGTAAATCCCCTTGCCCATGCACTGGTGGATCATTTTGGCTCTTTGCAAAATGTGTTAAATGCCAATGTGGAAGAACTGACAGAGTTTCCAATGATGGGGCCAAAGGCAGCTATCTTCCTAAAGACCATCGAGCAACAGGTTAGAACTTATTCGACTTTAGAGGATAGGACTCCGGTCCTGATTACGAATGTGGAGGCGGCTGTCCGATTGACCAGAATCTCCTCTGTGGAAAATCGATCGGCGAAAGACATGGCTTTTTGCCTGGGCAGCGCGGGTGAGCTGCTGGCATCGTTGATGTTAGCTCCATTAATGAGTGACGATGCACGCATGCGTCGGTTGGCAGAGATTTGTGTTACCCAGCATATATATCATTTGGTTTGGGTATGTTTTGAAAATGAGCTGCGTTTTGTTGAAGCCCATTTTAATCAGGTGCGTGCGCTCGGCAGATTTCTTTCTTCCATAAACGTTCAATTGATTGATTTCCTGTTGATCAACCAGGAGAGTCATCTCAGCATGCGCATTCAAGGGCATTTAGTGGCGCAACAGGAAGCGCCGGAGAGTTTGTTTTTTCGTTGGTTAATGTGATTGGTTTGAAGATACAGCGTTTTGATTTTCCTGACTGTCGAATCAAAACGCTGTATCTTATTTATTTGGCTAAATTAAAGATAACTCCATGAAGGAGGATCATTTTCTTCTTCGGCATCATTCGATTGCTTAGCGGGGAGCCGCCAAAGAATGATGTTCATGGCCAGCATTGCTGCGGCACACAGGGCCAATCCGAACCAAAAATTCATGCTCAAGCCATGCCACTGTGTCGATCCGAAAATTTTTGTGTAGATGTTGTTTAAAGTCATATCGATCGCTCCTTTCTATCTACAGCAATTCGCCGTATCGTTTTATGTACGCCTTTTTTACGCTGGTGGTAAGCACCATGTACAAAAGGATACAGGGGATTAAAAACATGAAATAGCTCGCGGGCAGCGGAGCCAATTCCAGCATTGCGCCGAATCCTGTGTAGGGGATAATGGTAAGGGCTGCAATGCCCATGAACCCCAGCAGGTAGACCGGGACCGATGCCCGGCTTTGAATAAACGGAATCTTTTGCGTGCGGATCATATGAATAACCAGCGTTTGGCTCCACATGGATTGGACAAACCAACCTGATTGGAACATGGCCACATATGCATCCTGCATCTGCGTCAGTTGGACGCCGCTAAAATGGTTGATCAGATCGTTATAGGTGATGCCGCCGGAAACGTAGGTGGGGCAGAAGAAGAAATACATGAACAAATAGGTGAGCCAGTCGAAAAATGAGCTGGTAGGCCCGATCCAAATCATAAAGCTGCCAACCGAGGAAGCGTCCCATTTGCGCGGCACAGCTAGGTATTCTTCATCCACATTGTCCCAGGGAATAGCGGCACAGGATAGGTCGTAAATCAAATTCAAGATGATCAAATGCACGCTCATCATGGGCAAAAAAGGCAGGAGCGCCGATGCCGCTAACACCGAAAACATATTTCCGAAGTTGGAAGAAGCGGTCATCTTGATATACTTGATCATATTGGCGTAGGTTTTTCGCCCTTCTATGATCCCTTCTTCCAAAACCAACAGATCCTTTTCCAACAATATAATGTCGGCAGACTCTTTCGCAATATCCACTGCATTGTCCACCGAAATGCCGATGTCGGAGGACTTCATTGCAGCGGCATCGTTGATTCCATCGCCCATAAAGCCTACCACATGGCCGCTTGTTCGCAGCACAGAAACCACTCGAGCCTTTTGATCGGGGGACATTTTGGCAAACACGTCGGTCTGCTCGGCGGCAATGGCCAGCTCGGCATCGCTCATCTGTTCCACATCGCTGCCCAGCAGCAGATTGTTGATTTTGAGTCCAACCTGTTTACACACATTGCGGGTGACTTTATCATTGTCCCCGGTAAGAATTTTTGTGGTTACGCCGTGGTGCTTTAAGGTGCGTATGGCCTCGGCGGTAGACTCCTTAGGTGGATCAAGAAAAGCCAAATAGCCTATGAGCACCATGTTGGCTTCATCCTGTACGCTAAAGGCGCCTACAGGTGAGGGATTGGTCTTTTGAGCCACCGCAATCACCCGGAAACCATCGTCGTTGTACTCGTCGACGCGGTTTAGCACTTCTTGCTTGAGCGCCTCGGTCAGCTCAACCACCTGGTTATCGTATTCCACATGGCTGCAGATGGACAACATTTCTTCTACTGCTCCCTTGGTGACCATTTGTGTTTTTCCGCTTTGCTTATGGACGACAACCGTCGACAAGCGCCGGCGAGTGAAGTCAAAGGGGATTTCGTCCACTTTTTCATACACTTCAGAAAGGTCTGTAAGCTGCGGATTTTCGCTTTCTTCTTCTTCAGTCTTGTTGATGATGGCCAAATCCATCAGGTTTTTATAACCGGTTTGAAAATAGCTATTCAAATAAGCGTGGCGCAACACCCGGGCATCTTCCTTGCCCATAACGTCCATGTGGTATTCAAGCACCACTTTGTCCTGGGTCAAGGTGCCGGTTTTGTCGGTACACAGGATGTCCATCGCGCCAAAGTTTTGAATCGAATTCAAGTTTTTCACGATGGTTTTTTTCTTGGACATGGATGTGGCGCCCTTGGCCAAACAGGTGGTGACGATCATAGGCAGCATTTCGGGAGTCAACCCAACGCCTATGGAAATTGCAAACAAGAAAGCCTGCAACCAATTGCCCTTGGTCAATCCGTTTATTACAAACACCACGGGCACCATGACCAACATAAAGCGTATCAGCACCCAGGAGACTGCGTTTACACCCTGGGTGAAACTGGTTTCAACTGCTTCGCCGGCTACCGATGAGGTCATGGATCCGAACAGGGTATCGTCTCCCACGGCAACGACCACGGCTGTGGCGCTGCCGCTGATTACGCTGCTGCCCATAAAGGCGATGCTGGTGTAATCGGTAATGGATTCGGCATCTTGCGCATAAGGATGCGGGCTTTTTTCGATGGGTTCGCTTTCGCCGGTCAGCGAAGATTGGCTGACAAAAAAGTCTTTGGCGGTAAAAATGCGGGCATCGGCTGGAATGATATCGCCTACTGATAGGTGAATGATATCGCCCACCACCACGTCTTCAAGGGGAATTTCCTGAAGTTTTCCATCTATCCGGTCGACTGTGCTGGTGGTGGTAATCATGTCTAGCAGTTTTTCGGCGGCATCGCCAGATCGGGTCTCTTGCACAAAGCTGAGGCTGCCTGAAATGGCAACCATGGTCAGAATAATGATTGCGGTTAACGGTTCGGCCTCGCTTGGTGTATGCAGCCAAAAAATTGGAAACAGAATATCTGTGACCGTAGAAACGATGGCCAGAACCAATAGGACGATGGTAAACGGATTGATAAAGGCTTCAAATAGGCGCTTGCCTAGCGACTTTTTCTTTTCGTGGGTAACCTTATTGTCGCCGTATCGTTCGCGGTTGTCCTTTATCTGCTGATCGGTTAACCCATCCACCGAAGTGTTTAGTTTTTCAAACACCTGTTCAATAGGATTTGTGGCGGCCAGGGCAATTCTGGTTTTGGTTTGTTCGATTTGCTGTGCTTGTTCTAAAATTGCTTTCTTGTGGTTGGTGTACATCGGTCTATACCTCCTCTTCAAAAAATGATGAGCGGAAGCAAGACATTCACTCCACGTAACAATCGTTTATAGCCGATGCAGCAAAGCAAATGTATGCTTTACAGCCATGCTAAAACAATCGCTTGGGCAGTTTCTAGGCCCAGGGGGGTGTATGTCATCGCGACTTTGTCCGCTTTTGGGTTTGGCTTCCATTTGCCATGCTCCTCCTTCTGTTGATTGTTATGTAAACGCCTTTCGGCAGTAATTTTTGTTAAAATGTACGGACTTATTTTTTGTAGCGGCGCGACTTGCGTATAAACTGTATATCCAAAAAGGTTAATGCAAACCAGAAAGCCATGCACCAGACAAAGGCCTTATCAAGAAAAGCGGGCCGAAATCCGGCCGACAACAGTATGATGGCCAAAATCAGGAATATGCCGGCGACGTTTTTGCTCAGGCGATCCATGCGTATGGTCGCCTTCACTTCATCCGGGGTTTCGCGCCAACCCTTGATCCAATTGGGAGCGATGTTTCGTGCGAAAGCGACGGCTAGGGCAGCGCAAACCAAACCAAATATAATACAGTAGATATTCATTTAAAATCCCTCCTTGCCGGATACTAAAACGCAACAAAAAACACCGTTAAAGCTTGACGGGCTGTTGTCCCTTGTTTGGCATAATCAAACATGGAACGGCAGTTTTGGTCAACACATAACGATGTTTTACAAACACAAATATAAATGCGTTACTCGGGCGCAGAATTCACATCCAGGCGCACGGGCAACCGTTGGGCAATATTGGTTTGCTGGAAAACGAAAGTATACTTGCTTGCAAAATCGTCATCAATCGCGACCCATAACTACTGTCCACCCGTGCTCACCTCTCTTGTTTGCTAAAAATGATCTTTGATGTTCTTTAGTATATTTAGAGTATAGCGGTTTTTGTGGGTTATTGCAAGGATCAGAATTTGTAGGCAGTTTTTCTCGCTGAATTTCGATTGGATATATGCTCCGATTAGTGTGGGCAGGAGAAGACGATCGGTAGCTAGAATTGATCTATACCGAAATAACTGTTTGAATAATAAACAAAAAGGAGTATACTATGACTCAAAATTACGCAGACGTAAATGCCCAAACCATAGACAGGTGGGTGGAAGGGGGCTGGGAATGGGGGATTCCAATTTCCGCAGAAGAGTATGCGCAGGCCAAGCAGGGTATTTGGCGAGTGCTGTTAACCCCGACAAAGCCCACCCCACAGGAATGGTTTTTGGATTTTAAGGGAGCCAAGATATTGGGGTTGGCTTGCGGCGGCGGACAGCAAATGCCCATATTTGCTGCGCTGGGTGCACAGTGTACTGTGCTGGACTATTCCTTAAAACAATTGGAAAGCGAGCGCATGGTGGCTGAACGCGAAGGGTACGATATCGACATTGTGCGCGCCGACATGAGCAAGCCGCTGCCTTTTGAAGATGGCTGTTTCGACATGATTTTTCATCCGGTGTCCAACTGTTATATCGAAGAAGTGCTGCCGGTTTGGCGCGAATGCTTTCGCGTGCTTCGCCCGGGAGGCGTTCTGCTCAGTGGGCTGGACAACGGCATGAATTTTGTAGTCAACGACGACGAAACCCAAATCGTGAACAAGTTGCCCTTTAACCCGTTGCGCGATGAAGCGCTGCGCGCGCAACTGCTGCAAAAGGATGATGGTTTACAGTTTTCTCACACTCTGGAAGAACAGATTCGCGGACAGATACAAGCGGGTTTTGTTATCAAAGACTTGTATGAAGACACCAATGGACAGGGCCATCTGCACGAAATGAATATTCCGTCATTTTGGGCAACTTGTGCAGTAAAGCCTGAGGTTTAGATTAGCCGATATTGTGGGTGTGTTTTTAATAGAAGTACTTTTTTGCAGACCTTTCAAGCAAACGGCGACGAGGATTTCGCCGTGCGTTCTCTAAACGCTTAAAAACATATAACCATTTTAGTAACCCGGTGCATGGCAATTGCGCTGGGTTATTCTTTTATGGAAAAAATTGCGTGTCTGTCGATGAACGCAAAAAGGCGATGGATTTCAAGAAAATGAAACAAAAAGTTGATGCATAAAATTAAAAAAGAAATTTACATAAATTAACTCAACAAAAAGCCCAAATCCTATTGACAAGGCACCACAATGATGGTTTAATATTATTCGTTTCAAAATTTAGCCTTTGTAAACAAGAGCGATAAAAATGGCGGTGTTTTCAGTGGAGATCGGTGAGAAGATTAAGCGGATGCGCTTGCAGCATGGTTTGACCCAGGAAGAGCTGGCGGATCGGTGTGAGCTGTCTAAAGGCTTTATATCTTTATTAGAGCGGGATTTGACTTCGCCATCCATCGCTACGCTAATGGATATTTTAGAATGTTTGGGCACCGATTTGCCCCATTTCTTTAGCCAAAAACCGCAAGAAAAAGTGGTTTTTTCTAAGGAAGATATGTCGGTCAAGCTGGACGAAGAAGGCTTGAAGGGGTGGATAGGCTGGCTTGTGCCTAATGCACAAAAAAACAGCATGGAACCTATCCTGCTAGAATTGGGGCCCGGGGGTGTTACCGAAGAGGATATGCCCCACGAAGGAGAAGAATTTGGGTATGTGCTTTCGGGTTCCATTCAAATTTGCGTAGGGGAACGGGTGCACCGCGCCAAAAAAGGCGAGAGCTTTTATTTTGAAAGTACCGAGCCTCATCGGCTAAAAAACACCGGAAAAACGACGGCCAAGGTACTTTGGGTGTCCACACCGCCAAGTTTTTGATTATATCATTTCAGCGAGCACAGGGGGAATACAACAATGGTAGAAGATACGCGCCTCATAGAGCTTAAAAATATATCCAA
Source organism: uncultured Oscillospiraceae bacterium (assembly GCA_964346145.1). Classification (GTDB taxonomy): domain Bacteria; phylum Bacillota; class Clostridia; order Christensenellales; family Aristaeellaceae; genus CAYFTL01. Next base: position 64,107 of record CAYFTL010000006.1, on the reverse strand, counting down.
GAGCTTTGACGATACCGATGCTTTGATCGACATTGACCTGTACATCCGCAAGCGGGAGTTTATTACGCTGCTCGGGCCCAGCGGCTGTGGAAAAACCACGATGCTGCGCATCATCGGCGGGTTTGAATATCCGGACGAGGGGCAGCTTTTTTTTGAAGGGCAAGATATGCTGTCGGTGCCTCCTCACAAGCGCCGGGTAAACACAGTGTTTCAAAAATATGCGCTGTTTCCCCATCTAAACGTATTTGAAAACGTTGCGTTTGGCTTGAAACTTAAAAAGATCAACAAAAGCGAAATCAGCGACCGGGTAATGCGCATCCTCAAAATGTCAAAAATGGAAGCGTACGCCAAGCGGTCGGTGGACGCCCTGTCGGGAGGGCAGCAGCAGCGCATTGCGATCGCCCGCGCGCTAGTCAATGAGCCTGAGGTGCTCCTTCTGGATGAACCGTTGGGCGCACTGGATCTAAAGTTGCGCAAGCAAATGCAGCTGGAACTTAAGGACATGCAGCAACGGCTGGGCATTACTTTTATACTGGTCACTCACGACCAGGAAGAGGCACTCACCATGTCGGACACCGTGGTGGTCATGAACGAGGGTCGTATTTTGCAGGTGGGTGATCCCAAAAAAATTTATGACGAACCCAAGACTGCCTTCGTGGCAGATTTTATTGGGGAAAGCAATATTTTGGAAGGGGTCATGATCGAAGACGAGCTGGTGGAAATGGCCGGTCAACAGTTCCAGTGTGTGGACAGCGGATTTAAGCCCATGGAACCGGTGGATGTGGTGGTGCGCCCTGAAGACATTATGGTGGTCGGAGAAGACGTGAGCACCATTTCCGGCGAGGTCAAGAGCGTGCTGTTCAAGGGTGTTCACTACGAAATGATGGTAGATACCGGTTCGTTTACCTGGAAGGTGCACTCCACATCCATGCAACCGGTGGGCAACACGGTGGGGCTGGCCATCGTACCATTTAACATACACATTATGCACAAGGAGGGATAGCCTGTGAAACGCAGCTGGTTTTCGGGACCATATGCAATCTGGATGGTGATCTTCACCGTGGCTCCGCTGTTCCTGATTGTGTATTACGCTTTTATGGACGCCGACGGCACGCTGAGCCTGGAAAACTTCCGACGTTTTTTCGAACCAGTATATTTAAATATTCTGGGTAAATCCCTGTGGATGGCCCTTTTGTGTACTGCAATTTGTCTGCTGTTGGGTTATCCGGCGGCGCTGTTTTTGGCTAGCAAAGATTTCAGTCGAAATCAAACCCTGCTCGTGTTTTTTATTTTACCCATGTGGATGAACTTTTTGCTGCGCACCTACGCATGGTTGTCTCTCCTGGAAGATACCGGCTTAATCAATCAGTTTTTTCAATTCATCGGCTTGCCCAAGATGCAGATGCTTTACACCGAAGGCGCGGTGTTGTTGGGCATGGTGTACAACTTTGTGCCGTTTATGATTTTGCCTATCCATTCGGTGCTCAAAAAAATGGATTACCGCATCGTGGAGGCGGCCCAGGATTTGGGCGCAAACTCTATGCAGGTGTTTTCCAAGGTAACCTTGCCGCTGTCCATCCCTGGCGTGATCTCTGGCATTACCATGGTGTTCATGCCTGCAGTCACCACATTTGTAATTCCCAAACTCATGGGCGGCGGGAAATTTATGTTGTTTGGCGATTTGATAGAAAAACAGTTTTTGGAAAGCAATAACTGGGGATTCGGCTCCTCGCTCTCGCTGATTATGATGCTACTTATTTTGGTGAGCATCGGGTTTATGCGCAAGGCTGACCCGGATGGACAAGGGGGTGGCATGTGGTGAAGAAAAAGCTTAAGGGCTTGTATTTGGCATTGTTGCTTATCTTCTTGTATGCGCCCATTGCGGTAATGATCCTCTATTCCTTTAACGGATCCAAAACCCGGGCGCGCTGGGGCGGATTCAGCCTACGCTGGTACGAGGAGCTGGTAAACAGCAGGCCGATTATGGATGCGCTTTATACTACATTATCCATCGCTGTGATCGCTACAGTGGTGGCCACCATAGTGGGCACGTTGGCCGCTATAGGCATTCACGCCATGCGCTCTGGCATCGCCAGCAAAGCGCTGATTAATCTTTCCTATTTGCCCATGACCATGCCCGATATCGTTACCGGCGTATCGCTGATGCTGCTGTTTGTGTTTTCTAGAATGCAGTTGGGCTATGTGACCATGTTGATCGCCCACATTACTTTCGACACGCCTTATGTGTTGTTCGCCGTGTTGCCCAAGCTGAAGCAAATGGATTTAAACTTGTACGAGGCTGCACTGGATTTGGGTTGTACTCCTTTTCAGGCCTTGCGCAAAGTGGTGGTGCCGCAAATTATGCCCGGCGTGGTGACTGGATCGCTGCTGGCGTTTACGATGTCTTTGGACGACTTTGTCATCAGCTACTTCACCAGCGCCACAGAATCCAACTTATCCATCTTGGTGTATTCCATGGCGCGGCGCGGCATTAAGCCGACGATCAACGCGTTGTCCACCATTATGTTTGTGGTTGTGCTGTTGTTGCTTTTGCTAATTAACCGGCGCAGTGAGCTTGAAAAAGCTTAATATATTCTGTTATATCTGAAAGGGGATCGATTCAATGAAAAAAGTTTTGGCTGTATTTTGTTTGGTGGCAGTGCTGCTACTCGGCGCCGCCGCTGCGGTGGGCGAAGGCTCCATCACGGTGTTTAACTGGTATGATTATATCGACGAAAATTTGATGTATGAATTTACCGATGAAACCGGTATAGACGTTACCTACGTAAATTTCACCACGAATGAAGAAATGTTTGTAAAGCTGTCCTCAGGCGCGGCCGATTATGATTTGATCTTCCCCTCGGATTATATCATTGAGCGCATGATCAAGCAGGACATGATCGCTGAAATTAATTTCGACAATATCCCCAACGCGAATGGAATCTTGGAGTGGCTGCAAAAGCCGGCCTACGATCCGGAAGGCAAATTTTCGGTTCCGTACATGTGGGGCACGGTGGGTATTTTGTATAATGAGACCATGGTAGAAGAGCCCATCGATAGCTGGACGCAACTGTTCTCGGAAAAATATCAAAACAACGTGTTTATGATGGATTCGATCCGCGACACCCTCGGGGTGACCCTTAAGATGCAGGGATACAGCATGAATACCCGCGATGAAGCGCAGCTGAACGAAGCCAAAGATTTGCTGATCGAACAAAAAGAAAAGGGAATTGTAAAAGCCTACCAAGTGGACGAAACCAAGGACAAAATGATTTCGGGAGAGGCTGCGTTGGCGCTGATCTATTCTGGCGATGCGGTTTACTCCATGGCTGAAAATCCTGATCTTAACTATGTGGTGCCCAAGGAAGGTTCCAACGTGTGGATCGACGCCATGGTGATCCCCAAAAATGCAAAAAATCAAGAGGGTGCAGAAAAATTGATCGATTTTCTGTGCAGACCTGACGTTGCACGCCGCAACATGGAATACATCGGCTACAGCTCGCCCATCGTTCAAGTGGTGGAAGAGATGACCGAAGAAGAAAAGGCCAATCCGGCGCTCAATCCCAGCCAAGAGACGGTGGAAAACTGTGAATTCTTCAGCGACATTATGGACGATATTGCGCTGTATGATGGCATCTGGCTGCAAGTAAGAGGCTCGTAGAAATCGCTTAAACGCTCCGTGATCTCGCAATCGCCGGATTGAATAATAGAAAAGAAAAGACAGGATGAAGTCATCATCCTGTCTTTTGCTTTTAAATAATTACGCTTTTACCAACCGGATCACGTTCCAGCTGAGGGCGGGAATGTTAATCTGCAGCTGGCCATTGTCGACGGTTCCACCCGGGGCTTGGGTAGGCGAAACGTTTTCGGGGTTTTCTTCGGTGTTAACCGCTTGAACATCGCTATGCTTGAGCAAGATGTGCTCTGCAACACGCATATTTCCGAAGGAGCGCAAATCCGATTCGATTAATATATCTTCCTTCAAATCGCGGTTCACCGCAAAAATGGTAATGTTACCGTCATCGTCCATGGTGGCGGTAGAGTCCAGCAAGGGGACATTTTCGTAATCCGGGCAATCGTAGGTGGGAGCATCTACCAGCGTGTTCAGCGAAATGCCGCGGCCATACATGGAGGCGTGCATATAGGGCCAATAGATAGTCTGGGCCCACACACCGCCGCCGTTACGGGTCATAATCGGCGCAATGACATTGACCAATTGGGCCATACAGGCAATTTTTACCCTGTCTGCGTTGCGCAGGAAGGTAATGAGCATAGAGCCGACCAACAGCGCGTCCTCAAAGTTGTAGATGTCTTCCAAGATGGGCAGCGCGCGGCCCCATTTGTCTTGCTTTTGAATTTCGGCGGTTTCCTTGTGGCTGTGGTACCATACGTTCCATTCATCAAAGGACAGGTTCAGTTTTTTCTTACTGTGCTTCTTTCCTTTTACAGCGTCACAAATAGATACGACCGTGCGGATAAAGTCGTCCAGATCCATGGCGCGCGCCAGGAAGGAAGGCGTATCGTTGGCATAGTTGTCATAGTAGCGGTGCAAGGATACGTAGTCCACCACGTCGTAACATTCGTTGAGCATGGTTAGTTCCCAATCGCCGAAGGTAGGCATCTGCGAGTTGGACGAGCCACAGGCCACCAGCTCAATGGAAGGATCCACCCATTTCATCACCTTTCCGGCTTCGTTGGCAACGCGTCCATATTCGTAAGCGGTGCGCGCTCCCATTTGCCAGGGGCCGTCCATTTCATTGCCCAGGCACCACAGCTTAATACCCAGCGGGTCTTTCTTGCCGTTTTTAATCCGCAGGTCGGACCAATAGGTGCCGCCTTTATGGTTGGCGTACTCTACGATGTTGCGCGCATCATCCGGGCCGCGGGTGCCCAGGTTTACTGCGTACATGCATGCGCTGTCGGCTTTTTTGCACCAATCGACAAACTCGTGCAATCCAACCTCGTTGGTCTCGGTGGTGAACCAGGCCAAATCCAGCCGGGCGGGCCTGTCTTTAACCGGCCCTATAGAATCCTCCCAATTGAATCCAGACACAAAATTGCCGCCGGGGTAGCGGGTCACTGGCACGCCCAGCCGTTTGACCAAATCGATGACGTCCTTGCGAAAGCCTTGCTCGTCGGCGCTGGGGTGGCCCGGTTCATAGATGCCACCATATACGGCGCGTCCTAGGTGTTCGATAAAAGAACCATAAATTCGTGGGTCTATACGATCAATAACATAATTTTTGTCCATGGTAAGCTTAGCTTTTTTCATTGTACGCCTCCTAAAAAAGTAATGTGATGCATAACGAAAGGTGCCTTGCAAATAGATAGTGTTATAATAACATTAACCTAATGCGTAATCAAGACGAACAGTTGTTGATTGGGCACCTTCATGCTAAAATAAATGTTTAGGAGGCGTTATAATGAAGTACGATGCTATTTTGTTTGATTTGGACGGCACTTTGCTCAACACCTTGGACGACTTGGCCGACAGCTGTAACTTTGCATTGACCCGGTGTGGGTTTCCTCAACGAGATTTAGAAGAAGTGCGCCGGTTTGTGGGCAACGGCGTGGCTAAGCTGATCAAGCGGGCGGTTCCCGACGGAACCGGCCAAGAAGACTTTGAGCGTTGCCTAAAGCTGTTTAAAGAACACTATGCACACAACATGCAAAATAAAACTGCTCCTTATCCAGGTGTGGTGAATATGTTGGAACAACTAAGTACGTTGGGTTATAGGTTGGGCATCGTGTCCAACAAGTTTGATGCCGCAGTGAAAAAGCTGTGCACTGAGCATTTTCCCAATGTGCCCGTGGCCATCGGCGAAAGCGTAAAGGTGGCACCCAAGCCCGCGCCGGATGGCATTAATGCCGCATTAAAAGAACTGAATACGACCATCGACCGTGCTTTGTTTGTGGGCGATAGCGAGGTGGATGTGAAGACGGCGCAAAATGCGGCGATCCACTTTTTGGCTGTGGACTGGGGATTTAGAACTAAGGAAACCCTTGCAGCAGCTGGAGCGACCCAAGTTGTGTCTTCGGCTGAAGAGCTGATCAACTGGTTATCAGCCGAATAATTCTAATTTGTATCCAAGAATGATCAAAAGAATGCATCCGCCGTTTTTGGGTAGCGGATGCATTCTTTTAATTATTTGACCATGTGGCAGGCGACACAATGATCGTTGCCTACGTTTAGCAGCTCAGGCTCTTGCTGCGCACAGATTTCTTGTGCCAGAGGACAACGTGTGCGGAACCGGCAGCCGCTAGGTGGATTAATAGGGGTAGGCACATCCCCCTGGAGCAATATTCGTTGGCTTCGTTGTACCGAATCGGGGTCGGGGACGGGAGCCGCTGACATCAGCGCCTGGGTATAAGGATGCAGGACGTTGTTAAACAATTCATCCACCGGCGCACTTTCCACCATGCGCCCCAGATACATAACCCCAACGTGATGGGAAATGTGGTGTACCATGCTCAAATCGTGGGATACAAACAGGTATGTGAGTCCGAAGGACTGCTGCAAGTCTTCCAGCATATTGATGACCTGCGCTTGAATAGAAACATCCAGCGCTGAAATGGGTTCGTCGCACACGATGAATTCCGGGGAGTTGGCCAGGGCGCGAGCGATGCCAATGCGTTGACGCTGTCCGCCGGAAAACTCGTGAGCGTAGCGCAACCCATGATCGGGCTTCAGGCCCACCATCTCAATCAGTTCCTTAACGCGGTCGGTCTTATCCTTCTTGGACATGTCGCTGCGCAGCCCCAGCGGCTCTGCAATGATTGAATTGACCGTCATGCGCGGGTCTAAAGAGGCATACGGGTCTTGAAAAATCATTTGTAGCTTTTTGCGGTAGGGAACGAGCTCTTTGGAATTCAAGTTGGAAATATCGGCGCCGTCATAAAAAATTTTGCCCTCGGTGGGTTTATACAGCCGCACCAGCGCTCGCCCGATGGTGGTCTTCCCACATCCCGATTCGCCAACCAGCCCAAAGGTGGTTCCCTTTTGTATGGCCAGGTCGACTCCGTCTACAGCTTTTAATTGCTGTTTGGGTTTTTTAGGATGGCTGCGGCCCACCGGAAAATATATTTTTAGGTTTTCAGTTTTTACAAGAATGTTGTTGTTCAAGATTTGTTTCCTCCCCAAACAATTTTGGGTGCACCTTCATCCAGCAAATAGCAGCTTACCGCGTGGGTATCGCTCAAGTGGCGGTGGGGCGGCATGCCCGTTTCACATATCCTCATGGCGTGGGCGCAGCGGGGCGAAAAGGGACAACCCGGTGGCGGCGCAATCAAGTCCGGAGGGGTGCCGGGGATCGGGATCAATTTTTGCCGATCGGCTTGGCGCTTGGGGATGGAAGAGAGCAGGCCCCAGGTATAGGGGTGGCGCGGGTTATAGAAAATCTCGTGCACCGTGCCTTCTTCTACGATACGCCCGCCATACATAACCAGTACGCGGCCGCATGTGCCCGCAACAACCCCCAAATCGTGCGTGATTAGCACAACGGCGGTGTTTAGCTTTTGTTTAAGCTCCATCAGCAAGCTTAATATCTGTGCTTGAATGGTGACGTCCAGCGCCGTCGTAGGTTCGTCTGCAATGATCAACCGCGGGTTGCAGGCGATAGCCATGCCGATCATGATCCGCTGGCGCATGCCTCCGGAAAGCTCGTGGGGATACTGTTTGAGCCGGCTTTCGGGATCAGGCATTTCCACTAATTTGAGTAGTTCAAGGGCGCGCTCGCGCGCTTCTTTTTTAGACATCTTTTTGTGTATGCGTAGCGGCTCCATAAGCTGGTGTCCCACCGTAAACAAGGGGTTTAGCGAAGTCATCGGGTCTTGAAAAATCATGCCGATCTGATCGCCTTCTAGTTTTCGGAAATCCTTAACGCTGGCGCGGGTGAGGTCCATATCGCCGAACATCATGCGGTCGGAATTTATTTTGGCGTAATTGGGCAAAAGGTGCATCACCGACAGCATGGACACACTTTTTCCGGATCCCGATTCACCCACAATGCCTAAAGTTTCTCCCTCGTCCACATGCAAGTTTACGCCGCGCACAGCTTGTACCTGGCCCACGTGGATGTCAAAGGTGGTGTGTAAATTTTTTATATCCAAAAGACGCATTGGTCATCCTCCGCAGGTGTTATTTTTTAAGCCGCGGATCCAGCGCATCGCGCAATCCGTCGCCGATAAAGTTAAGTGAAAACATGGTTAGGCTGATGGCGGCTACCGGGAACAACATTTGATAAGGGTGAGTCATCAGGGTTTCTATGGCATCGTTGGCCAAAGATCCCCAGCTGGCCATGGGTTTTTGAATGCCGATGCCCAGGAAACTCAAAAAGGCTTCGGAGAAGATAGCGCTGGGAATCAAAAAGGTGACCGAAACGATGATCGGACCCAGGCTGTTGGGCAGCAAGTGTTTGAGCAATATGTTCCAGCTGCTGGTGCCCGCGAGCTCGGCAGCCAGTATGTACTCCTGGTTTTTAAGGGATACAACCTGGGAACGGGTAACCCTGGCGGTTCCTACCCAGGAGGAAATGCATTGGGCGATCAAAATGGTTTTAACGCTGGCACCCATGTACATCATCAAAAGGATTGTGTACAAAAGGGAGGGAACTGCGATGAGTAGGTCCACAAAACGCATCATAACATTGTCCACGCGGCCACCGGCGAAACCGGCGATTCCGCCGTAGATGACCCCGATAACCATATTAACGGCAGCGGCAACCACCCCGATGGACAGGCTGATGCGCGCACCATACATGATGCGCACAAACAGGTCGCGTCCCAACGCGTCGGTTCCGAAGATATGTTCTTTGCTAGGCCGCTGGCTGATGGCTGCAAAATCCGAAGCGTCGTATTCGTAAGGGGAAAATAGAGGTCCAAAGATGGCCAGCAGAGTAATAATTAGTAAGAAGATCATGCCGAATACGGCCAACTTATCCTTGGTAAGTCTACGCCAGGCATCCTGCCAGTAGGACACGGAAGGGCGCGAGAACTGTTCGCTTTCCCGCTGGGCAGTGCCAAGCAGCTCATATGGGTTTTCAATCATGATTGTGCGCCTCCTTCCTATTCGTCTATCTTGACGCGGGGGTCAATGATACCGTACATAATATCCACAACAATATTACAAATGACCACAAAGATGCCCAAAAATACGGTAAGTCCCAAGATGATATTGTAGTCCCGCGCGCCCACGCTGTCTACAAAGTATTTGCCGAGGCCCGGGATGGAGTACAGCCGCTCCACGACAAATGTACCGGTCAGGAGCGATGCGATCAACGTGCCCAGGTAGGTGACCACTGGCAAGATGGCGTTGCGCAGGCCGTGCTTTAGTACAACAAGGAATTCGCGAACCCCCTTAGCCCGTGCGGTGCGGATGTAATCCTGTTGCATCACTTCCAGCATTGAGGAACGGGTCATGCGGGCGATATAGGCGATGGGGCTAAAGGACAGACAAGTAACTGGTAAAATATAGTGTTGCCAGCTGGTTAAACCGTATGCGGGCAGCCAGCGTAAAACGCCGGCAAACAAGTATAAGAGCAGCACCGATGTTACAAAAGTGGGAACCGAAATGCCGATGGTGGCAAAGGCCATGGAGGCGCCGTCAAAAAAACTGCCCCGCCGTATGGCCGATACAATGCCCAGGCCAATTCCAACAATCACCGACACGATGACCGCAACCGCTCCTACCCTTGCAGATACGGGAAAGCCGCGTATAACCAAATCGTTGACCGAGGTGTTTGCCTTTTTAAAGGAAATACCAAAATCGCCGCGCAATATATTTTTTAAATAGGTAAAGTATTGCATGTGCAACGGCTTATCCATGCCATATTTTTCTTCTAGGCGCTGCAAAATCTCAGGTGGCATTTTCTGCTCACCCTTTACGAAAGGGCTGCCTGGAATAGAATGCATCAAAAAAAACGTCACGGTGATCAGTATCCAAACGGTGATAATCCCGGAAAATATGCGCTTTGTAATATAACGTGCCACGAAACACCCTCCTGATTTGCATAAGTGCAATGTGGGTATTATAACAATTTAACCCATGCATCGCAATAGACAAAGAGATTCTTTAACGTTCAAAAATGCAGAATTTAAAATTCAATCTTGCAAATTGATGGCAGAATGTAAGGTTTGTGTTGACAGATAAGCTGTATTTTGCTATTGTATAGCATAATACATTTCATTTATTCTTGTGTTTAGTGTTTTGTAAAGAAGTATTTGTCTTGAAGGGAGATTGAAACTGGATGAAAAGAATGTTGGCAATTTTGATGGCTATTCTCATTCTGGCTATGGGTTTGCCCATGATGGCCGGCGCTGAAAGCGAGAACAAGCTGGTGTTTCAAATGGGCGGAGAGCCCGACAGCATGGACCCGACGATGAACGACTACTCCACCGGTTCCTATGCGCTGCAAAGCCTGTTCCGCGGCTTGTATAAGTTTGCGGAGGATGGCACTTTGGTTCCCGCGTTGGCCGAAAGCCATACTGTTTCTGAAGATGGACTGGTATATACCTTCACATTGCGCAAAGATTTGAAATGGTCTGACGGTTCGCCGCTGACCGCCCACGACTTTGAATATTCCTGGAAACGGGTGCTCAATCCCGAATTCGCTTCGGAAACCGCATACACCTTGTATGGCGTAATCAAAAATGGCTACGAGCGCTTTGTGGACGGAACCGCTACGCTGGACGACTTGGGCGTTAAAGCGCTGGACGACACTACGCTGGAGGTTACCCTGGTGGCCCCTGCACCGTATTTTATCTCGATGACTGCAACCACGGCCTTCATGCCGGTTCAAAAAGCCACGGTAGAAGCCAATGGTGACGCCTGGCAAAGCAGCCCGGAAACCTATGTATGCAATGGACCCTTCATGGTTTCAGAAATGAAGCCCGATGAAAAATATATTTTTGTAAAAAATCCCAACTACTATAATGCCGATGAAGTTAAACTGGACGTGTTGGAATACGTGTTCTTGGATGCGCCTGAAACCGTGCTGATTGCCTTTGAGAACGGCGAAGTGGACGTGGCGACCTCTGTAAACGTGGATGCGAAGTCCAAGTTTGCGGACACGGAACAGCTGTTGATTACCGACAGAATCGGCTATCGTTACTATGAGTTTAACACACAAAGCGAAGCCTTCAGCGATGCGCGCGTGCGCAAAGCCTTTACCATGGCACTGGATCGCGATGTGCTCATCAGCGCAGTAATGCAAGATGATATGCCCTCCCTGCGCGGATATATTCCCCATGCCTTTCCTGATTTGGTGGACGAAACTAAGAGTTGGCGCGAAGTGCACGGCGATACCATTCAAGAGAACATCGACGAAGCCAAGCAGCTGCTGGCCGATGCCGGATATCCCAACGGAGAAGGCTTGCCCCACATCCGCATGGTGCAAACGCCGGACGCGGGATTGGTGAAAACCGCCCAAGCTATGGCACAAATGTGGAAACAAAACTTGGGCGTTGAAGTGGAAATTGTGACTGTGGAAGATGGCGTGTATTGGGCAGATGGAAGCAGCCCGCGCCACGTCGGCGATTTTGAAATTGCGTACATGGGCTATACGGGCGACTATTTGGATCCCAGCAGCCTCTTGTACAACTTTGAAAGCGGCACCACCGATCGCAACACCCGCTGGGGCAATGAACGGTTCGACGAACTGATGAAACAGGCGCGCGCCGGCGTTACCGGCGCAGAACGCGAAGCCGTGTTCGAAGAGGCTGAACAAATTCTTTCCGATGAGTGCCCGGTGATTCCGGTTTACAGCTACGTGGCAGAGACTTTGATCAGCCCCAGGGTAAAAGGCTTTACCCGAAACTATGTCGGCCATCCCAACTTTGAATACGTTAGCATTGAACAATAGTTTTCCATAAAAGCAGCGCCCCGCCTTAAAACGGGGCGCTGCTTTTATGTCGAATTCTTATGAAAAAAGCCAATGATTTATTTCATAATTGACGAATTTTGTTTCAAAGGTTTCGCGAGAACCAACGATGTGTTACAGTGTAATCTAAGGCTATGAGTGCATATGCTCGGCAGGCGCAATTTGCAGGCTGCAGGCTGCAGGCGCTCAAGGATATAAAACGCTTGAAATAAGCACAGATAAGGATGCTAAAATTTTTGACGTATCCCGATAGTTTCTTATCCAACAATATTGATCGTGGAATTTTGGCGATATGAAAACAGGTGGATTATGCCCCTGATGCTTTTGTGTTGGATATGGGTTATAACTCAGGCAACTTTTTGTCCAGGCTCCCGTCAAAATTACGTGTAACAATAGAAATGTAGAAAGATACTTTGGGAGGATTTGCGTGTACAATCGTAGGTATCAAAATCATAATCAAAAAATCGTCAGAGGGCTTGCCTTAGCGCTTGTGTTTGGCCTCGGGCTGTTGTTAACCGCGCCCGTTTTTGGACAGAATCAGGGCTTTGCTGTGGAGGTGGACTCCGATGTTTACTTTGTGGTTTATGATGAGGAATTTAGTACCTTATACCATTGGGACGGTTCGGATGGGGATCCCCAAATGTTGCAGCAAAGCTTGAGTATGGATCAGCTGGCTGTGATCGGGCAAACTTGCTACTGTTTTTCGTTGGGCTCCGGTGGAGATACCGTCGAACTGGTGGGCTATGAAGCAGGGGAAGAGCGCTTGGTATTTTCGAAGGAAAAACTGTCTGGCGAAGGAAATTTGCGCGAATACGCGGGGAATCTCTACGCCCTGATCGACAGGAGGCTCAACAAAATCGATCCGGCGACCGGAGCAACCCAGGTTCTTAGCGATATAGAAATGAACGAATTCACATTTTATGAAGACCGCTTATTTTTCATCGCTACGCCCGAAGATGGCCGAGTATCTTACATGCAACGCGAGGGAGAAATTGCCCCGGGCGCATTGTACGAACTGAACTTATCAACCGGAAAATCTATTTTGATTTTGGATCTTCAACTGGCCGGGTTAAAGATCAATGCGGGATATATGTACTTTCAGAATTTTGACGATGAGTATGTCGCGCCCAACGAAGAGGGCGACGGAGGCTGGAGTCAAGGGAGGTTATATCGTAGCAAATTAGACGGGCAAGGTCTTACCCCCTTAAATATAGAATACGCCTGGGATTATTTCCCCACCGACAGTGGACTCGTGGTGTATACGGCGGGAAACATTAGCCGCGGCAATCTTTCTGGCGAAGAAGTGGTCCAGCTGATGGTGCCCACACGCTATAGCAGCGTGGCGATTTCAGCCGATGCCTTGTTGGTTTTTGAACCCGAGCTGGGCAAACTCACTAGGGTGCCCTTGGATAGAAGCGGACCGGAGTTGTTGTGGCAGGGAGTGCTGAACGAGAACGTCTCTGACACCTACGCTACTGCAACGATCGCAAACGATTATATATTTCCCGCTTCCAACAGCCGCCGCTTGACCAGAGAGGAAGTCGAATCGGTTGATCCCGACTTGTGGGCTTTTGGGCGCAACGAAATTTATGCGCGCCATGGTTATGAATTCACCAACGCCCAGTATGCCGATTATTTTGCTCAAAAAGATTGGTATGCGCCGGGTGGGTTCTCAAAAGTCGGCTTAAATTCTATTGAATGGTATAACATGAACTTAATTCGTAAGTTGGAAAAAGAGCGACAAGGGGAGCCTTCTGCGCAAAAGGATGATTTTATATTCCCTAGCTCTTCTAAAGAAATTTTGACTCAGGATCAAATCGACGAGATCGATGCAAGCCTTTTGCCCTTTGCGCGCAACGAAATTTATGCGCGCCACGGCTATGAGTTTAAAAAAGCCAAATACACCCGCTATTTTCGACAAAAAAGCTGGTACAAACCGGGCGGTTTTTCGGCGTCTAGCTTAAGCACGGTTGAACAGCGCAACATTGCGCTGATCAGGGAGGCTGAGGAGCGGCATGCCGAAGCGGAGTATGAGGAAGATTATCTGTTTCCTGAATCCTCCAAAGTAAAGCTGACGGAGGAACGCATCCGTCAATTGGATCCTGAACTGTGGCCTTATGCGCGCAATGAAATTTATGCGCGCCACGGTTACAAATTTCAAAATGTCAAATATGCAGAATATTTTGCTTCAAAATCTTGGTATCATGCCGGCGGATTCTCGGAAAACGATTTTAGCGAAATTGAATTGTATAACATAAAGATGATCAAACAGCTGGAACAGCAGGGCGAATAGACAATACGAATGCAAAAGAACAGGGTGCCATCTCATTTGAAACGGCGCCCTGTTTTTTTGTGTAATTTTGCTTGTTTATATAGCGCTTTGTCCTTGTAGTAGCTCAATGACCTGGTCCAATCGATCCAGCTTTCGGTAGAGTATCGCCTCGGTTTCATCGTCGGGCTGCCACAGATCGGGGATCATAATGGTTTTGCAGCCCGCGCTGTGTGCCGACCAAATGCCGTTGCGCGAATCTTCGAGTGCCATGCACTCTTGGGGTGTAAAACCCAGCCGGCGGCATGCTGTTTGATAGATTTCAGGATCGGGTTTGGAATGAGAGACCTCATCGCCGGCGACGATCACCTGAAAGGCCTTTAGCACTCCGGCGATTTCCAGACGAGTTAAAACGGTTTTGCGTTTGCTGGAAGAAGCCACTGCGGTGGGCAATTTGGCCTTTGCGGTGTACTCAAGAAGCTCGTGGAGCCCGGGCATTGTGGCGACCCCGTCGTGCTCGATCATCTGGGCTACCAGGTCGGTAGCTCTATCCCAAAAGAAATTGGCATCAAAATCCATCCCAAATTCGGCCTGCATAAAAGGCAGCGCGCCTGCTCGGGTCATGCCCATTGTTTTAACGCTGATGTAGCCGGCTAAGCCGACGCCCATCTCCTGCCCTACGATGTCCATTGCCTTTATGTACAGCGACTCGGTATCCAACATCAACCCGTCCATATCAAACACGATGGCCTTAATCATTGCTTTCCTACCTTAACTTTATATTTTTACCAAGGGTTTGCTACGAATTCGTTGCCGCGGCACCACTTGAGATAATTCAGCGCGTGCAACTGTCCCGTTGTTTCCCATTCCTGGGAATACAGCGCGTCGTGGTAGCCTTCTATGCTCAAATCGCCCTCGTAACCGGCCTGAGCTAAAATGGTGAAAATTTTGCGCCAGTCGGTATCGCCAAATCCAGGGAAGCGCATGTCTACCGCTGCGTTTTGGCCGATAATGCCCTCCGCCGCGATCAGGTCATGCTTAACGTTGGCGTCTTTTCCATGCAAATGGAACACTTTGAGCGCCCATTTGCGCAAGTTGGCGATGGGATCAATTAGTTGCCCCATTTGGTGGGCGGGTTCCCACTCCAGGCCGATGGCGTCGCTGTTCACTTCGTTAAACATCATTTCCCAGGCGCGGGGGTTGAAGCCGATGTTGCAGGTGGGCTTGTTCCATGTGCCGTCCATCGGGCAGTTCTCAATGGCTAGGCGCACCCCTTTATCCTCGGCGCGCTTTGCAAGCTCGCCAAATACTTCGCCAAACTTTTTCATCGATCCTTCCACTGTTTCGCCCTCTAGCGCGCCGGCAAAAGTGCTAATTACCTTGGTATCATAAGCTTCGGCCATATCAATGCATTTTTCTAGGTTTTTCTTGTGCTCTTCAAACTGGAGAGCGTTGCAGTAGTAACCGAAGGAGGCCAGCTTGATTCCGGTACCGGCCAGCAACTGTTTGCTTTGTTGCGCCAGTTCATCCAAGTCTACCCCGTAAAACTCCATATGAAAGTTGATCGAAAAACACTCAAAACCTTTGTCCAAGAGCGCGGGGACCCATTTTGTAAAATATGGTCCGGGAATGCAGGTGCCTATGTTGATCTGTTTCATTTTTTTTCTTCCCCCTGAATGCGTATGATTTGTTTCATGAATACTGAAAGCTTGCGGGCAAAACCAACCGTTTTGATTGCGCACCCGCTACTTCGCTTAGTTTAGTTCATTCTAGATCATGATGCGGGAATCCTGCTTTGAACGAAAGTTTGGCGTTTGTAAAAAACAAATGTGACACAAAAATGAATTTGTGTCCGTGAGCATTGCTATTTTAAGCCAATATGCTATCATAAAAATATTATGCATTAGCGGAAAGAGGAGAAAGATTTATGAAAGCAAGAGTACATTACGTCAGCCCAAAGGGTTCGGCTGAATTGGTGGCCGAAGCCATCGCCCGCGAATTGTTGATCGTGAAGGAAGCGTTGCCTCCGGCATATATGCCTGAAGGAATCAAATTGATGTTCTTGGGCTGTGAAGGCAAAAAGGTAGACAAGGTTACCGCGGCGTTTATCCAGACAATGGACCCCAAGCGCGTGGAAAACGTGGCTCTGTTTTGCTGCAACCCCCAAAAAGATGGCAGCGTTTTGGACAGCATTGCCAGCGAACTGTCCTCCCATGGCGTAAATGTGTTGGCTGAACGCTTCATTACCACTGGCAAGGGTGGCCTTTTCGGTGGCGGCAGCCATCCGGGCGATCAGGACATTCAAGCGGCCCATAAATTTGCTGCTTCTTGTGTCAAAGAAGTGTTTGGCGAAGATAAATCAAAGTAGAAAAGTCTAATCTTGGTAAACGAAAAAGAGCAGCCTGTGTAAGCACTGTATGCCCAAGCAGGCGGCTCTTTTTTTCTTAAGCATTGTTCTACCATATGGTTTTGTGTAGTTATTGATGGCACATCATAGTACGAGTAAATTAATCCATAAGGCAAATCTTATTATTTTTCAGAAAGGCTAGGCAAATCATTTGCGTTGATTGCTACAGCCTGTGTCTGATTTTTGTCGTAGAAAATGATTTGCTTGGGTTCGGCTTCGGCAGGCATGTCGAATACATATTCAATTTTCCCACCTTTGGTAACAGAACTATCTTCAATTTGGTACAAGTTCAGGGGATCAAACTCCTTTGACAATTTTGCGCCAATGTCAAATATGCGAACACTAACCCCGATTTCGTGATCGGTTTGTCCATCTGTGTATACAAGGTTTGGGTGGTAAGTGATTGGCGTCTGGGGGTCTTTTGTAACTTCTACGATCAATTCAAACTGAGTAGTCCCTTCTTTCGGCTCATCGGGTTCGGCCGTTAAAGGAGCGAAGCTGATGACCTTATATTCGCATTCGTCTACATTGATGAGGAGATTGTCTTGCGCGGCTTCGGCCAATACGGTACAGGCAAGGGAAACGATTATGCAGAGTACACACAACAGAAGTATCGTTTTTTTCATAGAGATCACTACCTTTCATGGATGGTTTATTTTCCTTAACTTGTTTAACAGTATAAATTAAATGCGCTAAAAATTGCCAGTGCCGACAGCACCGGTATGGCAGAACTTTCAAGTATATTTCGGTGAGAGATTCGTCTATAGCGTACTAAAGTGTTCCACACATGTATTTTCAGGATACTTCACTATATAGATGTGGTGGCATGCTTAAAAGCAGTAATATCCGACTTTTGTGAGTTCGGCTTGAAAGTCACCCCTTCTCTGTATTGTTTCATGTGTTTTACATGTGGTATAATATGTTGTATTACGAATGAATCTAAATGTAATATTCATGCAGTATATTGAATATGGGGATATGTTCATTCATTGGCGTGATTATTCATTGTGACGCTACCATAATATATTGCATGCGGAGTTTGCCCATAGTATTAAAAAACATATAAGGCAGCGGATGGTTAAAAGGTACAAGATGTTTTACCAATATGGTAAAATGACTATTTTCTAGTTACAAACTGTGCCTTTTGCCGGTTTCTATATGTTGGAGGTGTAATTTTGCAGAATCAAACGACACAAACCATGCAGATTGATTCACTGGACCACTATATGACCCTTTTTGGAATTCGCGACGAACACCTCGCTTTGTTGAAAGAGGAGCTGGGGGTCGATTTCTTTATGAAGGATAACCAACTGGCGGTTACGGGCGACTCGGAAAAGGTTGAGCAGGCTCGTTTGGTGATAAAAAAAATCATCAGCATGCTGGAAAAAGGGGAAATGCTGGATAAGCCTAGAATTCGCTATGCGATTGAGTTGGCCCGCGAAGGCAATATAGACCGGATGGACGAAATTTTGCGCGATGTAATCGTCATCACTTATAAGGGCAAGCAGATCAAAGCCAAGACTTTGGGCCAGCGCAATTATGTGCAGTCCATGAAAAACAACTCGTGTGTTTTTGCAGTGGGTCCGGCGGGCACGGGCAAGACTTATCTGGCCATCGCCCAGGCGGTAGTTGCCCTTAAAAATAAGGAGATTGAGCGCATTGTACTCACTCGCCCGGCGGTGGAGGCCGGAGAGAAACTGGGTTTTTTACCGGGCGATCTTGCGCAAAAAATCGATCCCTACCTGCGCCCGCTGTACGATGCGCTGTATGACATGATCGGTGCCGAGGCCTATCAACGCTTGGTGGAGCGCGGCGCGGTGGAAGTGGCCCCTTTGGCCTATATGCGTGGACGCACGCTCAACGATGCCTTTATCATCTTGGATGAGGCTCAAAACACCTCCTCCGAGCAGATGAAAATGTTTTTTTTGTGTATTGGCGTGGGTTCGCGCATGATCATTACCGGAGATATTACCCAAATCGACTTGTCGGGCATACGCAAATCCGGACTGGTGGAAGCACTGGAGGTCCTTAAAAACGTAAAGGGTATTGGCATGGTTCAGCTTACCCACCGCGATGTCGTTCGCCATGAACTGGTTCAGGCCATCGTTCGCGCCTACGAGCGCCACCAGCGCGGCGGAAGGAACAACTAACAAAAAATAAAGAAAGGAGAAACTGCAATGGAAAAGCTAACCGAGTTTTCGCGAAAATTAGGTCCCGTGCTCACAATGTTGTTGATCGGGCTGATTGTATTTGCGTTGCTATTTGTTATGCTCTCTACTACAATTTCTCCTAAACGGTACGAGATTCGGGTCGGAGAGGTATCGTCGGTTACGATAACGGCGCCCAAAGAAGTGGAAGATAAGTTGACCACCCAGCAAAAGCGGGAAGAAGCAGCTGCCTCGGTACAGCCCTATTACATTCAAGATCCCAGTGTGGAGCAGATCGTTTTAGAAGACCTGGACAAGGCATTTGATGCCTTGGAGAACATAAGGCTCAGCGTGGAGGAAGCTTCGGCAAAACCTCCGCTAGGGAAGCAAAGCAAGGTAGATATCCCGCAACTCGTGGAAAAAGCCCATACTTTGGTAGCTCCTGTGGAGCTCACCGATGATCAAATCTTGGCGGTTATGGGCTTGCCCAAGGAGGAGCTGGAGGCTCTGTCTGTTTCAACCCGGCGTTTTGCTCGGGCGGCTTTGCGCGCCACCGTTTCAGAAGGCAAGGTGTCCGACGCAGTTGTCAGCATCAGCGAAAGTTTGCTCAACGACAACAAGGGCAACACCGCTGTGGATGTAGCCGCAGCCGTGCTCAGAAGTTGTCTGCGCCCCAATATGCTCATCGACAATCAAACCACCGAAGAACATCGTCAACAGGCCATGGACATGGTGCAGCCCATCGTGTATCAAAAAGGGCAAAACATAGTGCGCCAGGGCGAAGTGGTGACCCCTTCCCAAATTGCGATGCTGGAAGATTTGGGTATGCTGGCCAGCAAAGGCGTAGATTTTACGACCTACTTGGGCGTTGCGTTGTTGATTTTGATGCTGCTTATGCTGTTGGCCGCATATTTGTATCTGTTTGAACCCGAAGTATTAATCAACGCAAAAAGTATGAGCCTGTTGGGCACGATCATCGCATTGGTTATGGCGTTGTGTCTGCTGATCAAGCAGGTGAACACCCATCTGATGCCGGTCACTTTAGGCTTTATGTTGGTGGCCGTGTTGCTCAAGCCCCAAACGGCTCTGGTGTGCAACGGGATATTGGCCGTGCTGACCGGCATTTTGGCAGCCGATTCGGGCACCGTGTTCACCGCCGATATGTTCAGCATCATGCTGACCACCATGCTGTCGGGCTCTATTTGCATGGGCATGGTGCGCAGAAAACAACAGCGGTTAAACATTATCCTGACAGGTGTTGCCGTGGCGGGGGTTAATGTGGTGGGCACTTTTGCGGTAGGGCTTTTGAACAATGCCAACTTGCTTGTGGTGTCCAGGCAAGCGGCTTGGGCCGCAGGCAGCGGCGTGTTGGCATCCATCCTCTGCATAGGCTTGCAGCCTCCGTTAGAGATATTGTTTAATCTGGTAACCTCGGCAAAGCTGCTGGAACTTTCCAACCCCAATCAGCCGCTTATGCGGCGGCTTTTGTTGGAAGCGCCGGGCACGTACCACCATTCGATTATTGTGGCCAACTTGGCCGAAGCAGCGGCATCGGCGGTAGGGGCAAACGGATTGCTGGCCAGAGTGGGCGCTTATTATCACGACATCGGAAAGCTTAAACGCCCCATGTATTTTAAAGAAAACCAGCGCGGCGACAATCCCCATGACCGCACGGATCCGCGGGTGTCGGCAGCCATACTTACCGCCCATCCGCGCGACGGCGTACAAATGGCTATGCGCCACCGCATCCCGATGGCTGTGCTCAACATTATTCAGCAACACCACGGAAACACTCCTGTGCTGTATTTTTATGACAAGGCGCTTAAACAGGGTGGCACTGTAAATATAGATGATTTTCGCTACGATGGCCCCCGGCCGCGCAGCAGGGAAGCGGCCATCGTAATGCTGGCCGACACGGTGGAGGCTGCTGCCCGAGCGATGGACGATCCGGATCCGGAGAAGATTGGAGAGTTGATCAGAAGGCTCGTGCGCACCAAGGTTGAAGACAATCAGCTGGATGAATGCAGTTTGACTTTCCGAGATATCAACACCATTTGCACGGCTTTTACTACGGTGCTGGCAGGTGCGTTTCACGAGCGCATTAAGTATCCGAATTTAGATATCGCGCAGCAAGTATTTTTGGAAGCCGAAAGTGCTAAGCAGGTAGCGGCATCCCTTGCCGAAGAAACCGATGATGGCGTAGCGACGGGAGGGCTGAGCTTGCTTCCGCCCCAGACGACATTTCCACACAGACAAAAAGACGGCAAGAGGGCAGAGAAATGAAGTCACAACGCGTTTTGATTGAACTGTCGGTCGAATGCGACCACGCTCCTCAGGGATTGGAAGATTTGCTCGGCCGTGTGGCCGATACCTGTACCGAGCTTGAGGGGATAGAACAAGTCGAAATATATGTACGCATAATCGACGCTCATGCCATGCGCGATCTTAACCGGGATACCCGGGGTATCGATCAAGTGACCGATGTGCTTAGCTATCCTTCCGTCGAATACAGACAGGGGACGGCGCGTCAGCATAAAAAAGCGCTCAGGCGGGAATTGGATCCGGAAACGGGATATATGTTCTTGGGCGAAATGGCCATTTGCATAGATCGCGCCACAGAACAGGCCTTGGAATATGGTCATTCCCTTACTCGGGAGATTGGTTTTTTGGCTGCCCACTCGATGTTTCACCTGATGGGCTACGACCATATAGAAGAGGGCGACCGAAAAGCCATGCGCACCATGGAAAGGCGAGCCATGGAGCTGCTTGCCCTTAGCCGGGACGGCGCGAATGTAACCGACAGGCAGCTGTTGGATTTGGCCATTGAGGCCATGGAAAGGGCTTATGCCCCTTATTCTAAGTATAAGGTTGGGGCGTGCTTGCTCAGCGAAGATGGTAGAACCTTTCAGGGCTGCAACGTGGAAAACGCGTCTTACGGTGCGACCATCTGCGCCGAACGCGCGGCCGTATGCGCAGGCGTGCAGGCGGGGGTTCGGCGGTTTGTGGCCATCGCTGTTGTCGGCGAGCACGACGAGGCGGTGCCTTGCGGCGTTTGCCGCCAGGTGCTCAACGAATTCTCGGTGGACATGCGCGTAGTGCTGGGAGCTCGGGACAAAGATATGCGAGTGACCACCCTCGGTCAGTTGTTGCCTGAAGCGTTCGGACCCGATAATCTTTTGAAAGACTTAAACGATTAATTAAGGAGAATGTATTGAATTTGGATCAGCAAAAATCAAGTTTTAAATCCGGATTTGTGGCTATATTGGGCAGGTCTAACGTGGGCAAATCCAGCATCATGAATGCGTTTGTTGGGGAAAAAATCGCCATCGTTTCGGATCGCCCTCAAACCACCCGCAACAAAATTTTAGGCGTGTTGAGCCGAGACGATTGGCAAATCGTGTTCGTAGACACGCCGGGCATACACACTCCGCGCACCAAGCTGGGTGAATACATGGCCAAGACTACAGCCCAGGCTAGGGAGGGCGTGGACGCGGTTCTGGCTGTGGTAGACGCCCAATATATCGGCCACAAGGATATGGAAATTTTAAAAGATATTGAAAACATGAACTGTCCCAAGTTTCTGGCAGTCAACAAGTTAGACTTGGTCGACGATGAAAAACTTATGCCGCAGCTGGCGCGCTTGAATGAATTGAAGTTTGACCAAATTATTCCGGTTTCCGCCTTAAAGGGCGACGGCATGGATGATTTGCTGGATATGCTGCAGCAATCTTTGCAGGAAGGCCCCAAATATTTTCCGGATGATATGATCACCGATCAGCCTGAGCGCGTGTTGTGCGCCGAAATCATTCGGGAAAAAGCGTTACACAACCTGCGCGAAGAAATTCCTCATGGGGTGGGCGTTGAAATGTTGGGGATGGAAAAAAAGTCGGACAGCCTGACCGAAATTCACGCAACCTTGTATTGCGAGAAGGCATCCCACAAATCGATCATCATCGGCAAGCAGGGGCAAATGCTTAAAACCATTGGAATGCAGGCTCGTCAAGATATCGAACGGATTTTGGGTACCAAAGTGATGCTACAACTCTGGGTAAAAGTGCGCGAAGGATGGCGTGACCGGGTTGGCGACTTGCGGACCTTGGGTTATGAGGATTAAACATGGGAGCCATTAAGACCGATGGTTTGGTGCTGCGTTTTGCCAATTACCGGGACAACGACCGTATGCTTACGCTCCTATCGCCGACCATGGGCAAGGTAGATGCCATCGCCCGGGGATGCCGAAAGCCCAAATCACCGTTGCTTAACGCGGCAGAGCCCTTTTCTGCCGGGGAATATATTCTAAATTATAACCGTGGACATTATTCGGTAACTCAATGCCAAATCAAGGACAGCTTTTATGAACTGCGCTTAGATTATGATCGGTTGATTCACGGATTCTACTGGCTATCTCTGGCGGAATCGGTAGCTTTTCCCGGCCAGCCAGCCAGTCGGTTGTTTCACTTGACCCTCCGGGCGCTGACCTTTTTGAATTATTCGGATTTGCCGCCCGCCATGCTCACCGGTGCGTTTGAAATGCACCTTATGCACATTTTGGGAAGTTCACCGCGCATGGACAGCTGTGTTGCCTGTGGCCGCGCAGTCGATGGTGCGGCGCGATTTGATCCGCGCCTGGGTGGTGTGCTGTGTGCCGCTTGCCCATCGACCGCACAAATGCTTTCCAATGGCGCCCGAAGAATTATGTTGCGTGTACCTCAAACACCATACGATGCGGTTGCCAAGTTGGAAGGGCATCCCGATTGGGCTGAAGCGATGCGCAGGTTTAGACCATTTTTGGAGCGCCATGTGGATTGCAATTGCAAGGATAAGCCTGCGCTGCCTTGAAAATTTTTGCCCAATAGTTTAAATTTTTGGAAACTTATGTATACTTAGAATACAATATTTTTACGATATTGATTAAAAAGAAGGGAGAATATTATATGAAAAAGTGGGTTTGCACGATTTGCGGTTATGTTTACGAGGGGGATGAAGCGCCGGACAAGTGTCCTCTGTGCGGAGCGGACAAATCGCAATTTGAATTGAAAGAAGATTAAATACCTTTTTAGCAAAGACAGAGTTCCACTGGGAACTTTGTTTTGCTAATAGGCAAAATTATAAAGGAGGTGCGGCAGGTGAGAGAGTATATCGTCAATCGTTTTACCGGACAAGTGCTAAAGGATTTGACCGATTTTTCGCCAGACAACATTCCTGAAAACTATGCTGCGCTAAACGAGGCGCCGGTAGATCAATATGTTTGGGATGAAAACGGTTATAAGCCTCCTGTGATGGCGCGTCTGGGCTGGAATCAGGAAGGTTTACATTTGTTGATGTATGCCAAAGAACCTAGCGTGCGCGGTGAAATCGCACAAATGGGCGGCCGGGTGTGTACCGACAGCTGCATGGAATTTTTTATAAACCCGTTTCCCGAACACAGCTCGGACTATTTAAACTTTGAAGTCAATTGTATCGGTACCATGTTGTTGGGGTTGGGTGCAGGGCGGCACAATAGATTCCATATGGCGATACCGCTTTTGCATATGGATATTCGGACCACGCTCTCCAGCGCAGCAGCGCACAAAGGGGGATGGTGGGCGCTCAGCTACGCCGTACCTGCTCGTTTTATCGAAGACACCTATGGACAAAAGCTGCAGCCAGGGCTTGTTATGCGTGGAAACTTTTATAAATGCGCTGATTTGTATGAATTTCCACACTACGGCAGCTGGAACCCGGTGCAAAATCCGACGCCTGACTTTCACCGTCCCGAAAGCTTTGGCAAGCTGATTTTAGGCGAATAAAAAGATATAAGTAAAATATATTACGTAAATTGGATCGATGAGAATTTTTGATTCTTTCAAATGGTGATCGGTTTTCTGTATGTTTGGAAAGTTTACACAGCACGTAGCATTATGATTAGAAAAATGCGGAGAGGTGCAGAAAATAAAAAGAAGAATCGGCATTTTGACCAGTGGAGGCGATTGTCCCGGCTTGAATGCGGCCATTCGCGGCGTGGCGAAAGCGGCATACGAAAACTTTGATGCCCAGATTGTGGGTATTGCCGGCGGCTACGGTGGGCTGATCGAAGGCGAATATCGCGAAATGGATCAGCAGGATTTTTCCGGAATTTTGACACTGGGCGGAACGATCTTGGGTACGTCGCGCCGTCCTTACCGGGATATGCGCACGATCGGCGAGGATAAGCTGGACAAGGTTGCCGCCATGAAAAAGAACTACAAAAAAATGGGGCTGGATTGTTTGGTTTGCTTGGGCGGAAACGGAACCCACAAAACAGCCAATTTGCTTTCCGAAGAGGGATTAAACGTGATCGGGCTGCCCAAGACCATCGACAACGATATACTGGGCACGGATGTAACCTTCGGTTTTTATTCGGCGGTAGACATCGCCACAGAAGCTATAGACCGCCTACACACCACGGCCAGCAGCCATGGCAGGGTGATGGTGGTGGAGATCATGGGCAACAAAGCGGGTTGGCTCACCCTGTATTCGGGCGTGGCCGGCGGGGCCGATGTCATTTTGCTCCCCGAAATTCCCTATAAACTCAATGGGATTCTAAAGGCGGTGGAAGCGCGCGCCAAGTCTAAAAAGAGGTTTTCCATTGTAGCCGTGGCCGAGGGGGCAATGACGGTGGAAGAGTCCAAGATGAAAAAGAAAGACCGGGCGGCGTTGTATGCCGAAAATC
This sequence comes from uncultured Oscillospiraceae bacterium, assembly GCA_964346145.1. GTDB lineage: Bacteria > Bacillota > Clostridia > Christensenellales > Aristaeellaceae > CAYFTL01. The sequence continues at coordinate 38,717 of CAYFTL010000006.1, read as the reverse complement.
CGTACAAAACCATATCCCATAGGTTGGCCGAACAGATTGAGGCCGAAACAGGGCTAGAAACGCGCGCAGTCATTCCGGGGCATATTCAGCGTGGCGGCAGTCCTTCCAGCTATGATCGGGTGGTGTCCACCCGGTTGGGGGTGCATGCGGCTCATCTTATCAAGGAAGAGCGCTACGGCGTGAGCATTGCCATGGTGGGGGATCAGACCACCCACAACCCCCTCAGCTATACCGCGTCGGGAACAAAATTCGTGCCCATCGATCACCAGATGGTGAAAACCGCAAGGGATGTGGGTATTCGATTTGGCGATTGATTTTTTCAAATAGGCGGCCGGCAAATGCCGGCCGCCTATTTGAAAAAATCAATGCCGTATATTGAAGCGCGCTTTTGCGTTGTCGGTATCTGCACGCTATGTTATACTGAAATATATTGTACAAATAGTGGATAGATAGGGGCTTTGCCCAAATGAATTAAGCATGCAAGGAGAAAACTATGAACAGAAGAATACCCATGGAGCATATGTTGAATTTGCGGGATTTGGGCGGATATCCGGCGGAAAATGGATCCTTTACGGCTTGGCGAATCACTTACAGGAGCGACGTTCCCCATGGCCTAAATGCAAAGGAAATTCAGTGGTTTCAAGACAATGATGTGCGCACGGTCATCGATTTGCGCAGCGATGAGGAAGTGCGGCGCAATCCGGTGTCGCTAAAGGGTATAGACGGTTTCGATTATTTGCACGTGAACCTAATGAATCAAAAGGACTTGACCTCGGCTTCAGCTTTGCTAAAGGGCGGGGAAGGGCTGCTGGAGAGAATGTATGAGGGCATTGCCCAAATGTATGAGCAAATGCGGCAAGTGATGGAGAAAATCGCCCAGGCTTCAGGTGGGGTGTTGTACCATTGTTCCGCGGGAAAAGATCGCACCGGCGTGGTTTCTGCGATCCTGATGAGCCTGGTGGGCGTGCAGAAAGCGGATATAGTGGCGGATTATCAGGTGTCCTACACATATTTGGAGGAAGCGGTGAAAAGGATGCAGGCCGATTATCCGGAGTTGCCTGCGTATTTGATGGAATCCCGCCCCGAAGTGATGCAGAGCTTTTTGGACTTCTTTTTCGCAAAATATGGTTCGGCGCACGATTATTTGAAAAAAGTCGGCTTGGCTGATGGCACAATTCTGCAGCTGCGCCGAAGAATGTTGGGCGCGTAACCCAAAAGGATTGGATGGGATATCGTGTACGAAGAAATTCCTGATCTCAATATATTCATGATGTGCGAGCAGTTAAACCGCCAAGCACTGAGTGAGACGCCCCCTGGTTACCATATCAGGCCATGCAAAAGGGATGAATTTGAAACTTGGGCGGCCTTTCCCTTCGACAGCGAGGAAGAAGCCCGCAAGCATTACGGCTACATGCAGAATTATTTTGACACCGTCTATGCAGACAGAGAAGAGCTGTTTTATCAGAAGTGTATGTTGGTTTGTGATCACAATGATTTTCCGGTGGCACCTGTTTTTTGTGGAGGGCCTATAGACAGATCAACACGATACATTGGTTGAAAACCTTAAAGGGCTATGAGGGGTTGGGCATAGGCAGGGCGCTGCTTTCGTTTCTTATGAAAGATTTGCAGGTGTGCGATTTTCCGGTGTACCTCCATACCCAGCCAGCCAGTTTTAGGGCGATAAAATTGTATTCGGACTTTGGCTTTAAAATTTTAACCGATGACAAGTATGGAAACAGAACCAACGATTACAAAGAATGCATGCCTATTCTCAAAAAATACATGCCGGCAGAGCATTTTGAGCGGCTGGAATATGCATCGGCGCCCCAGCATTTTATCCGAGTGACAAACGCTTCATCGATCAGCGAATTTTAGTGTATTCTATACAAAAAGCGCACAATATTGGCAAAGTATAGTCAATATTGTGCGCTTTTTATACTGCAAGACGACCTGGATTTAAGAATTTTGCTGGAGCGCAAAGCGGTGGGCTAGCACGCTAAACAGTCCGGCCAATGCGAAGGCCAATATGGCGGCATAGAAGGGCCATTTGGGCGAGGCATCGTACAGGAAACCGGCGGACAAGGATCCGGCAATCATGCCGATGCACTTAGCGCTGTTGAAAATGCCGCTGAGCAACCCGTAATTACCGACATGTTGGTTGGCGGCCAAAGATTGCTGTATGGGCAGGTAGATGGCGTTAAACAAATAAAAGATAATGTTTGCGCCGATGAACATGGGTACGCTGACCATTTGGGTGGCGATCAGCAAAAAACCGGAGCACAGCCACAACACTACGGGCAAAACCTTGTTTTGATCGAAGTGTTTTAACAGCCAACGATTGATGAGCAGGTTGGCGATCAGCCCTAAGATGCCGGTGCTGCCCTTAATCAGGCCGTTGGCCGAGGGCGGAAAGCCCAGCTGTTTTTTGATGTAGAAGTTGAAGGCGTTGTCATAGCCGACGGTGGCGAAAGTAGCCAGCACCACGCCGATAAAAAACAGTGACATGGGCTTAGTGAGCATGCGCGCCATGCCTGCCCAATCGTATAGCTTAAACTTGCGTTGCTTTGCGGCGGTAATCTGGTCGGGTTTGATGGTTTCTGCCAGCAGCAGAAGCGAGGCCAAGGCGGCAACAACCAGCAGCAACCCTTGCAGCCAGAAGGTGCCGCTGAGCGACCAGGTGCCGATGAAGCCGCCGAGAAAGTAACCGATAGCACCCGAAAGGCTTACGGCAGCGGCGTAGTAGGAAAGATATTTGGCGCGCTCATTGCCCGATACGTGGACCACGTAGGCCATGCAAGCCACCGTGCTACCACAAATCATGCTGCCGCCTAAAAAGCGCCAGATGACCGCCTGGACCCCATTTTGTGCATAGCCGAACAAAACCTGGAACAGGGCGTAGCCGATCAGGCTGATGCTGATGACGGGCAAGCGTCCGTAGCGGTCCGACAGCTGGCCCCACAGCGGGCTTAGCAAAAAATTGCCGATGGACATGGCGGCAAACAACACGCCAAACATATAGCTGGGCAACCCCAAGACTTCAATGTAGGTGGGGGTTACGGGGTGAACCATGTTGGTGGCGACGTTGATGAGGATGGACACCACAACAATATGGGAGATTTTTTGACTCTTCATGTCGGCACTCGTTTCAGCATAATCATATTATTGGTTAAAAAAGCATTTGCCTTAACCTTGGGCATTCAGCCAACGGTTTAAGGTGGCGGCATCGCGCAGCAGCAGTTCAGGGTTGTCGTTGGTCACGAATTCCAAAAGCGCATAGGGAGCGTTTTTCAAAACCATCGGATGGTGCAGCACCTGCTGCCACATGCCTTCCCCTGCCTGCAAGGCGAGCCGGTCGATCTGCCTAGCGTGGTGTTGCCAGGTGAACACGTGCAGGCTGGAGAGCCTGTCGCCCAGGTCTTCCAAGGAGGCGAGGCGTTCCGATTCGGACCAATCCCAACGGGGTTGCCAGTAAAAGCGTAAGCTATCGCCTGCGGACAGGGTTTCGCTCAGCAGCAAACGCACGCTTTCGCGATCGTCGGTCAGCGTGTTTCCGTGATATTCCAGCACGATTTTTAGGTTTTTGGCTGCGGCTTTGTGGGCGCAAGCCAATATGGAAGACACGACGGCTTGGCGCTGGGCTTGGGAGCAATCCTTGGAAGCGAGCGTGCCCGCCCATATGCGAATCTGGGGAGCCCCTAGGACGAGGGCCGTCTTGAGGACAGAATCGAAATCGGATTCGGGTTGTCCTGCCCGATAATAGCTGCCGTAAGCGGCGATTTTCAAGCCCGAATCGGCGCTGAGCCTGCGCACTTGCTCGGCGGTTTGGATATCGCCCGCCGGTACGTGCACATCTCCGCCCCACTCTACGGCCTTGAGGCCAGAGCGCACACACAAATCACATATTTCTTGAGGACTAAGGGATCGAAAACTGATGGACACTAAGCCGGGAGTTAACACGATAGCGCACCTCCGTTTGATGCATTTTTTAGAAGAATTTTTTTGCCGTTTTCTGTTATAATAAAATTGAATGGATGGATCCACTGGACAATATAAGTATAGCATATTCCAAGTGAGTTTGGACAGAAATTTGGGTGTAACTGTGGGAGAGGGGGCGAGTGGATGATTGTTTCGGCATCGCGCAGAACCGATATCCCTTGTTTTTATGTGGATTGGTTTTTTAACCGGATCGCGCAGGGGTACGCTTGTGCCAGAAATCCGATGAATCCCCGTCAAGTTAGCTGGATATCCCTCAAGAGGGAAGCGGTGGACGCCTTTGTGTTTTGGAGCAAGGATCCCGAACCCATGCTGGACAGGTTGCCCGCGCTGGCAGATATGGGCTATAGCTATTATTTTCAGTTTACGCTGACGCCCTACGACCGGACGGTGGAAAAGGGGATGCGCGACAAGGCGGCGATAGAGGAAACCTTTTTAAAACTCAGCAGCATGATTGGTGCAAAGCGGGTGTTGTGGCGCTATGATCCGGTGTTGTTTAAAGAGGGCATCGACGCTGAGTATCACGCACGCGAATTTGAAAGAATGTGCCAAAGATTGCGCGGGGCGACCAAGCGGGTTACGATAAGCTTTTTGGACCGGTATGCAAAACTTGGGCGGCAGCCGATCCTGCGCCCGGACGAAGGGGAGCAACGCCGGCTGGCCAGATTCTTTGCAAAAACCGCATCGGACTGTGGCATGGAGGCGGTAGCTTGCTGTGAGGCGCTGGACTTTGCACAGGAAGGCATTGGAAAGGCCCGGTGCATTGATGGAGAGCTGATCGAAAGGTTGCAGGGAAAGCCGATGGGATTTGAGAAAGATCCAAGCCAAAGGGAAGGCTGCGGGTGCGCCGGCAGCGTGGATATAGGCGCGTACAACAGCTGCGCAAACGGATGTATTTATTGTTACGCCAATTGGAGCCGGGAAAGCGTGGCTAAGAATTGTCAGCGGCACGATTCGACCAGCCCGCTGCTCATAGGGCATTTGGAAAAAGAGGATAGAATATTTGAGCGCAAAGACCGAAAAGACCGAAAAGCCCATGGCGTTCAAACCAAATTGCCGATTTGAGCAAGGGTTTGAGTGAGCTTGAAGCGCCGGCCGTTGCTTTACCCGAAGGATGGATTGTGGTATTATATTGCTAGCGAGGAGAGAGAATACCATGCCGTTTTGTTCATTTGCCGACAATTTTCATATGTATGATGTTACTCCTGTAGAAAATCTGTTTCTGCAGGAGTTTATGCCTAGGGCGCCGGGCGACTTTGTGCGCGTCTATTTGTATGGGCTGATGCTGTGCTATCACCCGGGGACCGACAATTCTATGGAAGAGATTGCCCGGGTGCTGGGTTTGGAAGTGGAAGAGGTGTTGGATGCTTTCCGTTACTGGGAGCGCCAAGGGGTGGTGGCTCAGATGAGCGACAGGCCGCCCACTTTCGCATATATGAACTTGAAGGCGACCATGCTCACCCAGCGGCAGGATGAGGCCGATGGGCTATACAAATACCGGGACTTTAACAACAGCCTGCAGGCGCTGTACGGTAGCGACCGCCTGCTGCAACCCCAGGACTTTTCTAAGGCGATCGAGTGGATTGAAGAGCTGAAGTTACCGGAAGACGTGGTGCTGATGTTGGTGGCATCCCAGATTAAGAAGCGGGGCAAGAAGATAGGCCTCAGGTCGATGGAGAATCTGGCGCTGAGCTGGGCGGAGAAGGGGGTCGGGAGTGCGGCCGATGCCGAAGAGCTGCTGCAGTTCGAATCGGCCCAGTATGAAGGCGCTAAACGGGTGCTGCGCCAGTTTGGACTGCGGCGCAACCCAACCAAGGATGAACTGGATTTGATGAATAAATGGTTGAACGAATGGGGCATGGATTTAAGCGCCATTTTGTACGCCTGCAAGGAAACGGTGAAGGGGCGCAATCCGTCCTTCGGATATTTAGACAGCATTTTGCAGCACCACAAAAGCGCGGGCGGTAGCCGGCAAGAAATGGAAGAACGGCTGCGCACCCAGCAGCAACAGGACGGCCTGGTGCGCAGTTTGTTGCTGGCGTTGGGGCTGCGAAGCGTATCGCCCACGCCCGAGCAATTGGATAAGTGCAAGAGCTGGGTGGAACAGGGTTTTGAAACCGAGGTGCTTATTTCTGCTGCCAAGGTCTGCGCCCGCCGCGGCAAAAGCAATTTTGAAGACTTGAACGAGTTGTTGGCCAAATGGTTTGAGATGGGCTTGCTGACCCAATATGCACTGGATGCATATATGCAAAACCACAGGGCGAAAATGGATTTTGCCAAGCAGGTGTTTGAGCGAAGCGGCATGGAGCGCGGCCCGAACCAAAGCGATTTGCGGCAGATAGAGGGTTGGCTGGAGCAGGTGGAGGCCGGGCTGGTGCTGTATGCGGCCGAATGCGCCCAAGGAACCCAAGTGCCCTTGCGCTACATGAACAAACTGCTTCAGACCTGGGCAGGGCAGGGTATTACGACCGAAGAGGCGGCGCGCAGCCAACGGGATGGACGCGGAGAAGGGGCGCGTAGGGACAACAGCGCCGCTGCTACCGCGCCGGAGCGGCCGGGCAAGACCGTTGCGGGACACTTGTATTCCCAGAGGGATTATCAGCAAGGCGAACTGGATTACTTGATTACCGATTTGGCGGCCCTAGGCGAGGAGGAAGATGCAGTTGAGCCTGAACCGTAAAGAGATAGACCGACAGCTGCTGAACGAATATGCCCAGCGGCGCCAGCAAAACGAACGCGAGCTGGAGCAGCGAAGGGGACAAATTGCCCGGGAAAACCTGAAAATTGCCAGCCTGTTGGAGCAAAACATGGCGCTGATGATGAAGTGTGCCCGGGAAGCAGCCTTTAACCCTCAAAACGCCAAGAAGTTTGCCCAAGAGGCGCGGCAGCAGGCCATGGACAACAATGGGCAAATCAGAAGGTTGCTGGCAGAGATGGGGTATGAGGCGAATTATTTGGACGAGGATTCCATTTACCGCTGCAAAATATGCAAAGACAGCGCTTATGTGGGCAGCCCCATCAAGGAGTTTTGCAGCTGTTTTAACCAGCGCAGGATAGAGATGCTCTATAGCCAGAGCAGCCTGAAGGGGGTTGAGGCACAGACCTTTGAGAATTTTGACCTGAGCATCTTTCCGGAGTCGCCGGTTCAAAACGGGCTGAGCCAGCGGGATCAGATGGCCAAGGTGAGGGAATATCTGGAAAGATACGCCGATTTGTTCCCCAGGAACCCCAAAGGCAATGTGTTGCTATTGGGGGAGAGCGGGTTGGGCAAGACCTATTTGCTCAACTGCGTGGCTCACCGGGTGATTGCCGGGGGGAATGTGGCGGTCAAGGTTACGGCTTACCGCATGCTGGAAGCCATGCGCCAGAGGCACATTACGGCCGGGATGAACGAGAACGGCGAAATGGACGCAATGTTGCAGTGCGATCTGTTGTTGATTGACGATTTAGGCACGGAGCCGATGATGCAAAATATTACCCTTGAATACCTGTTCGGGCTTTTGAATGAGCGGATCGAGCGCGCTCGCTGTACTTTGGTGGCGACCAATTTGACGATTGACGAGCTGCGCTCCCGATACACGGAGCGGATTGCTTCGCGGTTGCTGGATCAAAGCCGCACCCAAGTGATCCGGCTCATGGGGCGGGACGTGCGCTTAAATCCGGGAAGATAGAGGAAGGCGAAGACAAGGGCTGTATGAAGCGATTGGACGAAGAGGCGCGCCGGGTATTGACCTGGCTGGACGCCCATCGGGTTGAATATGAGCTGCTAGAGCACATCGCAGTGCGCAGCATGGAAGACTGCGCGCCCATTGCCGAGCGCTTGAAAGGCACGGTGCCCAAAAACTTGTTTCTGGCGCCGCGCAATAAGAGCAGGTATTATTTGTGTTTGCTGCACCCGCAGACGCCCTTTGTAACGGCGCGAATGTCCAAGGCGCTGGGCAGTTCCCGGTTGAGTTTTGCCGGGGAAGGCGAACTATTGGAGTTGCTGCACTGCGCGTCCGGCGCGGCCAGCCCGTTGGGGTTAATGTTTGAATCGGCGGCGGGCGTGGTGCTGGCGGTGGATGAGCGGCTCAAGGAATGCGATCGCCTTATATTTCACCCGTGCAGCAGGCAGGCCAGCGTGGCAATGGCGGGTAGCGATTTTTTTGAAAAGGTGCTTGCGAACATTGGTGCGCGCTGGATGTGGTTTAACGATCAAAGGGAAACTACGCCCACATAAATTTTTAAATGAATTTAACCCGGCAGCTTGGGAAAGGTTGCCGGGTTTTTTGTAAATATGGCATGGGGATTTGGGGAAAGAAATGAGATGTTTGCGCTTGCGGTTGCAGGGTGGTTGTGGTACGATTCCGTTAGATATTGCGTTGTGCGATGGTTCTTTCCTAGTGGGATGGTCGAGTCGAGACAGGGCAGTGATCCTATAAGGAATGCAGAATGCAGCATTATGGATTGAAAAAATATTGCCGGACAGGCATTGGATGTAAATTATTTTTGGTGGGAGGACGAAATTATGATTTCTGCAAAAGATCTGCAGCGCATTTGCGCTTTGGCGAGCGAGCAAGCCGAGCTGGCGGCGAGCCCTGAGATGGAGAAGCTGTATGCAGATTGGATGGCCCATGGAAGGTTTGATTCCGATTCGCGCCCGATGATCCGCATTGAGCTATGGACTTTTGAAGGGGATATTATCCCTCAGTTGATGGAGTGCGAAGGGCAAGAGGCGCGCGAAATAGAGCAGATGTTACTTAACAACATTGTAAACCACACGCTGTTTGGCGATGACACGCTAGTGAAGAGCTATATTCCGGTAAACCCAGTCGCTCGCTTTGTGCCTTTTGGGCTGGAAGTTAAGCGCGAAGTGGAAGCCGGTGGAGGTGTGGGGCACCATTTTATTCCCTATTTGGAAGATTTGGATGAAGACTTTCATCTGTTGGGCAAATCTGTGTATTCGTTGGACCTTGAAGCCCAGCAAAAGCGCGTGGATTATTTAAGCGAGCTGATCGGTGACATTATTCCGGTGCGCAAAAGCGGCATGACGGCCTCGGCCTGCCCGATGCAGGACATTGTGCACATTATGAGCATGGAAGATATGTATGTGGCGATGTACGATGAGCCCGAGAAATTCCACGAGATGTTGGCCATGCTGGTGCGGGATTACAACGAGTTTTACACCTATTTGGAAGAGCAGGGAGTGCTTTTGCCCACGGCCAGGGATGAGCATTTATCCCAGGGCACCTACAGCTTTACCGACGAGCTGCCCGCCCAAGGCGTCAGGCTTAAGAAAAAGGATATTTGGCTGTACATGGATTCCCAGGAGACCAGCGGCGTATCGCCGGCCATGTACAAAGAGATTGTGTTGCCCCACTACAAGGAGCTGGCCAAGGAATTCGGACTATTTTCCTACGGATGCTGCGAGGCTGTGCACGATTTGTGGGACGGCGGGCTAGAACACATTTCCAATTTGCGCAAGCTATCCATATCCCCCTGGTGCGACGAGGAGATGATCGGCGATCGCCTGCGCGGCAAAAAGGTGGTTTACCTGCGCAAGCCTACCCCCAACCTGCTGGGCGTGGGATCGGTGCTGGATGAAGACGCTTGCCGCGAGCATTTTATGGCCACGGTAAAGGCGGCCCGCGGATGTAGCTTGGAGATCGCCCAGCGCGACGTGTACCAAATCAACAACACGAGTGAAAAAGTGCGCCGCTACGTGCAAATTGCCCGGGAGTGCATGGACAAGCACCAGCGTTAAGGGAAGGACATAGACTGCGCACATGGAAATGATAAAGGAATATTCCACGACGACACTCCAAAAAGGGAGGCGGAGGAGGGAATGTGCATGGCGAGGCAGGTTCAGGCAAGTCACGGGATCGTGTGCCGGATGAGCGGCAGGGAAGACGGATATTTCGGCTGGCCTTCGGTGGTTAGACTGGAAGACGGGACGTTGGTTGTGGGCGCTTCCGGATTTAGGAAGCACCATGTGGATCCGTGGGGCAAAACCGTGATTTGGTTTAGCAAGGACGAGGGCACAAGCTTTTCAGGGCCTGCGGTAATTCACGATTCCCCGCTGGACGACCGGGACGTGGGCTTGGTAGCCTTGGGCGGAGATGACCTTTTGGCGAGCTGGTTTACGCTGGATGTAAGTATATTTTTGGACCAAATGAAGCGGGAAAAGTCGGCGGAAGCGTTTGCGGAGATAGAGCGCACCTTAAAGGCGTATACACCCGATGTGGTGGGCAAAGCCAGGGGATCCTGGACGATGGTGAGCCGTGACGGAGGGAAGAGCTGGGATCAGCCGGTGCGCTGCCCGGTTTCGACGCCCCACGGACCGATTCGCCTCAAGGACGGACGGCTTTTGTACCTGGGCAAACAGTTTCACGAAGATATGGACCGGCCGTTTGGGCAGTTGGCGGTGGCGGTGAGTCAGGATATGGGCCAAAGCTGGGCGGAAATTGCGACCGTGTCCATACCTGACGGGTACAGCATTGATCAGTTTCACGAACCCCACGTGCTGGAGCTGAAGGACGGAACACTGCTGGGCACGATCCGCTATCATTACCCCGAAGGGGAAGGGGGCAATATGGATGTGTTCCAAACCGTATCCACCGACGAAGGCTTGAGTTGGTCGGAGCCTTTCAATCTGCGGGTTCAAGGATCACCGCCTCACCTCTTGCGGCACTCTTGCGCAGCGATTGTGATGAGTTATGGATACCGGCACCCGGGATATGGCCAGCGCGCACGCATCAGCTATGACGAAGGCAAAACTTGGGGAGAGGAGCTGGTTTTGCGCGACGATGGCGAGGACGGCGATTTGGGCTACCCTTGTTCGGTGGAACTGGAAAACGGGGACATATTCACCGTATATTATCAGAAATATGGGCAGGATGAGCAAGCCAGCATATTGTGGACGCGCTGGTCGCTGAAAGGTTGAGCGCAGGAGGAGAGTGAGATGGACAGGATTCGGTTTACGGGCATTATGCCTGCGCTGGTTACCCCAGTGCACGAAGATGGCAGCATACGAGAGGATGTGTTGCGCCGGCTGGTAAAAGATCTCTGCCAAACCGGCATAACCGGGATTTATGCGCTGGGTGGAACCGGAGAGGGAATCGCTATGGCACCAACGCGCCGTAAAGAGGCTATTGAAATTATAAAGGACGCGCTACCCAGCGATGGCGATATCAAGCTCATTAACCACATTGCGGCGGCCGACTTGGCTACCGTTAAGGATTTGGCGCGCCACGCCCGCAGTGTTGGGGTGGACGGGATTGCCGCGGTACCTCCGTTTTTTTATCAGTACGATGAAGATGGGGTGATCGGTTATTACCGCGCAATGTCGGAAGCAGCGGAGGGTTTGCCGATGCTGATCTATGCATCGCCCCTTTCGGGGAGCCCGATTCCGGTATCTACGGTGGAAAAGATGTTGGACATTGACGGATTTTGCGGCATGAAGTACACCAACCCTAATTATTATTGGATGTCACAGTATAAAAAGATTGACAATGGAAACATTAATATCATCAACGGCCCTGACGAAACCTGTGTGCTGGGACTGCAGATGGGAGCAGATGGCGCGATTGGGTCTACATACAACAATATGCCCCGCACCTTTGTGGCTTTGTACGATGCGGTTAAGCGAGCAGATATGCAAACGGCGCTGGAACTTCAGCAAAAAGCCAACAGGTTGATTGGGATTATGCTGAAATACAATGTGATCGCCTGCGTGAAAGCTGCGCTTGAAATGGCGGGCTACGAGGTGGGTGAGCCCAACCGTCCACTGCCAAGGCTAAGCCCGGAGCAAAAACAAACCTTTTTAACCGAAATGCGGGAAGCGGGATTTCCCGACGAATATTAAAGATACGCAGCAACACAAACGGCCCCGGCGCTGAAAAGCGCCGGGGCCGTTGAATTTTCGTATAAAAATATTAAATGGTATGCAATAGTGCGGTACGCCTAGGCGACTATTTTAAGCGCCCGATTGACGGATGAATTCCAACAGCTCCCAAATGCGCTGCAAGTCATCCGGGGTGTGATATTGAAGCACCAGCTTGCCTTGCTTTTCGGTGCCCGTGATCTGTGCTTTGGTGCCGAAAACTTCCCGGGCCATGCGCTCCAGCTCGTTAAACTCGGCAGGGCGCGGCAAGCTTGGAGGGGAGGAAGGATTTTTGGGTTGGAGTTGAGCGGCGCGCTCCAACTGCCGGACCGACCAGCCTTCCTGCACAGCCAATTCGGCCAGCTGGATTTGGCGATCGGCGGGCAAGTTGACCAGCGCCCGCCCGTGGCCGGCGCTCAAGCGGCCATCGCGCAGCATGTCCAGAATCGGTTCGGGGAGGTTAAGCAAGCGCAACAAGTTGGCGATCGCTGAGCGGCTTTTGCCTAGCTGCTTGGATACGGCTTCCTGGGTGAAACCGTATTGCTCCATAAGGCTTTGGACGCCCATGGCTTGTTCCACCGGGTTGAGGTCGTCACGCTGCAAGTTTTCGATAAGCGCGACCTGCATGCGGCGCACATCGTCCCAGTCGCGAACGATGGCCGGGATTTCTTCCAGGCCGGCAAGGCGAGCGGCGCGCCAACGGCGCTCGCCTGCGATGATGGTGTAACGATTGTCGGAAGCGTAGACCAAGATGGGCTGGATAACCCCCACCGACTCGATGGATTCGGCTAAATCCTTGAGGGCGGATTCGTTAAACTGGCGGCGGGGCTGATCCCGGTTGGGATCGATCTGAGATATGGGAATCTGGACGACAGAATCTTCTGACGGTTGATTTTGAGGCTCGGACAGCACATCGCTGCCCAGCAGCGCGTCCAATCCGCGCCCGAGGCCTTTGGGTTTTGCCATTTATATGTTCCTCCTTTGGGTAAGCGGGCGGGTTAATTTTGTTTGTTCCAATCGATCAATTCTTGGGCCAGATCGGCGTAGGCCTGGGCGCCCGTGCTTTTGGGGTCGTACAAGTGGATGGGCAAACCGTGGCTGGGCGCTTCGCTCAAGCGCACGTTACGCGGAATGATGGAAGAAAACACGCGGTCTTTGAAGTGTTTTTTGACCTCTTGTACCACTTGGATGCCTAGGTTAGTGCGCCCATCCAGCATGGTGAGCACCACGCCTTCCACGCCCAGATTGGGGTTTAAGCGTTTTTGCACGATTTGCAGTGTGCTCATCAGTTGACCGACACCTTCCAGCGCATAGTATTCGCACTGAATGGGCACCAGCACGCTGTCGGCGGCGGCAAGAGAGTTCAGCGTTAACAAGCCCAGGGAGGGCGGGCAATCGATTAGGATATAGTCAAAATTATCGCGTATCGGTTCAAGGGCGCGGGACAGCAGCTGTTCCCGCTGATCGACACCGACCAGCTCGATTTCTGCGCCCGACAAATCCGGAGAGGAGGGCAGGACCGACAAAGGGCCGTAGCCGGTTTCCAGAATCGCGCCTTGTGCGGGCTGATCGCTCACCAACACATCGTACACCGAAAGCTCGTTGTCCTTGGACTGGCCCAGGCCGCTGGTGGCGTTGCCCTGGGGATCGATGTCGATCAACAGCACTTTCTGGCCGGCGGCCGCCAGGCAGGCGCTCAAGTTTACCGATGTGGTGGTTTTGCCCACGCCGCCTTTTTGGTTGGTGATTGCTATGATTTTACCCAAGTTGTTCTCCTTCTTTCAGCCGATGGGCGAATAAATCCATTTTCTATATTATATAGGATTTCCCTTCAAATGAAAAGCGCGCCGAGCGCGCTGTTGGCTTGAAAAATACTTAAGCGATGGGAAGTGGTTGATTCTGACTTTGTTTTTTAAAGGCGGTTTCGTTGCCAGTTGGTGGAATGGTTGAGCAGCAGATATTCGATGGAGTCTGCCAGGGCGATAAAACCAGCTTCGATAATGTTGGAGGAAACGCCCACGGTGCCCCACACGTGTTTGCCGTCGGTGGATTCGATATAGACGCGCACAGCGGAAGCGGTGCCGTTGTTGTTGACCACGCGCACCTTAAAATCTGCCAGGTGCATTTGTTCGATGCAGGGGAAGAACAGCAGCAGAGCCTTCCTGAGGGCCAGGTCCAGCGCGTTGATGGGGCCGTCGCCCTCTTCGGCGCTGAGTTCGGATTTGTTGTCCACCCGGATTTTGACGAAGGCCTGGGTATTTTTGGTGCTGTTCGCTTTGCGGGAGATCACTTGAAAGTCCAGCACTTCAAAGAAGTGTTGGCGCTGGCCCAGGGCACCCAGCAGTCGCAGCTCCAGAGAGGCGGTGGCGTTTTCGAAGGAGTAGCCGTCGGCTTCCAGCTGTTTGAGTTCCTCCATGATGGCGACGACTTCGGGACTGTCTTTGGTCAGGGTTGGCGCCAGGGTGCTCAATTTGCCCAGCAGTGCGCCGCGACCGGCCATTTCGGACAGCAGATACCGCCGGTGGTTGCCCACCCATTCGGGTTTGATGTGTTCAAAGCTTTTGTGGTTTTTCATGACGCCGTCAATGTGCATACCGCCCTTGTGGGCGAAGGCGCTGCGGCCTACATAGGGGCTGTGCTCGTTGATGGAGATGTTGGCGATTTCGCCGATGGAACGCGCCGTTGAGGTAAGCCGGGTCAGTGCGCCGGTGGGCAGGCAGTCCATGTGCATTTTCAGCTGCAGATTGGGCAAGATTTCGCACAGATTGGCGTTACCGCAGCGCTCCCCATAGCCATTGATGGTGCCTTGCACCTGGGTAGCGCCCGCCATGACGGCGCGCAGCGTGCCCGCGGTGGCCAATCCCGAATCGTTGTGGCAGTGGATGGCGACGGGCAGATTCAAGGAGCCGGTCACCTGTTGGGTGACGATTTGAATATCTCCCGGCAAGGTTCCGCCGTTGGTATCGCACAACACCAGCCAGCTTGCGCCGGCCGATTGTGCGGCTTTGAGACATTTGAGTGCATATTCGCCGTCGATCAGAAAGCCGTCAAAAAAGTGTTCGGCATCAAACAATACTTCGACGCCGTTTTGGACCAAATAGGCCACGGAATCGTGGATGATGCGCAGGTTTTCTTCAGGGCTGGTCTTAATGACCTCGGTAACGTGGAAGATGGAGCTTTTGCCAAACAACGAAACGCAGGAGGCGCCCGCATCGATCAGCGCGGCAAGCCCCGAATCCTGAAGGGCATCAGTGCCCACCCGGCAGGTGGAGCCAAAAGCGGTGAGGCGAGATTGTTTTAGTTGCATATGTTCTTTGGCAAAGCGAAAGAGCTCGGCATCTTTGGGGTTGGAAGCGGGGTTTCCGGCTTCAATATAGTCGACACCCAGATCGTCAAGCAGGCGAATGATGGAAAGTTTATCTTCCAGTGAAAAGATGATGCCTTCGCTTTGCGCGCCATCGCGCAGCGTAGTATCCAGCACCGAAATACGCCGGGCAGCGGGTTCGGCCATACGCAACCCCTCCTTTGATTATTCTATATTCTGCTACAATAAACACCATTGTAGCAGATTTGCATTCAAAGCTCAACGCACGAGGCAGGAGGCCATATTTATTGCATATAGCGCTGCCAAAAAGCGTTTAGCCGGGTTTTAAGCTGATCGATGGTGCGCACATCTCCGATTTGCCAATAGGGCGGGAGTAGCTGCTCGTATTGGGGGGAGAAAAAGCGATCGTCCAGGAGCAGTACGGCACCCAGATCGGTTTCGCTCCGGATGACCCGGCCGGCTGCCTGTAGCACACGGCACATGCCGGGGTATTGATAGGCATAGGCGAAGCCGTCGTCAAAGCGGTCGTTGTACAGTTGAGCGAGCACATTTTGCTGTAGGTTGATTTGGGGAAGCCCTACCCCGACGATGGCGGCACCCGACAAGCGGCTGCCGGGCAAATCGATTCCTTCGCCGAATACGCCGCCCATGGCGATGAAGGCCACCATGGTTTGTGCGGGATCTTCTACAAACTGATCGATGAAATGTTGGCGCGCTGCGTCATCCATATCGCCCTGTTGGATGAGTACGCGCACATCGGGTGCCAAGGCAGCAAAGATTTCTGCGATTTGGCGCAGGTAGGCGTGGGAGGGAAAGCAGGCCAGATAGTTGCCGCGGTGGCTTTGGCACAGAGCGGCGATGGCTTGGGCGACGGAGGTTGCCGACTGTTCCCGCTGGCGGTAGCGGGTGGGCAGCGCTATGCGCAGTACTTGCAAGCGATCGGGCGGGAAGGGCGAAGGCAGGCTGAGCAGTGCATCGCCCTGTTCTTCGTCTATGCTAAGCAGATCGGCGTAGTAGGAAAGCGGCGACAGGGTGGCCGAAAACAGCACCGCACCGCGCACCTTTTTAAAGCAGTCGGCCAGGGCCTTGGAAGGATCGAAGCAAAGCAGCTTGACCTGGGTGTTGCGGGCCGAAGGCTGATATAGGGTGGTGTAGAAATCCTCGTCGTAGGCCTGACAGACGCGCACAAAATTGATGCAAGCGAACACGCAATCGGCTAGAGGTTGGCCTGCAGAGTGGGATTCGGAGAGCAAAGGGCGGGCAAAATCCGCAAACTCCGATGCCGCATCGCACAAGGTCTGGGGCGGCGTTTGGCTGGAGGTGGGCTCTTCGATTGCCTCATGAATCGACTTAAAGGCTTTCAGCAGCGTGGTAAGCTGTTTGTACAGCGGAGACTTTCGCCCCTCTATTTTGCCGATTGCGGTGCGCAGCTGGCTGAAATCTTTTTGGTTGAGCTGGGCCGAGAGCATTTCACGCGCGCGGTCGGGCAGGTTGTGCGCCTCATCAATGAGCAGCGCGTAATCGCCCTTGTCCATAAAAAAACGCTTGAGTTTGACCCTGGGGTCAAAGGCATAGTTGTAATCACAGATCACCACGTCGGCGGTTTCCGAGATGTCCAAGGAGAGTTCGAAAGGGCACAGGTCGAATTTTTCAGCCAGTGAAAGGATGGCTGGTTTGTCCAGATTGTCGATTTCCAGGGCGCTTAACATGGCGGCGCGCCTGCGGTCGAAATACCCGCGCGCCCTATCGCAGTCTTCGGGATGACAGCGGCGCTCGCCGTAGGGACAGATTTTGTCCTTGGCGGTGAGGGTGATCGCGCGCAGATGAAGACCCTGGGCCCGCATGAAATCAACGGCAGAGAGGGCGGCTTGCTGGGTAGTGCCCCGGGCGGTGAGGTAGAACACGTGGCTGACCAGGCCTTCGCCCAAGGCTTTAATGGCGGGAAACAGGGCGGCTGAGGTTTTGCCGATGCCGGTGGGAGCCTGGCACAAAAGCTTTTTTCTATCTTTCAGCGCCCAATAGCTGTGGCGGCTCATTTCGTGCTGGCCATCGCGATAATCCTGGTAGGGGAAACGCATTTGCTTAGCCGAAGACCGGGTCTTGGCTTTGACACGAAGCAGAGGGCGCAACCACTGAAGATATTGTTGCACATAGCCGCTGACGATGTCTTCAAGCTGTTGCGCGCTAAACTGGCGGGTAAAGCTGGATTTTTGTCCGCTGAGGTTGTAGTAGGTAAGGCGGACGTGCAGCTGGGATTCGCCTTGAACTTGGGCGATGATATGGGCGTAGATGAGTGCCTGGGCCCAGTGCACAGGATAATCGTCCACGCCGATTTGAGCCGGGTTTAGTGCCGTGGTTTTGATTTCTTCGATTAGGGGGATGCCGTACAGGCTGCCCAGCCCGTCTATGCGCCCGTGCAGGTTCAAAACCAGATCGGCAAACTCCAAATCCAGCCGAACGGGGACCTCGGCGCGGTAATCGGGCGGATATTCGGCTTGCAACTTTAAGTGGCCGCGGATGCCGTCCTGCATGCGGGCGATGGATTGCGCATCCAGCCAAAGATCACCGCTTTCAAAAACGAACTCGGCCAGCGCGCGGGCGCTGATGCGAATAGATTCCACGGTCAAAAAAACCTCCTAAAAACTGGTGGATTGTGCGCTTGACAGCGGCAACCCCGCGTGTACAATTATAATTGGGAGTGGTTTGATGAAAATAACTTATATAAAGCACAGCGCTTTTTATGTGGAACTGGACGGCGCGCTGCTGATTTTTGATTACCAAGGGGACGGCCGGGATTTGCCCGAACACGCAGGCAAACAGGTTGTGGTGCTGGTGAGCCATCGCCACGGCGACCACTTCGCTCCCGTGGTTATAGACTGGGCGTGCGGTGAGATGGCCGACTGCGTTTTGGGTTACGATTTGCCCCAAGGTTTGCCGGGTATTTATATGCATCCCGGGCAGAGCTGGCAAAAGGCAGAAGTGCGCGTGCGCGCATTCGGCTCCACCGACGAGGGCGTGAGCTTTCTGGTGCAGGCGGACGGGTACACGATTTTCCACGCGGGAGATTTAAATTTCTGGCACTGGCGCAACGAGGCCGATGAGGCCTTCGTGCAGGAAGCGCGGATATCGTTTGACAAAGTGCTCGATTCAATGCCCGAGGAACCTATTGATGTGGCGTTTTTCCCGGTGGACGGGCGTATGGGACCGACTTGCGGTGAAGGAGCCGACATATTCGTTCAAAGGTTTTGTCCGAGGTTGTTGATTCCGATGCATTTTTGGGGAGATCCGTGCTGTGCGGTGGAGTTTTCACGGAAACAGTTGCCGGAGGGAGTACAGGTAAAAGTGCTTGCTACGCCCGGAGAAACCATGGATTTTATTTAAAAGTTGGGAGGAATATTCGTGAAGTTTGTATATGCGCACACCAATTTAAATGTTACGGACCTCGACAAGAGCATTGATTTTTACAAGGAGGCCCTGGGCCTGGAGGTGGCTCGAATCAAGGAAAGCGGCGACGGTTCCTTTAAACTGGCGTTTTTGGAGGACGGCGTAAGCGGCGCTCTGCTTGAGCTGACTTGGCTGCGCGACCACCCGCAGAAGTACGATTTGGGCGAAAACGAAACCCATGTTTGTTTTAGGGTGGACGATTATGAAGCTGCCTACGCCCACCACAAGCAGATGGGCTGCATCTGCTATGAAAATACGGCGATGGGGCTGTATTTTATTGCAGACCCGGACGGCTATTGGTTTGAAATTGTGCCGGCGGTGCGCTAAGCCCGTTTGTTTATTGTACACGAACGAAGCGCAGAGCGTCAATCTCGGCAGGAGGAATGGAATAGATGAATTTGTATCCACTTTTGATGAGTCCCTATTTTCGACATGGAGAACAAACTCCATGGGGTGGCGACCGCCTGGAAGCGCTGTTTGGCAAGGAAGCCCCCGACGACAGGACCGGCGAGAGCCTGGAAGTTTCGGCGCTTGCCGGCATGAACAGCGTGGTGGCAAACGGTCAGCACAAGGGCAAGTCTTTAAGCGAGATGATTGCCCGTTGGGGGGAGAGGCTCACCGGTAAAAAGTTTGACGAGTTTCCACTGCTGCTCAAGCTGTTGGATGCCAAGGAGATGCTGTCGGTGCAGGTGCACCCTGGGGATGAGTACGCCAAGCAGCACGAGGGCAAGCTGGGCAAGACCGAAGCTTGGGTGGTGCTGGAGTGCAAGGAAGATGCCAAGTTGGTGTATGGAGTGAATGTGCACGATCAAAGGCAGTTGCGCCAACGGGTTGAAGAGGGCGATTTGGAAAACGCGCTGCGCTGGATCGCTGTGGAGCCGGGGGATGTTTTATACATTCCCCACGGCATGGTACACGCGCTGGGTGGCGGGATCGTGGTGTATGAAATTCAGCAGTCCAGCGACGTGACCTACAGATTTTGGGACTGGGGACGCGTGGGCGCCGATGGACAGCCCAGAGCGCTGCACACCGATCAGGCGCTGGATGTGACCAGGGCCGAGCTGAAAATGGAGAAGCAGGACGGGGTGGCCGTTGAATGTGAAGGCGGCGTACAGACCGTTTATATTGCGGATGAAAACTTTGAGCTGTGGCGTTACAATGTGGCGGGACATATGCCGCTGGAAAGCGGGCGGATGACCATGCTGACTGCGCTGGAGCCGGTGAAGCTACTCTGGCAAGAGGGAGAGCTTTGCCTCACCAGCGGTGACAGCGTGCTGTTGCCGGCAGAGCTTGAAGGCGTGGCGCTTGAAGGCCACGGTTTGGTGATGTGTTCGCGGGTGCCCGATAGGGAGGCGTTGCACACGCTGCTCGGGCACAAAGCCCAGCAGGTGGCCGGATTGATCAAGCCGATTTGATGTTTGTAGAAAATGTAGGGATATTGGAGGAATAGATGTTGGAGCGACTGTATGCCGAACTGGGTTCGGTGTTTGGACAGGATAAGCTGTTGCGCAGCGTACCCATGGCGGAATACACCACGATGAAGGTGGGGGGAAGCGCCGATTTGATGGCGTTTTCCCAAAATGAGGAGCAGGTAGTTCGGGCGATAGAAGTTTGCCGAGACAACGATGTGCCGTTTATGCTGATGGGCAAGGGATCCAATTTGATTGTGAAGGATGGCGGCATCCGCGGATTGGTCATCGTGGTCGCCTCCGACTATGCAAAGGTTTGCGTGGAAGGCGACACCATCGTAGCCCAGGCGGGCGCAACCCTGGCAGACGTGAGCGATGCGGCCCAGGCCGAAGGCTTGACGGGGCTGGAGTTTGCCACCGGAATCCCAGGCACGGTGGGCGGCGGCGTGGTGATGAACGCCGGAGCTTACGATGGACAAATCAGCGATTGCCTGGCTTGGGCGCGGGTGTTTTTGGACGGCAAGGTGCAGGTGCTGTCCTGCGACCAGATGCAATATGGATACAGAACCAGCGTGGTGCTGGAGCACAAGGGCGTGGTGCTGGAAGCGGGATTTGAGCTGCAGCGTGGCGACAAAGAAGGGATTCGCCGGAAGATGGACGAGTTGAACGCCAGGCGCGCAGACAAGCAGCCGCTGGAAATGCCCAGCGCAGGTTCGGTTTTCAAACGGCCCACGGGTTACTTTGCGGGCACGCTCATCGATCAGAGCGGGCTGAAGGGTTATACCATCGGCGGTGCCCAGGTGTCGAAAAAGCACGCCGGGTTTATTGTGAACACCGGCAATGCAACCGCAGCCGATGTGCTGGCGCTGATTGAGCACATTCAAAAGACAGTGAAGGATTTGCACGGCGTGACGCTGGAAACCGAAGTGCGTATTTTAGGGGAAAGCCTGTAAGCACAGCTGGTTGGAACGGATAGGCGAAAAGGAGAAACGGCGATGAGGTTGGTGCTGCTGACGGGGATGTCGGGCGCAGGAAAGACCCAGCTCCTACGTTTTTTAGAGGACTGGGGCTATTTTTGTGTGGACAATTTGCCGCCCAAGCTGATTGAACCCTTTGTGCAGCTTTGCCAGACTTCGGAAGATATGGACAAGGTGGCCATCGTGGTGGACATTCGAAGCGGGCACTTGTTTGACGTTAGCGCGGTGCTGACCACCCTTGAAAGCTTGAACGAGCAACAAAAGCCGGGTGTGGAGTTGGTGTACATGGACTGTGCGGTGGATGTGCTGATTGCGCGTTACAAGGAAACACGGCGCAACCATCCGCTGGCCAAAGACAGCTCTTTGGAGAGTGCTATTTTACGGGAACAACAGCTTTTGTCGCCGCTTAAGGAGGCGGCGACCTATTTGCTGGACACCACCCAAAAAAGTGTGCGCGTGCTCAGGCAAAACGCAATGCAGATTTTTAACGAGGACCCGGCCTCTGCGAAAATGCGGATAGAGGTGCTTTCCTTTGGGTTTAAAAACGGGTTGCCCCGGGAAGCCGATATGGTGTTTGATGTGCGCTTTTTACCCAATCCTTTCTACATTGCTTCGTTAAAGGAAATGAGCGGCCAGACGGCGGCGGTGAAGGACTACGTGATGGATCAGCCGGCTACCCGAAAATTTTTACAGCAGATTTTGGACATGCTGACCACGTTGTTGCCCCAGTTTGTGCAGGAGGGCAAGACGCGCCTTACGATAGCCATAGGCTGCACAGGCGGGATGCACCGCTCGGTGGTGCTTGCGGAGCAAATACAGGCGTTGTTATCGGAACACGATTACAATGCGCGGGTCAGGCACAGGGACATGGAGAAGGAAATGCAGCGCTATACGCGGCCCAAAGGGGAGTAGTTTTTTGTCGTTTTCGTCGGATACAAAGCATGAGATTATGCAGCAGCCCTATGAGCGGATAGAGGCTGCTGGCGCGGAGCTGGCCGGGGCGTTGAGCGTAGCCGGCAATTTGACTTACCGGGGCGGTTCTGCCGGGTACGGGATTTCGATAGACACCGAAAGCGCAGCGGTGGCCAGATATTTTTTTATGCTGATCAAGCGCTGGTTCGGCGTGTCCAGCGAGATACGTGCGGCCAAGCGGGCGCAGTTGGGGGGAAAATCCAGCTACACCTTGCAGTTCCCTGAAGATTCTACCCAGCGGATTTTGGAAGCCTGCGATATGCTGGATGCCAGCCGGACGTTTGGGTTGCGCGATGGGATAGCTCCTTCGATCTTGGCCGATGACGAAAGGCGGCGCGCTTTTTTGGCTGGGGCCTTTTTGTGCGGGGGCACTGTGTCCAACCCGGAAAAGGCATACCACGTCGAAATTATGGCACAAAGTAAACAGCTGGCGGCAGACTTTCAAACTCTTTTGGCTTATTATGACATTGACGCCAAAATTGTTGCGCGAAAAGAACAATGGGGCGTATACTTAAAGGACAGCGAACAGATTAGCACACTTTTAACCTTGCTTGGCGCCTACCAAGGGATGATGGCGCTTGAAAATGTGAAAATCATGAAGCAAATGCGAAATTCGGTCAACCGGGTGGTCAACTTTGAAACCGCCAACGTGGGCAAGACGGTCGATGCGGCCAGCCGACAGATTGAGGCGATAGAGTATATACGCGCTTGCGGCGAGTTTGAGCGGTTGCCCAAAACACTTCGAGAAATTGCCGAGTGCCGGCTGGAGAATCAGGATGCGACGCTAGAGGAGTTGGGGCAGATGGTGTCGCCGCCGGTAGGCAAATCGGGTGTGAACAACCGGCTTAGAAGGCTGGAGCAATTGGCTCAAAAGCTGGGCATGCCGGAGAAGATAAACAAAAGTTGAGTGAGGATGAGAAACGACATAGCAAGGGAGTGTTCGTATGGTTCGGCGAGAGATATTGGTTCCCGCTTTGGGGAAGGGTTCGGCGCGCATGGCCTCGGATATAGTACAGTTGGCAGCCAAGTTTCCGGCGGAGATTGCGCTGCAATGCGACAACAAGCACATCAACGCAAAATCAATGATGGGTGTGCTGTCCCTCGGCCTTACGGGCGGGGAGACGCTGGGCATTGAAGCGCGGGGAACGCAGGCAAAGGAAGCCGTTGACGCGCTGGAGCAGCTGATCACAAACGGACACGAATAGATTTTATTGGAGTGGAAGTTTAAAGAGGGAATCAAGATGGGGGAGGGTTATGGTTGTGGATTTAAAGACAAAGCGGTTGAGTTCGCTGGTCAAAGTATTTGCAGATGAGGAGCCCAAGGCGGAATTGGGGCACCCGTGCAAGGGATTTGCCAACGAAGTGCAGTCTTTCCAGATTGCGCTGTGCTGTGAAGGGCCCAGGGGAACCAGCGTGACGGTTGAAGTAAAATCTCCCATATCGGATTGGGTTCACGTTCGGCTGGTGCGTAGCGTTCCGGTGGAATTGGCCTGCTTTACCGATGCGGACGACAATTATCTTCGCCGAACGCCGGGCATGTATCCGGATTTGTTGTGCGAAATTGAATGGCCGGTTCGGTTGCTGGCCGGACAGTGGCACAGCTTTTGGGTGGATGTGGAGCCCGAAGGCCAGGTGGAGCCGGGCGTTTATCCGATTAAATTGATTTTTACCGACCAGACAGACCAAACGGTGCACGAAGTGGAGCACAGCGTAGAGATTCTTGCCGGCACGCTGCCGCCGCAAAAGCTAATCCACACCAAGTGGTTTTACACCGATTGTTTGGCCGAATACTACAAAGTAGAGGCGTTCAGCGAAGAGCACTGGAGGATCATTGAAAACTTTGTGCGCACGGCCGTAAAGCGCGGGATCAATATGATTTTAACGCCTATACATACGCCGCCGCTGGATACCCAGGTAGGGGGTGAGCGCCTGACTACCCAGCTGGTCGACGTGTTTAAGGACAGTGGAAAATACAGCTTTAGGTTTGATAAGCTGCACCGCTGGGTGGAGATGTGCAAGCGTTGCGGGGTGGAATACTATGAAATGGCCCACCTGTTTACCCAGTGGGGCGCCCGGTTTACGCCCAAGATTGTGGCGACGGTGGATGGACAGCAGCAGCGCATATTTGGCTGGGACGTGTCGGCCACCAGCGAGGAGTACAAGGAATTTTTGGGTGTGTATCTGCCTGCGCTCGTGGCGGAGCTGCGAAAAATGAGCATTGATCAGCGCAGCTACTTCCATATTTCTGACGAACCCAGCGTGGAACATATGAGCGATTACCTGGCGGCCAAAGAGCTCGTTGCGCCGTATTTGAAGGGATTTCGGATTATGGATGCGCTGTCGGACTATGAATTTTACAAGACCGGCGCGGTAGACCTTCCCGTTCCGGCCAACGACCACATTGATCCGTTCCTGGAGGGTAAAGTGCCCGGCCTTTGGACCTATTACTGCATCAGCCAATATAAGGATGTAAGTAATCTGTTTGTGTCCATGCCTTCGGCGCGGACGCGGATTTTTGCCGAGCAGCTGTACAAATACGACATCGAAGGCATATTGCAATGGGGATACAATTTTTACAACTCGCAGTATTCTCGCTATGCGGTGAATCCCTTTGCCATTACCGACGCCGATGGATTTACCCCATCGGGCGATGCGTTTCAGGTATATCCCGGAGCCGACGGCAAGCCTATGGAGTCCATACGGTTGATGGTGATTTTGCATATGCTGCAGGACTTACGCGCGTTTGAACTGCTGGAAAGCTTGACGTCCAAGGCGTTTGTGATGGAGCTTATCGAAGGGGAGCTTGAGCAAAAAATTACCTTCTCGGTATACCCGCGGGAGGATGAGTATTTGCTGAACCTGCGCGAAAGGGTCAACGCTGAAATCGAAGCGCGCCTGGGGAAATAAAGGCTAAAAAGCGCCAGGGATGCGCGAACAAACGGTGGTGGGCATTGGGATTTTGCGCTACGCACGAAAATATGGGCGGCGCCGGCGGTTTGGGTGATGCTCAAATTTAATCCGGATGCTTTACATACACAAGGAAATAGGGAGGTTTTTTCTATGAAAAATATTTCACTCAAAATGTTGGCGGAATTTTCCGAGCGGTTTGGGCAAGACCCGATGAACACGGTGCGCAAAAACGCAGTGGTGAAGAACGGGCTGAGCGATGCGGCGGAGAATCAAAAAGAATTTATCGAAAATCCCATGGAGTTTTCCATCGAAATAGAAACGGGCAAGATTACCAATCAGAAGGCATCGGGGCGTTGCTGGTTGTTTGCCGGCCTCAACACCATGCGCTACGAAGTAATGCAAAAGTGCAATTTGGAAACCTTTGAGCTTTCCCAAAACTATGCAATTTTCTGGGATAAAATGGAAAAAGCCAATTATTTCCTTGAGAGCATTTTGGAAACGGTGGAAGAGCCTGTAGGCAGCCGGCTGTTGTCCCACTTGTTGCAAGCGCCCTTGCAGGATGGCGGGCAATGGGACATGTTTTGCGCGCTGGTGGACAAATACGGATGTGTGCCCAAGCATGCCATGCCCGAAACTTTCCACAGCAGCAACACCGGCATGCTCAATAAGCTGTTGACGCTCAAGCTGCGCGAAGACGCCATGTGCTTGCGCGATGCCGTGAAATCAGGCCAAAGCGAACAGGAAATTCGGCAGATGAAGCAGGGGATGCTGGAAGAAGTGTACCGCGTGCTGTGCATTTCGCTGGGTGAGCCGCCCCAGACCTTTGACTGGGAATACCGGGACAAGGACAAGAACTTCTGCCGCGACGAAAAGCTCACGCCCAAATCCTTCTACGACAAATATGTGGGCCAGGCGCTGAACGACTATATTTCGGTTTTGAATGCGCCGACGGAGGATAAGCCCTATTACAAGACTTATACGGTTCAGTATTTGGGCAACGTTGTGGGAGGACGCTCGGTAAAATATTTGAACTTGCCGATCGAAGAGCAAAAACAGCTGGCCATTGCCCAGTTGAGCGACGGGTGTCCGGTTTGGTTTGGCTGCGATGTCGGCCAGTTTTTGACCAGGGAAAGCGGCATTATGGGCATGAACAACTTTGGTTACGAGGGATTGCTAGACATTAAATTCGGAATGGATAAGGCCCAGCGCCTGGACTACGGCGAAAGCGTGCTGACCCACGCGATGGTCTTTTTGGGGGTAAACCTGGTGGACGGCAAACCCAACCGCTGGAAGGTGGAAAACAGCTGGGGCGATGAAAGTGGACAAAAGGGATACTACCTGATGACCGACGAATGGTTCGATGAGTTCAACTACCAGATTGTGGTGAACAAAAAGTACTTAAGCGACGAGCAGAAAAAGGCGTTTGAGCAGGAGCCAATCCAGCTTAAGCCTTGGGATCCGATGGGTTCGTTGGCCTAAGAGATAACACAAATACAAAAAACTCTGGATGCATTTGCATCCAGAGTTTTTTGTATTGCTATTCGAAAGTTGAGTTGTTAGCTTCAAAGGTTTCTTCTTTGAACATATCTTGTGCGGCTTTTTTCTTCCAATTGCCAAACTTATAATAGAAGAATGTGAGCACGGCGCCCATGCTCCAGCTGACCAGCAGCGAAATGTAGAGCGCATCTGGAGAGCCGTTGGGCCACAGCTCCGAACGGGTGAAGTGGGCGAGGATGTAAGCGATGGGCACGCGCAGCGCGATGGTGGTGATCAGTGCGACAATCATGGGTACCATGGTTTGGCCTGCACCGCGCAGGATGCCGGACAGCACCTGGTTGATGGCGAAACAAATGTAGCCGACGGCGATGATGCGCATGGCGCGGATACCCAACTCTACGATGGTAGCATTTTTTGTAAAACCGCGCATCAAGCTGCCGCCGAACAGCAACAAACATAAGGTGAGCAGCGTGGCGATGCCTAGAGCCATCAGCATGATTTTTTTGCTGCCATCTTCAATGCGGTCCATTTTGCGGGAACCCAGGTTTTGCCCGACGAAGGTGGTGGCGGCCATGCCGAAGGTGAAGTTGGGCATCATGGCGAAACCGTCTACGCGCATAACGACAGTGCTCATGGCCATGACGTCTGTGCCCATGGAGTTGGTCAGCGCCTGCACAACCAGCATGGCAATAGAAAATATGCCCTGGGTAATACCGGCGGGCAGACCCAACTTGGTTAGGCGGATGGCCATGTGTTTGTTGAAACGGAAATTGTGTTTTTTGAGTCTAATGACATTTTTCATGCGGAACAAGCGCAGTAGGCACAACGCTGCCGCAACGGCCTGAGCGATGACGGTTGCCAAAGCAACACCGCCCACATCCCAGTGGTAATAGTATACAAAGATAAAGTCTAGGACGATGTTGATAAGGCTTGCGACAATCAGAAAAATCAGGGGGAAGAAGGAGTCGCCCAAGCCGCGCAAAACGCCCGAAACAATGTTGTAGAGCGCGCTGCCGATCAAACCGGCAAAGATTATTTGCAGATATTCCTTCGCCATATCAAAGACGTCGGCCGGAGTCTTTAATAAGGTCAGGATCGGTCCTGCGAGGAATATGCCCAGTATGGAAATAATTAAGGTGGATAGGACGGTGAGCAGCAAACAGGTGCCCACCGTGTCCGATAGGTTTTCTTCTTGCCGGGCGCCGAAGTACTGAGAAACCATGATGCCCGCACCGGTGGCGATGCCCATCAGCAGCACCAACATTAAGTTAATGACGGGGCCGGATACGCCTACAGCGCTCAGCGCTCCGTCGCCGTTGGCTGCAAAATTGCCTACGATGATCGAGTCCACTGTGCTGTAAAGCTGTTGAACGAAGTTTCCGATTAAGAGGGGCACTGAAAAGGCGATGATGTTATACCAGATGTCGCCTTTAGTCATGTCCTGCGGGCCAAAAAAGCGTTTAAGCTTTGCCAAGGTGCCCGTTGTTTGGTTTGAATTTTCCATGCGTATGTACTACTCCCTTATCCTTTAATATCACTCACTCTATATTAAGGGATACTTAATTTTTTTTCAAGCTTAAGCGCTGTTGCGCCGGTTTACCGGATTGCTTATAATGATTGTGTTGCAAAGAATCTATTGAAGCAGGACGGGAGGGGCCAAAATGTTTATTGCGGATGCCCATTGCGATACCCTTTACATGCAGGCGGTTGCCCATCAAAAAGCGGAGGATTGTTCGGTCACGTATGAACGGCTAAAGAGGGGCGGTGTGGGCATTCAAACCTTTGCGTTGTTTTCGGGCAGCAAAGAGGCGGCCAAGTATCCTCTTGAGAACGGTGTAAAGATGCTTAAAAAGGCGCTGGAAATGCCCATGCCGATTTATGCCGGCCGATTGCCCCAGGAGCCGCCGGTATACCCTTCGGGCGTACTTTCGATAGAAGGGGGCGAAATGCTCAAGGGCAGTCTGGAAAATTTGGACTATTTTTATAACCTGGCTGGAATACGCATGATCGCCCTTACGTGGAATTATGAAAATGAAATCGGCTATCCCATGATGTCGGGCGAGAAGCTGGGGCTAAAGCCTTTTGGAAGGCAACTGGTTCGAGAAATGGATAGGCGGGGGATTTACAGCGATGTGTCCCATTTGAACGAACGCGGTTTTTGGGAGCTCATAGATTGTGCCCAGTTGCCGCCCATCGCCAGCCATTCCAATTTGAGGAGTTTGTGCGATCAACCAAGAAATCTGAACGAGGCGCAGGTGCGGGCGATTATCGAGCGGGGCGGCTACATTGGCATCAATTTCTATTCGCATTTCCTGGCCCAAGGGCGTCCGGCGACCACCCAAGATGTGGTGGAACATATCGATGCGATAGCCCAGATGGGTGGGATTGGGGTGCTGGGTTTTGGATCCGACTTTGATGGGATTGATGAAAGCCCTGAGGGTTTGAGCAACCCGGAGCATTTTCCTATTTTGGTGGAGGCTTTGAAAAAGCGCGGATACACTCAGGAGGATGTGGCGGCCATTTGCGGGGAGAACCTGTGGCGGTTGTTGAAAAAAGCTGAAGCAATCCGTTACCCGGAACCGGAGCAGGCGTAAAGCGCGTGTTGTAGGTATTTTTTGTGGATTTAGGGCTAGAGGCCGTTGAACGGTGAAAGGCTTAAGCGAAGCACTGGATAGCCGCATATGCCAGAGTATATTTTCTTGGATATTTAGCGGTAGTGATGTTAATTTATTTCTATATGGAGCAAGTTGCCTATGGTGCGCCCGTCCGGATGTGGGATGGGCGCAGTTAACGCTTCGCGCGTTGACAAAGTTTTACGGTTTTCATACACTTATGACTTAGCAGATGGCAATTAAAACGGAGGGGAGCGGGATGATATGCCGTGGTTTTTTAAGGGGATTCGGAATGGGATTCCGATTGCCCTGGGGTATCTTTCGGTTTCCTTTACCTTTGGCATGATGGCGGTGGGAGAAGGCCTGAGCGTATGGCAGGCACTGTTGATTTCGCTGACCAACGTTACGTCGGCCGGGCAGTTTGCAGGGTTGGAGCTGATGATGGCTTCTGCCTCGCTGGTGGAAATGGCGCTTACCCAACTGGTGATCAATTTGCGCTATGCGTTGATGTCGTTGTCGATCACCCAGAATTTGGACGACAGCATGACCACGCCGCACCGGATGTTGTTTGCTTTTTGCAACACCGACGAAATTTTTGCCGTGGCCAGCAGCCAGCCCCATGCGGTGGGCAGGGCCTATTTATATGGATTGATTATAACGCCTTATTTGGGTTGGGGATTGGGCACGTTTTTGGGCGCGGCTGCGGGCACGCTGTTGCCTGTTGCGGTACGTATGGCGCTGGGTATAGCGATTTATGCCATGTTTTTGGCGATCATCGTGCCGCCCAGCAAAAAACTGCCCTCGGTGCGCACGGTGGTGCTCATCGCGGTGGCGCTGAGCGTGCTGATTCGGTGTGCGCCCGGGCTAAAGAACATTTCGAGCGGATTCGCCATTATTATCTGTGCGGTGATCGCATCCCTTGTGGGGGCGCTGTGGTTCCCACTTAAGGAGGAGCAGGTATGAGCGTGGACGAATTTCTGCCCTACCTGTTGGTGATGGCCGGGGTCACCTATTTGATTCGAATGGTGCCTTTGCTGTTTAAGAAGAAGATAGGCAACCGCCGGGTGCGATCATTTTTGTTTTATGTGCCCTATGCGGTGCTGGGCGCGATGACCTTTCCCGATGTGTTTGCATCGACCGGAAATTTGATTACGGCGACCGTGGGCGTAGGGGTGGCGCTATTGCTTAGCTGGCGGGAGAAGCCGCTGCTGGTGGCGGCGTTGAGCGCGTGCGGCACGGTGCTGGTGGCTCAATTCTTGTTGAGCGCGCTGGGCATGTAAATTAGGGGAAGCAGAGCCTGGTGCATTGGGAAAGCAATGAGGAGGATACACAAATTGATTCTTTCGGATAAATCTCTTAAAGAACTGATGGAAGCGGGGCAGTTGACCATTTCGCCGCTGGATGATCAACAGATACAGCCCGCCAGCGTGGACATTCGCCTGGGCAACACGTATAGCGTGGTGAAGGAGGGCGGAAGCGGAATCATTACGCTGGACAAGGAAGTGGAGTACCGGGTGATAGAGGCTGAGAGCTACCTTTTGTTGCCCGGCCAGTTTGTGTTGGCGAGCACGAGGGAATATTTTAAGCTGCCCGGCAATATGACCGCTTTTGTCGAAGGGCGCAGCTCCATCGGGCGGCTGGGCTTGTTCATACAAAATGCGGGTTGGGTAGACCCGGGTTTTGAAGGTGAGATCACCTTGGAGCTGTTCAACGCCAGCAATTGTGCGATTGAGCTGGTAGCCGGACGGCGCATTGGCCAGTTGGTGTTTGCCCAGTTGGACCGGCATGCCGAGAACCTGTACAGGGGCAAGTACCAAGGGCAGAGAGGGGCTACCGGATCCAGGGTGTTTGAGGATAACGATGCCGAGAAAGATTAGCTGATTCTGGTGAATTGCAGAGGGACGATAAGAATAGAGGAAAGAATATGAAAATAGCGGTGGCTGGAACGGGCTATGTCGGGTTGGTAACGGCCGTTTGTATGGCGCACACCGGGCACAACGTGGTTTGTGTCGATATTGACCGGCAGAAGATTGACGCGATGCGCGCCGGGATTTCGCCGATTTATGAGGAAGCACTGGAAGATCTGATGCGGCAGAACGCAGAGCGGCTAAGCTATACGACCGATTACCAAGAGGCGTACGAGGACGCCGAGGTCATCTTCATAGGCGTGGGCACGCCCGAGAAAAAGGATGGATCGGCCAACTTGAAATATGTGTTTGAGGTGGCCGAGCAGATTGCCCAAAGCGTAAAGCGGGACTGTGTGGTGGTGGTGAAATCCACCGTGCCCATCGGCACCAATGACAAGGTGGAGGCCTTGATTGCCCAGGAGCTGAAGGCCGACGTGCGGGTAGAGGTGGCCAGCAACCCTGAGTTTTTGGCCCAGGGTACGGCGGTACGCGACACGCTCCATGCGAGCCGAATTGTGCTGGGCGTACAGAGCCCTTACGCGGAGAAGGTTTTGCGCCAAGTGTACGCGGGGTTTGAAGGTGTGCCGGTCGTGGTGACCAGCCGACGCAGCGCCGAGATGGTCAAATATGCGTCCAACGATTTCCTTGCGCTGAAAATATCCTATATTAACGAAATTGCCAACCTGTGCGAGCTGGTGGACGCGGATGTAAACGAGGTGGCCAAGGGGATGGGGTTCGACCAGCGCATAGGCCAACATTTTTTGCGGGCCGGAATCGGTTACGGCGGATCCTGCTTTCCCAAAGACACTAAGGCACTCCACTGGCTGTCCAATTATATGGACTATGAGCTAAAAACCGTGAAGGCGACCATAGAAGTGAACGAGCAGCAAAAGATCAAACTGATTAAAAAAGCGCGCAAGTACTACGATTCCTTTGAAGGGCTGACGGTAGCGGTGTTGGGGCTAGCATTTAAGCCCGGGACCGACGATTTGCGCGAGGCACCCTCTCTTGACAACATTCCGTTGTTGTTGGATGACGGCGCAAAAGTGCGCGCTTGGGATCCTGTAGCGGCTGCGCACTTTAAGCAGATGGGATATGACGAAGTGTATTATGCGTCCACTCCCCAAGAGGCCATCAAAGGCAGCGATCTGTGTTTGATTCTGACCGAATGGCCTGAAGTGAAGGCGCTAAGACCCGAGGCGTTTGTGGAGCTGATGCGCAAAGCCGTTGTGCTGGATGGACGGAACTGTTATGAGCTGTCCGATATGGAGGGGCGCAGCGTATTGTACGAGTCCATCGGGAGGCCGGTGGTTAAAGGATAAGATGGGAGTAAAAAGAACCGATTGATACATCAATCGGTTCTTTTTTGAAATTGATTAAAGCTCGATTTCAAAAAGCGCTTCGGTTTCAACCGGGATGTTGCCGGGTAGCGCGTTGACACCGATGGCTGAGCGGGCAGCTACGCCAACTTGTTCTCCAAACAGGTCGGCGAGCAGCCGGCTGCCGCCGTTGGCCACCATAGGCTGATCGTAAAAATCGTCGGTGCCGGCCACCAGCGTCAATATTTTTACGGCGTTTTTGACTTTGTTTAAGTCGCCGATTTCGGCTTGCAGGAC
This sequence comes from uncultured Oscillospiraceae bacterium, assembly GCA_964346145.1. GTDB lineage: Bacteria > Bacillota > Clostridia > Christensenellales > Aristaeellaceae > CAYFTL01. Next base: position 6,194 of record CAYFTL010000006.1, on the reverse strand, counting down.
GGCCAGCACATTGAGCATGCAGTTTCTGGCGTAAGCTTGCCCTTGCTCGACGCTGAATTGGGCGCCCAGCTTTCCGGCGATGGGCTCATTGATTACTGGGCCGCAGCCCGAAATATACACGAGGCCGGCGCCAAAGCGTTTTGCCGGGGCATATAGGCCGCCCTTTTTCGGCGGAGTAGGAAGCTCAATTTGTAGTTGTTTCATTTTTTCGTAAACATCCATGGGGGTATTCCTCCTTTTGATTGATGGTTAACATTGATGCAGGATAAGTTTGCCGCCAGGCTGCTGTATGCTTTCATTTTTCCAGGCGATTTTTCCGTTGACCATGACCAGATGCATGCCCTGCGCCAAGCGTGCGGCATCGGTAAAGGTGGCGCGATCCTTAAATTGAGCCGGATTAAACAGGCAAATGTCGGCAAAATTTCCGGGTTTTAGCAGGCCTCGGTTTTGAATCCCCATGTGTTGGGCGGGCATGCCCGTCATTTTGTGGATCGCGGTTTCCAGCGGAAGGATAGAGCGATTGATGGCGTAGTTGCGCAAAAACTTGGGGAAAGAACCGTACAAACGGGGGTGGGGGTTGGCTGTTTGGGTGTATAGCCCATCGGAGATGAGGGAGCTGTAGGGGAGGCGTGCGATCGCGTCCACATCGCTCGGGGCCATGCTCATCAGGATGACGCCCACTTTGCCCTGCTCTAAGTAGAGCAGATCGGCGACCAGGTCAGCCGGTTCGCTATAGCCCAGCTGGTCGGCCAAGGAGGCCAGGTTCTTGCCTGCGTAGCCGGCGTGTTCGTGCAAAGTGACCGCGCTGACGACGATGCGATCCCAGCCGATGCTTTCGGCCATATTGTCCCAGCCCGGGTGTTGCTTGTAGATTTCTTGACGCAGCAGTTGCTTGCCTTGGGCGGTGCCCATTTTGCCAAGCATGGAGTGCATATCGTCTTCCATAACGGAAGGCGGCAGCAACGACTGCAGCGTGGTGGAACCGCCGGCGTAGGGGTAAAAGTCCACGGAAACCTGCTGGCCCCGGGCCCGGGCGTTTTCGATGCGTTCGATGGCTTTAAAAATAAGGTTGCGCCAGTTTCTGATACCGGTTGCCTTGAAGTGGCTGATTTTTAGTGGGATTTCGGCTTGCGCGGCCACATCGATCACTTCTTGCACCGAAGAGACCAGGCTGTCGCCTTCGCCGCGGATATGGGTGCTCATGACCCCGCCGTATGAGGAAGCGGCGCGTGCCATGGCAATGAGCTCGGTAGGGGTGGACCAGCATTCGGGTTGATACATAAGGCCGAGGGATAATCCGTGGGCCCCGGCTTGCATGCCTTCGCGCACGTACGCAGTGGCGCGCTGCAGTTGCTGGGCAGACAGATCGCCCTTGGCAAATCCGTTTACTGCGGTTTTGACCGCTCCAGCACCCACCAGAAATCCTATGTTGATGGGCAGGCTTTCCTGCTGCAAGGCGTTTGTCCAGTCGAGATAATCGTAGAAGCTGTGATCCTTGCCAATGGGTCCGACGACCGGTTCGATATAGTCGTACAAATCCCTTTGCCAGCGGGGTGTGGTGGGCACAGGGGCAATTCCACAGTTGCCGCAAAGGGTGGTTGAAATGCCCTGGGCCAGTTCCAGTTGACCGAAGCGCGGATCTTGTAGTGGAGCCACATCGCAATGGCGGTGGGGATCGATGAAGCCGGGGGTGACGATAAGCCCGGAGGCTTCTATCATACGCGCGTTGTCAGGGTTTAAGTTGGGCGCGATGTCCAGGATTTTGTCGTCCTGAACCAGTAGATCTGCACGGTAGGGCGCGCTGCCGGAGCCATCGTATAGGGTGCCGTTTTTGATGATGGTGTTCACATTAAAACCTTCTTACAGCAGCATGCCGCGTGCATCGACTTTTTGGGGGCGTAGTTTTCCGTTTTCCAGCAGATACACGCGGTTATGCATATTGATTGCAGTGCAGATATGGATGGGCAGCAAGGAAATAACGTCGCCCACCTGTAAATTTGTTTGCCCGGTTTCCGAGGTAATGATTCCGTGCTCTTCGTTCATGCGGGCGAGGGCCAAATCGGTGCGCCCTTCGATGACGGCAAAGCCGTTGGCGTATGCCGGGCCGGTTCCGGGCTGAATATCGGTTGGGAAAGTTTTGGTTCCGCCATCGATGATGGCATATTCCGGGCTGGGTGTGCTGACCACGGTGGCATAGTATTTGGCAGCGATTTCATCGGGGGCGGCCACGCCTTCCTTGTACAGCAAAATATCGTTGAACACATAGGTGCCGGGGCGGATTTCGTTGACCAGCCCGGTGTTGGCCAAGTCCACCCCGGTGGGGGAGGAACCTGCGCTAATGTCGGTGATGTTTATGCCGGCTGCGCGAATGTTTTGGGCGATGTCGGCCATTAACCGCCCTTCTTCTTGAGCAGCCAGCGCGTTGTCGGCGGTAGGCTTTCCGTCGTAAATCAGGCTTTTGAAAGTATAGATGCCAGTAAGGTTTAAATTGGACATGGAAGCGATTTGTTTGGACAGAAGGACCGCTTGATCTTGCAGCACGCCGGTGCGTTTGGCTCCGGTATCCACTTCCAAGCGCACTTCCAGCTGGGTATCTGCTTCTTTGGCTGCCTGGTTGAGCAGTTCGGCGCCGGCCAAACTGTCTACCGCAAGGATTAGCCGGCGCATGTGCTTACTCAGCTCAATAGCGCGCTGAGTGCGCTGGGTACCCACCATGGGATAGGCGATGAAGATATCGTCGATGCCGCCACCGGCCATGATTTCGGCTTCGGTAATTTTGGCGCAAGTGATGCCTTTTGCGCCGGCTGCGATTTGCATTTGCGCAAACAGCAGCATTTTGTGGGTTTTTATATGGGGTCGTAGCGCGCAATTTGCTTGATTGGCTGCACGCTGCATTTTTTCTATGTTGTGCCGGGCGATGTCCATATCGATGACGATGCATGGGGTTTCCAGCTGGTGTAATTGAGTGGGACTTAGTGACACGGGCGTTCCTCCATTCTTAAAGTAAACGCGGCAAAGGCGTTTGTTCGAATGTAAAAAGAGAAGGCTTGCGGTTAGAGAAACATTGTGGAACATATACATTTATTTTACCATATACACAGCTCATTCACCATTGAAAAGTGAAGCTATATTTTATAAATTAATGTTTTGTTGATTTTATGACTTCCTATTTTGGGGAGAACCGTGTAAAATAACGGGGTGGCAAATTTGTAGGGATACAAAAATGATGATATAATAATGGTTGTTTTTTGTAGGTGCCGCGGTAAAAAAATGCTCAGGGGATTGCTTATCCCTGGAAAGATACACTCATGAAAAAAACACACAAATCGAAGCATTTTAAGTAAGGAAATATAATATTTAACGCTTATTTTCTTGCGAAGATAGGATATAGTAGATATAATAAAATCCAAGTGTGTCTATAAGTATTGACAACACGCGGAAACCCGCTGTTTATATTCCCAATATGTCAAATATTTGTTTAGGAGGAATAACATGTCTCATAAGTACGTTTACCTCTTTAGTGAGGGCGACGCCAGCATGAAGAATTTGCTGGGTGGCAAAGGCGCAAACTTGGCTGAAATGACCAAATTGGGCCTGCCGGTGCCGCAAGGTTTTACTGTTTCTACCGAAGCTTGCACTAAGTACTACGAAGATGGCCAGAAGATTTCCGACGAAATCGTGACCCAGATCGAAGAAGCTTTGAAAGCTACCGAAAAGATCAACGATAAAAAATTCGGTGATTTGGAAAATCCTTTCCTGGTATCGGTTCGTTCGGGTGCCCGCGCTTCCATGCCCGGCATGATGGACACCATTTTGAACCTGGGCTTGAACGATGTGGCGGTTCAGGGCTTGGCTAACCTGACGGGCAACGAGCGTTTTGCTTACGACTCTTACCGCCGTTTGATCATGATGTTCGCCGACGTGGTTATGGAAGTGCCCAAGGCCAAGTTTGACGAAGCTTTGGAAGAGATTAAAAAAGAAAAGGGCGCTGTGCTGGACACCGACCTGTCTGCAGAGGACATGAAGGAAGTAACCGAGCGTTACAAGGCGATTTACCGCGAAGCAAAGGGCGAGGAGTTCCCCCAGGATCCCCGCGTTCAGTTGCTCGAATCCATTAAAGCGGTGTTCCGTTCCTGGAACAACCCGCGCGCCATCTACTATCGCCGTATGAACGATATCCCGGGCAGCTGGGGTACCGCAGTTAACGTACAGGCCATGGTATTTGGCAACATGGGCGACACTTCGGGCACCGGCGTTGCGTTTACTCGCGACCCCGCCACCGGCGAAAACACGCTGTATGGCGAATACCTGATGAACGCCCAGGGCGAAGACGTTGTTGCCGGCGTGCGCACGCCCAACCCCATTTCTGCGTTGCAAAAAGATATGCCCGAATTGTATCAGCAGTTCGTGGACATTACCGAGAAGCTGGAACAGCATTACCGCGACATGCAGGACCTTGAATACACTATCGAGCGCGGCAAGCTGTACATTTTGCAAACCCGTAGCGGCAAGCGCACCGCGGCTGCAGCCACCAAGATTGCTGTAGACCTGGTGAAGGAAGGCATGATTTCCAAAGAAGAAGCCGTGATGATGATTGATCCTAAACAGCTGGATGCGCTGTTGCATCCCCAGTTTGATGCCGCTGCCTTGAAGAAGACCACCCCGATTGCAACCGGTTTGGCCGCTTCCCCCGGTGCAGCTTGCGGACAGATTTACTTCACCGCAGAAGATGCCGCTGCTGCCTACAAGAATGGCCAGAAGGTCATCTTGGTGCGTATGGAGACCTCGCCTGAGGATATCGAAGGCATGGCTAGCTCCGAAGGCATTTTGACCGCCCGCGGCGGCATGACTTCCCACGCGGCCGTTGTTGCCCGCGGCATGGGCACCTGCTGCGTTGCCGGATGCAGTGCGCTGCACATGAACGAAGAAGCAAAGACCGCTACCATCGATGGTCGGGTGTTTAAGGAAGGCGACTGGATGTCGCTGGACGGCACCACCGGAAATGTATACGGCGAAGCGGTTGCCACGGTTGAAGCTTCTATTTCTGATGACTTTGCTCAACTGATGGAGTGGGCCGACGAGTTCCGCACGATGAAGGTGCGCACCAACGCCGACTCTCCCCATGACGCCGAGACAGCGATTTCTTTTGGCGCAGAAGGTATCGGCCTGACCCGTACCGAGCACATGTTCTTTGCGGCCGACCGTATCGGTTCCATGCGCGAAATGATCCTATCGGATACCGAAGAGCAACGCCGCGCTGCGCTGGCCAAGATTTTGCCCATGCAGAAAGAAGACTTCAAGGGCATTTACAAGGCTATGGGTGTGCGCCCGGTAACGATCCGCTTCTTGGATCCGCCTTTGCACGAGTTCTTGCCTGCCAAGTCTCAGACCGAAGAGATCGCTGCACTGGCTAAGGAATTGGATACCACGTCCGAAGTGATTATCGACCGGATCAACTCGCTCCACGAGTTTAACCCGATGATGGGCCACCGTGGATGCCGCTTGGCAATCACCTATCCAGAAATTGCTGAGATGCAGACCCGCGCGGTAATCGAAGCGGCTATCGAGGTTTCCAAGGAAGAGAATATCGCTATCGTTCCGGAAATCATGATTCCGCTGGTAGGTGAAGTCAAAGAGCTGGAGTTTGTTAAGAAAGTGGTTGTAGAGACCGCTGAACAGGTAATGACCGAGCGCAACACCAAGATCGAATACATGGTGGGAACCATGATCGAGATTCCCCGCGCGGCCGTAACCGCCGACGAGATCGCTCAGGAAGCCGAGTTCTTCTCCTTCGGCACCAACGATATGACCCAGATGACTTTCGGCTTCAGCCGTGACGATGCTGGCAAATTCTTGGATGCCTACTACGAGAAGCAGATCTTTGAATCCGATCCCTTTGCCCGTTTGGACCAAAAGGGTGTTGGCGTGCTGGTGAAGATGGCTGTTGAGCTGGGCCGCAAGACTCGTCCCAACATCAAGTTGGGCATCTGCGGAGAGCACGGTGGAGATCCTTCCACGGTTATGTTCTGCCACGATATCGGCTTGAACTATGTATCCTGCTCGCCCTTCCGCGTGCCGATCGCTCGTTTGGCCGCGGCTCAGGCTGCATTGAAGGAAAAGAACGCCAAATAAGTTTTTTCCTTCAAACCTGTAAATACATAAAAACAACGTACCGTTTGTCAAACGGTACGTTG